>JAWVCT010000058.1:0-263927 GCA_033858155.1 Blastocatellia bacterium
GGAGTTGAATCGCATACGCGAAAAGATGGGCATCGTTTTCCAGGAGGGCGCGCTGTTTGATTCGCTCACCGTGTTCGAGAACGTCGCCTATCGCTTGCAGGAACGCGGCGAAGACGACGAGACGATCGAGCGCAAGGTGGAGGAGATTTTGACATTTGTCGGATTGAAAGGCGCCGAAGACAAATTGCCTTCCGAGCTTTCCGGAGGGATGAAGCGTCGAGTGGCAATCGCGCGGGCAGTCGTTGACGAACCGGAGATCGTCCTGTTTGATGAGCCGACGACGGGACTCGATCCGCCGACGGCGGGAACGATTTGTGAACTGGCACTGAAACTCCGTGATGTGCGCGGGGTCAGTTCCATCTGGGTCACGCACCGAATCGAGGACGTGCGCTTTCTCTCCTCAAACTACATCGCCGCCGCCTGGTCCAAGCAGACAAAAGGTGACCAGGTCAGAGCTGCTCAAATAAGAATAGAAGACGAAGGCGATAAACTGCGTTTGGTGAATACGAAGGTTGTGATGCTGCACCACGGCAGGATTATCTTCGAAGGTCCCGATGAAACATTCTGGGAGTCAAAAGATCCGTTCATTCGCGATTTCCTGGAATTCGAAAGAGCTTTGAGGTAATTCGCGACGTCGCGCCCCAACCCGCGGTCGCCATTCGAAAAGATTGAAACTCATTTCAGCTATGAAGTTGAAGGTTTCGAATTCACAGTAATCGACGGAGCGACCGGTCAAGCAAGAGAAGCATAGACCAAGCGGCAAGGAGACCAAGTGCTGTCGTAGCGTCACACTCTAACGCTTCCTTTTAGTTTTTGAATTTGCCCCCCTCTTCGGCGAGCCGGGTAGTCTCTCCGGTAAGTCCAGCTCGTCATCAATCGCGATCAACGTGCGATTGCTCGCATAGGCCTTCAACAAATCCCATTGGTGAGCCAGTCGCCCAATGAAACATTTGGTTACGCAACGGAAGGAAATTAGGCCGAAAACACGGAATGACTAACTGAGGCGACCTTGCAATTAAGTTCCACAATCGTTTGAAGATCTGAAGGCGTCGCTTCGCCTACTTGCCTGGTGTGGTAGGAGGTCCGACATCCTTCGGCAAGACTGCCTTCAGATTCTGTTCACAAAAAAGAACGACTCCTATTCCGCGCATCTCTCGAGCAGAGATGGTATTAATGATAGACAGCACCTCCTCAAACTGTTCGGAGCCAAAAACTCTTAGAGCTGTCTCGAAACTGAAGCCCTTTGTTCCATATGTGAAGTCAGACAGGTTGGTAAACCCGGAGAATCGCCTTATAAGTGGTGCGCGATCATCATTTTTGACCACCACATCAGTTTGATTTAGCCAACGGACAGCCTCTGATAAGGACTGAAGAGCCATCGCTCGATCAAACTGACCGTATGTCGCGACAATCCCAAACGCTACTCGCGAACGGTTTTCGTCGGCATCGGCGTGCGCTGTCACCGCTCGCGCTTCCTCCAGCCACTGGCGCGCGCGGACCAACCCCTCTTGCTTTTCTTTGACAGATTTTTGCGAACCGGCTACGAGGCATGCAGCCCGTTGCAAAGGCTCAGTGCTCTTGGAATTCAGTCGGTAAGCTTTTTCATAGTCTCCCTTATCGATAAGGTGCAGTGTTGCTCGATAAATCAGCCAGTTTGAAACTCCGGCTCGCAATGATTCATCATCGATCTTGTGAGCCAAATCCAAACCGCGTTCGTAACGCTCGACGGTTGTCGCCAGCGCCGCCTTGGCATATGCAATGTCCCGCCCCAATGAACTGCTTTCTTTCTGCGCGGCCTCCTCCAACGCATCTACGCGGCGTTCCAGGTAGTCGGGCGATTTCTCTCCGTCGCGTCGCTCCGGGAGGTCAGGCCTCGAGGAGTTCGGCTCTGTCGAAAAGCGCGCGTCGGCATCAATTTGTAAGGCTCGCGCTCTCAAGGCCAAACCTTTTTCCGGCACTTGTTTGATCATCTCAGTTAACAGAGTGCTGATGACGCTGATCTGAGTGCGGGCCGTCAATTGAGGATCTGTGGTTGAGGCTGGCAACGGAAGCGCGAGTAATAGGTCGGCGGCCAGACCGAGGAACTCTGTGGCTAGGGCCGGATTTAACTGGCCGGCCGCAGCAACGATATGTGGCCGATTCCTTCCCACAGCTAGCTGAATGTTGCCGCGATTATCAGAAGTAGCTGGAGCGAGAACCCGTCCGGGCGTGTAAAGGTAAGAATACAGGATTAAGAGTTCGTTAGGATCGGTGAGTCCAAAAGTGCGAAGTCTTGTGAGCGCAGCGCGAAACACAGTCTGAGCAACGTCGAAATTGTTTTCCTGAAGTTTGAGCAGCACTTCTTGAAAACCGAAAGACACGCCATCCTGCAAACTTTCAATCGACATTTCAGCCGCAGCTTGCGGGTTGTCGCTAGCGATCTGGAAGGCCATCTGGAGCAACACACTGCTGCGAGCCGTGCGATCGTCAAACGCACCTCGCGACTGCGTCTCTTTCTCAGTTGTTGCCTCTTTGGTCATTTCCTCGAGCCACTGTTTCGCCAGGACCGGAGCGCGCTTTCTGGCCACGAGTAGCACTGCGCGCCGCACGTCGTTGCGCGCGGAATAGTTTCGGTAGCTCGAGCGCTCTTTCTCATTCTCCCGGACGCGGCCAGTCGTCTCCCAGGCTTGAATAAGATATCGCACCGAATCAGGTTCGGATTCCCAAAGAAGATCAGCCACCATGGCCTGCACTTTAGCGGCAGTCACGGCGTCCTTCCAGGTTCTCGCGTCCTCGCAAGTTGCGCGCAACGCATACGTTACTCTGAGGAACAACTGCTGACGAACTTGAGCCTGCAAGTCATCCTCAAGTCTTTTTGTTGCACCACGGTTATCTTGCGGCACGGTGGACCTTTTTTGTCCGACAGCCGGGTTACCGCACAACAAGATCAGTCCAGCAAGAAAAACAATTGAAAGAAGAACGTGTTTCATGCTTATGGGTGACTCCCGCGTCAAACACTATCCAACCACTTAACAAAATCTGCCTTCGCATTTTCGTCCCGAGTCGAACCACCCCACGCTTTGGTAATGATCCCATTTTCTAGGTAGAGCTTGATTGGTACGCGATTGATTCCAAGTTTTGACGCCATGAGGAAGCCGTCATCATAAAAGACCTTGAACGGAAAAAGCTCTGACGCTTCTGTTGCAGTTAACTTCTTTCCAAACGAAGCAATGCCATAAAACGAGACGTCGCTTCGCCTGTTAATTACGGTCCTGAGGAAGTCACTCTCTGCCTGGCAGGCATTGCAGTCCGGAGTGACGAACACAACCACTACCTTGCCGTGTCGCAGGATTTGATCATCAACGGGCAAGCCAGAGATGCTGGTTAAATGAACCCGCGGCAATTCCTTCCCGAAAGCAGACTGAGTGTTCGGCGAGACACCACTTGCCAGTTGCCGCTGACTTCTGGTGTAAAAAAAGACGAAGCTCGAGCAAAAAAGCAGGATTACACTTGCGCTTACGGCCAGTGACCATTTAGCTCGTCTCGACATGTTTCACCTATCCCAACTCGTATCTCCATCTTTGCGAGCCCATTGAGAGCGGTATAGTTCGCCACCATCCGTAACTAGGAAATTGAGATACAACGTCTCACGGCGCCAGGCACTTGATTGATTAGAAGAATCGTCAAATGGAAAGTTCAGAAAAACCCCCGAACGATAAACGGCCCTATTCAGCTTGCCGTCAAAGATTTTCACCGCATAACTGAACATTAAGCGCGCGAACTTTGTTTGTTGCGCATCTGGGATCTTGGCCTTGAAGGGAACCGACCGAGTGAATGTTCTTTCCCCTATCGTCGTCAGCACGTTCTTTTTTATCGTACCTTCAGCAATCAACATTCTGCCGGGGAATTGTGCCGGAGCGAGATTCTGTGCTCCGCCGGGCAACGCCTGTAGGGCTTCGTAATACTTATCTTCTGGGACGAAGAAGACTTGATAAGAGCATTCTGAGTAACTACGCGGATCATTCGCCCCGGGTAAATTGACAACTGTTATCTTGAGAGTAAGCTTGTCCGCATATAAGTTGGGTACATGAACGTTAGGTTCTCGGTTGCGAAAAACACCCCTCGACCCTTGCTGAGACTGCACTACGGACAGATGCAGCCCAGCAAGAATCAAGGGCAAGAGCATTACCATGATCCAGCGGAAAAAACCCTTGGCCATTTGCTCTCTTAGCTCCTTGAGAAGTCGCCGCGCAGGCGGTCGCCTGGCAGCCCTTCCCTAATAGTCTATGCCTTCAATCTCGAAGCCATCCCTGTGCATATTGTTCTCGCATTGCGCCATCGATATGGTACAGGTACAGTTGTAATAGCAATACTGGCTATCTTCACCAGACAACTCGCAGGAGTAGCCGCTGCCCTGACTTCCCTGAATGAAATCTGAACAGGCATTGGCCACGCCATAAGACAGCGCAAGCGTCAGTACGGCCGTCGCACATAGCGAGACCAGGCGGATGATCCTCATTTTCATCATTGTTTCCTCCGTGCGCCGGTATAAGCGGCAGTGAAAGTGACTGAGAAGCCACCGGGGTTGAGCCACCGCCGCGGTTTGCGCTATGATGCGAGGTGTTAGCAGTCGCATCTGTTGCCCAACGCGACAGGGCTGTATTGCAACGAGGCCCGATTACCACGCGCTAGTGGTGATCGGGCCTTTTCGTTTGGTTAGAAAATCTGTTTAGCCGAGGGCAATCAGTAGGTGCTCTTCTCTGTTGACATGTCATGTCTTTCGAAAACAGACGTACCAGATGGGCGGAAAGATATGAATGTCGGAGAAGGGAGGCCATCGATGTCCTCGGGAGTACAAGTTTCAAGAGACGGCAGCGAGTCTCTATTACCATTCGCTGACGCAGGACTGGCGCATCCTATTACTACCGTCTCGGCATGTCAAGAGAAATCTTTGCTGTCGTGTTATTTTCCTGTGAGAGAACTACTTACGCGCAATTTAGATGCTTAATTCGACCCGGTTACGCAAAGTGCTGTGCAGAGTCATAGCCACTCTGAAAGTGAGGCGGAATGTTCTGCTGGAGTCCCCTGTAGGGTCTTAATTGACGGAGAAGCCCATCCTATCCGCATGTCAGAAAAACTGTCGAACGTCGCGGCAGCAAATACCAGCAACAACAAACCTACGTCACCTATCCAACGACGTACTACAGCGCAGTTTCAACTATCCAATCGCAGACCTAAAGTAGTGGCGTCCATGTCCAAAGCAATAGCCGAAGCGTTTTCGTTTCTAACTCAGTCATTAATGGACAAAGCCACACCCGCATAGTCGTAAACGGAAAGGTTATCGTCGACCAATAACCCGCTGTCACTTGCAACCTGAAAGACTTGCGGGAGCTACAGCCTCGACAACGCACATTCAAAGCGGCGGGTTGCTGTCAGCTTTCGTATCCCGATTGAAAATCTCACGCACGTAGCGTCCCGCGGATGCGGGCTATCTGATCCCGGCCAGCCTCTTGAAGAGGCGCCGTATGCTCGTCCGGTAAAGTGTTTCTGTTCGGCGTACACAAACCGGCGGGCGCAGGTCTGAAATCCTTGTTGGCGCGCCGAAGGGGCGCAAATCTGTTTGTGATCTTCGACGGGCCGTCCACTCACAGCGAACCCATCGACGCCGGCTTGCTTCATCTGATAGATCTAACTCAATTCGCAAATCAATCAAATTGGGCAGACACATTTCCGTACTCTTCCCTACCTTACGCTGTTGTGATTGAAAGGAGGTATCAACTTGGCAAGCCGGTCGAGCCAGCTTTTTCCCTTCTCTTCGGTGAGACAAGTGACATAGCTGATCGTGACACCTTCCAGGTGCTTTTTGTTTCAGCAAAAATGAATGGCAAACTATTTTTTGGTCAGGCGACACGCATCAACGAAGGAATTGAATCCCTTCATGGCTGAGCCTCTCAGCTTTTCTGAGCATAGTAGTTAGTCTTTAGGCCAACCCAATGGTTAAACGTTAGAGCCAAAGCGCAAACTGAAACGCTCTGCTAGAATAAAAGAGTCACATCTCTTACACGCCGAGAGCGATAGGACATTTCAGAGTGGGGAATTATGCGGAAAACAGGAAAATGGTAACTGGAGCTTTTTGGAGCACTGAAAACGTGGTTGTACGGGCTAAGTTATTGAGAGATATGGTAGGCGCGTGGGGATTTGAACCCCAGACCCCTACCGTGTCAAAGCCGTCCCCGGCCATCTCGCACAGCGCATAATCGTTCCTGTCGCTATGAACATTGGCGAAGGCGGTTACAGAAGTCACCTCAACACAGCATAAACTGATCAGGATGTAAGCGTAGTCTGCCAAAAGTCTGCCAAGCGGAAGTTCTTTACGGTTACCCTGTTGGCGTTACCATTCGTAAAACTGATTACCATCTCCATGCGCCGTAATGGCAAGACTGCCCTGTTCCAGGGCAAGAGTATTCTTTGGAATTGCCGTTATGTTGAAAAATTGGCCAAGTCAATCCCAAGCTCGGCTCGGAATTCTTCCACCGAGCGATCCTTCCAATATCTATTCCAGTGATCTACGGTCATGAACGACCGGGTGCTCATTCGGTCTATATAGACGGTTCCATTTAGATGATCTATCTCGTGCTGTAAAATCCTGGCATACCAACCTGTGGCGTCAATGGTGACAGGTTCGGCTTTTTCGTTTAGGCACTCCACTCTGATCTTGCTCGCTCGGCACACCAACGCACCAAATCCGCTCACGCTCAGACACGTCTCGAAGAACTCCACATTGCCGCTTTCGAGGATTGATAGTTTCGGATTGATGACTACATGAAATGCTACCGGCGATCTCTGCCGCTCGGCAAGTTGTTCAGCTGAAAGGTGTGCATTGTACTCAACTCTATCTTCGACTACCGCTAGCTGCACACCCGCGCCCACTTTTGGAGCAGCCAGCCCTACCCCAGGTGCATCCCGCATCGTGTCACGCATTAACCCAATGAGCTGCTGAATCCGCGCGCTTCGAATCTCGTCTGCGGACAGAGGCTGAGCCATTCTACGCAGGACGGGATCGCCAACTTCAACTATGTTCAGTTTCATTGAATGTGTCGTTACATGAACCACTAATCCCAATTTAGTATGTTGCCATACTCTCACCGTTTGGGCAGCGAGGTTACTGCCCGGTCAGTCTGAGCAGGAGGTTCTTGAGTTCGAGAAAGAACAAACAGGCGCAGCGTCATAAGCTAAGTTGCAATTCAGAAACACCTCGGTAGCTGAATCGAAGCTGATCGAACGTAATTCCTGTGCCGAGAAGATTTCATCAAAGGGTGAAAGGCCCTGAGTGGTCCGTCGTTTCCGAAGCAAGGAACCGACGGGTAAGCCGTAGTGCGATCCTTTGGATACGTACACCTCGAGTTCAAGCTGCTCAGCCGCATATCCAACGATAGGCTGAAAGCCAGCATCGGCAATATAAACTAGCCCGCCCGGTTTTAGGACCCTTCTGAGTTCAGCGAGACATAAAGCCACTTCTAGATATGTTGAGCATGGATTGTTTGCTCCCAGCAGCATAGGAATCGTGGCAAAATCGAATGAGTTCGACTCAAAATTAAGAAGCCGAGCATCGCCGAAAACTATTTCTGACTGAAAAGACTCCGGCGGGTTAATATCGATCGCCTTCATGCGACTACCAAGGCCAGAGTAATATCCGAAGTGCGAGACAAAGGTTTCGGGTGGAATACGTCCTCGGCCGCCGGGGCTTGAGGAATCAATCGTAGCTCGACTGGACGGATCACTAATTCTGGCACCGACGTCCAAGCCATCGGTTCCCGAAAAGCAACTGGCATAACGGCCGCGAAAGTAAAGGTCGGTCATGGTCCAGCGAGGAGCGTAATCGTACTTCCGGCCGGAGCGAAGCTGGCAAATGTTCTGCCATTGGCAGGGAGTGTGTTGAGTCAACTCGCGGACTTCGCTAACTGCTGCTGCAAAGGCACAGAAGCAACGAAAAAGATCTTTGGCTGTGCCGTCAATCGTGATGACTAATGAGTCGCGCGTTCTGGTCTCAAGAGACGGAATTGCGCGATTACTCTCTATCGCGCTTCGCCATATGTCAGGTTCGAAGTTCGGGTCTGGAGATAGACCCTGTTGACGCTCTGTCTCCCCAGACACTTGATCATTTGATAACATGTCGTTTCCTCAATCACCCTGGGAAAGACCTGGTCGGCTTAAATTCATACATCAACTTAGGCTAGGCCTGTGGTACCCGCCAAAACGTTCCGCTTTCCAATGGCCAAGGTAACTGCTAACTTTTGCCTGACTCTCGCTGTCGGCGGGCCATCTCTTCCAGAAGACGGGTTTGCTTCCTCATCTCTTCTAGAGATTCTTCCCGCTGTCGCTCTTCGTAAGCCTCCTCTCTACAGTCCGGGCAGTCGTCCCAGTTGAAGTGAATGAGGTATCCATGTTTGCATCTCATAGTCGCGATCTCCTTTTAGGCAATTCGGGTTTCTTGTCTAGAGTTCAGTCGGCAAGTTTCTCGTGGCTCCCCACCTGTTCGCTACCAACTCCGAATTTACGAGTCACACATCGGTTCATTTCGTGGAAGCTGGAGCATTATGCGATTGTTAGACTGTCGGCGCACTATCAAGCTTCTGTATCTCGACCTCGAAGGCTTCAATTGCCTCCTCGAGAACAGACATCGCTTGGCCGATCACCGCCCGCAATCGCGGCGCGCTCGTGCTATCGCCTCCGTCCAGAGCCGTTGCACTCTTGACAGGTGTGGCCATTCTTCTTTCCTGATCCATTGCAGGCTGGACACTTCGGTGGTGGTTTCGGTCCTTGTTCCGTACCCATGAGTAATCCTCCTTCGTTGCTTCAAAAAACGCCCTGGCACTATTGCTGCAATGTAGTCCAAATAATATGACCCGTTTTATCCACTAAATGAATGTTGCTATCCTCTTCGTGTCGGAGCATGAGCCGAATGTTTCGGTCTTCATCCAACAAGGTAATATTGCCATTCTCTTCCTTGCTCTCTAATACCACGACTGTATCGCCCTTCTTGTTCATTAGGTGACACAGACCTCCCCCTTTTCCAGCACCGGCAGACATCACCATACCGCCCTCTAGGTCACCCAATCCCATCTGTCCGCCATCTTCATCCACGTAAAGCTTGTTCGTGGTTGCACCGTTGGCATTCAGAAATGTTAGTTCGCTGCTCGTCTGATTAATAGCCAAATTAATACTCTTGCCTGAACTTATGATGCCGATTTCGCTCACGTCTTCGCTACAAGAAATGACAATCCCGTTTTCATTAGGATCTCCGATGATTAGCGTCCCAGTATCGCCATAAGCTGCCAATGCTATCTTCGGCTCACCATCGGCACCGAACATTCTGACAACATTACCTTCGGCTTGAATTGATAATTCTAAGATTGCACGCCCTTGCTCTGTCCTAACAACTACGCCGTCCTCTGGTATGATGAATTCTCTCATGTTGTCTCTCCTTATTGGTCTGAGGTTGAGAGCGAGGGTTGGATCATAACGGCCGCCTGAAAGAGCGAGATCCCACGATTCTCAGTTAGGGCCAACTGGAGGAGCGGCGGAGTATCGAGCTTCTGTTGGGCGGCCCCCGAAGTCTTAATTAGAGTTCAAACTCTTTCTTGTCTGTTGGGAATGACTGGATACCGTCCATGAGCTTCTTTAGCTCTCGAAGGTTATTCTCGACGGTCTGCTGTATTTCTGCAAATCGCATGGGGGTATCCAGGTAAGCGTAAACTTCTTGGGTTGGCTCTTGAAGAAAGTGGCCAACAAACCGCGACTGCTTGTACCTTGAACGTGGGTGTTGGCCGGCGTAACTATTCGGATGCTCCATTGCAGTCTGCTGACCCTTTTCGTAGTCGCTCTCGTCAGAGGGATGTTCATAGACCAAGCGGTCTTCGAGGCGATTCTGTTTGATCGTCACTTTTTCCTCGTCGGAGAAGTGGAGAGTGACAAAGGCCGATTCGTAATTTCCTTCCTTTGTGCCCCCGAACAGCTTCTTGATAATAGGTCGTTTGTGTTCTATTGATACTTTCATGACACCACCTCATGTGGAAGGGTTGAATTGAGCTGCGCAGCGCTGACGTCAGTGCGCCGCCTTTGATGTCGTCCAGAAGGACGACTTTGGATCCATAATCGAAACGCTCCGTGGTTACGATGAAGCGGTCAGACTCGAATACTCTTGCTTCTCCCAGCAGACTTCCTTCTTGCCCCGCGAACGGACACCCCCGTCGGGATCGATCGGCCCATAAAAAAGCTGACCCAGATCCACCGGATGCTACGCTAGATTCGAATCGTTCGGTTGTCTCAGACTTCTTGACAACGCTTGGCTCGCCGCTCGCTGCTCTCATACCTGAGCGAACCCTTAGTTGTGGCGGTCATAGTGATGATCACAATTTTTGCATTCATGTGTGCCATTATGCTTACTTATGTATCCCTTACAATCACATGAATGACAATGACCAGTCCCTGCCAGTTGGGTTTCCTTATCTGACATGTTCTTTTCCTCCTGTCTCTTTCGACGATAAGTCTGCGTCGTTGTCTGCGTCCGCCTAACGTCAGAGAAATGTATGTTGAACTATTCAACAACTTGCTTGGCAGAACACGAGCACAATGACGATGCACGAGCCTTCTTAAATGTGACTGGAAAGAGTTGAGAATCAGAAGGCCAGCCGTGCCCGCAGACTCTATAACAACGATCTTCGATGGGTCAAGGCTTTCGCGATGCCGTTTTCGTCTGCCTCACAGCCACGGCGCTCTTCGCGTATTCGGCTCCCAACGAAGCGATTCGGACACAGTTGTCTTCGACTACAGCGCTGCACTTCACGCCCTCGCCGCCATCGCCACTTTCGCGCCAATGGAAATGATGCGCCGGCCTCTCATGACTTCGTCGTGATAGCGCTTCGCCTTCCGTCTTATTTTCGCCGCCGCATGCTTGTTGCGATATGCCGTTACTATTTCATTGTTCTCGACAACCACCGTTGTTCCGACAAGTCGCAGCAACTCGGGATCTGCACCCGTAGGCAAATTTCTCAACCCGAGAAAATAGAAACACGCATGCGCCCTATAGATCCTTTGACCACGGTCGATCGCTATCAATAAATCACTAAGCGTTAGATTCCTCTGAGACAATCTCTTCCAGGCATGTGCACTCATTCGAAGTTTGCTCATTCCCTATCTCCTTTGGAGGTTTGAAGGTTCCGTATTCTCGACTCGCTCATTGCACAAAGCGTGCCGGGATTGCAGGATGAGATCGGCGCGTTGCTAAAACAGGTTTTCGGCGCACCGTGCTACGCGAGGTGCTCGCAGTATTTACGCGGGTTTTGACCCGAATTCATTGACGTTTCTTATCGGTCGAGTAGTCACGCGATGCTTGAACAATGATCAGATTCGGAGCGAACGCTCAAGCCGTTGACTCACTATTACGCTGCTGTTAGTAGCGGACTTGCTATCGGCAGTCCTGACGAGAAAGCAACACGCCCATGAGCGACTTACTACAAAGCCCAAGTTCGCCGTTTTAGAATTTCCTGCTCTACATCCGTTACTGGACGCGTGTACTTTGCTCGCGATGCCTTGATGATCCGTTCCGTTCCCCCAGCGTTTGCAGCGCTAGGCGTCGGTGCTGTCTTAAAGACAAATGGCCGGCACGGCTGATTGTCGATTAGCAGTCGAGCGACTGCATGGTGATTCGGAAGGTCTTGCAAATCTTCGGCAGCAAAATCAGGTCGTGTGTACGATGCCAGCTTGTCGGCGTCCATTGGACCGACTCGAAACAGCGCTAATGAACCCACGTTACCCAATAGTGACTCAAGCAGGTTCTGCTTACCGTCCTGCGCATTCAATTGAGCCAAATTCTGAAATGCCATGGTCAAACTGAGGCCAAACTTGCGTGACTCACTCAACATGTACGCAGCAGTATCGGTCGCGAAGTTGCCGAACTCATCGACGAACATGAAAGTCTTGCGACAAGAATCGCTCGACGCAGATCTCTCCATCGCGGCTGCGAATATCTTGCCCATGATCAGCATTCCAAGCAGTTGGGCATCCATTTGTGAGAGCAAACCCTTCGACAAGTTGACTAACAAAATCTTTCCGCCATTGAGAATATCTTGGAAGTTAACAGTACTCTTGGACTGCCCTATCACAGCTCGTACCAGCGCATTGTTCGTGAATTGGTTCAGTTTCGACGTTATGTAAGGCGCCATGTTCGCAAGTGAGATCTCACCACAAGCCCTTTCGGCTTGTTGGGTCCAGAATGTCGTAACGTGGGGGTTTCCACAATGCTCGATTAAGTATTGTCTGAATTCGCTGTCCTGAAATAACAGCGGCACTTCAACCAGGGTTCCGCCCTCAAACTCATTTTCCATCAGAAGCATGAGCGCGCTACGCATGTACTGCTCAAACATCGGGCCACCCGTCTGGCGTAGATCGTACAAACGATCGAAGATCTTAATCATTTCGTTCGCAACGAAGTTCGTCAGCATTTGTTTGTGTGGACCGCTCGTTTCGAGGAAATTTATGCCAACAGCGTGCTCGAAATCTGTGAAGTCGATTAGAACCACGTCCTTCGCTCGTCGAGCCGGCACACTCTCAAGCGCCTGGCGATAGAGGTGGCCATGAGGATCCAAGAGAATAAGGCCATCACCATTCTCGATCGAGTGTTTTATCAGCGAGTGCAGCAAAGTAGATTTACCAGTGCCTGTGCTCCCGACTATGGCTAAATGAGTGCTTCGATCCGAATCCTTCAGCCGTACGTCACGCTCTGCCCAACCATCATCGACCCGGCCAATTAGCGCGCCGGTGTCTGGCAGGGCAAGATTGGGCAACTGATAGACACGATTAACTCCGCGATCCATCAGAGACGTAAGACTCGGAAACGCGGCTGGCAAATCTCCCAGATCGTTGAAACAACCGCGAAGGTCCAACTGCGGCGAGACGGGTTTTGTGCTTTGATCAGAATCAAGCTTCTGCTCGAAGTTAATGGAGAGTGGTCGGCCACCGAAGACCTCAGCGCCGATGCGGTGGAGCAATGCTACGGGAAGAGAGTCGTTTGATTTGAGGTCGCAGAAGACTCTATATCCTCTCGGATTGCGGCACCAGTCTTCGAGGTTCTTGGTCAGCGAACTGAGAAGGTCCGATTGTTCGATTGTGACCTCTTCCGAGTACATGATCTTCTTAGGCGAGCCGTCGCGCAGCCACGCGAGAGCTTGAGCGGTTTCGCGCCGCTCATCTTCGGACAACTTGAAGCGCTCAAATGACAATACGAGTTCTAGCGAATGTCGGGTGTTGAGAAGAGAACTAATCGCGCCGGTTGGTTTTCCGGGGGCATATGGTACAAGGAGGGAATGGTCGGACGCGCCCAGATTCCGAACAAAGCCCATTCGAGAAGAGGTCGGCGAGATCGAGATCCCCGCGGGACAAATCGTCGCTGTCGAAGAACGGCTAGTTTCGTCAATTAGTTTTTCCTCCGCAGTTGTCGGCTTGAATCGCAAGGAAAACCCAAGATCGGCTGTGACAAAGCCCGCACTGCGCCAGAACAACTCCGATTGCTCAACGGCTCTACCAGAGTCGTTCGAATGAATACGGCTTACAATTCTCCAGTCAAAAACCGGAGTGCCGTTTAGGACCCGACACACCTCGTAAACAAATTCTAATCGCTGATTGAAACCGAGGGAGGCTAACAAACTTCGGAGAACTTTATCGAACGACCGGGACGAATCGTCGCGCTCTTCAGAATGCTCAGCAGGGGTTCTGCGCGAATTCCACGCTATCCCTAAGAGCTCGATCGCTGAAACGGCCTCAAAACATCCTAGTTCGCGCTGTTCTCGGACAAAAATCGAAGGGATACCCTCGGCTTCGCGTGAAGAGAAGCGCTCAACCTCGGTTATCACTTCGGGAGCAAGAATTGATTCAGCGATCAGCACAGAAGGAAGTGGGCATTGTTGGGCCATTTCCAGTTGAACACCTTCACCCATGATCTGGGCATCGCGGCAAGAAATTGAAGTCATTGTCATTAGTCTTGTTTCAATGGGATCACCTTTCTGATCGCGGTGCGAGTTGTTTTTCCGGTGCTCGTGATTTCGCCAACACCTCTCCCGCCTCCGAGGGCTCGATTGCGTTTCATCATTGACCCCTTTTGCAACTGCACTGTCTCACGAACTTCAGGAGTGCGAGGCAAGCCGTAACGGGCGCGCGCCGAATTTGCCCCAAGCGGTCTCCCTGCGCCTGCTCTCGACGTGAAGTGACTTCCAGCACGAATGCCAGATCTCAACTCCCTTCTTGCTTCCGCTTTAGACGTGTATCTAAAGGCGGTCGCCTCTCGCGAAAGACGCCGGGCCGTCGTCGCGCGATCACGTGCGAGATCTCGATCCAGCGTACGAGCAATATTAGCCTCAGCTGAACGAGCGGATTGTCGCTCGGCACCGCGAATTGCCTGCCGCTCAGAGGAGCGGGTAGCTTGACGCTCAACCGAGCGCGCAGCCTGACGCTCAACTTGTTTGGCCGATTGACGCTCAATCGCGCGAGCCTCGACTCGCATTAGCCTTCGAGCCGCTGACTTCTCTGCCGACGCGCATCCAGAGGCCCCAAGCATCAAGAACAGCGACGAAGAGGCCAAACAGGCTTTGAAGAATCTCATCTCGAACGTCCTCCATGAAGTATCAGTAAACCTAGTTATTTCGTCTAAACAGGAACCCCAGCAGGTGGAATGGAAGCAAGATAAGCCCCCGACATAAGTCTGCCGCCAGGCTTCCCACCAGATGGTCTGCCGCGCGCCCTCCGATCACGAGACGCACAAGCCAGCGAATCACCAGGATGGCGACAATCGGAAGCATCAGCAGGAATAGCCAGGTTGGAAGCGAGTCAAAAATGGCATCGAAGAACGGTCCACTAATGAGCAGCAAGCAAATTCCTCCGATCAACGCCGCAGCTTTGCGCAAACGTAAGAAGCCGAGGATGACAGCAAGACCGATGCCCGCGATAGCCAAAGGCATGAATTCATCCGGCAAGAGGGCCCACAGCAAGGACATTTTTGTTCTCCTCCTAATCGATGATTTGCAATCTCAAATTTCGCCTAGGCTAAAGAGCAGAGAAGGCGACGCGTGGCAGCGCAAGGGACGTACCACACCACCACCCTGGCGATCATTCGGCTTTTTCTTGTGTTAGCGTTGATGAAAAGGTAGAAGCGATAGCAACTGCGGCACTACTCGTGACCTAGTCGTTACCGGCCAGGTCACTTGCAAAGCAGCTAAGAAGATCGAGCAGAGCCGAGCAGTCAAATCAGCTTGGAAGAGCGTTTAAGCAAAAGCGCCTCTTGGACTGTTGTTCGGCACTGCTACAACGGTGAGCTGTTCCGGCGAAGCGCGGATATTGTGCCTTGAAAGCAGGCTGGCGGTAGATGATTCGTACGGGCGAGGGTTCAATGCTCAATTGGAATGAGCGTCTGCGCAATTCCCTTAGTAATGCTTTTTCTTTCGCTTTCGGCTGCCACGCGGCTGTGAGACGGAAGAACGAAGGCAGGATTGAATTCTTTTCAAAATCTATCGGCGCAGTGAAACCGATGTCGTTTAGATTTTCGATGACACGCAGGCACTCAGCTTGATGATGCTTGATCTTTCGCATTGATGCCTCAAAAGCTGAGGCGGCCCAGGCAGCTGACGTGGGGGCAATACGGCCGTTAAAAGCAAATTCATTGTCCAGGTCTAATCCAAGTTCGCGCCGGTGTCGCGCAGGGTGTTGCGTGGCCCAAACAAGCTTTTCATAGAGTCCAGTATTGTTGGTGAGAATCGCACCACCTTCGCCAGCAGTAAGAGGTTTGTTCGCGGTAAAGGACACGACCAACGCATCCGCGAGACTGCTTGCTCGAAGGCCTTGACGACTTGCTCCTAAGCTCTGGGAAGCGTCGGCGAAATACCAGATACCGTAGTCATCTGCTAGACGACGCAATTCCTTTGTATCGGACGGGACACCGAAAATGTCGACAGCCAAAATCGCTTTTGTCTTTGAAGTGATAACGTGTCGCGCAGAGTTGACGTCAAGGCCAAGAGTATCCGGATCAATATCGGCAAACAATGGGCGATTATTCAGCATCAGCCAGCCGGCTAAGGTAGCTCCGTAGGTGAATGGGGTGGTGACGAACTCGTTGCGTCTTAATTCTGCCGCAAGAGCTAACGCAAAGAGCCCTGTCGTAGCATTACTGACGCAGAGAGCGTGCTTCATTTCATACAACTTTCGTAGTTTAGTTTCGAGATCGGCAACCGGCCCGGCAGCTCCGCAGTAGTGTTCCTGCATGGCTGCTGGGGACGAGGCCACGGATTTCAAGTATTGGCGTATTCCCCTCTTGCCTGCTTCGACTATCGGATCAAACGTTTGCATAATTGCTGTACTCCTCTATCTTCTTGTCTAATGCTTCACCGTCAATGTGTCCCGTGGCGCGATCCACAAGGTCAGCCAGATGTGGAGGGAAGTCATAGTCTAATGGGCCTTCTCCCCACGGGAGGAAGTAATGAGACGTGCACGCCTTGACGGCCCATAAGTCCGAATAGATTGTGTACGGCATATCGCTCGTCGGACAAAGATCATTCGCCGCGAACAGGATGGTATCTGGATTCATTACTCCCTTGATATATAGGGCGTTGCTCAGTTGGGATCTAACATGGCGCGGGTTTGCTCCTTTGTCGTAGAACACTCTTGCCGCATCCTGAATCTTCTCGTCGGCAGGATCTAACTCCAGGCCCGGAACAATCCGCTTTGCGGTGGAGATTACAATGCCTGGGAAGTCATTCTGCAACGGGTGCAGAACAGGTATTAACGTGAAGCGAGATCGCATGGCCGCTCCCATTCGCCAGGGACAATTCGTTGTCGCTATCAAAAGCCGTCGTCCACGGGCCGACTCATTCGATAATTCAGTAAGGAGCGTTGCCGTGACAGCCCGGCTGGCGCCGGAGTCGCCATCGAACTCACTTCTTTGAAGCGGCAGGGCTTCAGTTATTTCATCTGAAAATGCGATGCCACCCCATTCGTTTAGCGCACACCACTGAAGTCGTACTTTCCGTTCCGTCTCCCCGACAATGCCGCCTTTCGGGCTGTGCAGCTGATACGCCGCTGTCTTTGCCCGGTGAGCGGTCAGGACAGCGAGATCGGTTTTTCCCGTTCCCGGAGGTCCGACGAGCAAGATATTCAATGGCAGGTTTGAGTCACCGTGGAGCAATCCGTCAGCATAACTTTCGAGCACTTCACGTGGCTTCGCGATATTCACGCCGCACAGTCGAAGGTCATTAACGCGGGTCGTATCGAGCACAGTTAGAGTGCGTTCAGAGAGTTGTTCGACATCATGGTTTTTCTGCTCCGCCAACTCAGCAGCCGTGATGACTTGCCCACTTCGATGCGACGCCCGGATTCGAGCCTCGAAGCCTCGATTGGGTGTATTCCGCGTTAGATTCGCAATGCCTTCATCTGTCAGAGTGGGCTCAAACTTCGCGTTCGCGTAGACGCCTTGCGCTGAACTAAGAAACGCCTTCTTTTCGTCAGCGTCTGGTTGTGGAATGCGAACATGATGCAATGCGCTTCCCACAAGATCGTCGATGAGCCCATCGCGGCCATGAAACATTACGAGGTTACCGCTCGAACGGAGCGCAAGGTTGTGGCCAAGCAGATGGGCCAATTCAATCGCAACAAGTTGCGCATCGGTTTGTGTGCCGTTGGAGAGTTCTCCCGGGGTTAAGTGCTCGCCAAATTCGAAAAGAGCGCAAAAGCGCATGGTGCTCCCGTCCGCCCACTTTAGGTCATCAACTGGTGTTCGTGACAAGGAGTAGATCCCCCGCAGCACGCGGACTGCTTCGTTTTGATCCTGAGGGATTTTTGCCAAGCCGTGAGCTTGCAACACGTTCTCGATTGTTCGCTGATCACACTCCTCGGGGATTCGGCTTTTGTCGTAGTCCAGGCCACCAGCCATCGAGTACCGCAGGAGAACCATCCCGTATCGATCCCGGCAACTTCGTCTGAGGGCTTCCAGAAGAGTTCTAAGCTTCTTGTCTGATGGGTCAACAACAAGGTCATGAATAGAGCGTCCGGTTAATAACAAAGCGGCGTAGCCGTCTTCGTACTTCTCGAATATGCGATTCATTGGTTCCATGAGATGTAGCTCCTTATGCGGTTCAATTAGGTAAGATTCAAGATGGGACACCGGGATAGCTAAGAAAGCACCGGCAACATTAAAAGAGGACTGGGTTCTTTCGACCTTAGCGCCGGTTTTGGTTGCGTGTCTTTTTGTCGTTAAGGCGTTGGCTGCGGCGCAGGGCGGCGTCAGAGGCTTTTGGTCCAACCACGGAATCTTGCTGGGGCGATATTTTCCGTCGCACGAACGAGAGGACTTCGCGGGCAGTGTCCAGTTCGCAGACACCTCCTGTGTGTTTACGAATTGGCTTAGCGGCTCGAACTCCTTCCTCTTCAAGCGCTTTATCAAAGGCATCCAAGGTCGCGGGCGTAGTGCTGTCACAGCCACTCACAACCTCCGTCGATATTGAGAGGTCGAATTGGTCATCGGGTGCGATCTCAGCTACCAAGGTTTTGCCACCCGGATTACTGGCGACCAAACGAGCTTTAGCGTTAGTCGTCGATAATACCTGCACAGAGTTGAAGCCGATTTTCTTAAAGGCGTTTGCGCAAGCCACTGTAAGAGTGTTTGTAAGCACGGTATTGTGTTGTACTGCGATCTCTTTCATAAGCAGCGTTCTGGCGCTGATAGCTTCTTGCGCTGTGTTCGCCATTGAGAACGCCTTTAGGCGCGTCTTCAACGTCGTCGGGTTAGCCACGGCAAATGGCATCTGAGTAATCATTTCCAATGTTGAGGTCCTCAGCGCAGCCTCCTGAGAGACCTTCCGATTCACTAGTTGATGAAATCGTTCTTGCTGCAGTCGATTTGCCGAATCCAGCAACGAAGCTGCAGATGCTAAAGACAAGAACCTCTGGGGAGTCTGCACCCTAGGCCGCGCGAAATTGCTGTCCGATCGCACTATTGGCATGGAGTGCAGGACTTCTGCAACGCCGCGAACGTTCGCTGTAACCCTGGCGTTCACGACCGACTTGACTTTGGGTCTCGTTGATATTGTGCTCATGACTTTATCCTTCCTGTCTTAGGCTGTGACTTCGCTCTCGGCGTCTCTGATTCGTCCATCGACATCCAGGCGGAAACCATTAAATGCACTTCCGTCATGGCCGTTGCCATTGCTGCTATGCCCTTCCTGGGCTCTAAAAGGGTTGGCCGGATCTGGCGTCGTCGCGTTGCCACTGTTTGTTGAGGCTCCATTTGCGGGAGGACGCACCGCGCCAGCCGCTTCAGGCCTCTCAGGATTCTCTTGTCTTACGGGAGGTGGCAGGATCACAGGACCGAAAATTTCGTTGACCGTTGATACTACATCCTTATCAAAAGGACCCGCGCCTGCCGGAGCGTGCGGATAACGGTTGTTGTGAAGCTCTAACGCATCGGTGTAATCGCGATATATTTGACTAACAGCGGCTCTTTCTCGCTCATAGCCTGTCGTTGAAGTCTGGACAGCACGATCGAGCTTCGCATATGCTCTTGAGTACGACAAAAAAGCTTTCGCATCTCGAAGTCTTTGACCACCGAAAACAATTGCACAATGAAAGCACAGACTGAATGCGGCCAAAACGAGCGGTAGCCAGACATCCCCCCATGAGAAAGTCTCCTGGACCGCAAGTTTTAGGTAGCAGGTGTATCCCGCAATCATGGCCAACAACAATACCCAACCGATGCAGCCGGCTGCCCAGAGGTATTCGCCCTGACTCTCACCCTTCTCAAATGCCGCCTCGCGCGAAGCAAGTAGCTGGGCACCGAAGTAAGCATCGGCTACTAGAACAGCCGTCGGGATGAGAAATCTTCCTAGTAGGATTACCCCCTTAGGCATGTCGTAGAGACCCAGACTCATGACGAATTCAGCGAGAGCCCCAAGCAACAGGAACTCGAAAAGCCAGGCGGCCGGATAGACACACAGGAATAGTTTCGCCTGCACCTTCTCGTGTGCTTTCATTTGAGATTCATCTGGGTTGTCTGCGGCGAGCTTCCCCTTCTCGTCCGTACTGGTCTGGCCGAGGTTTTTGAACTGTTTGGCCTTTCTTGCCCGCTCATGCAAATCATCCAGAACTCGGGCGAGCGCTTTCCTGCTTTGCTCGTCGGCACGCTGATTCAGGATCCGATTTCGTCGTCCTTCACGCGTTTCGGTCATAGTTTGTGATGGCATTGTTCTGAGCCTCCTTCGAGATGTTTGCTTAATGGTCCGAGAAGCTTACTTACCAGCGATGACGCTGAACTCACCAACCCTTTCGTCCTATGAACTACCTTGGCGCGGGGGCTGGCTTCTCCGAAGCCGTTACAAAATCAATGGCTGATTCGATATTCTCAAATCTTGATGGATTGAAAGATGCGAGAGCACCAAGGGAAGCGCTCCCATTGACCAAGATTAACTGGGTAGTTTTCTGTAAGGGCTCATGTTTACTGTTCACGTTATCGATTCCATCTCCGACTATCAGCAGGAACTGACGTGGCGGTGAGGGCCATGCGATGCTGTTCTCCGAAAGGAACAGGCTGGCGCGCTGGATTCCCCCGAAGAAATCCGAGCGGCGCGCGGTTGGTGGAGCGTTTAGGAACGAGGCAAGCTCCGTCCTAAAAGCCGCGACGTGAAGATCCGTTTCGGATTGAAATGCCTGGACCGCTTGGTCGTACAGGGCTTTTACCTTGCGGTATTCCGCCATGTCTCGTTGCACCTGAAACGGGTTTCCATTCTTGTCTGGTTCCTTTGGCGCCCCTGTTGGCGGAGGTCCGATACGCAACCGATGGAGCGAGCTGTTGCTCTGCTCATTGATCAAGCCAAACCCTATCTCACCTCCACAGGGACGAATGAACTTCACGAGAAGATCGATGTGCTCGATTGTCACTTGGGGAGTTCTTGTTTGACCTGTGCTACCGCTCTTATCTTGAAGGAGAGCAATCTTGATGATGCTATGTTGACAAGGGCCAAGTACCGTCGTGGGCTGAGGCTTTTCGACAACAACCTGTTCTGCCCCTGAAGAACCAAACTGTTTGCAGCCAACCAGGGCAATCGATAAGACAAGCAGCGAAATCAAGGCAGCGGAGACAGTCAGTCGGGAGGTCATGTTAGCGATAGTGTGTTGGTGTCCACTCATAGTTTCTCCTTCAGTCGGTTGATTCATTCAAGAAATCTCTTGTTGGGAAAACGTGACGTA
This sequence comes from Blastocatellia bacterium, assembly GCA_033858155.1. Classification (GTDB taxonomy): domain Bacteria; phylum Acidobacteriota; class Blastocatellia; order Pyrinomonadales; family Pyrinomonadaceae; genus UBA11740. Next base: position 21,259 of record JAWVCT010000058.1, read on the forward strand.
GGCTGAAAGCTGCAGGTTTGCTATTACGGCTACACAATGATGCCTGGTCGTCAGCTACTGTCGGCATCAATAATGCTATTGAACGGAGCCCAGAAGGGACTTAGCGGCTTTTTGAAGGACGTCGCTCACTGATTCTTAGGCCAATGCCGGATTCGGAAGCGACATTGAGTTATGGTGTCGACCGCCAGTAATTGAATGGTGCTGTACTCAGTAATCCACGGCTAAATCTTCGTGAGAGGGAAACGAGCGCGCCGCGCATGCCCGTTTTCCTCATCGTTGTCAGTCACTAGTTCATAAGTAACTCTCAACCTCCTTGTCGAAAGATCACACTGTCATGCAATGCTTGTAGGGAAGACGTGCTCGGCCGCAACGCATAACAGAATCTGCCAGGCAAACGGATCAGAGTCAGGCGTCCGGAGCACTGACTGCTACTGCGAGTATCACAAACGCGAGGTCCGTAACTAAAACTGGACCTGAATTCTTGTCGCTTAAGCTAGACTGTGCTAAGAATCTTGTCTCGCACGAACGTTCAAGCTGCCTCTAACCAACGGCTATAACTGGTAGAAAGATCTGTGAGTTCAATTGCGAAAACGTTGAGAGGAGCCGGTTACCAGTGTTCGGTCGGTAATTTGCATCGGTATTCTCGTTCGGGGAGCAAACATGAGTGAAACGCTCGGACAAAGCCCAACTACCACCGTCGAAGCGGGAGCTGTCCAGATCACATCCGTTTTGCAGGAGCAGCTTTCTGATGTCCTACTAGCTATCGAAGAAGACGATGAAGAGTTAGAAACGGAGCCGCCGGATGACCTGGAGGAGTCGTCTGACAGCGAGACCCTCGTAACAGGGGATGAAGTCCGAAACCCATTTGATCACGAATGGCTTTCTTCCATACCGCTGGTTCGGCAACTGCCTCACCGAGTTAGCCCGCTAGTTCGATATTTCTTTGACGATGAATTGAATGTACATCGCCTGGATCACAAGAATGACTCCGGCTCAAACATCAGCGATGTCATCGCTAGTGCGATAGCAAGACATATTCGGCAAAGCGGTGTGAAGCTGTTAGCACCCGGTGATTGGCGGCACATTCCTGCCATTAAATCGGATCGGCAGTTGCTAGCTCTCACGTTGCCGGATTATCCGCGGCCTCAGAATTCAGAATTTGGTCCAAAGAGCAGTTACGAACTCTTTGAAATGCGATTCGGAAAGGTCCCGGCAAAGGCCTTTGCGATTCTCTTACCTAATGGCGATGTGATAACTCCAAAAGCTTTGATAGATGATGCCCAAGCAGGAATGAGGGCTAGTCGAGCCGGAGCACTTCGACAGATAGCGCAACAGCAAGCTAGTGAAGTGCCCTGCGAACTCGCCGGTGAAAACTGGACTCCACTGCATTGGAGCGCCTTCAGAAAGTCAGAGCAAGAGGCCCGCCGGCGTTACCATGCGAAAAGATCTCGTAAAGGCAAGCTAATTCAGACTAATAAACACCAAAAGCCATGAGCACTGAGCGCAGCCTGACAAATGCCGAGCTCTACGTTCGATGGGTCAACGAGCATCAGATCGGTGACTTAGACTTCTCTGGCGATTTACGTTTGGCGATACAAACTATTGTAGATGACAAGCAGCTAACAGGCTTATTAGTGACGACCCGTGACAGGGAGTACGTTCTCGACGTACTAACCGACGAAATCCCAAACTCTAACCGATCTCTTTATCACTTCTCCCTATTGAGCAGGCGCATTTTCCGGACGGAAGACGCCGCGTGGGAGATCGTCGGGACCGAGTTCGCCACCCCTGCAGATTTAATAGAGCGAACAAGAGAGTTACCTCCCGGGTCGGTTGTAATTGTTGAAGATATATTGAAGCTGCTTCGCGACCGGGTTGCTGGATCTCAATTGCGCAGCAGGATTGTTGCTTCGGAAACCGCAGCCAAGCCGATTCTGGTGTTTCTCGAAAGTCCAGAGGTTGTAGTGCGTCTTCCAGAGGACTCGATATCCAGCCTTATGCGCTTGCACGTCAGGTTAGTAGATCGCCCGGACGAACATGGTTTCTTTCATCGCGGGAAACAATACTGCCTATTACCATTCCTTCGTGCATATTGGAAAAACGAATCTGCGAACGACGGCGAAACCAATAATCCCGTTTTAATGGGAAGCGAATGGACCAAGGTAACCAAACATCAAGAGCGAAAGGCTCCTAAGAAATCGTCGAAAACAAGAAAACCGTCCAAGATCATAGGCTGGACTAGATTTCTCAGGGCCGACCAAGTCCTGGACTGGATTTCTGATACATTGCCGGAGCATACCTCACACGAGAAACTGTCAGTCGCAATCAATCGGGCAATGAGGTCCTGGCTTGTTGCCTTCAAGTCTGACGACCCGCTTGTAGAGCACCTTGGCATTTTGGATCGGCGGATCGAGACCATTAAGGTAAAGCCGGCAAAAGGCACAATCTGGTCGAGTAGTTTAAGCCTTCCAGCTAGGAACGTAAAAAACTTTCCTAACGAACTACGCTGGCCTGTTGCAGGACTTGATCCCGTTCACACCCCAGAAAGTGCCCATGCGGGACTGACGCGCTACATCAATGAGGGTTGGCGAATTGATGAAAGAGGCGCCCTTATTCACGGTAATTCCGCATCGGTATTCGGGCCGTCAGCATCTAGAATTCCGCATGCTTTCTGTGATGAGCCACGAAGATTAATGCTTGGCAGCTCGCTCCAAGCCAGAGCTGTGGATTTGGAAGATAGCTTGGGGAAAGATCCGAAACCGCGTGACCGGGTTCAAATCCCCGGGTGGTATCCCCCAGGGGCAAATCTGAGAGCCGCTTTCTCGACTTGCAAGGGGTGGACGCACGAAGATGCCATTGTTCTTTCGAGAACCGCTGCTCGTAAGCTTCGAAAACGCTGGCAAATTAAGGAATGGACCATCATGATTCCAGCCATCGCCTCTCGCATCGAGGTTCAGATTGTGGAGAACAGTTCCGTGGAGCGCGGCCAGCGGCTGGTTAGAGCCTATATCGACCTTTTCGCACTCGGACTTCGCGGGCATGAGGCAGAAAAGATCAAGAGCACATGGGATCAGGGCGAGCAGGAGGGCTGGTTAGAGATCGCCTTGCCAGGTGCAATTGCTCCTCTCAACGGAACCGTGCTTGAGATAAAACGCGCGAGTATTGCTGATCTCGTGCGGGAGTCAGGGGAAGACATAGACACTCTGTACCAACAAATGATCGATAGACCGAGGGGTGCGGACCGACAACTGAAGTATCGCGAAGCTCTCACGGTCATAGTTGAGGTCCACCCGGATGTTTCGATAGGCGACAAACTTTCAACACGGCATGGTATTAAAGGAGTCGTTAGCAAAATTGTCGAAGACAATGACGAGGATCTTCCAAACGTCGCGGGCCAACCCGCCGAAATCGTCTTCTCGCCGGTTGGTATTGCGCGACGCAAAGCGATGGGCCAGTTTCGCGAAGCACTCTCTGAGACGGATGCCACCGAACCTCCGCGTGCAGGCGTTGTCTTCGTAATGAGACAACCCCAGGATGCAGTTGAACGCTACAGTATATGTGGCCGAAAGACCGACGCGGCGCGTGGTCAACGTTATGGTGAGATGGAATTTTGGGCACTCATGGGGCACGGGGCGAGGGCAATCGCCAAAGAACTGCTTTCTTCGAAACGCTCGACCTCACCTTGGTTGAAGTGGGAGGGAGATATCGAAGCTAACGAGCGTGACCGCTTAGTGATGCGCGCTGTCAATGATGGCCTTCCTGAGTTCAATAGTCAGATCGGAAACGGTGATCCTACTCAGGTTGATTCGGTAGAGCCTCATACTGAATCCATAGACCATCAAAGATTGGCGACGCGCGCGCTCAATCACTACCTGGCTGGATTCAACATTCAAATCATGAACGGCGATCTTGCTCGAGTTGACTCCGTGGAAGCGTTTTCGATCAGAAGCGGCAATTATACAGAGCTCAGAGACGCTTGGGACTTGCTTAATGACAGTAGGAGATTCGCAGCCAACGGCGGTCTCGGGGTCATTGAATTCGAATCGCCCTTAGAGATTGCCATTGGTGGACAGTCGAGGCCGACAACCAGGCTTTATGTGTTGCCCCCCTGGCTTCGACCGGCAACCTCAGAAGGAACTCACAATTTGACCAAAGCTTACCAATCCCTCTTCAAAGCAATGGTCTTCAAGAAATCTGACCCGAAGATTCATGCCAAAGAACTAAGAAAGCGGGTTCAGCGGTGCGTCAACATATTGTTAGACTCCCAGATCGGATTACCTTCATTCTTGCGTCGAGAAGTGTTAGGACGACGACTAACTCGATCCGCACGAGCGGTTATTGTTCCACAGCCCGATCTGAGAATAGACGAGATCGTGCTTCCCAAGTTTATTGCCGACAAATTGTTTCAAGGTTTGCCTGATAAGAATCAGCAGCTTGTGTTGGTAAACAGAAATCCAACGCTGCACCGCTTGGGACTCTTGGCCCTTCGGCCCCTTATCGATGACAGTAATGCGCCGGTCTTTCGGCTACCGCTTGGCGTGCTAAAGGTTCTCGGCGCTGATTTTGATGGCGATCAAGCGACTGTCGTTGCGCTGGAAACTGAAGAGGCACTGGCTGACGCGCAGAAACTCTTGCCCGGTTCCTTCGAACTGCGGGCGGATCAGTTCCGCAGGAGAATACCAGCGCTCCCGCTTCTCCAGGAACTCGGTTTTCCAGAAGCCGAGTCAGAACTTGCTTTGAATACAGGATACTCTCAAGAAGAGTGGTGCGACGCACATAGAGCATTAGTTCGGTCAAGAATTAACGAGCAAGACGGATGGCCTGCCGACCTAATGGAACAATATCTGAACCAGAACGAGAGATTTTGGCACGGATTAAGCCAAGAAGAGTGGCTACAGCTCGCCGATGTGACGATGGGCTCTGTTTATCTAGGTGTGCGTAAGAAAGCAAGGTATGGCGGCGTGCTTCGCCGGGAGCTTTATCGCCGGGAGTATCGAGATGACCAGAGTTTTTTCCGGGCAGTTGCGGCGCTCCAAGCAATAACCGAGCGATTAACACAATCCGCTCTCACAACTAAAATTGGTGAGGGCGCGGCAGCATTTAAGTACGAGAAATACTTCATGGACTCCCGAGCGGAGGGCTCTAGGACATCTCTCGCCTTACTCGAACCAGAAAACCCAACACTCGATGCGGATTTGCTAGCTGACGCGTTGGGGACTCGCTCGGAGCCTGCCGGCTTACTAGCATTGCTTTCGAATCCATCCGGTGAAGGCCTGTTGCATGTGTTAGAGAGCCTGGAAGGGCCGGACAACGTTACCAGAAAAAAGGACCTGCGAATCCATTGGTTCTTATCGTGAACCTGCCTAACTATTCATCCTGCGCACCATTTACAGAGGGAACAATTGAGGGCGCACTAATCAAGGGACAGCTTGTTGCTGAACCTGGCGAGACGACAACAACTGAATCAAACGCTGAACGGCGTTTACTGTAGGCTGAGAAAGAAATGTATTCGTTCCGTCGGTTGCGTTCCTGGCTGCAAAACACATGAGGAAGGCAGCAAACTCGATCCAACTTACTCTAACATCAGACGTAAGATTAACCGGTTCGAGTTTCCCGCTGGCTATGAGCGGCCTTAGATGTGGATATCTACCCTTAAGAATGTTTTCAACAGCATCGAGCTCGGCATCAAAGTTCACTCGTCCTGGCGTAATAGAGTCCTGCAGGAAGTCTAAGAGGAACATAAAAGCCAACTTTGCAACCAGGCGAAAATCCGCTTCTACCCTTGAATTATGAGGCGGCTTTACCTGTCCATGAGCCTTTTTGTTTCTCATGTTTTGGTTAACACGTGCTACATAATTTCGCGGATCTAACGTATCAGACAGATCAAAAGCCGGGTTTCTCAAATATGGATCATCCAGGATTGGGTCCGGTATTAAGTTCCCTTCAAGCATTTCCCAAGGAACCGTAGCAAAGTCGAAGGAGTTGCCACTCAAGATATAGCGCTTGTAGTAGTCGGCAAGCAAGACACGCAATTCTTCATCGTTCAGCTTGGGAGCTGCCGACCCCGCGTCATAGCGGGTTCTCAGATAACCGCCCTTGTTTTTGGCCTTGATAGAAGGTGCACTTGAGGCGTTATACACAGATAGCCGCATACTATTTTGCGGGATAGTGATTTCGAATACTGGACGCGAAGTCCAACTGAATTGCGCACCCGTGACTTGATCGACTTCAGCGAGTCGTTCCCAGATGCAGCGGCTCTCATGCATTTCGATAGCTTTGTTGATTGCCCCACTCAAATCATTCAGATGACGCGCTGGATCGATGACTTCTGCATAGCCCTCCAAGAGGGGTTTGGTAAAGTCAGCAATAATGTTTTGTCTGTGTCTGACTAATTCAAGGATCACCCATTGATGTGTGCTGCTAAACAATATGATCGGCAAGGAAGCATCGAAGTGACTCAAGAGTAACGGGAATAACGCTAACGGTTCGATTTCGCCTGCTCCGTCTTGGCCGTTCTTGACCTCTGCCTGGGCTCGTTCATACGCTTGCTTAAAAGCCGAGTCGAAAGACGGATCGGCTGCATTCGTAAGCGGCTCAATACCTAGACTCCCACATACTTCTAGAAGGTGGCGGAGAAACGCCCTTCGATTTTCACTGTCGCTCCAAAGCCGCAAATCTAAGAACAGGATGTCCACCTGTGGATCCAGACGTAACAATCGAGGCTGTCGCCAGTCGTTAACCCTTCCGAATCCTTTCAAGAAGACTAGAATGGACTCAGCATTCGCCTCGCACCGAAATTCATCGTCGACTGTTGCGAACCTGTTACCATCAGCAGTCTGGTCACACTCGAATGAATAATAATCATTTCCGAAAAGCACGCTTGCTAGCAGGACTCCATACCCAAGGGTGTATTGGTCATCAATAAGGAGAAAGCTTAGATTGTGATTGCGGTCGAAGACATCTGGTGCTGCTAGTACTTCCCTTAGAATCCCCTGATCTGATAATGATGTTGTGGAACTTCGTATCTTCCCAAAGCCCAGCTCACGTACAATAGTTTTCAGTGCCGTTCGCAGCGGTCTGCCGTTTGCGATTTTCCCTTCAACTAAACCGCGCAACGCGGCGGGTAGTGCTTGCGTGAGAATAAGTGGAGCCATGAGGTTGGCGACGTGGTGACGATTGTCTGAATTCAACAAATTGCTTTCCCATATGCGGGCAAGCGTCTTCAGAACTGGCCTCTTATCGCCTTCCATTTGCGCTGCGGCCATTGAGAGAACTCTCTCGGGATTCAAAAGGTCATTACACAATTCTCCAAACCCAAAACTACCGATAGGCACCGCGGATCGGAGCAATGAAACGGAGCGATCGTCCGTGTTCATTGAAGCGATCACTGCGGCGTCATTCTTGGAATGAACGGGACGATATACTTGGACCCACGAGACAGCACGTACTGCCTGGAAAGCATTAGGCGCAAACGTCTCCAGTCCTACCTCGGCCGAAATATCAAGTATTAGGATACGCAGTTGAGGATATGCGGTCACTCCTGTTGAGTCGCTCTTCGTGCGCTTGAAGATGGCCCACGAACAAGCCAGAGCCCAATCGTACGGGGTTACATAGGCTTGGATATCAATCGTGGAATCGGGAGGCGGCGTTCCATCCCACACTACAATGATGGTTCGCGTGGAACTGTCGTTGCCCGATGAGATCCACCCAAGAAGGCTGACACCAACTTCAACGTCGCGCTTCCATGTACGTTCGAACTTCCACAGCCACTCGAAGTCTTCGCGGTATGACGTTATTAACCATTCTTTTCCTGTCTCAGGCCGGCTTCGAGCGATCTGTTTAGGATTTAGAAGTTCAAGAACTTGCGCGAGAGCTTCGGTTGCCGGGGATGCGATCCAGGTTGATGACATTGGTTGGGCGTCCGCAATCGAGAGTGGTAGTTCTACTTAGTCTTATCCCGCTTCGTCTTCCTGTCGGAAAGAGTCCTGGCCACAGCAGCCAATATCGAGTCTTCTTTTTCAAGAATTGGCCGGTTTGCTTCATTCTTCAAAACCTGCTCAATCATTCGCCGGGGAACGTACCCCTCAACTTTCGAACCCGTCATCGTCTCAACCGCCTGCTTTATGGAAAAGTCTCCTTCAGGCTTCTCTGCTGATCGATTCTTTGTGTTCGCCTTCAAAGCCGCTTCGAGATATCGTGCGGATAAGCGAGCGTAGGCGCGCTCCAACGCTGGTAGTTTGCCTACCAGGTCGTCGGTAGGATGCTGACTGAAATCGAACTCATCAATTTCCGCTATTAGTTCATTTATTGTTCTAGATGAGGTGGGTACATATGACGGTGTGCTCTCAGTAGGGGAAAGGGGACTTGCCGGATATGAAATGCTTCGAGAGCCGCTCTCTGGGAATTTGATATGAATGGGGAATAGATGTTCGACGTCCAAGTAATTATTGACAGCTTCAACTATGCAGTCGTGCAGTTGGCGGATATTGCCCGGCCAATCGAAGGAACGAATCTTATCAAGCGTTTCAGGCTCGATGGTTCGTTTCATCGCCGATGGATTTGCATCCTGAGCCTTCTCCACGAACTTCTTCACGAGAATAGGGACATCCTCCATCCGCTCTCTAAGCGCTGGCAGGAAAACCGTGCCGCCTTGACGCAATCGCTGTAACAAGGCTCCTCGAAAGCTTCCAATTGCCGCCTTGGCCTCAATATCCTTTTCCGTTGCGGAGATGAACCTCACGTCTACGTCCACATATTGCTCGGTCCCAACTGGCTTAACCTTACGATCTTCGAGCACTCTCAAAATCCCAGCCTGGGTGTCCTCCCGCATATCTCCTATCTCGTCGAAGAAAAGATCTCCGCCATGCGCAGATCGAATCTCGCCCCGTTTTCTGTCGACTCCGGTCGCTATTTTTTTTTCGATGCCGAACAACTCACTATTCCAAAGAGAGGAAGCGATGGCCGCTGAATTAACGACGATAAACGGTCTATTAGCGTTTCCCTCCTGCGCGCAACGATGAAGAAAGCGAGCAATCAACTCTTTGCCGGTTCCGGTCTCACCGCGCATCAGCACATTCAGCTTCGTTGAGGCCGCATTCCTGGCAGTGCGCAAGGCAAGAAGAAGCGCATTCGAATGGCCGACGATTTCCTCTTGGTCATCAGGAATTAGGCCATATCGCCGTATATACTCGCGCAATAGTTCAGATCCTTTTCGATCTCTTCTGCTAAGAAACGCTAGTCCTCCTCGAGAAGTGAACTCTCGGCTCACCTCCTCCTTAGGTTGAGCTGAAAGAATAATGACGGGAAGCTCGGGCATCTCTTTTTGAAGAGCTTCCAAGATCTGCAATCCGAAGTATTGCTCAGGACTCTCGTCGCCCTCCCTACCCGTAGGCATCCCCAATCCCTTACGGTCTCTTTCGCTCGCTTCTGTCACTTGCCCTGTGTAGAAGCACAAATCGAGCAGGACTAATGCCCAAGGCAGACTTCCAGGTGGTCTGGAGTTCCATCCAGCCCGAACAACTTGAAGCGTTCCTTCGAGATCATGCTCGACGAAATCACCAACGATCGAGCCTGAAGGTCTTAGACCTCGAACAAAGACCGCATCAGCAATAGGGTCTTTTACTCGGACGGATTTTTCCTTGCCGGCCTCATCGTTCGTGATGTCCTTAATTAGCAGATGAGCACACAGACTCTCGCGGTCCGCGTTAGCCCGGTCTGGATGGGTACGACCAAATAGATCGTCGATAATTAAGATTCTTGGACGATTCTTCGTGCTCATAACGGCCTTCGGTCTCGCGGGAACAACGAAAGGATTTCGCTTAACGCATCACACCGATCGCGAAACTCTCCAAATTCCCTACGGAAGTGACGCAACGCGCTCGCAGAAATGGAATTGCTGCAACCAAGTAATGAATGTTGCAGATTCTCGTACGCCGCATTAGCAGAGCTATAAGCCGCAGATGCCTTTTCCACGATTGCTCGAATCTTGAAGCGTCTCAGCCACAAGGAGTGTGTCAGAATGGAAAGCCATCGTTTGGTCTCGTCGTCGCAGCGACAAAGCGGTTCCTCTTCAAAGAGCAGGCTAGGGGTCATCTGCTCTTCGAAACTCGCAATAATCCCCGAAGCCTCTACTCGCTCAGTTTCCCATGTAGCGAGGATATCAGTAACAAAGGTGCGTTCAATCTCAGGATCCTCTGTTGCGCCGTCAAGCAGTTGCAATAACCTAGAAAGCCGAACAAGGAAGAAGTTCTGTAACCAATCGTGGTTAAAATCAGCTCGACGCTTATTCCACTGGTACATCTAATTTCTCAATCTCTTGGCTATTGCCAAATATGCGCCTCCGACCACCTTTGCGCCAATTGGCTGATCAGAATAAATAGAGACTATCAGGTCGCCAATCGCTGGGGGACAGTCGCTGATACTATGCACTCCCCATTCATGAGAAATAGCCTTTTCCATTTCACCTCTTTGACCGGCAAAAACTCGACGCCACCAAACAGGAACCAAAACGTCTTCGACATTAACCAGCTCGTCTCTAACGTGCCCCTCTATCTTGTCGAAGCCCATCTCAGACAAAGCCTCCTGCGCTTCCGCGTTTTTAGCGTCAGTTTCGTTTTTGTGGGAACGTACCGCTAAGTAGCCCTGACAAAGAATCGCAAGGGCTGACAAGAACTCTGGGCGCGAAGGCTTGAGCAACAAAAGCAATTCACGGGCATCGCCTGAAAAATTGGAAGGAACGGCGGACCATGCCAAATCCAGAATACTTAGGCGGCCGGGCAGTCCTTCAATCAGTGAAACATCCAGATCTTTGATGTTTTTCGGCACTGCTCCTCCGCTGAAGGCAACGATCTTCTTGCGCCATCCCTTTGCAGTCCATTCATTGATGGACTCCAAGGCTTCAGGATTCGCTGGACCTAAATGTTGAAACACAAAATCATAGGTATCGAGTGACAAGATGCCCGATGCCGTTCGTGCGGAAGCTCTAAATTCAAGGGAGTGGCCGTTACTCGTCTGCACACCGGGGGCCGTCCCTCTGCCGACTATCAATATTGTCAACTCCATTACCCCGCAACTTCCCAAACGCCCGCAACGTCTTTGGCTTCAACCTCAATCACCAAGGCTCCATTGTGAGGGCGAACGGATCCGCCACTCAATTTGAGGTATGCATATGCTTCCTTCAAAGTCTTGCCGGCAGTATCCGGAAATGGGAAAAGGTGCGTAACCAAACACGGAAAGGAGTCGTCCGAATCAACTGACCAGCCAATCAATATTTGATGAACGCGAACGCGCAATCCGAGTTTTCCGCTTTCATTAAACTCTTCAATGTTCCAAAAAACGCGTCCTCCAGCACAAGGTACTGGGAGCTCCGTCGGGTTACTGTCTCCCTTTTGAATCTTATTTAGCTCGTGATAAAAGTTCTGTGCCAAAATATATAGTCCATTTGCAAGCGCTGATACGTTGAACCACAGATAGTCCTGATCGAGCTTTGGAGGCTGTATCATTAGGCTTGAGGCGAAGCGGATCTTTACGTCTCCCAAGGAAAGGCGCCGCACATCCTTCTTCACCAAGTAGAATGCCGTCATCAAATCTCGCCCCATGTCGTCAAATTGTGCTAGCGCGCGTATCGGTGGGCGATCCCAAGCTTGCACTCCGGCGTCAGTAGCGAATGCCCATCCGTGCTCAGGAAACGTCCTAGTTTCAGGAGCTACCTGCTCCATCTCACTTCTTAGCTCGTTCGTCCATCGTTCTATCCTGGAATCATATGAGTGCGGCCATCGATTCCCTCCATAAGGAAGATGATGCGCCCAGAAGGCGTGCCCGACCGGATCTCTACTATCAGTCTTAGTTCCTAGCGACTCGCATTTTGCTCTCAGGATCCGCCGGACTTCCCTCCATTTACTAACATCCCAATTGGAAGCCCGGTCGGGTGGCGTTTCTTCATCAAACCAATCTAAGAGAGTGGAAGGCAGCTGTTGATGGATGGCAAACTCGTCTTCAACCTTATACTTTGGAAAAATCTTTGGAGCATCAGACGCCTCGAGGCGGTCCAGAACATCTGACGCCGCCGCGTGTTCTAGGGAGTCTTTGAATTCCCGAAGCTTGCCTGTGCCAGCTTGACTCAAGAACGCGAATTTTGCGTTCGTAAATAAAGCCCGGACCCGCTCATATACCGGGAGCCCCAGCTCGGTTTCCTTCGCCGCGTTTGCCCCGTAGTAAATATCTATCAGGAAATAGAGATTTACGTTTCCGCTACTTATGTCCTGAATCCAGCTCGACACATCCGGGAGCAGACGCTCGTCGATAAGAGTCGTCGATGGAGGCAAGCGAAAGTAGCCGATTGCCCTTATGTCTTTCCACTGACTGGCATGAAGAAAGATCGCGTACAAGCCATGGGCGGAAGCCGTCTCTGCTGGAAACGGCTCCTCCACGCCGACATGATGAAAATCGTCATCAATTACGATGATGATTTTGTGGCCCTGTTCGCGACTCCAAACAAAGGCCCAGTCGCCGCGTTCTCGTAGCCTATTTTCATTCATCGTTCGGTCACTCCTCTATAGCTTATCGCAGTACGCCAGATAGTCTGGTCCTCGTTCGTGGGCTCAGGACCTTCGATTATGAAACTACTGCGAAGCTTCGATTGGAGGATATCCAGGAACCGCTTGTCCTTCGGTGGAGCAATTGCTAATGCAATTGAGGGAGATCTGTTGAATACTGTAACCCTCTTGGTGTCCCACTCAATCCACAAGTATGGTTCGTTTCCTTCTTCAAGCGATGCCTTTAGAGCATGATGAGTAGCTTGCCACACAATGTGGTAGAAACTCAGCATGAAGCCTTTGTACGTCGTCCAATCCGGCGGAAGCCCCTCTGGAAGTCTTAACCCAAGACGTCTCCGCAGCATAACGCCACGCTCAGCCCGCTTGTACAATAAATTCGTGGCAAGTTTCTTCGATCTCTCGTTCAGGTCATCTAGCTCTGAATCACCCGATAGACGCGGTGCCTTTGCTGCGCGTCTGAGTCCTTGAAACATCGCTGGGGAAAGGATTTTTTCGAGCATCTCTCTAGGATTCAAGCCTTCCCATTCTGGAAAATCTGCTCCACTGCCTTCCCATATTGATCCCTCAGAATCGAGGTCGACACTCCCCCATATTTCGGTAACTAGCGTCTTGGCCATCCACAGAGAAAATTGCGATTCTTCCTTCAACTTCCTTCTAGCTGGATCAACCCACGGTTCAGTAATGAGCCCAACAGTCTGATGTGCAAAGATGCTAGCCTGTTTATCCTGGCCCGCCAATTCCGCCACTTGTTCGATCCTAAACGTCCTTTCGACATCCCTCATTTGAAAATACATCTCATTGACAAACGCTGTAGCTAGATAGATATAGGCGGCCGGCAATTCGGCGGACGAAAGAAACATCGCCGAACCAAGAGCTTCGGTGCCAGTTGTCTTTTCCAAACTGCTTTCCAGCTGCAGCGTGTACCACCACCTGAAGGGTGGCTTTCTAAGATAGGTCTGATCGAGGGGCTCTCTTTCCAGCCGGGCGGCAAGAGCGTTCAAGCCACGGCGTCGGAGTCGTTTCAGAAAGGTAAAAAACCAGTCCGTACGCCAATCGATGTCGAAAGTCGCTGCAAGCCAAATGTTGTAAAGCTGCTGCCTAAAAATCTGAAGTTGTATTTTTTCTCTCTCGGATTTAGTTGTGTCAACTTTACTCTCGAGCGGAGTTGGCCAGGTTTCTCTCGAGATAATTCTAGATCTATCGTTCAGCCAACGAGCACCCAGCTTTCCCCACGAACTATAGTCTTGATCTCTGAATTGGAGCAAAGCAAATCCTCTTTTTGCGCTATAGGCATTTACGCCATCTTTGATGATTTGCACCCGTAGCGCGCTTAGATAATCCCAGTCCTCGGCGGCCTTTTCTGTGTCTAAGATCTTCAAGTTATCCTGACCTACCCACGCATGTGTTCCACCGGGTACGAACAGCCCATTCGCCTCTTCACAGATCGTTAGTGCGCGTTCAAACCATAAGCTTGTGTTGGACTCTTTATATGACGGATCCTTAGTGAGCTGATGCCCGGAGCCGCACAAGATTGTGCGATCCGGGCTGTCCTCCCAGAGTAAGGTTATTCGTTTACTTTTTGGTTCGTCATGAAGGATGCTGTCATAGCCAGGCCAAAAATAAAAATTCAGAGTCCGCTGCTCCCACTGTTCTTTTAGAAAAGGTTCCGTCGCATTAAAGAGAGCCAATCCCATTACCTCTAGGATATCGCGGAATACGTCTCTAAAGTCCAAGCTATCTGCATTGAACATAGGCCTCGTCAGAGGACTTACTATGACTCTCAATTTCTTAACGCAGAGAACAGAAGCATCTCTCAATATCTCCCGAGACTCGTGAACGCTTTCGTAATGTTCGTCTAGGCGAGGATCCATCTTTTAAGATCTCATTTGGAGGACGGCGCCAATCGCTAGGAGCATCAAAGAGCCGATAAGGTATGGATTGAGCCGGCGACGCGCCAAGAGATCTCCTACAAGGTAGATCGCGAAACCCGCGAGCATCGCTCGATCAATCGCGAATGTTGCAATGACTGTGAGAGGCATGGTTATCAGAACAATCAAGTCGATCCAGGAATACGATTTCAGATCCCTGATAGTCGGGCACAATTTTAGACCGACGAAAACCAGGGCCCCCGTTGTTGCAACGACTGGCACCAGCCCCAGGAACGGCGTCAGTATGAAACAGGAGAGCATTAATAAGCCACAGACCACGGCAGTTAAGCCCGTTCTGCCTCCCGCTCCAATCCCGACGGCGCTCTCTACATAGACAATGATGCTGCTTGTCCCAAGTGCAGAACCCAAAGTCGTCGCCGCTCCGTCTATCAACAACGCATCCCTCAGTCGGGGCAACTTGCCGCCAACGACGAGATTTGTGTTAATCGACAGACCGATGAACTTCGCGATGCTACCGTAGAAATCTATCAGGAACAAGATCAAGATAACGCTAAACATTCGCGGGTTAGCAATGACTCCGAGATCGAGCTGGCCTATTCCAGAGAACATCGCTAAGGACATTTTGGCCGGAGCCTCACCGCTATTGCTTACACCAAGAAAATGACAGACCACCGCGGTCACAATTATTCCGATGAGAACGGCCCCTCGGATGTGTAACCACTCTAGAATGAGTATGACTGACAGGCTCACATAAAATGCGTAGGCAACAGGGCTCGTAAAACTGCCAAGGCCCTTGATGGTGACATTCTCGTAGATCAAGAGCCCAGCTACTTTTAGAGCCACTAAGCAAAGAAAAACGCCGACGCTCAGAGAGAGCGCCGATCTCATGCGTTCTGGGATCGCCTCGATGACCTTTTCTCTGACCCTAAGCAACGTGAGAATGACGAAAGCAACGCCCGACCAGAACACCGCTCCCAAGGCCTGCTTCCAGGTGAAACCCAAAGACCCCACGACAAAGAAAGCCACGTACGCGTTCAACTCCATGCCCGGCGCCAACACGAAGGGCAGCCTTGGCCACAGTCCCATGGCAATCGTAGCTAAAGCGGAAGCCATGATTGTCGCGAAGAACACGAAGCTCTTGTTCATACCGGCCTGGGAAAGGATTGCGGGATTGACGACGAAGATATAGGACAGCGATAAGAAGGTCGATAGTCCTGCCAAGACTTCAATCTGAATCGACGAGCCTTTTTCCGTTATCGCAAAGAATGTCCGAAGCCGATTCAGCATGAGGTTATTTATCTAGCTCGCTAATGGTGTCACCGATATCTCCAACGATGAGCTTTGCAGGATCAGCGGAATCGACGGCATAAAACTTTGCGTTCATGCCGGCCGTTGCGTGCCCAACTGTAATCTTCAGTTTAAGGTTCTGCGAGTTACCGTAACGAGCAAGTGCCTGCAGCCCTTCATAGGGACTATGAACAGAGAAAATGTCGAAAGTAGAGGTGACTGGTCTCAACTTTTCGATGACGGTAATCAATGTGGATCCGCTGGCGATCGCTCCGTCTATGATAAAGCACCGTGCGTAAGGTCGAAGCGACGGAAACTTGCTCAAGCCAACCAAAAGGCCGCTCTCAAAAGGCACTCTTTTCGCGTGTGGGTGCAAGTTATGACTCGAAGGTAACCACTCCAAAGACTCTGCCAAAATTCGTCCCTCGCGCTCGATTCCTACGAATAACGTATGTTCATCTTGAGTCGCTTCGTCGGGCCGGGTCGGAAGGTTGATGTAAATATTCTTCAGCGCGGCAAAGTACGCAGCCCGATCGTCGTTAGTCGGAGATAGTGAATTTGCGACTTCACTAAGTACTGCCACCTCGTGAAGAATCCTTTTGTCTGACCGGGAAGCTATGGTTACGTTGTCCGGAACAACTGTTATATCGGTTCCGGGCCGATGTAGGTTGCTTAGAAGATCTCTTGAAAAGTAGGTCAATGAATCAAACCTAATTTCGAATCTGTTTTCGTATTTCTCCGCCGCCGCTTGCATCGGGTTCGGTGCCTCGGCGCGCGCGTACATGATTGGCCGTAGCTCCATCGATTCCTTAGACCACACGTTATCTGAGCCTCTTTCCGTCCCGTTCTCGTTCGATCCCGCTCGCATTACTTGTTCTCCATTCCTCTAAATTTCTGCTCGATTCGGTTAACTCTGTCTCGAGGCCAGTGGCGCTCACTTTCGACCTATAAACTCAAACATTTCACATTGGTGACCATTCATCGAAAGTGAGTGATGTAAATTCAGTTCCAGCTTGGAGTATGGTGATGCAATCTCCTCAATCTCACCTGTTGAGTGGTGGTGAGCAATGAAAAGAAGGCTTCCGGTCGAGTCATTCACGGCGAAATTTCCCGATCTCCAGCCTAACTGCTCTCCCCTGCGGTAACGGTCTTGATAAATAGTGTCGCCTTCAACAATCTTGAAATCGTGAATATAGATAATGCCATCCTTCCTAATCAGGGAATGCGCTTTTTGCAAAAGCTGCCGCCAACTAGGAAGGGAGGCAAAACAAGTAAGGACACGGATCATGAGGACAACGTCAAATTCGCCCAGATCAGGAGCGTTAATGATATCAGTGACGAGAAAGCGAGTCTGAGAGGACAAGCGGGCAGCTGTTGCCCGTTCTTTGGCTTCCTGAATGGCGTTGGGGTTGAGATTCACGCCAAGCACATTGCAACCCTGCTCGGCGAGAAACAATGATACTGCGCCAGTGTTGCACCCTATATCTAGAGCCGTTTGTCCTTTGGAGAGATAAGGCAATAAGGCGTGAGGAAACAGTTCGGCTATTGCAGGCTCATAATCGATGAAGCGCCAATCGTAGTATTCGCCGACTGTTTCACGCATGTGGCCCCATTCTCCTCTTCGATGAATCGGTGAATTATCTGGCGCACATCGGCACCAATATCTTCCATCGGTAGCTGAGAAGACTGGGTCGAATATCGATTGCCTGCCTCAGCGCAAACCCGGCGCGCCAGACGGACTGGGTCGTCATCAAATATAAGCCGCCCATCTAACCGCGTCTTCATGTATGAAAGGATGTCCGGTAGATGATCCGAAACGCCACCAACTCCTCGGAGTATTCCGAGGACGCTTATGTCGCAAAAGCAGGCAGCGCTAAATTCAAATAAAGTTCCAAATTCCCCGCCAACAAATATCGCACCGCATACTGATTGGAGTAGCACGGCACTGCGACCGGCAAGACCATTCCCGGCATAGACAATGAAGTCATGGCTATCAACCGGCCTTTGATACTTTAGGACGTGCTCACTTGCGCTTGCTGCGGGCGAGACGCCGATCACCAAAGCACCTTCTTCCTTAGCGCCAAGTGCAGCAGCGTAAGGAATGCCCGTAGTGGCACCGGTAACTATATTCTTGCCGGCCCGAGCGCATTCGCGACCTACAGTGTATCCAGCGATGATCTGGTCTTCAGAGTATTGACCCGCACCGCCTAATACCGCAATCCATTGTTTCTCGTCGTTGAGAATTGTCATGCTCGCGCCCCCCTTTGATGAGCCGCAAAAAAGCGCTGCAGTAGGACTTCCGCAACCTCTCTACAAAACGGATCTGGCATCAGACGTCCTAGGCTGACTAGAGCCTTCGCCGCTTCTTGATCCTCCGCTATCTCCGGGAGACGGCAAAAGTTTATCCACTTCTTGGACTCCGGGTAGCTCGCATCGCCAAGTCGCCTAAGAACGTTCGGGATGATGCTCTTAGGGCCGCCCAGAAACATTCGCACCACTCCGCTGAAAGTCTCCCATTCAGCGATTACAAAATCAAAGATTGTTCTGTGCCATTCGTCAGGTAATTGGGGATCATCCAGTATTCGCCACATTAGGTGGGCTTGGAGATAAGGACTGGCTGTCCCCCACCTGTGTCGGAGCATGTCCCGTATGTCACTTCGAGTATCGAAATTCTTAAGAAGGCTCAGGTAAAAGGCGGCAAGGGAACCCGACTCGGCTGCGACGACTTCCGTGATCCATGTCAGATCGTCCGCAGTGATTCGGGAGCGGAGGGCGTCGATCAAGGGAACTTGATTCAGCTTATCAGAGTCTTCATCTTTTGGATGATGTCCACTGCGCAAATACGAAATAATTGCCTTTGCGGCGAAGTCGAGAAATATGTCATCGCCCCCGTCGTCGCCGGACCCCGAAGGAGCCAGCGAATGGTCGAATGCACCAGCAGCGAGCTTTTGGAGCAACTCTGCCGCCACTTCTTTGGCAAAGTGATCGTTCAAAGTGAGGCCAAACTCCAGCACTCCTCTAGCTGCGTCATGGTTAGTGAGGACTACTGGAACGCAGCAAAGATAGACCCACTTTTTCGTGTTGGGAAAATCCGGACTACCGAGTCGGGCTAATAAGTTACTGACACCTTCCTTGCCTTGGCCATAAAAAGTTTGAGTGAATTCAGCAAAGACTTTCCATTCAGCAAGAACAAACTCATAAATCCGCCTGTGCCAAGACTCCGGCAATTCGGGATCGTCCATTAGTCTCCACATCATCCGGCTCTTCAAGTAGACATCGGCCGTATCCCATCGCGCAGTAAGACAATCCTTGACTCTTTGATCAGTCACATATCGACGGAGAAGACTTACGGCTAACCCAGCGGTCTCACCGGATTCTTCTTCAATGACTTTGATTAGTCTTGGAATGTCAGTCTCAGATATCCGTTGGCGAAGAGAGTCGATCAATGGCATCCGATCGAGGTGAGTAGCAACGGCCGCTGTTGGATAACCAACGTTTTCCAGATGTGCCACGACGGCGTCTGCCACGAAATCTGTTTTCATAAATTCGTTGTTCATAGTTCTCGATTCCTAGTAAAGATCATTAGCCAGCCGTTCCAACAAGTGAAAGAAATTCGGTCAACCGTTTGCTCTTAGGTGCCGATAACAACTCTGGCCCACCTGCTTCTACTATTGCTCCGCTTTCCATAAAGAGGATCTGGTCGGCAGCGCGCTCAGCAAAACCGATCAGGTGAGTAACGAGTAATATGCCAGTACCCTTCGCGCGAAGTGCCTTAATGTGATTTAGCAGTCTGCCGACGTGCTCAACGTCGAGGGCAGAAGTAATCTCGTCAAGGAGGAGATATTTCGGCTCCAAAGCCAAAGCTCGGGCTATTGCTGCCCGCTGCCGCTGGCCCAAAGAAACTTGATTAGGATAGCGTCCGGCGAATTCGTCTAAATCAAAAAGCGCTATCAGTTCGTCCACGCTTCCGCCTGGCCCGTGACCGTTGGAATTTTTTCCGGGCAGTGAAATGTTTTGACGTATAGTGAGATGTGGCCAAAGAAAGAGTTGCTGGAAGACTATTGTCACCTTCGGCCAAGGAAAAGGACGATTCCCGTTTTTGTTTGGGAAGGTATAGTTTACATCGTCGACCTCGATGATGCCTGAGTCAGGCGGGTCAAGAAAAGACAACGTGCGAAGAAACGTGCTCTTACCGCCCCCACTTGGACCAATAAGGGCGGTGATCTGTCCGGGGGCTATCGAAGCGTTCACGTTTGCGAGGACTTGTTTCTGTCCGAGCATCTTGTGAATATTTAGTGCTGTAAGCATTTTCAGTTGCCTTATCAGAATCTCTATCGTTCAGACAAATCTCTTGTGAATCGGGCTTTTAACCAATAAGCAATGCCGTGCATCGGAAGACAAACCGCTAGAAACAGCACGGCAAGGGCAGTGTAAATTTCTACCGGACGATAAACCTCTGAATTGATTCTCTGGGCGATTCGAAAAATCTCGTCAACTGAGATCAAGCTAGCGAAAAGTGTGGCCTGCAACATCGTGACCTGAATCAATAAAAGATTCGGTAGTACCTGTCTAAAGATGATCGGCAGCTGAATCTGCAAAACAGTCTGACGATGTGAGAGACCACAGACCTGGGCTGCCATTACATATTGGTTAGGGAAATCGTTTAGAACCCCTCGGATCAGGTCGGCAACCAAGAGGGTATTGACAATAGAGAGAGCTGCGACAGCCGTGTAAAAAGGTTGGATTACAATCCCGAGTAAAGACTGCAATGGATAATGTAGCCAGAACAGAAAAACCAGAATAGGAATTCCTGACAAAGTGAACGAGATGACCTTGGATGGAACTCCGACTGCGAACTTCCACCTCGCTCCGGCTGCCCCCAATGCGGTTCCTATCAGGATTCCGATTGGCCAAATGAGCAAACATAACTTCAGAGTCACTAACAACCCTTGAAGAAATTCACCCCTGTACTTTGTCAGGATATCGAATATATCCACCGGTCTTCACCTCACCCGTTGACCTTGAAAACGGTGGCGAACCACCCTCGCCTGGCCACCACCGCTTGCCATTCTAAGTTGGAACCTTTCGTACGGTTCTTACTGACTAGCTTTAGCTGCGGGCGCTGCCTCGTCGGAGCGGTAAGGTCGGGCAACCCGATAAAAGGCATTAGCGGCCCCTTCATATTTGTTAAGGAGATCGTCTACGTAACCGCTGTATTGAAGATCTTGAATTGCCACGTCCAGCATCTGCTTCATTTGAGTCTCCCCCTTCTTGAACATGAAGCAGTTGCCGAGCACCCGAATAGGAGTTTGAGCAGCGATGTTCTTCAGATTGTCGGGGTTACTCTTCAGATACTGGTAATAAAAATACGGCTCTGCAAACAGAACATCAGCCTTGTTCCCTGACACATTTAAGAACAGTTGGGAAATGTCCGCTGTTTGTGGTAGCGAGACTCGTTGTGCCAACGGGAACTGGGTTCTTGCTATCAAATCGCCTGTCTCGCCATCAATGGTTACGATCTTCACTTTGTCAGAGTTTAGCGCCTTCCAATCGGTCAATGCATTGAAGCGACTATCGTCTTTTCGCACGTAGATTCCTATTCCGCTGTAGTACACGGGCGTCGAGAGCGTCGTTAGTTTCCCGCGTGTCGGATTCGCCCATACTGGTGAACCCACAATATCGTAACGATCCGCCTCAAGTCCTTCGATTTGGGATCCCCACCCAACCTCCTCAGTCCATTCCACTGTGAGGCCGAGATTCGAGGCCGCTTTCTCCAAAGTGTCAACGAAGATCCCCGACATCTTTCCGTTACTCTGTCCGCTTGTCTCCTTCATGAGTGCCGGCGGATAAGTCAGATAGGCAGCTCGGATTTTGCCTGACTTCAAAATCCGATCGTAAACCGTCGCTTGGGCCGACTGAGCACTGCCGCCTGTTTTGCCACCGCAGCCTGACAAGAAGCCGACAGACAGCAGGGCAGCCACTAAGGCTAAGCTAATAAAACGAGACCTAAGAAATGGGTTCTTCATTATTCTCTCTCCTCGACCTTCACTTCATTCATCGAACAGGTTCGCAGTCCATACCGATTCGGATAGCGAAGCTGAAACGTCATTTGCAAGGGTCGTGCCTCTAAGAGTCTCTCGCAGCCGTTGCGATCGACCACAATACTCCGCGTAGGATAATTGGCGTCGCATGAGTGACTTAGCAGCGTAGGCTGAGGTCCGGCATTAGGCGGGGCTCTTGGTATGCTGAATTGTGGGATACTTGGTCTTCGCTACAGCCAGTAGCAATTCTGCTACCAACGATAGTGTAGCTGCTAGCCCTGATTTCGCCCGCCCTTCCAAGATCGCCGAATGTGGTTTCTTAGAGTTCGGCAATATGGTCTAGGATCTAACTTTGATGATCAGAAGTGAACCACTGAAAACAGCGAGTCCCGAGACCATGGTTCGCGAAAGAGTGCCAGCGGGACGAGAGAATCCGTCGGCGTGCTTTGGGGCAAGACATCACATTCGTAACAATGTGCCTCGAGCAGGCTGCCCTATAGCGCGCGAAATTGCTAAGGCATACAATCCCACTTGATTGCGATATTCTTCTAGCCTGCCGGCGATCTCGAAATCAGTTTTGTAATCAACAACATATAGCACCGGATTCAAGATATCCAACCATCCCGGCTCACTGCACCCAGGCCTGTCGAGTTTGCCTACAAGCTTACGAGAATCAACGTCTCTGGGAAAAGTTCGACCGCCAGCCAGTGTTGCGCTGGCTCAAACAACTTCTTGGCGTCGAACAACCGGCTAATCCTTATGCCATCTTCAACGCTGCGCCGCTGGATGTTAACGATGGCCGACCGTTACTTCTGGCCGAACTGGAAAGGACCAACCATCTCATCGCGGTTGCTCCAACCCTGTTTAATCTCAATACCTCTGGCGAATCTGCTGACACTTTTCTCGCCGCAGAAACTTTGGCCTTCGTTCGCAATCTTGTCGCATGGATGGCTGGAGGTGGGAGGCTCGAACTCGCGCTCGCGCCGCCACCGGCATTCAGTCCAGAGTTTCCGGCCAGCCTAGCACTTTGGTACGAACTGCGGCCGCGCTTGGCCGATGGCAGTCTGAAGTTTTGGAAACTGCCGCGTAACTTTGATGCTCGCTCGTGGCCACGAGCTTTGACCAATCCAGGTCACACCGGCAGTGTGGCTTGGTTCACGCCAGCTGGAGTGGGGGCCGGATTTCTGGACGAACCGCTGCCTGCCCCTCTGTGGAGAGGACCTGGCCTCACTGCCGAATCGGTTGCTGCGCTCCGTTTGGGGTGGGAGGAGCAAAAAGTTTCGGCTACAGCCAAGCCCTCCGACTTGGCGCTTCACGAATATCGTGCTGGAGAAGCTCGCGACCTGAAGCGTGATTTCGGTTTCTGTCGCGGACAGTCCTTCGCGTTACTTCGCATCGAGGATCCCTATGTGCTCGCCTCAGAGTGGCCTTACCGGGGCTTGCTCCGCTTCCTCGACGAACTCGCGAAGCTCTGGGAGGCATGGCCGGTGAAGGTTGAGATTAAGACCCGCGATATGGGCACGTCGGATCAAAAGATGATGATCGCTGACCTGGTGAAAGCGCTCAAACCCCGTAAGACGGTGGTGGAGGTTCGTCGCGTAGTCACAAGCGGGCCGCGCCGCACGGATTTCCACGACCGGCGTCTCATCTTTCAACCTGAAGCCGCCAACCCGCGGCGTCGAGTAACTGTTTTACTAACCGGAGGTGTGGATCGGTACTTAGACCAGAAGTTTGAATGCGGAATCATCACGCATAGTGTTCTGTAACGATGTGACCGCGCTCACCCCTTTTTGACTACGACGATAGAGCGGGTCGAGGGCACCTGCAAAAACAATCGCCGCACGCTAATTGGACCACCACAGCTCACGCAAATAATTTGTATTTCCTGTCTTAGGAATACTCTGTCTCTTGACACCCGACGGACGTGGCCTGCCGGCGACCTCTTCTACCATCACTAGAGCCATCAAAAATTAAGCGGAAGCCAAGGGAATAGAAACTCTCGAACAATCGAGAGATGGGGGAGAAATCGTCTTCCAAGAGACAAAAATCAGAATGAATCCATGGAGTTCTCACCTGAGAACTCGCATCGAGGACAAATGTCAGTTCATATTCCTTATACAAACAACGCAGGATCATCAACTTTCCGCAGCGACAACCAATCGCTATCAACGGCTTTTGTCGAGTTACCAAATACCGGCCTTGCCGAGTCTGCAGGAAACCCGACTGGTGCAGTTACACAACTGACGAACAAACCTCAATTTGCATGCGGATCAGCAATGGCTCCAAAGGCACTTCGCGCAATGGCGGCAATATCTTCCACCACAACCGTCTGTTCCTTGTTGCCAACCCACGAACAAACAGAAAGCAAGCGCCACCTCCAATTGAAATTGCTCCAATCGAGGTTCGCAATGCCGTGTACCAGGAATTGATTCGAAGGTCGCAGGCGGTGAAGTATTATTCCCAACTGATAGATGGACCTTGCGGACTCTTATCAAGAGGACTAGGTGAAACGGAAACAGAAAATTACGGCGCTCTTCCTCGGACTCACAAGGAACGTGCCGGTCTGGCCCATACACTGAACAAGTTTCTCAAAGTCAGGTTCCCTGAGTATGCCGTCCGAAGCACTCATGCTGCCATGCTCGGTGTTCCAGGGTTTTGGCAAGACGAATCTGGCAACCTGCAACTCTGGAATCCTCGTGATTACAACATGCCATTGCTTGTCATCCCTTACCGTGACGACCAAGGCCGAAATCCAAGCCTGTCAACTTCGGCTTCACAGAAACGATCTTCGCATCGGCGAAAAGAAATACCGATGGCTCGCCTGCCCGTTTCCATTCCGAGGTGCGAGTTCGGGCACGCCAATCCACTTAACCTTCAAGCCGGCTGATTTTCTAGCGGGAAAAACGGTCATCATTACCGAAGGCGCCCTGAAAGCTCAGACTCTTGTAAGTCTCAGACCGAAAGCGCGCGTTATCGCGACGAGCGGGGTTAGCTGCTCTCATGCAGAACTCATAGAGGCCGCCCGCACATATAACGTCCTAATCGCCTTCGACGCTGACTATAAGACGAATCCAGTTGTTGCTCGGCAACTCGCCCGACTCATAGCAGCCAGGGAACAGGACGTTGCCGCTCACCACCTTAAAGCCACTACCAGGATCGTCACTTGGCAACGATGCAAAGGGATAGATGATGCCATTCTCGCAGCCGTCCCACTCGAGACAATGGCCATTCTTCAATGGATCTCCACACTCGACGGTAGACCGCTTCAGGAAGTCCTGAGAGTCTGGCAGCAAATGGGTTTCACTCTTAATCCAGTCGTGTCAAAAACAGCTCGAAGCATTAGCAGAATAATTGAAAACGATCGCTCCAACAACGGAGAGTAGTGTCAGGATTTGACTAACCTTAGTTGATGAGTCGGCGCTTTTGTACCGGCATCTTCAGCCTGAATTACGTCGTCGGCCCATGCTCGGTAGCATGCATACACGCCCCAGTCCACCATTCCACGACTTTCCATGTAGCCCATTTCTTCCGCTAATATGTTCGCAATACGGCGCACTTCGAGATCGGTCGTTCTTCTGACGTATTCGACCACCATGCAGGGAGCCTCGCCACCATTCAATAAGAGAATATCGTGGTGCTGTTGGCGCTCTTCTGCAATGTCATCGATTGGCTCAGCCACCCCGTTTAATTCCTTATATCGAAACCGCCTCTCTAGAAATCGTTGGATTATATCGGGCGGTTCGCCCGTGCGCGTAAAGATAAACTGTTTCGCTTCATCGTAAGTCATTGGTCGATTCTCCTTGGCCCTGAGTTGAGTCTCAAGGACCTCCCTTCGCCTGAAAAGGCGTCGACTTTGCCTAGCAAGCGCAGTGCCATGGTTTTGGCATTAGCAGCTTGATTGACACGGAAGAAAGCGCCCAAAAACGTCCTTCGAAATTCTTCGGGGCCGCTTAAGCCCAAGACAATGAGTGCCGGAGCTCCTGGCCTATGTGGCAAGTCATCTCCCTACTCGAAGAGCCTGGAGTTTTGAACAACGAGGAGAATAAGGGCGGTCATTAACCTACCGACTTTGAGCCCTTTGAGTAGGTTGTCGGAAGCTAAAGACCAAATAGGAGTAGTCAAGAAAGGCAATGGAGACAAATCAAAACATCCTCGTGTTACTGGATGAGCGAATCAAGGAGATTGCCCGTGCGGTCTTTCTCGAATGCGATGGCAACGGTAAAGCTTCGGCACAACCTTCCGATGATGCTCCGGCAAAGCTGCGTGATCAGCTAGCACTAATCAAGGCGAAAGAGCACGTAACGGTAAAAGAAGCTGCGCTGCTTCTTTCCTGCTCGCAAAGTCACATCCGCAAGCTGGTGATGCTGGCCCGGAAGGGCAAGACTCGCCGTCCCGTTCCTTTTGTTGATATGGAGGGCGTCACGATATTTCCTCGCGAATCTCTTTTGGACTGGGCCAAGCCCACATCCCACCTGCAGGTGGTCAAACATGAAGCAGCCTAAATCTTGCACCCCTCATAAGACCGTCTTAAACAGGACCCTCTTAAACTTGCTCGACTTCTCTACCCGCTTTCTACCTGCAACGGGAGGAAGCGGAATGACAATCAGGCAACGTGGAAGAGAGGGCATTTGCGAATCCCAATTTTGGATTGACGGTACGTTCTATCAATTCACTTTTAACGGGAAGGACGACAGGCCCTTAATCACGTCCAAGAAGAAAGCAAAGGAGCAAGAGTATGAGCTGAAACGCGAAATCAGAATGGGAACAATTTTGAAAGATTCTGAGTTGAAAAACTTCGCCAAATTTTTCGACCAGATCTATATGGATTATTCGCGGAAACACAAAACGGCAGTCTCTACCGCTTTTGACGAGCAGTTCGGAAAGCGGTTGGTCGAGGAATTTGGAAACAAGACCTTAAATCAAATTACACCACGCATGATTGAGAATTACCTGGTAACGCTGCTCAAAACAAATACGCGGTTTGACAGGCCGCATTCTCCAGTCACTGTACGGCGCCACTACAACATGCTGAATCAACTCTTTAACATGGCAAATCGAGAGCGCCTCATTAACGACAATCCTTGCCGACAGGTAAGTCGGACAGTCTTGAAGCAACTTCCAACATGGCAAAATCGTGAGCGGTGGCTAAATAAGTATGACGACGACGAGGAAGATCGGTTGTTTGCGGCCTTCAATGAGCACGGCGACATTTAGCAGCGATCAGTCGCATTGTACTTAACACCGGCATCCGGCCTCCCAAAGAGGTACTTGCCATAAGGAAAGAGCACGTCAATCTGGGTGCTGAAGCGCGTTACTGCGGAGTAGAACAAGGAGATGTGCTCGTTCCACCCTATGCGGTTCTGATTGCTAAGGGAAAGGATGGCAAGCCCCGCGTGTTGCCGTTAAACCACCCTGCTCAGAACGTCTTCAGGATCTTGCTTGAGGACGCAACTACCGGCGAGTGGCTATTTACTAATCGCAAAGATGAACCGATTAAGGCGATCAAGAAAGGCTTTGCAGCCGCTTGTGCGAGGGCCGGCATCGAAAATCTGCGGCCATATGATCTTCGTCACACATTCGCAACTCGTCTGCTCGAACGCGGCGTTCATCACTTTGTGATTTCCGCCTTGCTCGGACATTCGACGTCAATGACTGGCTTCGCCGCAGCGTCACGCATGACACCTGGTTACGCTCATGCTACCTGGGACGCGATGGTGACAGCCGTGGCAGCGCTCGAACAGCCTTTACCGCTCAAGCAGATCAGCTTCGCCGTGGCTGGAAGCATGCCGAAAAGCGATCAGGGAAGGAAGGTTGGTTAGTTAGCTGAGAAACGACCACGAAGACTCACAACATCAACTCAAATTTTTGAGAGTCTGCCAAAAGTCTGCCAAACTGTGCCGTGAACGATGAAGGGAGGAGAAAAGTAACGAAATAACCTAATAAAAATGGTAGGCGCGTGGGGATTTGAACCCCAGACCCCTACCGTGTCAAGGTAGTGCTCTACCCCTGAGCTACGCGCCTATGAGGTCTCTAACTATTACTTTATTAACCACCCGCTGAGCGAAGGCCGAAAGTAACAAACGGGTCGTGGCCTGTCAAGCGAGTCTCCGCATGTAGTGATGCATTCTTCAAATTGCATCAACTGCTCTTCCATACCGGTGCACTTGGATTGTGGCAAGCGCCCTCTTGCGCGTAATCTTTCGGACGGGCTCGTGCTACCTCCAACGAAACGTGGGCCGGTCACATGCGCATAGTTTAGTTTGTGCGTCCGCCGAGAAGACCGCCTATTACTTTCTCTGCCCTCAACTAACGCTTGGCGGAACTCGAAGTCGTTTCGGCCCGTTCCCATTCGGCAATCAATTCGGCCAGGCGCGCGTCCGCTTGCTGATAGTCGTCGTTAACACTTACGAGTTTGGTAATGTCTCGGGCGACTTCGGGTTTGGCCATCTCCGCCGACAACTCGGCGATTCGTTGTTCCAGAGCGGATATCTCGGCCTCGATTGCTTGAGGCTCGCGGGGCTTCTTAATGATCTTGACGCGCGGGGAAGATGCTCCCGCCACATGCTCCACTCTTTTCTTATTGGGTTTGGTCTTATTATTATCTTCGCGCTTCTGTCTGTTGACCGGCGCGACTTCGCGGCCGCCGACGGCTTGTGACAAGGAAGCTGAGTCCGCGATCTGGCGTTCGCCTCCGCCCTTTAACCGCCTGGCCCGCCAATCGTGATACTCGGTGTAGTCGCCGTTGTAGTGTTCGGCGTTACCAGCGCCATCCAAAGCCAAAATCTGCGTGGCCACGCGATCGAGGAAATATCGATCGTGACTAATAGTTATGATAGTTCCTTCGTACGCCTCAAGCGCGCCTTCCAGCGCTTCGCGCGACGGAATGTCGAGGTGGTTGGTCGGTTCGTCAAGGACCAAAACATTCACGCCCGAATAGATCAACTTGGCAAGCGCAAGTCTTCCCTTCTCTCCCCCGGAGAGATCCCGCACAAGCTTGTAGACGTCATCGCCTGTGAAGAGAAACTTCGCCAGAAAAGATCTCAGTTCGCCGGCCGTGGCGGTCGACAAGGCCACGCGCCGCAACTCCATAATGATCTCGTTGCGGTCATCGAGATCCTCTAGTTGCTGAGCGTAGTAGCCAATCTGAACCTTAGAACCCCAACGCACTTCACCGGATAAAGCCGGCAGCTTGCCCAGAATGGTCTTAACGAAAGTTGTCTTTCCCGATCCATTCGGACCAATCACACCCAGGCATTCACCGCGGCGCAGGATCAACGAGATGTCTTTGGCCAGCAGCTTGTCGGGATAGCCAATCGAAGCCTCGGTCACCGTCAGAACGTGCGTGCCGGCGCGTTCGATGTCCTGCATGCGAAAGTCTCCCGACGCCTGATCGCCACGAACTGATTCGACGCGCTCGAGGCGTTGAAGCATTGTGCGACGGGACTTTGCCTGCTTGGTTTTTTGCCCAGCTAGATTGCGTCTGATGAATTCTTCGGTCTTGGCGATTAGACGCTGCTGATTATCGTAGGCACGCTGTTGGATCTCGCGTTGCTCTTCGCGTTCGACGAGATAGTCAGAGTAGTTTCCGGTGTAACTGTTGGCCCGGCCGCCCTCGACCTCGATGATCCGGCGCGACGCCCGATCGAGAAAATAACGATCATGGCTGATGATCACGAAAGCCGACGCGTAGGTTTGCAGAAACTCTTCCAACCACTCGACCGCGCCAACATCGAGATGATTAGTCGGCTCATCCAGCAACAGCACATCCGGTTCCGAGAGCAGCAAACGCGCCAAACCCAGACGGTTCTGCTGACCGCCGGAAAGTTTTTCAGTTTCTATATGCCAGGTGTCGCGATCGAAACCCAACCCCTGCAGAATTGCTTCGGCCTTCGCTGAGTATTCAAAACCGCCTTCGCGCTCGTACTCGTGCTGCAAATCGCTATAGCGTTCGAGAATCTTCTCCAACTCGTCGCCGGCGTCCGCCATCCGGTGCTCGAGCTCGTGCATCTCGTGTTCGATCCGTTGCAGCCGGCCAAATGCCGCAAGAGCCGACTCGTGCACGGTAGAACCCGCTTCAAAGTGAACGTGCTGGGCCAACAAGCCGAGCTTCAGTCCGCGAGCGCGGACCACTTCGCCGCTGTCAGGGGTCTCTTCCTGCGTGACCAGCTTAAAGATGGTCGTTTTTCCCGCGCCGTTGCGTCCGACCAAACCCACGTGCTCGCCTGGATTCACCTGTAGCGAGGTGCCGCGCAGGACATCCTGTGCGGCGAAGGACTTCTCAACTTCTGAAAGACGAAACAACATAGCTAAAGCGTGCTTTCCACGCGGTGCGGGCAAGGATGCCCGCGCTCCACAACACAAAACGGGCGCGGCCGCCAAAGCACTCAGGCACCGCGCCCGCTTCGCTTACTCAGACAGGGCGCACAATTGCGCCGTCTAAACGATCCTCGAACCCGCGATCACTTCTTTGCCGGCGACGGCGTACTAACTGGAGAAGTCGCCGCTTTCTGCGCCGGAGTTGAACTCGAACTGGCCGCCGCTGCCGGAGTACTCGCAGGTTTTGCCGCGTCCGTTGACGCCGGACGCAAGCCCAGGTTGCCGGGGTTGCTCAACATGTTCGAGGCAAAGTTGTTGACGATCTTCGCTTCTGACATCGCTACCTCAACCAGCGCCGCGTTCAAGATTTCCTTTCGCTGGTTCGTCAATTCAAGCGCGATTTGCTGCCGCACGGTTCCGTTGGGACCCTGGCTTTCGAGCGTCAGATTCTCAGTTTGGAGACGTTTATCCTGCAGCTTGAAAATGTACCAGCGGCCGTTAATCAGCTTGGGCTCTGTAATACTCCCGACCGCCATCGGCCCCATGAACTGATCGATTATTTCTTTTGGAAGTCCGGCTTGCTTCAGGGCGTCTTCGCTGCCAAATCCGATGTCACCGCCCTTTAACAGGCTTTGCGGATCTTCGCTTTTTGCTCGCGCCACGGTAGCAAAGTCGGAAGGGCCGCTCTTAAGTTGCTGATAGATGCTATCGGCTTTTGCCTTGGCTTCGCTGTCGCCCTTGGCGTCATTGGTGATTCCCTGCGCGGTGTTGTCGGCTGGATCGATTATGATCACAGCCAGACTAACGCCGCGTTCATTCACAAACTTTGTCTTGTTAGCGTTGTAATAGTCTTCAACTTCGCGATCGCTGATTGTGACCTTGCCGGCGTATTTGTCTTGCAATGAATTGATGGCCAGGTCTTTCTTAGCATCTTCGCGCAACGCTTCCATCGTCATGTTCTGCTCTTTGAGTTGGCGGGCAAACTCTTCATCAGTCATTCCCTGCTGCTGCTTTTGCTGATTAATAGAAGTGGTTATCTGCTCCTCGGTCGGCAAAAGCTTTTCCTGTTCCGCGCGTTGATACAGCACCTCGCGTTGAATTAACTTGTCGAGAATCTGCAAGCGAGCCTGCGCCAGGTCATGGGCTGAAAGCTGGGACTGCTTGCCTTGCGCCTGCTGGTTGATTACGCGCTCGACCTCTGCCAGCATGATCTTCTTGCCGTTAACCGTGGCCGCGACTGTATTGCTGGGGCCCTCGGTTCCTGAGCCGCAAGCCGCCATGAACAAGGCGCCGAGCGCGACGGCCGCAAGCCACCTGAACCGTTGATTTTTTCTCTGCACTTTTCTTTTGCTCCTTAATTATTGGAAGAGTGATGCGCTAGCTTTCGGGTTACGTTGCTCGCGCTCGATCTGGGCCCAGGGCACGTCACTGCCTTGACCGCTCGGTGATTCGTTTGATATAAGTTTTCGTTTCAAATGTTAGCGCCGACCTGCACTGTGACGTCGCGCGCGTGTCTACAGGAGACCAGTTATCATGGCTAAGCGTTGTGAAGTTTGCGGCAAAGGGCCGCAGTTTGGCAATAATGTTTCGCATGCGAATAATCGCACGCGTCGCGTTTTCAATCCCAATCTACAGTCGATCCGCGTCAAACAACCCAAGGGCGGCGTGCAAAGAATGAAAGTGTGCGTCAGTTGTATCAAGGCCGATAAAGTGGCAAAAGCCGCTTGAATTGAAAACACGGCTTTCGCTTTGGTTCCTCGCTACCCGCGGGTCCCCGTTACCACCGCAATCGCTTCAATCTCAACCCTGGCATCACGCGGCAAGCGCGCCGCTTGAACCGTGGCCCGCGCCGGCGGCGCGTCGCCAAAGAACCGGCCGTAAACCTCGTTCATCGCCGTAAAGTCGTCCATATCTGCCAGAAAGACAGTTGTCTTTACGACCTGATTCAGTTCCACGCCCGCTGCTTCAAACACCGCCGTCAGGTTGCGCAAAACTTGTTCGGTTTGCTCGGCAATTCCGCCCGCAACAAACTCACCCGTCGCAGGATCGATTGGAATCTGACCCGAAGCAAAAACCAGATCGCCGGCTTGTACAGCCTGCGAATACGGCCCGATCGCGCGCGGCGCATGGTCTGTAGCAATGATGTTCTTCACAGTAAGCACTGACTGATTTTCACTACCCAAACAAACCCTGTACTTTAACAGAAAGACGCTTAAAATGGGAACCCGCCGAGCCTGTTTCATTAGCGCGATGCGCCGCCTTCGCGCCATAGATTTCCCTTTTTAAAGAGCAGCCCCCAAAAAAAAAGCCGCCCAGTGTCGAACACCGAGCGGCAAACACAGGAGGTATCGAGTGTTATCGTGTACCTTTATTTTGCAACCTCTTGCGCAAGAAGCTGGCCGCGACTCAATACGCGACACATAAAGCACTTTCGGAATAACCTCGATCGTTCGATGGCTTCTCAGCTGTTTGGGTTGCTATTCGGAAGGTTCCGCTGGGACTACTTACTTCGGGCGACGATATGTTTTAGCATGGCCTAAAGGCCGCTCTGCGAAACCGGTCTACACAATACAAAACCGAACTCCGGTAAACATAGAAATAACCAAGCGAAAAGGGGTTGGCTCCTCAGGTTTCCCGGTCGCAATGCTATAATCGTCGCATCGACAGTCGAGAAAGCATCAATGAATCCTTCGGAGAAGCCAAAAAATAAGCGCTTGCGAGTCGTAAAGACTGAGGCCGATTCCCCCGCGCCCGACTACGTGCGTGGCTCGATCTCTAAACCGGAGAGCTCGTGTCCACATTGTTTTGGCACAGGTATGGAAGTCGTGCCCGGCGAGGGTGCGCGACGCTGTCGTTGCCAATCATCCGATCAACGTCAACAGTTGTTCCAGGCGGCGCGCATCCCCGCGCGTTACCAGCACTGTACCTTGCAAGGGTACGACGCGGCCGATTCAGATTCGAAGTGGGTAGCGAAAATCGAAGCCGATCGCATCATCAACGACTATCTTGTCATCGGGGGCCGCGGTTTATTATTCGTCGGACCCGTTGGCGTCGGCAAAACTCACCTCGCCGTTGCTCTCTTGCGCGAATTAATTGAGCGCTATCAGGCGCGCGGTTTGTTCTACCAGTTCGGAACACTGCTCCGGCGGATTCAGGATTCCTACAATCCGATCTCGCAGACTTCGGAGCTGGGTGTGCTCGGTCCTGTTTTTGAGGCAGATGTCCTGGTCCTCGACGAACTAGGGGCATCGAAACCGACCGACTGGGTGCGCGACACGATGATGCAAATCATTAACACGCGCTATAACGATAAGCGGCTGACGATCTTCACGACCAACTATTCAGATAAGCGTAAGAACGAGAAGGATCCGACTGAACTCCTGGAGGATCGGATTGGCGTAGCACTGCGTTCGCGGCTTTACGAGATGTGCAAGACCGTAGAGATCGAGGGCGAGGATTACCGGAAGCGCTCCCTGGCCCAGACTGTCTAAGTTGACGGTTGTGCCGGCAGCTTTCGGAGTGCGGTCATGAGAATATGCGGAGCAACACGTTTGCACAAAAAGCGACACCTCTCCGAGCCCGCGTTAGCCGGCAGTTAACTGCTGGCCTACTATCATTCGTCCGCTCTGCGGACTCCATCTCTCAGAAGAATAGCTACAGCGTGGGCCGCGCGTTCATGCCTTTTGCATCTTCAATAGCCGCCTGACACTCGGCATCATAACGAGCAGTAGGCATCGCTTCCAGACGGCGCTCGTCAATCGGCCGGCCACAACGCGCGCAGGTCCCATACGAACCTTCTTCGATCCGCAGCAGCGCCTGATCAATGTCGGCGACCATCTGCGATTCCTGGTCGCCCAGTTTCAACGAGATCTCTTCGGTGACGTCTTTCAGCGCCGCATCGGCACTCTCTTTCGCATCGTCGCCTGCGGCATCGAGAGCCGCTGCCTGATCATCGCTAACGTTCTGCGTGTGACGACGTAATTCTGCTAAAAGGAGTTGTTTGAAATGTTCAAGCTTGGCGACTTCCATAGACAAATCTTTCTCACAAAGTTTCTCGACTAAAGATAAGTATTAGAACGGGGGAGTTGAGAGTATAACCCGCGCCGAGGTGCAGCCAAAGGTCGCATGGTTGCACCATCAACTGGCGGTGTGCTTTTATCCTCCCGTTTCCTTCGTCAAAGAGCACTGCTGCGGATTCTATGGACACAGGTATGATGATAGCGCTGATCGTCGCGATTCTTATTTTCGCGGTCGCGTTGCTGTATTCAACAGTCGGTCATGCCGGAGCATCGGGCTACCTGGCAGCGATGGCGCTGGTCGGCATGGCGCCCGTGGTAATGAAACCCACGGCGCTGACGCTGAATATTATCGTCGCGCTAATTGGAACGATTCGCTTTTATCGCGCCGGATTTTTTTCCTGGCGCACCTTTTGGCCTTTTGCCGTGGGTTCAATCCCAGCTTCCTTCCTCGGCGGCAGCCTCGCTCTGCCGGTTCCGATCTACAAATCAATCGTGGGTGTGGTGCTCTTATATAGCGCGGTGCGACTGTTCGTCAGCGCCGGGACCGCCGATAAACAAGAGACGACCTCGGTTCCGATCTGGATCGCGCTGATATTGGGCGCCGCCATTGGACTACTTTCCGGATTGACTGGAGTTGGCGGCGGGATTTTTCTCAGTCCGGTTCTGTTGTTGATGCATTGGGCGCGGACCAAAGAGACCTCCGGAGTATCGGTGGCGTTCATCCTGGTCAACTCGATTGCCGGGTTGTTGGGCCACGTTCACGCCGTCTCTTTGATTCCCAGTGGAATTATTTATTGGGCGCCGGCTGCCCTGATTGGCGGTTGGATCGGAAGCGAACTGGGTACCCGCGTGCTCCCGGTTTACAACATCAGGAAATGGCTATCGGTAGTTTTGGTTCTGGCGGGATTGAAATTGATGAGCGAAGCTATTCTGCTTCTGATCGGCAGATGAGCTCAGCCGCGAGCAGCGGAATGGTCAACTCGTGATGACCCGTTATTGCATAGCCACGTCCGGCGCCGTCCGCGGTCGGGCGACGCACGACATTGATTAACGGGCGGTATGATTGGATGAAATCGAAATTGGCGGTAGTGATGTCGTCAAGCTTGTTACCCAGGTTGCGCACCAGCGTCACGCATTTCAAGAAAACTTCCGGCAAAGTCACGGCTGATCCGATGTTGAGATAGACTCCCCCGCCGTCCATCCTCCGCACTAGCTCTGCCAGCAGACGAAAATCCGTATGCGACGTGGCGCCCAGCGCCGCGCCGTCAGCGCTGGGATGAAAATGACCAATGTCACCGCCGATAGTGAGATGAGCCGTGAACGGCGCGTGCGCTTCGTATGCCGCACAGATAAGCGAAGCCTCCCGGTGTTTCGGCTGCATGCCGACCAGGGCACGTCCAACTGCCTCACCTAATCCAATCCCGTCTCTTGCTCCATCACGCGCGGCTTCGTTGAGCAGCCCTCCGGTTTCTTCGGCGCCGCCAAACCCGCCCGCGCCCAACGTGGCGTCGACGTCCTCAGATGTCGAGCCAATCATGGCGACTTCACTATCATGGACCAGCACCGACCCGTTCACGGCAATCGCAGTCACAAACCCCCGTCGCATCAAGTCGATCATGATCGGCCCGAGGCCCGTCTTGATCACATGTCCACCAATGCCCCAAATGATCGGCTTGTGCAGGTTACGAGCGCGACGGATTTGCGCAGCTAATTCGCGCAGCGTTTGAACAGCGAGAATATTAGGCAGCGAGTCGAGGTAATCCTTGAGCGAAGAGTTTTCAGTAATGAGCCTGGCAAAGTCCGCGACCGTGACTTTGCTTTGCCTCGAGGCGAGCGGATAGGTGCTGACTTCACCCAGACTAATCGGATTAAGATCTTCGTAGATGGACATCGTTTCCCTGGGAGCGCGGACTGTTCCGTCCGCACGGTGGCACAGACTTTAGTCTGTGATTATCGAAAGTTATGCTCGCTCTAGTTAATCGGAAACAACTCACCCTCGACCAGTCCGCAGATGATGTGCCCGATCAAATTGTGCGTTTCCTGAATTCGTTGGGTGTCATCGCTGGGAACAATCAACGCGAGGTCACAAAGAGCGGCAACACTCCCGCCGTCGCGACCCAACAAGCCTATGACTTGCACTCCCTGCTTACGCGCCTGCTCACACGCCAGCACTACATTCGCCGATTTCCCAGAGGTCGAGATCGCGAGACACACATCTCCTTTAGTTCCCATAGCCTCAATCTGTCTGGCGAAAATGTTTTCGAATCCGCTGTCGTTGGCAATGCAGGTCAGCACGCCGCCATCAGTCGTCAACGCGATCGCCGGCAGCGCCTTGCGCTCCTGCAGGAATCGGTTAATCAACTCGCCCGCGATGTGTTGCGCGTCCGCCGCCGATCCACCATTGCCAAATACCAATAGTTTTCCATTGGCCTTGAAAGCATCCGCGATTATCGTCGCGGCCCGCTCGACGTCAGCGGCATGCGCGTCAAAGAAACGCCGTTTCACGTCCAGGCTGGCGGCGACGATAGCTGAGATTTGATCTGTCACGATAGGCTTTGGGGTATTTAAGATCACTCAACGCCGTGCGCGCGTAACAATCTCAAGAACTCTTTGTATGGGCTCGCTAGCTCGAGATCCATAGTTGATTCGGCGTAGAAACTCAACATGACGCACGCGTTCATCTGGCGTACGTGATAACCAGTAAGCCTTGTCAGCCGCGTCCGCTTCTGCAAATGAGGAAACAACGGAGAAGGCTGAACGATCAATTCGAGGCTCCGAGGGGGTCTCTTTTGATTCGTCATTCGTATTCATTGACATTGGTTCTGATTTTCTTTGCACCACGTATTCAACTCATCCATGTCAAACATTCGAAAGGGATGCCCCGTCAGGTCCCTCAGTGCTAAAGTAGCATACCCCACATCGCGGAGACTTCGACCCGTTTGAATCACTCTAATCAAGAACTTTGTCAACTCCTTCTTTCGATGAGATTCGTCCACTCCCTTGAAGGTATCCGAATTGTACGACTCGATCTCATCAAGAGGAGTGGAGCCAGGCGCTTCTCGTAACCAATCCTTTGAGGCCCTCTCCCAATCCTCAGCCATGGTGTCCAGGATAGATCTCACTCTGATTCTCATGGTCTCGTCGGTAGCTGCCTTTTGAAGGGAAAGTAGTCTATCCAAGCCTTGTCGGCCACCAGTTCTCGCGTAAGACACCGCATCTGAAATCTGCCCCAGAAAGGTAATATCACCTTGGGGATTAGCGATCGCGCGATCCACTTCAGACCTCAACTGTCTCTCTATTACCGGCGCGACTTGCCGACTAGCGGCGTTCTCAACCATCGCTTCGATATTTCGATTCCGAAACGCTTCGTCCACTCTTCGTTGAGCCTCAGTAAGAGCGATGGCACCTGATCGGTCCCGAATCTGTGAAATCTGAGCATCGGTCGTGTTCTTGGCGTTCTGTATTGATGTCCTTGCTTCGTCCTTCGTGCTATCAACAACCGTCTTGGTATCGGCTTTGACATCGGACATATTCTGCCGAGTCTCCGACTTAACATCCAACAGGTTCTGCCTGACTTCGGCCCTCATGGCAGCCATGTCCTTGTAGCCGACATACACGCCAGCTGCCGTTAGAATTCCTATAAACACCGCCGTTAGTGTGACGAGGAATTTGAAAAGGTCTGTTAGGCTCTTGTAATGGAGTTCTGCCTCGGTAGTTGGATACTGGGAATTGGTTTGGGGCGTAGGCGTAGGATCGTCGGCCATTGGTGAGTCCTCCGAGCCGCTAGTATATCACGCGACTTTCTCTTCCCCCGGAATTGCGCGAGCGGCAGCTTCCGCTTTTTTTGCCCCGTTGCGTTTCCCGTTTCCATTCAGCAAAGGCTTGAGCACCTGCCCCGTATGCGAGCGACGCACGGCGGCAACTTCTTCGGGTGTGCCGCTGGCGACGATGCGGCCGCCATGCGCGCCGCCTTCAGGCCCGAGATCGATGATGAAATCGGCGCTCTTGATAACGTCGAGATTGTGTTCGATTACGATGACTGTGTTTCCCAGGCTCACCAGACGCTGGAGCACATCGAGCAGCTTGTGCACGTCTGCGAAGTGTAAGCCGGTCGTCGGTTCATCAAGAATATAAATCGTTCGCCCGGTCGCGCGTTTGGAAAGTTCCTTCGCCAACTTAATCCGCTGTGCTTCACCGCCAGAGAGCGTCGTCGCCGACTGTCCTAGCTTGATATAACCGAGGCCGACATCCAGCAGTGTCTGCAGCTTCGGCTTAATCTGCGGAATGTTTTCGAGGAGCGGTAGAGCCTCTTCCACGGTTGCGTCCAGCAGTTCCGCAATCGATTTTCCTTTGTACCTGACCGCCAGCGTTTCGCGATTGTAACGCGCGCCGCGACACACATCGCAGAGCACGTAAACATCGGGAAGAAAATTCATCTCGATGCGTTTGAGGCCTTCGCCTTCGCAGGCCTCACAACGGCCGCCCTTGACGTTGAATGAAAAGCGGCCGGGTTTGTAACCGCGCTCGCGCGACTCTGGCAGCATCGCATAAAGCTCGCGAATCGGCGTGAACAACCCGGTGTACGTCGCGGGGTTCGATCGTGGCGTGCGGCCGATGGGCGACTGATCGATCTCGATCACCTTGTCGACGTAATCCAGGCCTTCGATTGACTCGTGCGCACCAGGCTCCGGCAAAGAGTCGTAAAGACTGCGGGCCAGCGCCGGATAAAGAATGTCCGCAACCAGCGTCGATTTTCCCGAGCCGGAAACGCCTGTAACCACGGTCAACAGGCCGAGCGGGAACGACACATCCAACTCTTTCAAGTTATTGTGACGCGCGCCGCGCACAGTGATCGCTTTGCCGTTCGGTGAACGGCGTTGGAGAGGAACCGGAATCCTCCGCTTGCCGGAGATGTAGAGTCCCGTAATCGACTTCGGATTGTTCGCCACATCATCAGGAGTTCCCAGCGCGATGACCTGGCCACCGTGCGTTCCCGCACCCGGCCCCAGGTCAACTACATAGTCGGCCCGGCGAATCGTTTCCTCGTCATGCTCAACCACCAGCACCGTATTGCCGAGATCGCGCAGTGCTGAAAGCGTATCCAGCAGCCGGCGATTGTCTCTCGGGTGCAAACCAATCGAAGGCTCGTCCAAAACATAAAGCACGCCGCGCAGTTGCGATCCGATTTGAGTCGCCAACCGAATTCTCTGCCCTTCACCACCAGACAAAGTTGCCGACGGACGATCGAGCGTCAAGTATCCCAAGCCAACTGTTTCGAGAAAACGCAGGCGCGATTTAATTTCTCGCAGAATCAGACCGGCGATCTTTTCTTCTCGTGGCGCCAGTTTGATTTGATCGAAAGCCTTGATGGCATCTTCGATTGTGATTGAGGTGTAATCCGCAATGCCCTTTCCGCCCACGCGCACGGCCAGAGAATCGGAGCGCAGCCGGCGACCTCCGCATTCATGACAAACCGAAGGTGAAACCATCTCTTCCAACGCCACCCGGATTTTTTCTGAGGGCGGATTATTCAAACGCTCACGCAGCCAGGGCAACGCGCCTTCCCAGTAGCTCTTGTAGGAATACAAACCCTGCTTGAATTTCAGTTGCGCTGAAAGCCCTTTGAAAAATCCTTCGCGAACTTCATTGGGCAGATCGCGAAAAGGCGTTTTTGGATCCAGCTCGAAGTGTTCGATTACCGCGAGCAAAGCGCTGCGGAGATAAGCCGAGCCGGACTTGTCCGCCACTCCCAGGAAAGGAATTCGTTCGGCATTCTCGTCCAGATTAAGAACCAACTTTCCCGGATCGATTTCCAGAACCGTGCCCAGCCCATGACAATGCTTGCAGGCCCCGTACGCCGAGTTGAACGAAAAGGATCGCGGCTCGAGCGGCGGCACGTTGATGCCGCAATTCACGCACGCCATTTTTTCCGAGTAGAGCTTCTCGTCCCCGTCGATCACCGAAACCAGCACGGCGCCGTTCGTTAATTTCAAAGCCGTTCGAATTGATTCGCCGAGCCGTTCTTTGATTCCGGACTTGATTAGCAAACGGTCAACGACCGCTTCTATCGAGTGATTGCGGCGCTTATCGAGACGTATTTCTTCATCGAGCGAGCGGAGTTCGCCGTCGATGCGCGCGCGGATGAATCCGTCGCTAGCGAGTTTGGCCAGCTCCTTCTTGAATTCTCCCTTGCGTCCGCGGACGATCGGCGCCAGCACCATCACCCGCTCGCCTTCCGGCAGCGCGAGCACGTCGTGCAGAATCTGTTCGACACTTTGCCGGGTAATCGCTGCCCCGCATTGGTAACAATGGGGCAAGCCAATCGACGAGAAAAGCAGCCGCAGATAATCGTAGATCTCGGTGACCGTGCCAATCGTAGAGCGCGGGCTGCGGGCCACCGTCTTCTGCTCGATCGAGATTGCCGGCGACAAGCCTTCGACTGAATCGACATCGGGCTTTTCCAGTTGATCGAGAAACTGCCGGGCATAGGCTGACAGCGACTCCACGTATCGCCGTTGGCCTTCGGCATAAATCGTATCGAATGCCAGAGACGATTTCCCAGAGCCTGAGAGGCCGGTAATGACGGTTAACTTGTCGCGAGGAATATCAACGTCAATGTTCTTGAGGTTGTGCTGACGGGCGCCCCGAACGGTGATGCGATCAATTGCCATAAGACTTGAAACCGAAGCGCCGTCGCCGTAGGGAAGAATTTCGCGTGACGCAGAACCTAGTATTCTAACGAGTCGTTTCGAGGGGAGCAAGGAGAGGGTGTGGGCGCGTTCAGAGTTGCACCTTTAGGTTGCCCGCTCGCCGAAGCAAGCTAAAGCTTGAACTCTAAACCATCGAACACAAACCCGTCTTGACACTCAAAACAACGAAACCTAGACTGCGATCCGAGTCCCTCAAATTTTTCATGCGGAGCTTTTGAGTGAATCTACCTAACGCGCTAACGCTTTCACGAATTTTCATCGTGCCGCTGCTGGT
This sequence comes from Blastocatellia bacterium, assembly GCA_033858155.1. Taxonomy (GTDB): domain Bacteria; phylum Acidobacteriota; class Blastocatellia; order Pyrinomonadales; family Pyrinomonadaceae; genus UBA11740. The sequence continues at coordinate 62,349 of JAWVCT010000058.1, forward strand.
CGTGGTGCTGCTGACGCCGGTATCGGAAAACTGGCTGGGCGTGCCGAGCTATCTCTTCGGCGTAACGATTTTCGTAGCTGCTGCGCTGACCGATTATTTCGATGGGAAGATTGCCCGCAGCCGGCAACAGGTTTCAAGGCTGGGCAAGCTATTGGATCCGATTGCCGACAAGCTTCTGATCTCGGCGGCGCTGATTTCGCTGGTCGAGAATCATCTAGCGCCGGCCTGGGCCGTGGTGATCATCGTGGGCCGCGAATTTGCGGTCACCGGCCTGCGCTCAATAGCGGCGACTGAGGGAGTAATCATCTCGGCTTCGCGCATGGGCAAGTTCAAGATGGTCGCGCAGGTGGTAACCGTGGGTCTGCTGATTCTGTCGATCTCGCCGACGGGCGGATCGCCTCACGTTTCAAATTTTGGAAAGCCTTTTCCGGCAATTCAGTTTTGGACGGTCCCCGAACTACGGCTCGCCTGGTCGCATCTTACAGGACCAGACCGCACGAGCTGGACGGATTGGCAGGTGTTACTGTACACGGCCGGCCGCGCGATGCTCTGGGTCGTGGTGATCTCGTCGATGTTTTCAATGTACGGATACTTTCGCGCTTTCTTTACCGGCGTCATCCGGCGGGAAAAACCAATTTCGAAAGCCGGCGCCTCACCGGCTGCTGCAGTTCAATATCACAAGCAATAATGAGCCTGTCAGAAGCCCGCGCGTCAGCAAGGGCAAGGAATGGGGGGAGTCCCGTCGCGTTCTGCACTTGCACTGTCCCCAACGCGGGTTGTGGGGCATATCATCTCATTAGCACCTTGCTTCAGCGAGGTGAAAAGTTAACCAGAAGAGTGCTCTTAGAGCCGTTTTAACGGCTTTTAGAGGAAACCGTTGAAACGGTTGTCGGTACATATCGGGCTCGTTGACACCTCGCTGAAGCGAGGTGCTAATGAGAATGGCCAACCAGCAAAAAAGGCCCTCAAGCATTTCTGCTTGAGAGCCTTTCTTAGTAATCGAGCCCTCCCTCACGGTCGGGCTACTGCCCCAAACCTTCTTACGGTTTTGGAGTTGGCGTTGCCTGCGGTTCCGGTTCGCGTTTCAACGTTGGCGGAGCCGGCTTAGTGCTGTCCGGTTTCGCCGTACCGTCCGGGTTAGTCGTCTGATCATCAGGCGTCGGTTGCCGGCGTTTCAAGGTTGGACGCCCGGGAGTCCCGTCATCCGATCCCCCAATCGCTCCATTCGATGATGCGCGCGCGTTCGACAGCCGCAACAGGCGATTCTTGACGCGCTGAAATTCCGAAGAGCTGATGACGTACTCGTCGCGATCAGGGAAACGCGCGGCCAGGGCGATCGCGGCGGCGCGCCGCTCCGGAGGAGCCGGGTGAGTGGCAAAGAGTTTCGAAATGGTTCCGGGCTTCTTCTTGTTCTTGGCCTCGAGCTTCTCGAACATCGTAGCCATGGCATTCGGATCGTAACCGGCGGCCCACATATACTGCACACCCAGACGGTCCGCTTCTTCTTCGGCGCCGCGGCTGAATTTCAGGAAAGCCATCGCTTCGATCATACCGCCGCCGTTATAGAGGACGTTTCCAATTATGCCACCGCCCAAAATCATTCCTGCCAGCAAGCCATAATCAAGAACCTGCATCTTCCTTTCGTTCTCCATGGCGTGACGCGCACAAACGTGGGCAATCTCGTGAGCCATGACGCCGGCCAGCTCGGCCTCGTTATCGGCGGCCAGGACCAGACCCTTGTTCACATAGAAGAATCCGCCGGGCAAAGCGAAAGCATTTACTTCGTCCGAGTCGATTACTTTTATCGTGAAAGGAATCTTGGCGTCTGAGTGCAGGACGATATTCTGACCGACCCGATTCACGTATTCGGTAATGATCGGATCGTCGATAAACTTTGCCTCTTTATCTACCTGAGCAGCCAACATCCGGCCCTCGCGCACTTCCTTGTCGGTGCCGGAGGCAAGCTTGCCCCAGACGCCCTTATTGATGTTGCGCTTCCCGATCATGTTCGGGTCTTCGTTGGTAGAAAGTGTTTTGTTTGAGGCCTGTTGTGCCGGGGCCTTGGGATCTGCAGTTTTCTGGGCGGTCTGCGGCGGTGTCGATGGACTTTGGTTGGGTTGATCTTTTGGTTGCTGCGGTGCGGCCAATGCTGCAATGCTGCTAAACCACACACTGACTCCCAGGCCGATTGCGGTGACGGCGCGAGAGTAACGAATTTTCATTTGATTCCTCCAACTTCCGAGGCCGGGAGAAAAAGACCGGGCTTAATCTTCCGGCGGCCGCAATTTCGGAGCGCGGCCGCTTTGCTTTTTTTGGGCACAGCACCCGAGGCACCGGCAATGCATTCACTTAACGCACCGCTTTGATGCACTCATCACCGTCGAGGTTGCGCTTGATCTCGATGCACGTGAGCGTAATTTTCAATCGATGGCTTTTCCGACTTCGCTCGATAGTATAGACCAACGCAAGGCTAAAACCTATGTAATTGCGTGCGAATCGGACCGCGTGTTAGAGTCCGACCTCTTAACTAAGGATGCCTATCTCAAAACTGGATGCCTCGGCCCACTAAAACTCCCGGCGGAATGTTTCGCCCCAGCCCTTCTCGATCACCAAAGTCGAGGCCCGCGAAAAAGATCTCTGTCTCGATTATAGGGGCCGGCCGTCTGGGCACCGCCCTCGGCCTTGCTCTAAAAACGATCGGGTACAAAATAGAAGTCATAGTCGCCAGGCGCCCTGCCGCTGCGCGGCGCGCCGCAAAGGCTTTCGGCCCCGGGACGCTCGCCCTATCTGCCGATCAATTCAAAACGCTCGGCCGAGCCCAGCCTCATCGTTTTAGTCTTTGCTCACTCATCTTGATCGCAACGCCTGATGACGTAATCGCACCGGTCGCCCGGCAGTTGTCCGAAATATTCATGCCTGAACGCGTTCGCTCTCGGCGGGTCGTCCTGCATACCAGCGGCGCCCTGGCTTCAGATGTCCTCGGACCAATGCGAAGCGCGGGTTTCACCGTCGGGTCACTGCATCCACTGGTTTCCATCAGCGAATCGCGGTTGGGCGCGAAATTACTGAGGCATGCCTTCTTTTCAGTTGAAGGCGACCCGGCAGCCGTTAAAGTGGGAAAGTCGATCGTCAAAGATCTTGGAGGAGAGAGTTTCACAGTCGACTCTCGTCAAAAAGCTTTGTACCACGCAGCCGCGCTGACTGCTTCGCCAAATATGACCGCGCTGTTCGATATCGCCGTCGAGATGCTCGTCGTTTGCGGCCTGAGTGCTAGCCGCGCGCGACGGATTCTGTTGCCCTTGGTTAAGAGTACGGTTGCAAACCTGGCAACTCAGGATCCGGCGCGAGCTCTGACGGGGACCTTCAAGCGGGGCGACAAACTGACGGTGCAGAAGCATCTCGCCGCGCTTCAGTCCGCAAACCTGCCCCAGGCCCTGACCGCCTATGTGGTGTTGGGGCAAAGGTCGATCTCAATGGCCAGAAAGCTCAGTGCGAACCCGGTCGATCTCGATGAAATCGCACGAATCCTTGCAGCCGCCGCGCCCAAACCTCGCCGGCGATAAAAGCGCCGGCATACCTGCCTTCGGTAACTCACTCCTCAGAAAAGATCGCGCGTGGTCCTCCTTCTGCAAACCTAAACTGTCCGGGCAGCATCACAAATTCGTTTTTCACCACCGTTAAGCACGTATTTTTGTTAGCCAGCCGAACAATTTGGAACCAAGTTGTAGATTTGAACGTCTCTAGATCCGATATTGATGAAATTCTGTTAACCAACTACGTTCTGATTCGTCTTAATAAGTGGGAAATTTTCCGGGGGGATTCTTATGAGCACTGCTAAAGCAGCAATTGTTGAATCGATTACGAAGGGACGCCTGCGGAGTGTGCCGTCGCGAAAAGCGGCGCCCGCTGAGCGGCTGGAGAAGATTAGGGATATGGCCAGTGCTCTGCTTCAGGAAGCCGAGTCGCTGGAACATGAAAACGCTCTGGCTGAATCCTCGGCCGCGTTCGATAACCTCGACGTGCGATCAAGTGTAAATTTCTTCGATGAGGTGCGCCGCTTTGAAATGCGTCTGATCGGTCGGGCGCTGGAACTCAACGGTGGCAACCAGGCACGCGCTGCGCGCATGTTAGGCTTGGGCACCACTACTCTCAATTACAAAATCAAGTCTTACGAAATGCTTTAGAGCCCAGCCACTCCGGGCTGAACGCAGATTATAAAGAGCCGCTAATTCACCGCTTCGGATTCTTCCTCAGGCGCGATTAGCTGCTGATCCGAAACCGTCAGAACCCGCTCGTCAAACAGATTCGAATCAATCAGGGTTTGAACCAGATATTGTCCGGTGACCGGGAAAGTCACATTCACAAAGAAGCTGATGTTATCAGCCGAGCCGTGGCTGATTTCGAATGGCGAAGGTTGTGACACCACCAGAGCCTGCTGGCGATCCGGCATCAGAATCCTTACTTCCGAGAGATGTGAGCCGGCACCCCGCCAGTGGTTAACCACAGCAAGTTTTGGCAGCCAGACAGGCAGTTGCGGCACGACGATGTTTTGAAAGACCCCCATGTACGAAAGCTTGTTGCCCACCTCGAGACGAACGTCATCGCAAAAAAGCGTGTACACCAATTCAAGTTTCGGTTCCTGTTTTTCCGGCTGATCAGATTCCATTTTATTCTCCACGACTTATCCTAACATCTTTTTGAATTCCGCTTCGTCGATCACCGGCACTCCTAACTGGATCGCCTTCGCCAGTTTCGATCCCGGCTCGGCGCCGGCCAACACGAAGTCCGTCTTCTTACTTACTGAAGAAATTACCCGGCCGCCATTGCTTTCGATCAGACCGCGCGCTTCGTCGCGAGTCATGCCGGGCAGCGACCCGGTCAACACAAATTGTTTGCCCGCGAATCTTTCGTCGCCCTCTTTCTGTCCCCGGCTCGATTGCTTTTCGTTTTCAGTGCGTACGCCCGCCTCACGCAGACGCCGGCACAAGTCTTTGTTTCCCGGATCGTCGAACCAGTCGCGAATACTCTGGGCCATGGTCAACCCGATCTCATGGACCTCATCCAGTTCCTCGACTGTGGCCTGACCCAGTCGTTCGAGGGAGCCGAATTGCCGCGCCAGGATCCCAGCCGTGCGTTCGCCGACATGACGGATGCCAAGACCGTAGATCAGTCGCCAGAGATCTCGGGCTTTGCTCGCCTCGATCTGAGCGAGCACGTTTGAGGCTGACTTCGCCGCCATTCGATCCAGCGCCGTCAGGTCGTCAAGCTTCAAACGATAGAGATCCGCAACATCGCTGATCATCTTCTTAGCGATAAGTTGTTCAGCCAGCGCATATCCCAATCCCTCGATCCTCAGCGCCCTGCGGGAAGCAAAGTGCAACAAACGGCCAATCAATTGCGCTGAACAATCAGCGGCAACACATCGCGACAAAGCCTCGCCTTCAGGCCGCGAGACGCGCCCGCCACACTCAGGACACGTGGCGGGCATCTTGAATTTCTTTTCTTTGCCGGTGCGTTTGGATTCGATAACCTTTATGACCTTCGGAATGACGTCGCCGCCCCGTTCGATCAAAACCCAATCGCCGATCCGTAAGCCCAAACGCTCTATCTCATCTTCATTGTGCAGCGTCGAGCGCGAGACCGTGACGCCGCCAAGCTGCACCGGCTCGAGCACCGCCACGGGTGTTAGCGCGCCCGTGCGCCCGACCTGAACCATGATGTCATTCACTTTCGTGGTCGCCTGTCGCGCCGCGTACTTGTAGGCGATCGCCCAACGCGGCGCTTTTCCGGTCGCGCCAAACTCGTCCTGCAAAGCGGTTGAATTGACTTTGATTACCAGCCCATCAATTTCGTAATCCAGATCGTCGCGCTTTGCCTCCATCGCATTGCAGAAATCGATTACCTCGTCGATGGACTTGCATAGCTTTCGATTAGGATTAACGCGAAAGCCGGCGCGCTCCATCCAATCGAGCGCCTCCCAGTGCGTTGCGAATGGTTTCCGATCGCCGGCCAAAGCGTCGTAGGCAAACATATCCAGCCGGCGCTTCGCGACCATTGCCGGGTCGAGCTGCCGGATCGCGCCCGACGCGGCGTTCCGCGGATTCGCAAAGCGCGGCTCGCCTTGCTCTTCGCGCTCGGCGTTGATTCTTTCAAAGGCTTTGCGCGGCAGATAGGCTTCGCCGCGCACTTCAATCTCGTCGCCAATCCCCTTGGTCGTTCGAAGCTTCAGCGGCACGCTGCGAATGGTGCGGACGTTGGCGGTCACCTCTTCACCGCGCAGACCATCACCGCGAGTCACGCCGCGCACAAACAGTCCGTCTCGATAATGAGTTGAAAGCGACAACCCGTCGATCTTGAGTTCAGCCACGTATTCCAGTGCCGCGCCATCCGCGAGTTTGCGGCAACGCTCGTCAAAGGCGCGTAGCTCTTCAATGCTGTAGCTGTTGTCGAGTGACAACATGGGCCGGCGATGAACGAATTCCGGAAAACCTTCGGCCGGTCTACCGCCCACGCGTTGCGTCGGACTATCGGGAGTTATGAATTGAGGGCTCGCTTCTTCGAGCTGGCGCAACTTGCCGATCAGCTCGTCGTATTCGCGATCCGAAATCTCGGGGTCTTCGTGGAGATAGTAGAGATCTTCGTGGCGCTGAATTTCCGCCCGCAGTTCGCTAATATTTTTTTCGATGGATGATCGCTTTGGCAAAGTTATCCCAGGTACTCAACCTTCCGGAAGCCTTGATGAATTGTCTTCGACTCGTAGCGTGGACGGTCGTTCGTCTGAGCGTCATGAAATCCACAAACCTACTCATCTCGGTAAAACAAGTACCGTGGTCGCTCGGCATTGCGATCAAACGCTCGACAGACGAAACCCTCGCTCAGCAACGCCCGAAACTCCTCGCGCACGCGCAACTGCTCTCGCTTTGCCGTTCCCGGATCCGATTGAATAAGCGCGGTAAAGTCAGCCGGAATTTCGATCACTTTATCTGGCTCGCCTAAAGGGAACTCCCGGCCCGCGGCGAAAGCCTCTACTCGGGGCGAACGCAAATCCCAACTCGCGAACAGACGATCGCTATCCATTCCGCCGGCCCCGGCCTTTTTCTCGACCGGATTAGTGAGGTAATCGGTCCCGTAAAAATTTACCGCGTAATCCCTGATCACCACGCCCAATCGATTTAGGTTGAAATGCGCGTTCCGTCCGCGCAGGGGTTCGAAGGTCCACTTGATAAAGTCGCGTCCCTCGGACAAGGCGCGCGCTCTTTGGGCCCACTTTAACTGCGCGCCGACGCCGCGGTTCTGATAGTCGACCGCAACGGCCATCATGTGCGAGTAACCGAAGATCTGCCCGCTGCGGACCGCTGCCAGGTGATGCACAAAGCCGACGATTCTTTTTTCGTTGAATGCGGCCAGCGTCCAGCCACCCGCCTCGCGCGAAACGATCAGGTGCCGGCGCGGCGAAATCTCCAGATCCGGAAGTCCAAACACTTCCCGCTGCAACTTTATACACGCATCGTATTCGTCGATCGATAGTACTTCCCGGATCTCGATATCTGCGGAAGGAGTCTGCGGGCTCGGCACTGGATCTGACATGATTATTAATTATCGCGGCGCATCCGGTGGGTTATTTGGAAGTTGGATTACGACCTGCAATCCGCGAGGCTCACGATTCTGAAATCTCAGGCTCGCGCCGAGCAAATCAATGTTCTGCCGCGCGATGGCCAAGCCCAGCTCGCTGCTGCCCGCTCGGCGGTTCGAGGAGTCCAACTCTACGAACGCCGTGCAGTCGACCGGTGATTCTCCTTCATCCTCGATCTTGAGCAGGAAGCCGGCCGAATCCTTTTCCGCCGACACAACCACCAGCGCGCCCGGGCTGCGTGTAATCGCATAAGCAAGAAAATTAAAAAGTGCCTGTCGCAGCTTTCCGCGATCAGAAACGATCATCGGCAATGTCGCGTCGACTTCACAGCGAATTTCGGCGTTCTGCCTCTGCGCTTGTTGCTCGAGTGCCGCACACGATTCCTGGACCAGGTCTTCGAGGGAAAACTCTTCACGTTGGAGCGAGGACTGTCCGGCTTCCAAACGCGATAGATCCGACAACTGATTGAGATGGACCTGCAACTGCTGCGCAGAGTTTTGAATTCGCGCGCAAAAACCCTGCTGGGCTTCGGTCAAGTCTTCCTGTGTGAGGAGAATTTCGGAAAACCCCAGAATCGAAGTAAGCGGCGTTCGCAGTTCGTGGGCCAGCCGCGCCAGAAATGCTGAACGATAATCGGCGGCCTGTTTGAGTTTCCGATTCTGTTCCTCGAGAGAGTCGTTTTGCTTCCGCAGCTCGTCGATGGTAAAGCCGCGGTCGTTGCCTTCCTCTTCAGGCATAGCAGGTTGCGGTTGTGCGATGGGTTGCATTCGGAAACTTTTCGAACTATTTATGCGCTTGATAAAATAGGAAGCTAATTCTTCCCGACGCCCTGTGCTACGGCGCGGGCTTCACCCTCAATCGCGGCACTGACGCTCGCTTGTTCGGTGTCTTCCTTACTGGAAGCAGACGACTGTATGGTGGGTGATGAACTTCCAGTTGGAATCAAACGAAAGTCCAGACGAGCTTCTGACTTGCCTGCTGCGCCTGTCTCAACCCCTGCGGCGCGCCCAAGGAACCCGCCGATCTTTTTTCCGGACGAGGGAGCCTTGAGAGTCGCCACGTCCGTGTACAAAACATAGGCGCACTGTTTGGCCTTCGCTTCGATCGCAGCCTCGCTTGGCGAACTCGCATTCAGAGCGACGGCGTCAATGCCGTTGCCGTTGAGCATGGCGATCAGTTGCTCTCTCAGCGAGTCAGTGGAAACCGTCGACTTCGTTTTGTTGTTGAACTCAACCACGCCAACCCGGACTTTCGCCGCGGTGTTTGTGTTAGCGATCGAACTCTGCACGGAAGTCTCGCCGCTTCCGGCGTGCGTCTCACCAGACTGTTGCCTCTGCATTGCCATAATGTCAGCCATCGATGGAGCGCCCGACATTTCCTGCTGACTCTTTACTTCCGTATAACCCGCCGGCACTTCGAACAGCGCGGCATCGAGCGGCTGGCGCGATAGCTCGATCACTTCCTGGGTCCTCGTGAACATCGCGCCGCCATCCGCGCCGTACATGGTCGTAGTTTCCAGCAATGGATAACCAAGTTTGGCGGGCCCGGTGTTCCTAACGTCGTAGCGGTCGCGACAACCACCGGGCGCCGTACGGCCCATCTGCGGAGGCCTGTCCGCACCGCCGCAGTTCAGACCGTATTCCAAATTGATGTACCAGCCGTCGGTATCGATGCGCATCTGGTTCTGATTACAGGCGTCGGGCGAGGTCTGTGAGGTCATCGTCCTTTTCAAGTGACGCGCTGTGAAGCCAAACATTTCTTTCCGTTCGCCAGTGTCAATCGTGTTGACGGTCATCGTTACCACGCCACCGCGTCGCGTCACGCCGCCGCTCGCCGGCCCGCTCGTCCCCGCGCTATCGACGTCGCCGGAATCAGAATCCATCGCCGTGATCAAATATTTTCTCGAGCTGTCGTTGATCTGAATCGTCCGTCGCAGATCGCACTGCGTGATGTTGACGCTGCTGGTATTCATGCCGCCCAGGCTGGATTCGCTGCGTTCGCGCTTACCCCTGATCATGGTGGTCGACTGGGAGGTCTGGCCGCTGATCGTGTTCTTAACCGTGATCTTGAAATCGCCGGTGATAGGTCTTTCGGCGATGTCGGGTCTCCGCTGTGCGAATGAAACCGCAGTGACTGCAGAGATAGCGAAGATGATCGCAGTGAAAAGAAGTACCCTGCTCTTCATTGTTGACTCCTTGGGTTGTTAGTAATGTGCTCGGGGAACCGCGAGCAAAATATCAAAAAGCGTCGTCTGACTCAAGACAGTAGCGGGAGAAAGCAGTGTCACCCGGCGCCAGTTGACGGGCAGTAGCCCGACCGGCAGGGAGGGCGTTTGGCAGACTGGAAACTACGGCCCTCGTCACGGTGGGGCTACTGCACCGTCTCAAACGTCGGGCTACTGCTTCTTGCCTTTCCATTGAGTCAGGAACGCCACCAGGTCTTTCTTCATCATCTTTCGCGCGGCTTCGAACTCGCCGTCAGCGCTGCCGTAAAGCAAGGCGCCATCGCTACTCAAAATGACAACGGCGGGCACGCCCTTGTCCAGAGTAATCTTGTACTTCTTGACCAGATCGAGATTCTTGTCGCCTTCGCCGATGTCGACATGCACGATGAGAAAACTTTCCCTGACGATTTTACCCGCCGCTCCCTCATGTAGAGCGCGATCGAGCACGTGACAGTCGTAACACCAGTTGCCACCGAACACGAGCAGCACACGTTTCCTCTCGATGACCGCTTGCTTTAAAGCCTCCTCTATCTCTTTCCCGGCGTCGGCGCCTGCCGGATAGAGATCTTTCTTGACTGAAACTGGTGCAAGAAACGCAACGTCATCCGGCGGCGAAGAGCGCTCCTGCCTAATCTTTCTGGCCTGGGCCTCGACCGCGGACCTTCGTCCCGGTTCAATTTCAAAACACTTTTTAAGATCCCGCTCCGCTTCAGCATCTCGAGACTGGGATAAGAACGCTAAGCCGCGAGAGCAGTATGGTCCGCCCAACTTGGGCCCAATCTCAATAGACTTGTCGAAATCACTCATCGCGCCCTGCCGATCACCTTTACGCTCGCGGGCAAGACCCCGTAGGTAGAATGCTTCAGGATGCCGCGGGTTAATCTCCAGAGCCTTCGTATAATCGGCAATCGCACGATCGAGGTCTGCTTTGGCCTGGTACGCGAGCGCCCGATTGTAATAGCCGTTGGGAATTTGCGGATCGATTTCCATTGACGTGTTGTAATCCGCTATCGCCCCATCGAAATCGCCTTTGCCATATCGCGCTAGTGCCCTGTTATGGTAGGCGTTGGCATAGCGGGGATTGATCTTCACCGCCCGGTCGCAATCAACGATGGCCTGGTCAAATTCTCCCTTCAGATATCGGTCAAGACAACGGCCATAGTATGCTTCTGCATATTCTGGCTTCATCGAAATCGCCTTGCTGTAATCGTCAATCGCACCGTCCAGATTATTGCGTTCCGTTCGCACGGTGCCGCGACCGAGATAAGCTTCGGCGTATTCGGCGCCAATCCTGATGGCATTGTCGTAGTCAGCATTCGACCCTTCCAGATCACCGAGGCGATATCTTGCGCTCGCTCGAGCTATGTATGCTTCCACGAAATTTGGGTCCAGCTTTAGCGTTTCGTCATAGGCCGAGATTGCGCCCCGTAAATCACCGCGCTGTTGCCGCTCGTATCCGCGTCGGTAGGATTCGATTGCGGTAATCGATGCTTGACCTACGGTGACCTGAACGCCAAATGTGAAAAACAGAATTGCAAACAAACAATTGATCTTCATATGCACTTCTGCCGCCTTATGCCCGCGGCAATTCGTCTAAACCCGATAGTTATGTAAAATGTTTCGTCTTAATGCAAGTCCAATCAGGCGGATCCAGTTAATAGATGCCCAAGCGCACTGACATTCACAAAATTCTAATCATCGGCTCTGGTCCGATCGTGATCGGGCAGGCCTGCGAGTTTGATTACTCAGGCACCCAGGCGTGCAAGGCCCTGCGCCAGGAAGGCTATGAGGTCGTGCTGGTAAATTCGAATCCGGCCACCATCATGACTGATCCGGAAACGGCCGATCGGACTTACATCGAACCCCTCACGGTTGAATCCGTCTCAGCGATCATTCGACGCGAGCGGCCTGACGCGCTGTTGCCCACTGTGGGTGGACAGACGGCGCTGAATCTGGCCATCGACCTGGCCGATGCGGGCGTGCTCGAAGAATGCGGCGTGGAAATGATCGGCGCCAAGCGCGAAGCGATCAAGGTCGCGGAAGATCGCTTGCTATTCAAGCAGGCAATGGACGAGTTGGGACTGCCGATGCCCGTCGGCGGATTCGCAAAATCCTGGGCGGAAGCTGAAGTAATCGTGCAGGAAACCGGCTACCCCGCGATTATCCGGCCTTCATTCACTCTCGGCGGCACGGGCGCCGGCACTGCTTTTAATCCCGAAGAGTTTGAAGAGATAGTGCGCAACGGCTTGGCGGCTTCGCCAATTCATGAAGTGCTGATCGAAGAATCGATCCTGGGCTGGAAAGAGTTCGAGCTGGAAGTGATGCGCGATCTGGCCGACAACGTCGTCATCATTTGTTCCATCGAGAACTTCGATCCGATGGGCGTGCACACCGGCGATTCGATCACTGTCGCTCCGGCGCAAACGCTTACCGATCGCGAATATCAACGGCTGCGCGACATGGCGATTACCATCATTCGCAAAGTCGGCGTGGAAACCGGCGGCTCGAACATTCAGTTCGCGGTAAATCCCGAGAACGGCGAAATCCGCATCATTGAAATGAACCCGCGGGTCTCCCGTTCGTCGGCGTTGGCTTCAAAGGCGACGGGCTTCCCGATTGCGAAGATCGCGGCCAAACTCGCGGTCGGCTATACCCTCGACGAAATTCCCAACGACATCACCAGGAAGACGCCGGCGTCGTTCGAGCCGACCATCGACTATGTCGTTACCAAGATTCCCAAATGGAATTTCGAAAAGTTTCGGGACGCGGAAGACGTGCTCGGCACGCAGATGAAATCGGTCGGCGAAGTAATGGCCATCGGCCGCACGTTCAAAGAATCTCTCTTTAAAGGCCTGCGTTCGCTGGAAGCGGTTAAGCCTCTGCGTCTCGAAAACGTCTCGAACGATGAGTTGCAGCGAAAGCTGGCCCGCCCAAACTCGCAGCGTTTTTCCTACATCACCTACGCGCTTGAACATGGCTGGTCGATTGATGAAATATATCGCTTGTCGCGGATCGATCCGTGGTTTCTCGATCAAATCAAACAGGTGATGGAGATTCAGAAGGAAGTCGAGTCAGTGCCGCCTGCGTCAGCGGGTGGTTCAAGCGGAGCACAGACGAACACACCGAAACTCGAAAACATTCCGCTCGATCTTTTGCGTGCTTTCAAAGAAGCGGCGCTGTCCGATCGCCGTCTGGCCTATCTGACCAATCGCACGGAAGACGAAGTCCGCGCGTATCGCAAAACGCTCGGCTTGATTCCCGTCTACAAGCGCGTAGACACCTGCGGCGCCGAGTTCGAATCCTACACACCCTATCTTTACTCGACCTATGAAGATGAGGACGAAGCCCAGCCAACCGATCGGCAAAAGATCATGATCCTGGGTTCGGGCCCAAATCGCATCGGCCAGGGCATCGAGTTCGATTACTGCTGTTGTCACGCGTCGTTTGCGCTGCACGAAGCCGGCTTTGAAACGATCATGGTCAACTGCAATCCGGAAACGGTCTCGACCGACTATGACACTTCCGATCGTTTGTACTTCGAGCCGCTCACGTTTGAAGACGTGATGAACATCGTCGACGTCGAAAAACCAGCGGGGGTGATTGTTCAATTTGGCGGCCAGACTCCTTTGAACCTGGCCATGCGTTTGCACGAAGCGGGCGTCCCCATCATCGGTACCTCGCCTGACTCGATAGACCTGGCGGAAGACCGAAAGCGTTTCGGCTCGCTGCTGGATGAGCTGGGAATTCCCCAACCTCAGAACGGCACGGCCACATCGATCAACGAAGCCAGAGCGATTGCCGAACGCATAGGCTATCCAGTGCTGGTGCGACCCAGCTACGTGCTCGGTGGCCGGGCCATGGCGATCGTTTATGATGAGGAAACGCTCGATGATTACATGCGCACCGCCGTAGACTTCTCTCACGATCGTCCGGTGCTGATCGATAAGTTTCTTGAGCAAGCCGCTGAGTTCGACGTTGATGCCCTCGCCGACGACAGCGCCTGCGTGATTGCCGGAATTCAGGAGCACATTGAGGAAGCGGGGATTCACTCAGGCGATTCTTCATGCGTGCTGCCGCCGGTGCGCATCGCGGCCGAACACATCGAGACCATGCGGCATTACACGCGCAAGCTCGCGTCCGCTTTGACCGTGAACGGGCTGATGAATATTCAATTCGCGATCAAAGACGATCGCGTCTATGTACTGGAAGTTAATCCGCGAGCGTCACGCACCGTGCCGTTTGTCTCGAAGGCGACTGGTGTCCCGCTGGCCCGCGTTGCGGCCCTGGTGATGGCCGGACGGAAGCTCAAGGAATTTGGTTTGCCTGAAGAGCTCACCGTCGATCGTTTCTATATCAAGTCGCCGGTCTTCCCTTTCCGAAAGTTTCCCGGCGTCGATCCTGTTTTGAGTCCTGAAATGCATTCGACCGGAGAAGTTATGGGTGTCGGTGAAAGTTTTGGCGAAGCGTATGCAAAGGCCATGATCTCCGCCGGTATCGCTCTACCCGAAAAGGGCACGGCCTTCATCAGTGTGAACGAAGCTGACAAGGGTCAGGCGGCGTTGATCGCTCGAAGGCTGAAGCGCCTGGGCTTCGACTTAATGGCGACGGTCGGGACGGCGGCGCGCCTGCGCGAAGTTGGTTTGGAAGTCGCAACCGTCTTCAAAGTTAACGAAGGACGTCCAAACGTTGCCGACCATATCAAGCAAGGCGAGGTGGCCCTGGTAATCAACACGCCTCTGGGCCGAGCTTCGCATTACGACGAACAAGCCATTCGCCGCGCGGCTCTGCAATACAACGTTCCGTGCGTGACCACAATGACCGGCGCACAAGCGCTGATCGAAGCGCTGACATCGCGCGCCACTGTGAAAGAAATTGCGGTCTACGCTCTGCAGGACTTGCATGCGGTTGGGGCAATCGGCGCCATGAAGGCCGGTTTGTTTTATGAGTTCAGTAACGGGAAGCGGTAGCGACCCGATCTCGATCCTGGCGATCTCGACCATCGTGATACCGAAACCCGGTCGCTACCGCTCCCAGTACTGGCCTCATTCACTGGTAAGGGTTGGCTTATTCCTCGCTCCGTTAGGAGCGAGATGTTTATAGAACTGCATCGGAAATAATGAACGTAGCTCCGTCAGGAGCGAAACATAACTCGGCTTACATTTCGCTCCTAACGGAGCTAGGTGACTCAATAGAATCTTGCTGGCTATAAACATTTCGTCCCTACGGGACGAGATCCCGTTGGTATTTCTGGCCTGCATAGGGCTTGGTATTCATTTTGGAAATCAATAGCAACGAAACAATCGCGCGCATCCTCGACGAATGCCGCACCATCGCGGTCGTCGGTTTATCATCAAGTACATGGCGGCCGTCGCACGGCGTCGCGGCCTACATGCAGCGCGCCGGCTATCGAGTCATCCCGGTAAACCCGAACGAGACCGAAGTGCTGGGCGAAAAGTCTTATGCGTCGCTAAACGAGCTAACTGACAAGATTGACCTCGTCGACGTATTCCGAAGATCGGAAGAAGCCGGCGCCGTGGTTGATGAAGCCATCGCGATCGGCGCCAAAGCAGTCTGGCTGCAGGAAGGCGTGATCGATGAAGCAGCCGCACAGCGTGCTGTAGACGCGGGATTATTAGTGGTAATGGATCGTTGCTGGCTGAAAGAACACGCCAGAAAAAGAACGTAGCGGCGGGGCTTGTCACCGCCCTCGCGCCGAAACTCTTTGTTTAGAAGGCGGACTTGTCCGCCTCCGTTTTGGGCGCACAGGTGAGCCCGCCAAACTTGATCTCGTAATTTTATGCCCACACTGATTCGCGCAGTCGTAATCACATCCAGCGACGCCTGCTCTGCCGGCGAGCGCGAAGATACGTCCGGCGAGACCCTCGTTCAACTCTTAACCGACCTCGGCGCTGAGATCGTCGCGAAAGAAATCATCAACGACGATCTGGAGCCGCTCGCCGCCAAGCTGATTGCTTACAGTGATCGAAGAGACGTAAACCTGATCGTGACCACGGGCGGTACGGGCTTTGGGCCGCGCGACAATGCACCCGAGGCCACCCGCAACGTCATCGAGCGCGAAGCTCCCGGCCTGCCCGAAGCCATGCGCATCGGAACTCTTAAGCAGACGCCGATGGCGATGATCTCCCGCGGCGTTTGCGGGATTCGATCCGGAACGCTGATAGTCAATCTTCCCGGCTCGCCCAAAGCGGTGCGCGAAAGCTTTGAGATTATTCGGCCGGTCTTGTCACACGCCGTTGCTTTGCTCGAAGGCAGCACGTCTCATTAAGAGGTAATCAACCAGGGACGACGGTTTTCTATTTTCGTCTGGTTTCGCACGAAAGGAACTACTGTCAGAGTCATTGAGGGACACGTGTCTCAATTCTTCGCCTTACTTCCGTGTCCTCTGTGCCGTCGTGGTTAAATACCTGCATCCGATTTCTGATTGACAGGCGAAGACTGATCATTAAGAATGCGGCAGCGTCGAAGTTTAAGCGCTAACCCTGAGCTGCTTTCTCTCTTAGCTGGCCTCAACCTGGCTTGAATCCCGAGGCCTTGATCTTTCACGAAGGAGTCCGCCATGCGAACCGGTCCTCACAGCGTCCAACGATCTCTTTGGTCGAATCTGTTCCAACTCAAAGTCATTCAGCAGGCCATCTTCTCGTGCCTGCTGCTCCTGGCTTTGTCGGTTGTGCTCATGGCCCAGGCGCCTGACAATTCTTCTGCTCCAGCCGCGGGCGCTCAATCAACCACAGAAGGAATCCAGAAACATTGGAACGAGTTTGGCGTCTGGGGCGGCATCTCGTTTAATTCGCCGACGCTGATCGGCAAAACCCCGGACGCGCGATTCGGCAACATTGGCCTTCGCTATGGTCGCGTGCTCGCCGCGAGCAAGACCGTCGCCTTCGAATGGACAATCGACGTTGTCCCCGTCGCAATCCTTTCAAACAACAGATTCACGGCAGTGCCCTCCGGATCAGGTTTCGTGTTCACCCAAACGCGCAAGAGCGTCTACGCCTGGGGCGCCGCACCGATTGGTTTGAAGTTCAATTTCCGCCGCAACCGCCGCGTGCAACCATTCGCCCAAGCCACCGGAGGCTTCCTCTACTTCAACGAACAAGCGCCCGTCGCGGGCGCCGCCCGCTTCAACTTCACCTTCGACTTCAGCGGCGGCGTCCAAATCGTCAACCCTAACCACCGCGCCTTCACAATCGGCTACAAGTACCAACACATCTCGAACGGCAATCGCGCGACCTTCAATCCGGGCGTGGATGTGCAGATGATCTTTGCCGGGTTTTCGGTGTTTAGGTAGGTCTCAAAACGCGCTTAAGGAGGAGGAAACATGGCTAAGCAGCGACCAACGAAAGGTGCCAAGCCTACGCGCAAAGCAGGAAGACGTGGCGTGAAGCGCACGCCAGAGGAAATTGCTGAAGCCCGGATCTCGGAATGGCAACGTAACAAGGTAGCGCGTCGACGCCGCGACCCCAAGAGTGATGCGAGCCTGCGCACAAGGTTTGGTGCGAAAACAGGGGAACTCGATCTAAGTAACCTCGGGCTTGGAAAAGTCCCACAAAACCTGCGTGCCCTTAGTACCCTTGAGATTCTCAGCTTAGCGGGGAACAAGCTGACGGAGTTGCCTGAATGGATCGGCGAACTTTCGCTATTGAAGGCGATCGAGCTGAGTCGCAACCAGCTAGTAGGGCTGCCCGCGCAGGTCGGATCGTTGCGTCATCTCACTGGTTTGTTCTTGTGGGGAAATCGTCTTGAAACGATTCCTGATGGTCTTCGCCAGTTGCCACTAAAGGAACTTAGCTTGCGCCAGAACCCAAAACTGCGATTACCAAGTAGCATTCTTGAGCGGCCTCCCCAAGAAGTCCTCCGGTATTACTTCGAGTCGCGAGGGAAGAAAGGCAGACCGCTGCTTGAGCTAAAACTTCTTCTGGTTGGCCGAGGCGGCGCTGGCAAGACTACGCTAGTCAAGCGTCTCGCAGGCGAGGAGCCGGACGAGCATGAGTTGGAGACGCATTCTATCGCCATTCGCGAATTGATGCTCAACTGTAGGCGCGGGCAGGTGCGGGCCAGAGCCTGGGATTTTGGCGGCCAGGAAATTCTTCATGCTACGCACCAGTTTTTTCTCACTGAGCGCAGTTTGTATCTGCTAGTACTCGAACCACGAACCGGCCTAGCGCAAAGGGACGCGGAGTATTGGCTTAAGCTTATCGAGACCCAAGGTGGTGGTTCGCCCGTTATCGTGGCAATGAATTGGAGTCACGACCGTCCTTGGAAAGTAGATGAAGTGAAATTGCGTCGAAAGTTTCCGTTTATCGTAGGATTTATGGCTACCGACGCATGGCACGGTGACGGCATCGAAAAGTTGCGACGCAAGATCAATGAGACAGTCGAAAAACAAATGCCCGATGTTTGGCTTCCTTTTCCAAAGCGTTGGCGGACGATTAAGGATGCAGTTAGCGGAATGCGGGATAATTTCCTTACGTATAGGCGATACATCAATCTCTGTTCTAGGTACGGCGAGAAGAGGCCTTCCGCCCAAGCCGACCTTGCGGGAATACTCCATGCACTCGGGCTGGCGCTTTACTTCGGAAAGGACCCGCGACTTCACGACACGCGGGTGCTCAATCCCGGATGGGTGACAGGCGGTGTTTATGCTGTGATTCGTTCGCCTTCGGTGGTGAACAACGACGGCCAGCTTACGGTAAGCGATATGCCGCAAGTCTTACTCGAGGCTGAAGACAAGAAAATAATTAAGGTGGCTGATTACCCTCCTAAAACTCACGGGTTCATTCTCGATTTGATGCGCGCCTTTCAGCTTTGCTATGCGAGCGAGGAGGAAAAGGGTAAGCCTGCTCGTTATCTGGTGCCTGAATTGCTCCCGGAGTTGGAGCCAAAAATGGAGGAACAATGGGCTAAGGCGCCGGTCCGACTGCGCTATCGTTACGAGGTGCTACCGCCAGGGCTTCTGCCGCGATTTATTGTGCGCACTCACGCTCTGAGCGACGGCGCGCCGCATTGGCGTCACGGTGTGGTATTGCGTCACGCTAAAGCGGGTGCGTTGATTCGCGCCGAGACAGATCGGCCAGAGCTGAATGTGTTCTGCCTCGGTGGCGACGACGATACGCGCCGTATGCTTGTGACAATTGTGCGTCGTGAGCTGGAATCACTCCACGGCGAATTGAAGATGCAGCCGGTGGAAGAGTTGGAACTAACGGGCGAGAACAAGCAATGGATTAGCGTAAGGTCGCTGCGTGAGGTCGAAAAGGCGGGCGTACCGACGCAGAAGTTGCCGATTCAGCCGGAAGGTACGGCAGAAGTGAATGTGCCGAGAGAACTGAACAAGCTACTCCCGGCCGAGGCGCGTGCGATAGATCGCGCCCCTGAAACCGCACCGGTACCTGTCAGAGTGTTTGTCAGTTACGCTCATGAGGACGAGCGCCAACTCAAGCGACTCGACGTAATGCTCGACGCCCTTGAGCAGTACCACGGACTAACATCGTGGCTCGACACACGGTTGATTGCTGGCGCGGAATGGGATGAGGAGATCCGCCGCCGACTTGAAGAGATGGACATCTTTCTCTTCATCGCGAGCCAGACCTCCTTGGTGCGACCTTACATCAAGGATCCTGAGCTTCGCCGCGCTCGGGAACGGCATGCCAAGAAGCAAGTCGAGATTGTAACTGTGAAGCTCGAACCTTGCGCGTGCGATGACGATCCTTTTCTAGGAAAACTCCAACGTTTGGCGCCGCGGTACAAGAGTATCGCTCAAGCTGCTCTCAGGTCAGCCGCGTGGGATCAAGTTCGCAAAGACTTGCTACCCGTCATAAAGCGAGTTCGAGGGAAGAAAACGCCCGCACCGGGCGTTAAATCGCGTACCTCATCCGCCAAAACCAGAAGCGCAAGAAGGCTGGCAGGCTGATCGAGCAGTGTGGTTACTGGCGGCGGAAGGAAGAACTCGAAGACGCGGAAGCGGCGGCGAAGAATTGGTAGGCTTCTTGTTTGGAGTGTGGTGACTTGTCACCGCTTTACTATGTCGCGACAAATGCCGTTGACAGGTCGCCGGATTCCAAAGCGCCGACAAGTCGGTGCACTCCACAGCATTGCGCCCTCCTTCCTTGGCCGCGCCTCTTCTGAGCAAAGCACTCCCTTTTACATATAGGCCCTTTGCGTCGGGGCACTCTACGTTCCGAAATCAATCACAGGCCGAGGGTGTGCACCTGCATCCAATTGAAACACTATAGCGAGCGCAATTTTGGCGTCTCATTGGCGCAAAGGGGTTTGCTGGCACCCCGTCAGGGTGCTGATGTTTTGTGGCTTGGTTTCCGGTGGTCTCCGCTCCGCTTCGACCACCGGCTACTCGCTTGCAACCCTTGCGGGTTGCCGTTCACGCCATTCACATGAGCTAACCGTGGTTTTCCTCAATGTTTTAGCATTTCTGCGGCTTGTTTTGGCGTCGCCGCACGCTGTTTTGGTGTCACTGCACCTTGTCTTGGCGTCGTTGCACGCTGTTTTGGTACCGTCGCGCGTTGCTGTGTCGTCGTTGCAGTTTGTTTTAGCATTTCTACAGATTGTCGCGCCGTCGAGGCATGTTGCTGTGGTGTTTCGGCACGTTGTTGCAACGCCGCTGGACGTGGTTTTGTCATCAAGGCAGATTGATTCGGCGGCGCCGCGGGTGGCGGCGGCGAGGGGGCAGGGTCACCGGCCCCGGGGTATGGAATCGATCGCTGTAGCAAGCGGATCGTGTCGCGCAGGAAGGGGTTTGGAGAGAATCTGTCACCTGCATATTAACCCGCTCGCTTCCGCGAGCAGCTCCGTAATCTCTGTCGCCCGCTTCGCGGGCTGGGGTCAATCTTTTTACTTCCTTACCCAGCACTGAAGTGCGGGGCGATTGTCATTCGTCCGCTGTGCGGACGATGAAGGCGCACTTTGTCGACGATGGAGGAGCACTTCTTCATTGACATTAATCTCATGCGGCACTTAATATTTTCTTGTTCACGAATTTCCGAAGACAACTTGAGTTGAGCGCGATGCTTTTCTAAGCAACCACGATGCTTTTGTTACAAGCCGCCACAACCACGACCGCGCATACTGTTGGAGGACCGGGCACGGCGTATCTGCCGGTGCTGGTCTTTTTAGTTTTTGCGGTCGCCTTTCCGGTGATGCCTTTGATCCTGGGACGCTTCCTGCGGCCATTTAAATATCAGAAAGACAAGATGCGGCCGTATGAATGCGGCATCGATCCGGAAACCGGCGCGCACGACAGGTTCACGGTCCGTTATTACATCGTCGCGATGCTGTTTCTGATCTTCGACGTCGAAACAATTTTTCTGTTGCCCTGGGCAATTATCTTCATGGGCCGAGACTTTTCGTTCACGAAGTTTGCCCTAATCGAGATGCTTGTCTTCATTGGGATTCTGGTGGTCGGTTATTACTACGCTTGGCGCAAAGGCGCTTTGGAGTGGGCCTGAGAAAATTGCGAATTGTGTATTGCGAATTGCGAATTTTCAAAAGCAAGCCGCTCTAATTCGCAATCCGAAATCCGAAATCCGAAATTCGAAATTCGAAATTCTAAAATGGCTGAACACGACGAAGGCTTTGTCTTAACCACGGTCGATGCGATCACGAACTATGTGCGTCGCTCGGTTGCCGCCAGGGCGATCGATATCGCGGCGCCGGTGGTTAATTGGGCACGCAAGTCCGCGATCTGGCCGATGACCTTTGGGCTGGCTTGTTGCGCTATTGAGATGATGGCCACCGGCGCGGGACGTTTCGATATCGATCGATTTGGCGCCGGCGTGTTTCGGCCCAGCCCGAGACAAAGCGATCTAATTATCATTGCCGGTACCGTGACTTTGAAGATGGGCCCGGTCGTACGGCGCGTCTACGATCAGATGCCTGAGCCCAAGTGGGTAATTTCGATGGGCGCGTGCGCCTCGACCGGCGGGCCGTTCGATTCCTACTCGACCATGCAAGGCGTCGATCGCACAATCCCGGTAGACGTTTATATTCCCGGTTGTCCGCCGCGCCCAGAAGCTTTGCTTTACGGATTGATGCGCCTGCAGGACATCATCATGCGCGAAGCCCCTTCGTCCTACATCTTCGATTCCGACGGCACGGTGCACCGGCAGCGATCATTCGAAGGCGAAGATCAGCTGCAAATCGCCCAGGCAAAAGAAGTGGCCCGCCTTGCGTTGGCCGCCAAGTAAGAACTGCAACCCCCTCCGCCCCTTGTTTGAAATCACCGCCCTGACAGCAGGAGGAGTCTAATGAAAGTCAATCACACAACCAGGATCTTAATCGTGCTTTCAATTCTGATCGCCATGCCGGTGATGGCCAGCGCTCAGAGGAGAAGGCCGCGCGCGCGGCGAACGGCGCCACGCTTGCAGCGACCAGCGCCGCAACCTACGACCCCGATTCTCGTCCCGGTAGGGACAAATCTAAAAGTTCGCTTAAACGATACCTTGTCCAGCAAAGAATCGCGGTCGGGCGACCGGTTTACGGCCACCGTAATCGATCCCGTTCGCTTCAATGAAGCGATTGTGCACGGACATATACGTTCGATCGTCCACTCAGGTAAAGTAACCGGACGGACCACGATGAACCTGGCCTTCGATTCTATCGACTTACCCGAGGAGAAGCATAGTGTGCTTCATGGCTATGTCACGAAGGTCTATGGATCAGCGGGAAGAACGGACAACGAAGGCGGCGTGCAGTCGGAAGGTCGCGGCACACAGGCGCTCAAACGCAGCGGCATAGGCGCCACGGCGGGCGCGATCATCGGCGGACTGGCCGGCGGCGGCAAGGGCGCGGCCATTGGACTGATCCTCGGCGGCGCTGGCGGCGCCGGCTCGCTGGCAATCAATGGAAGTAAAGAGCTGAAGATTGATTCAGGCACTGAGATGCTGGTCCACGTCACGCGCTGAGCGTTGAGCGTCGGCTTCCAGCGATAGCGCGATTCAGCAGCTTTCTCAATGTGAAGGTGGCTTTGCCGTCTTAGGAGGGCAAAGCCTTTTTTTTGCTCGTGCGGAAGAAAAAACAAACCTCTCTCGTCTAAATAAGCGATGCTCGAGCTAACCGCCATCAATGCGGGGCAGCGAATGCAAAGTTCGCCAGATTCGATTAACGCGGGCGTTATCCATGCATGTCAGCAAGGCGACCGGGAAGCCTTTCGTCTGCTCTTTGAGGCATACAAGGATCGTGTGTATTCGATCGCCTGCTATTCGCTCGGCGATGAAACTGCCGCGGACGACGTGACGCAGCAAATCTTTGTGAAGCTGTTTACCCGCATTGGCCAGTTCCGAGGTGATTCAGAGTTCACCACGTGGCTGTACCGGCTGGTCATTAATTCATGCCTGGATGAACGTAGGAAACAAAGACGGTTTTTGCCGGTCGAAGAATTCACGCCGATGACCACTTATAGAAAATCGCCAGAGACCGGATACGAGCGGCGGGAAATCGCCGGCTCAGTACGCGAGGCGATTGACGGATTGAAGCCGAAGATGCGGTTGCCGATCATGTTGAAGTATATCGAGGGCCTTTCGTATGAGGAGATCAGCGAAGTCCTGGGCTGTTCCAAAGGCACAGTCGCTTCGCGTTTGAATCGCGCGCATAAGGCGCTGGCTAAGAAGCTGAGCTACTTGCGCGGCGAGTTGAAGATTTAGTGGCACAGACTTCAGTCTGTGAATGATGAAGCGAATCACAGACTGAAGTCTGTGCCACTTTGGAGAACGGAGATGCTTACTAAACACGTTTCCAGTTTGACGTCGGCCTACTGCCATGACGAGCTCTCGCCCGCACAGTCGCAGCGAGTTGCCGAACATCTCATTAGTTGCCAGCGTTGTCGCGGTGAGTTCGAAGAGGTCAGGTTCGGCGCCAGGTTGGCGGCGCAGATGCCGCTGATCGAGGCGCCCGAGTCCCTTTGGTCCGGAATTGAGATTGCGCTCGAACGCGATGGTGAGTCAGCCGTCAGACGCCCGCACCATCGCCTGATTCCCTTCCCGATCCAACCACGTTTCGTTTTGGCTTCCATAGCTTTAGTCGTGCTGGTATTCGGGTTTGCGGCGTTCTGGCTGCGTCAGAGCACGAGGCCTTTGGCGCCCGCTGGGTCATCCTGGAATGTCGCTCGTCTCGCGGGCGCGCCACGGATCGGATCTGCCCTCGTGAGTGACAAAGCGAAACTCGGAGTGGGCCAATGGATCGAAACTGACACCAACTCGCGCGCGCAGATTAGCGTCAGCGACATTGGACAGGTTGATATTGATTCCAACAGCCGCGTGCGTCTGCTGGAGACAAAGCCGACCGAGCATCGACTCGAGTTGGCGGAGGGCCGTTTGAGCGCGCGAATTTCGGCGCCGCCAAAACTTTTTTTCGTTAACACGCCCTCGGCGGTGGCCGAAGATCTCGGTTGCGCTTACACCTTGGAAGTCGACAAGGCAGGCAACAGCCTCTTGCGCGTGACGACCGGATGGGTTTCACTTCAGTTGAAAGATCGGGAGTCGGTGGTGCCCGCCGGCGCCGCATGTACGACCAGACCCGGCATTGGACCGGGTACGCCGTACTTTGAAGACGCATCGACAACGTTTCGATCGGCGCTGACCAGAGTTGATACCGATCAAGATCGCGCACAGCTTAAGATTGTGCTTTCCAACGCTCGCGTGCGCGACACACTCACGCTGTGGAATTTATTGCCGCGCGTGACCGAAGTGGATCGAGGGGTGGTCTTCGATCGCCTGGCCGCGCTTGTGGCTCCGCCGGACGGCGTGACGCGTGAAGGTATTTTGAAACTCAACCAGCGGATGCTTGACGCCTGGAAAGAACGGCTCGAATCAACGTGGAACGATCCGGTATCTTCGGGGTTGCTCAACGAGTGGGCGAAACGCTGGGCTCGCGGACGTGCTAGGTTGAGCGGCCTGGAAGGCAAGAAATGAATCGCCAGAGCGCAAGTTTAGGAGGAGTTTGGAGTTCAACCTTTAGGAAGCTCAGAATAGATGTCTTCGACGCGTAGCGTCGGTTTGAGTTTAGCCCAGCGTTTCAACGCCGGGACCAGGCAGTGAACCGTTCTCGTCGCTTAGCGACGGTTGAATTTGCACTTGTTTCATGCTCTTTTCGTTCGCTCGCGGCAAGCCAAAGCTTGAACTCTGAACTGGGATTGGATTAAGGAGGAAACAAAATGCGCGCTTTGAGAATTGCCACCGCTTGCGTTCCGGCTCTCGCGTTGCTCGGGTTCATTGGCGTCAAGCTTTCGGCGCGACACAACGAAACCGCCAAAAGACCTCACGCGGATAACAATCTGATCGTTCATGAGTGGGGAACGTTCACTTCTATTGCGGGCAAGGACGGGATTGCACTTGAGTGGCGACCACTGAACGGCCCACCGGATTTGCCAAAGTTCGTCCATACAATTCAGGAGCGGAGCGCGGGACTGCGCGACGCCGCGCCCAAAGCGGACCTCACGGCAAAAGTGCGAATGGAAACGCCAGTCATCTACTTTTATTCGAACAACGAAATAGATGTTTCGGTGAAAATTGATTTTCCTAAAGGCAAGATCACCGAGTGGTATCCACAGGCGCGACTGGTTAGCACGGGAATTAATTGGGGACGATTCAAAGTTATGCCCGGCGCCGCCCTCAATCTGCCGGCGGAGTATTCGCCAAGCCACTATTTCGCCGCGCGCGAGACTGACTCTGCTCTGGTTCACGTTTGCAGCACCGACAGCAAGCCCGCGCAACAGGAGAAGTTTCTTTTTTATCGTGGTGTGGGAACTTTTGACCTGCCGCTCTCAGTCAAGCTCGGAGGGGATCGGGTAATGCTGAAGAACCTTTCCCAGAACACAATCGCGCACCTGATCCTTTTCGAAAACCGCGGCGGCAAGATTGGTTATCGTTTGCTTGATGCTTTCGCCGGCGAGACGACCAGCGAGCGCCCGGTTCTCAATGAAAACATCGACTCGTTGATCCGTGATCTGAAACAGACACTGATTGCTTCCGGCCTTTACGAGAAGGAAGCCAACGCCATGATTAAGACCTGGCGCACGAGTTGGTTTGAAGAGGGCACGCGGGTCTTTTACGTTTTGCCGAGAGAGACCACGGACACAGTGCTTCCCATCGACATCGATCCCAAGCCCATGCAAATAGTTCGCGTGCTGGTGGGTCGCGCTGAGATCATCACTCCTGAGACGGAACGGGACGTGCAGCGACAGGTCAGCAG
Source organism: Blastocatellia bacterium (assembly GCA_033858155.1). Classification (GTDB taxonomy): domain Bacteria; phylum Acidobacteriota; class Blastocatellia; order Pyrinomonadales; family Pyrinomonadaceae; genus UBA11740. The sequence goes on from JAWVCT010000058.1 coordinate 88,421, forward strand.
GCTCCGTGATCCCAAAACTCGCGAAGACGCGATGCGGGCGATTCGGAACTACGGAAGATTTTCAGAACCCATCCTCAAACGCCTTCTGCTTACCGAACACGACGTGAACGTTCGCGATCGCATCAGACAACTCATTGACAACCCAAGCATAAAGTCCGATTAGACAAAAGACGCGACGCGATGAGATATTCGGCTGCGACCAATCTGTTAAGAAGCAGGTAAACCCCATTGCGAAAGCTATTAAAATGGACAGCAATTATACTGTTAGTGTTGTTTGTTGGGATACAGTTAAAACGTCCCGCCAGAACCAACCCGCCCGTCGATCAATCGCAAACGATCGAAGCAAACACGCAGATAACCCAACCGGTCCGGGACATTCTTGACCGTTCGTGTAGCGATTGTCATTCAAACAAAACCGTGTGGCCGTGGTACACGAATGTCGCGCCAATTTCGTGGTGGATAGTCGATCATATTAACGAGGGACGCCGGAACCTGAATCTTTCAGAATGGGCCAAGCTGGATCGAGATCGCCAGGCTAAGAAGCTGCAACAGATCTGCGACGAAGTGCACGATGGCGCGATGCCCTTGCCTTCGTACCTGCCCATGCACTCGAAAGCGAAGCTCTCAGAGCAGGACAAGAAAACCCTGTGTGATTGGACCGAAGCTGAGCGTGCGAGACTGTCCGGCGCGGCGAAGTAGGCAGACAACCTAAGCACGGAATAGGCAGAAGCGCCACCACCGCATGAATCTTACCCTTATGGATTTTGAGTAAATAACAGATGTGCCACTTTCCTGCTTCTCGCAGTAACTCAGATGCATAGCCGTGCGGTTTTACTCTTGTCTCCCTTCCTCATTAGCACCGTGGCTTTAGCCCGGTGATTTAAGGCACGACGATAACCTAAACCGTTTGAAACGGTTTCCCTTCAGAGCCCAACAATTTATCACCGGGCTAAAGCCGCGGTGCTAATGAAAATCGGTACAGACAAAACAGCGCCACTAACCCAACCCCCCGGTCCACTTGTCTTTTACTACAACGGAATGACAGAATCGTCGCTCCCCGTTGTCACTCGCTAGGAGATTCAAGGTCCAGTCCGGATCAAGCGAAGACTGCGTCAAGTTCAAACAATAATTCTTATTGGAGATCGCAATGCAACCACGTGACCTGTTTGGCCAAGCCGCCACGAAGTGTTTTCTGACTCTTGCTTTGTTATGCGTTCCAGCCGGTTGCGGACAAGCGCAGACGCCGACTCCCACTCCCACTCCGCCGCCGCAAAGCATGGCCCGTCCCGCGGCCCGGCCTATTCCGCCGGCTCAATACATTCCCGCGCATGACTACGATCAGCGAAACATCAAACTCGATCTCCGGTTTGATTGGGAACAGGAACAGGCCATCGGGACCGCGAGCATCACCTTCGCGCCCGTAGTCAAGGACTTGCGCCGAGTAGATTTTGACGCCGCTTACATGTCTGTCTCGGGAGCGGCGCTGGCTTCAGGGGCGCCGCTCAAATTCGAATACGACGCCACGAAGCAAAAGCTTTCGGTCTTGCTGGATCGCGCTTACCAACCGGCTGAGGAACTCACTGTAGTTATCTCGTACCACACGAACCAACCGCCGCCGCAAAGGCGCACCGGTCTTGGTGGCGGCGGACTGAGTTTTATCAAGCCCCGGCCCGACGATCCGACGCGGCCGCGCCAGATTTGGTCGCAGGGCGAGGCCGAAACGAACCACCTTTGGTTTCCCAGCTTCGATCATCCGAATGATTTTCTTACTTCGGAAATAGTCGCCACGGTTGAAAAACCCTTGAGTGTAGTTTCCAACGGCAAGCTTGTTTCGGTGAAAGAGAACGCCGACGGCACGCGCACCTATGACTGGAAGATTGACGAGCCGCACGCCACTTATCTCACTTCTATAATTGTCGGCGAGTTTGCGCCGGTTACCGGCGACTATGCGGGCATTCCGGTTGTCACCAACGTCTACACGAATGAGGTTGCGGAAGGAAAAGTCACGGCGGCGCGTTTGCCTGAGATGGTGAAGTTCTTCTCTGAAAAAACAGGCGTCAAGTATCCCTACGCCAAGTATGCGCAGACCACGGTGCGCGACTTCGGCGGCGGCATGGAGAACATCAGCGCGACCACGCAAACCGACAACATGATTCACGATGCGCGCACCGAACTGGACAGCACCAGCGACGGCTTGCAGTCTCATGAGCTCGCTCATCAATGGTTCGGCGATTATGTGACCTGCCGCAGTTGGTCCGACATCTGGCTCAACGAAAGTTTTGCCACTTACTTTCAGGCGATGTGGGACGAACACAATCTGGGCAAAGATGACTTTCTCTATCTGGACGTCAAAGCAAATCAGGAACAATACTACCAGGCTTGGGCCCGCGGGCAGCGACGGCCCATCGTGACGAAAAATTACGCCAATCCCGATGCGGTTTTTGATACTTACGCGTATCCGCGCGGCGGCGCCGTCTTGCACATGCTGCGTACGTACCTGGGCGAAGACAACTGGTGGCGTTCCATTAATCATTACCTGACCAAACACGCGCACCAACCGGTTGAAACTGCTCAGTTTCGCATCGCCATCGAAGAGACTACCGGGCAACCGATGGATTGGTTTTTTGACGAATGGCTCTACAAAATGGGTCATCCAGTCTTTCGTGTTACCCAGGATTATGACCCGTCGAAGAAAGAGCTAACACTGAAGGTCATTCAGGAGCAACGCCCCGATCCGGAATCTCAGTTTCCTCAGGTTAGTTACTTTCAAACTCCGGTAGACATCGAAATCGGAACCGCGGCGAGTACTCGCATCGATCGCGTACGCATCGAGCCAAGGGAAGAACAGACTTTCAGGTTCACTGTCGACTCTGAACCTTTGCTGGTGGGCTTCGATTACGGCGGCACCTTAATCAAAGAATTGATTTTCGCAAAGACGACCGGGCAGTTGCAGTATCAATTGGCCCACGATCAGGACGTGCTGGGCCGAGTCTGGGCGCTGCAACAACTTGCGCCGCGAATGAACGATGACAAGACCAGCGCCGCCGATCGGCAGGCGATCATCAAAGCGATCAGCGAAACGGCAACAAAAGATCAATTCTGGGGAACACGTCTCGAGGCAGCGGCGTTGCTCAACGGTCTTAAAGACGCAAAGGATGCATTGCTTGCCGCTACCAAAGACCCGAATGCGCGGGTTCGTGCTCGCGCGATTACCTCACTGGCGGCCACAAAAGATCCTGCTCTGGCCGACACATATCGGCAACTGCTCAACGATCAGAGCTATGCGGTGATTCGGGCAGCGGCAGTTGCCCTGGGTCAGACCGGCAGTGCCGGCGCTTACGATTCCCTGGTTAAGTTGATCGACGCACCTTCCTGGCGTGACACGATCAGGGCTTCCGCGCTTGGCGGATTGGCCGCGCTGGGTGACAAGCGCGCTTTGGATCTCGGCCTCAAGTATTATGTGGCGGGGAACCGTCCGGCGGTGCGCGCGTCCGCGCTCGCCGTGCTCGGCTCGGCGGGCAAAGACGACCTGCGGGTATTTCCGATTCTCAGCACCATCCTGAATGAGGCCGCGGAGAAGCGCAATTTTAGTTTGTTCGCCGGCGCTGCCGAGGCCCTCGTTTCGCTCGGTGACGAACGGGGTCTGGCGCTGTTTCAGGAACTGAGCAAGAAGCCTGGCACGTCGACCCAGATGGTCGCGGCCATCTCAGGATTTGAAAGTCGGCTGCGTGCGAAGTTGGCTCCGCCCAAACCGGCTTCATAAAATGCGGCGTTGATGTTGGGGTGGCTCTAGACCACATCCCCGTGGTTATTACTGCCAATTTTCGTCACCTCGAAAAATTTTAGGCTTGAGTTGAAACGCTCTGTCCTGTTATAGTCCTAGCTGAGCGGCGCACCTGCCCCCTGCAGTGCGTCCACCCCCGAAACGTCTTCTCGCCTTGAGGGAAACAGTCAATGTCGAATCGAACTACTGGGGAGACGGGCAATTCTCACTCTCTGGACGCCGCAGGAACCGCTGCCGCGCCCGCACCAAAAACCTCGCTACTGATCATTGAGGATGACGACAATATTTCGACTGCGATCGAGGAATATTTCTCGCGAGCGGGCTATGCGGTAAGTACCGCACCCGACGGCCTCGCCGGGATTGAAGCCGCGGTCAAAAACCGTCCGGATGTCGTGGTGCTGGATCTGATGCTGCCAAAGATGGACGGGCTGGCCGTATGCAAGGAACTGCGACAGAAGAACCCGCAAATGCCAATTCTGATGCTCACTGCCAAGGACGATGTGGTCGACAAGGTTCTCGGACTGGAAATGGGAGCCGATGACTACATCACCAAGCCGTTCAGCCTGCGCGAAGTCGAAGCCCGCATTAAGTCGGTGCTGCGACGGGCCCGGGCGGTCGTGTCTAGTGCCGATGGCAAAGATGAAACAACGATTGTTCGCGGCAGCCTGCGCGTCGATCCCGTACGGCGCGAAGTGACTATCGCTGACAGACAGGTAGAACTGACGCCGAAAGAATTTGATCTGTTGCGTCTGTTTGCTGGAAATCCCGGTCGTGTTTTCCCGCGCAAATATTTGCTCGAGAAGATTTGGGATTATTCTTATGAAGGATATGACCGGACGATTGATTCTCACATCAATCGCCTGCGAGCAAAGATCGAGCAGAATCCTGATAACCCCCAGTTGGTGCTCACTGTCTGGGGCATCGGATATAAATTCACCGACGCCGAATAGGAAACGCCCTCGCCTTCTCACCGGGCAATTAACCGAAAGAACAATTCCGTAGTTATCTCCGGAAAACATTCTCAGGCAATCACGCCGCAATGACTGGACCACTTCCAAGCAAAAGAATGGTGAACGCCATGCCAAATCACAACCCAACCTCCACCGCGCGCCAAGCGCCCCGAGCGATCAACGCCGTTCTGGCCGTCGCGCTCCTGACTCTGTGCGCGTCGGGCACTGCCCACGCGGCCATTCAGGAGGCAGCTCCAGACGACTCGTCATTGATCTTCTCGCCCTACTCGATCATTATTTTTCTGGTACTCGCGGTGCTCGCCCTGGTCGTCTATAAGAAGCGTCACGCCGCCACAGAGGCCTTCGAGGTTGCCGAGCCGGTTAAGTCACCGGGAAGAACTCGTCCCGAGAACCCGCAACTAACGAACTCCCGCATGGCGGCTGAGTCGGGCGCGATCGTGGAACGTCGTGGTCCAGTAACGGAACGTCGTTCGCCAATCATTGAAGGAGCCCAGATTTGGGAGAAGCCCGCTCCGCCAGTAGTCGAGGCGTCGGTCTATGGCGCGTATCGAATCGATCAGGAAGTCGGTAAGCTTGTCCTCGGTAAGCCTCACCGAATGGACGTAATGGGTTCGCGCGCGCCCGATGACCGGCGCGCCATTGAGGCATCGCTGATCAAAGCGCTTGATTCCTCGGACATCGGCGAAGATGGCCGGCGCCGCGCACAAGAGGCCCTCGAAGAGTATGGATTTGTCGCTCGTCAAAGCGCGCTGATGCTACTGGGTCGTGATGCCTGGGAACGTTCATCAGCAGCCCGAGCGTTGGGCCAGATCGGATCGAAAAGCTCTCTCAATTTCTTGATCGAAGCACTGCATGATTCAGATTCCGTTGTGCGCAACCAGGCGGTGTCCAGCCTTGGTGAACTGAAAATGCCGGCAGCGATCGGCGCCCTGCTCGATATCGCGCGTCGCCATCCGGAGATTCCGGCGTCGCTCTTGAGCGAGTGCCTAAGCGCATGCTCAGTGGAAAGCCTGGGATACCTCGACGCGCCGTCTTCGGATTCTTCGTTGCTCGGCGACGGCAGTTCGCCCGCACCGGCTCTCGAAGTGGGCAGCGGGCTGGCATTCGAAGATCTTCCCGCCGGAGACGATGACGACACACTCACAGAGATCCTTAGTCGTTTGGAAAGTTCTGATGAACACGTGCGAGCACAGGTCATCAGCGAACTCGCGGCGCATCCCGTGCGTCGTTCGGTGGCCGCGCTTAATACTTTGGCACTCAGCGATCCGGATTCCGGTATCCGCTCAGCGGCAGTTACCGGACTGGGCGCGATCGATCATGAATCAGTTTTTGGCACGGTGCTCGTCGCTCTCGCCGACGAGTCACGCGAGGTCCGCGCCGCCGCGGCCCGCACTCTCACCGGACTTCACTTTGATCGCGCGGACGCCTATGTGCGCGTGATGGAAACTGCCGATGCCGACACGCTGCGAAATGTCGCACGGGCGTGCGTCAAAACAGGGATTGTCGCGCAGGCAGTCGATCGCCTGGCCAGCGAGGACCGTCACCAGGCCTATGAAGCGTTCTCGCTCTTCTCATTGCTGGCGCGAGCGCATGAAACGCAACCGATTCTGGATGTAATTCAGAACCACAAGGATGACGAAGCGCGCCTCTGCGCGGTTCGCGTATTAAACTTAGCCGGACAACCGGATTTGGCGCCCACTCTGCGCGATTTGGTAGGCGGCGACGGCCTGCCTGAGGAAGTTCGGACGGCGATGCTCGAAGTCCTGTATAAACTGGATCAGGACCAGCCAGTCTTTGGCTTACCCACAAGTGACAACGACGCGATGTCGTTGCATAATTCCCTCTAGTCTCTCGAAGGTTTTCGTTAGTGTTGCCCCAATGATGAAAACGACAAACCAATCGCCCCGCTGTGCCAGGACCGCGTCCTCGGTTTTAAGATACGGCATAGTTCTCGTGATCAGCGCCGCCATAGTTGCGGCGCAAGGCCGGATCACCAAACCACGCGGGCAAATAAATTCCAACAGATCGGCAAACCGGCCACACGTCGCTACCCTGCATTCGAGCGATTCGCCGGAAGGTTCCCGGGTCGCGCTCAGTTCCGATCAGTCGTTGAATGATTATGAAGCTTACCGGCGCGGCGATCGTTTCTATATCAAGATCCCGGCCGCCGACGTCCCTCGCGCCGATGCCCTTCGCGGGCGCGGTTTTAGCGACGTGAAGGTTCAGCGCATAGGTGACAGCACGGTGGTTTCCTTTCGACTCCAACCGGGCACGAGCGCGCGCGTCGAGCAGCGCTCAAACCGGCTCGAGGTCGTGTTCACCGTGGCCGGCGCCAGCCCTGCAATAGCATCGAACAGCAACCGCGCCGTCCCGCGGCCTGCGACGAACGCGGGATCGAATAAGAATTCAAATTCGAATATTAATCAGCGAAAAGCCACGGCGTCATCGGCTAACAAGAATGCTGTGGATCGCTCTACCCGGCCAACTGCCCGTGATGCGCGCAATTCAAACTTAGCCTCGCGTGATGCGCGCAATTCAAATTTAGCGAGCAAGACAAGTCCTTCCGCGACCCCCGCGGCGAATTCCGGATCAAAACCAGCGGCCACTCCGGTGTCTTCACCAGTTTCTTCTCCGATTGCGAAGACGCAGCCGTCGCCACCGGCGCAAAAATATTCTTCGACAGCCCCGACAGCTTTAGCCTCCCCCACGATTCAGCCAACTCCGTTGACGACGACTAACCAATCCGGCCCGGATCGCTGGAGCCGGCTGAAAGAGCGTATTCACTATTGGATTCTGCTGGCTCAGCTAAACCCTGTGCCCGTTGCCACCGGCGCCGTCGTGCTGCTTTTATTAATCGCGCTCTTTCTGTTTCAGCGCCGCCGCGCCAAGTCACCTAAACGCGTGCGGTTCGGCGTTATTAGATCGGGCAAGGGCACGACTGCAAAAAAAACCGCTCCGAGTGTTGAATCGACCGCGGAATCGAAATCCGCGCCTGACGTTTCGCCTGCGGTTGTCGCTGCCGCCATCCCGGGTGTCGTGGCCGCAGCATCCAACTCCGAAAGATCAGTCGATGAAGTTAAAGCCGCACCTGTTTCCGATCCATTGCCCGCGGAAGCTCCGCGGCGCGAGCGAATCGCCCAGGTTAACGAAGAAGCCCGCAAGCTGATGAACGGCGGCGATTATGACCACACCGTTATTGGTTCAGACGATCGCGAGACAAGACAGTTGGTCGGCGCCGAGTTGCTTTCAGCGATTGTCGGTAGAAACGTTGCGCGCCGCGAACACGCGCGGACTGCTTTCATGAAGCACGGTTATTTTGACGATGCCACGCGCGACCTCCGCATCGCGGATTCTCCGAACGAACGCGCCGCAGCCGCACGCCGGCTCAGTTTTGTTCACGACAAAGAGGCCACTCCACATTTGATTGGCGCGCTCGGCGATCCGTCTCCGGATGTCCGGCGGGCCTCAGTTGAAGCGCTGATGGATCTGCGAGATCCGGCAGCCATCGGTCCGTTGAATTCCCTGATGCAAACCGAAAACGATCGCAAGGTGCCCCGCACCTTACTCAAACATGCTATCGAAGCCTGCGCGACTGCAGGGCCCGACGAAGTCCCCGCCACTGCAAACGCGACTAATACTCCCGCCGCCATTCCTGAATCTTCTTCACCGCCAACCCAAATCGAACGCGAGGTGATCGAACTATGACAGCCCATGAATTGCTTGCCCAACTCCGCGAAAAGGGCGTCGAGGTAAAAACCTCCGGCGACGATCGCCTGGTAATCGATGCGCCAAAGGGCACCATTACTGAAGAACTGCGCGGTGCGCTTTCGGCGCACAAAGCCGAGCTCTTGCAGATTCTCAATGCTGCGCAAAGCAGAAACGGGGATACTGCCGTTACCCAAGTGCCCGAACCAGTACCAACTGGTGCTCAGATCGAAACTCCTGTTTCTGACTTCGCGGTTCCCTCTCCTGAACTCATGCACATCGCTCCGGCAGTCCTGGCTTCTGCCTTCGACGAGGCTGTGGCCTCCGCACCATCCGGTACAAGGGATGAAGATTCGAGAGTACGGGCCAGTGTTGCCGCTGAGGTGGCCCAGTTGGACGCTGAGCTGATGCGCCTGCGCACCGAAGAGGAAGGCCGCCGGGCTGAAATTGAAGCGGCGCACCTCGCGGCGGGCAACACTTTACGAACCGAGCAGGAACGTTGGCGTCAGATTGAAGAAGAGACGGCGCGTCATCGCGCGCAGAAGGAAAAGGAGCGAATCGAAATCGAGGCCCGGGAACAAGCTGCCGAAAACCATCGCCGCCAGATCGCCGAGCAGGAACTGCAGCGCGCGGAAGAAGACCTGAGACGCATGCGCGCAATGGAGGAAGGCCGCCGAGCTGAAGTCGAGGCTCAGAGGCTGACGGCACAGCAAGTCCATGAAAGTGAATTGGCTGCCCTGCGCCAGGCCGAAGAACAACACGCGATCCATCGCGCCGCAGAAGAGCGACGCTATCTGGAAACAGAAGCCAGGAAGAAAGCCCAGGAAGATGAGTTGCGCCGGCGTGCCGAAATGGGGTTCCGCGCGGTTGAAGAAGAAATTGAACGCGTGAAGACTCGCGAAGCTGCTCGCCAAAGCGCCGCTGAAGATTCGCAGCGAATGGCCGAAGAAGCCGCGCGCCATCGCGCCGAAGAAGATGCGCGCCGCAGGGCGGAAGCTGACGCGCTGCGCCGGGCGGAAGACGAAGCGCGCCTGAGGGCGGAGATCGAAGCGCAGATGCGTGCGGAAGCCCAACAGCGACGTCAGGCCGAAGAAGAAACGCGCCGGCTGGCCGAAGAAGCGGCTCGCCATCGCGCGGAAGAAGAAGCGCAACGAATCGCGGCTGAACAAGCTCGCCGCCTTGCCGAAACAGAGGCCCAACGCCGTGCTGATGAAGAGGCTCGCCGTCAGGCCGAGGAAGCAGCACGTCTGGTAGCTGCAGAGGAAGCGCGCCGGCAGGCTGAATCTCAAGCTCGATTACAGGCAGAAGCGGAAATTCGTCTCAGGGCTGAAGCAGATATTCGTCAGCGGGCTGAGCTTGAAGCGCGCATCCGCGCCGAAGTCGAAGCGAAAATCCGCGCGGAGGAGGCCGAGCGCGAGGACTCCGAGGCTGCGCGCCGACGTGCCGAGCACGAGCGAATCCTGGCCGAAGAAGCGGCCAAGTCGTCGTTTACTAAACCGGAAATGGTTTTCGACGATGAGCGTTCGGAAGCAGCAGAGCACGAGGTAGTCGACGGGGAAACGTCAGACGTAACTGACATTGCCGAGTGGTTCAATATCGGCATCGAAAGCGGGAGCCAGGTGCGGACAACGCAAGTCGCGCCTCTGACTTTGCCCGACGATCATTTTGGTACCATGCAGGAAGACGCGGGCGGTGAGTTCGCACCAGTCAGCGTCCCGGACAATAATTTTGCTCCGGACGGGTCCGGCCTTTCACCCGAGACATCGAGCCAGCTCAGCAGTGCTAATCCAGCGGCGCGTGCCGCCGCAGTCAGTGCGCTGCCGCGCCTCGGTGGCGAAGAATCGTTTAGCCGGATCAGTAGCGCGTTCGACGACCAGGCGGCGGAAGTTCGCAGCGCCGCGGCTCGCGCCATGTTCGAATTACAGGATGATCGCGCTGCCGCGTTCACTCGCGCGCTGCGCGAAGCCTCTCCGGAACGCCGGCGTAAGATTGGCTCGGCGATAGCATCGTCCGGACTGGCGAACGAAGCGATCAGAAATCTTACCGGCGAGAGTCGCGACAAGACCTACGACGCGTTCTCGCTGCTGTTTTTGATGTCGAAGGCCGGCGAAACTCAGCCGTTGATGCGAGCTATCGAAGAGCATTCAAACATCGAGGTTCGTTTGGCGGTGGTGAAGTTGCTGGCTTTGAGTGGCCAGCCCGACATCCTGCCCGCTTTTCGCCGCATGGCCGTGCGCGGCTCGCTGCCGCCGGAAGTGCGCTCGGCAGTGATGGAAGCGATCTATCAAATCACCAGCCAGTCACCCGCCGAAGCTCCGTCGGTATCCTAGAGGAACAGTAATACACGATTAGCCAGGGCGCAGGGTCAACGACTCTGCGCCCTTTTTGTTCGACGTCACGGCGTAGCCGCGAGCGAAAGTAGCGGTGGTAAGTGCGCAGCACGCCACCTTCGGATCAAGTTAGAAATTATTTTTCCAGCCCGCGAAGCTGGCGTCAGAAGACCGTCGCGTTAGCGGAGCACTCATTCCAGCCCCAGCGTTCAGAGCCTGTGCCAAAACACGAGTTCTTTACGGCGAAGGCGTTACGTAAGTTAGCCCCGCGTACCACGCCGGGAAATGAGTCAGAGAGGGTTTCATACCCTGAAAGGGTTTGCCAATTCATTGTGGAGAAGGTTATTCAAACGCTTTCAGCGTAGCGATGAATAAATCGAATCTGACCCAGGGTGATACCCTGGGCTAAGTTTATGCAACGCCTTCGGCGTAAAGAACTCGTGTTGTTGACACACCCTCTTTAAGTACGGCATTCAGTCTTCCCGATTAAGGCGCCGTAAAACCCGTCAGCGGATTCCCATAGAACGCATCAGTTTTCCAGGCATTTTTGTCCCACGGGCCGTCCGCGTCTCCCAGCACCTGCACCGCCACGATCACGCGATCGTTGCCGAGCTTGTTACTGGTAGCGATGCCGTTGTCAGAGATCTTTCCGTCGGCGCCCACCGCGAATTTGATCGAGCGCACCAGGTGACCCTTGTAGAGAATCTTGATTTCATAGTCGCCGGCGTTTTCACTCATCAGGTAAAGCGGCCCGAACATGCTGTCGATCTTCTCGCCGGTTTTGTTCCAGGCACGGACGTTTGGAAAGTTACATCGCCAACGCGTCCAGATGAATTGGCCTTCCGGTGAAGTGATATGAGTGGGGTTGTCCTCGACCTCGGTCGAGCCACAGCTCGCCTTGCCGACCTCCTCGCCTTGATACATCAGCTTCCCGACTTCCTTGCCGTTATGAAAAAGATGCGGCTCATAAGGTGCGTTATATTCAGTGCGCGACCAGAATGCGAAGCTGAACGATGGATAGTTCCAACCCCGCGAGTCATCGCGGTCATAAAACACGTAACCGATCGGCAGATTCGAATCCTGGTCCACGTAATAGACAAAGTGGTTCACGAAATTTGGGCCGGTCTCGTTGGAATGCACCTTGGCGACTTTCATCTTGCCGTTGAAGAGCGTCGCGTCGCCGCCCATCAATTCGTTACGCATTTTGATCGCAAAGCTGACCGGGCCGGTGTAGGTAATGCCTTTGTCTTCTCCAAGGGCATCACGCCCGCCGCACGCGTCGAGCTCCCACCAACGGCCTTTCTCTGTCTCCTCCGTTTTGCAATCGAACTTCCACGCGCCGCCGCCGGGCACGGTGAACTCCGCATAGATTTGGCTGCCGCTGGCAATCGGCCCATTAACGCGCAGCTTCAATTGGGGCACCCAACTAAAGATCTTGAAATCTCCTTTGTAAGAACTGAGCGTGAAAGCCGTGACCTGGACCGAGTCCTTCGCAATCGTCGGCTGGTCCTGCGCCGCGGAGTTGACCACACAAAGCAGCAACACGATCAAAGCAAATGAGGTCAGTATCGGAAACGGCAACGACCGGGTTGCCGAAGCGGGAATGAGTTTCTTCATCAAAGCGCACCTCCAGATTTGTTTACGAATTTCGACGGCCTATGAACGCCGAGCAGTCTACACCTGCGCTTCAAGTTATTGAAAGTTTTTTGGTCTGGGGGGTGGAGAGCAAGCGATTTCGATGCCGTCTTTGAAAACGAACGCGATCTTTTTGGAGACACGTATGCTGAATGTCAGGTCGGTTGTTTAAGATAAGGTTGCATTAGCAGCCGCAACTTGGAGCAACGACGATGACAATTCAGATTCAGGCGCCTAGGTTTATCCCCCGCGATTACGACGTGTTTGGGGGACTCGATGTTGACAAAAAGAGCATGTCGGTAGTTTTCACTGATCACGCGGGTTCGCAGCGTGCGTTGCGCATGGCCCACCAAGTCACGCCGCTGGTGAACTACGTGCGCAAGCATTTTGCCGGGCAACGGGTGGCCTTTGCATACGAAGCTGGCCCCACTGGTTTTGGTTTGCACGACGAGCTTGTGCGACGAGCTTATACTTGCGTGGTGGTGGCGCCCTCGAAAGTGCCGCGGGCGCCGGGCGAACGCGTGAAGACCAATCGACTCGACAGCCGCAAGCTGGCGGAGAGTTTGCGGGGTGGACAACTGCACAGCATCCATGTGCCGAGTGCCGTGTATCGCAACCTGCGCCATCTGGTGCAAATGCGAGACACGCACGTCCGGCAACTGACCTCCAGCAAGCTCCGGATTAAGTCGCTGCTGCTCTACGAAGGGATTGCGTTTCCCGAGGAGCATGAGAAGTGGACGGCGCGGGCCATGCGCGAGCTGCAAACGCTGCCTTGCTCTGACCCAGTGCGCTTTAAGCTCGATGACCTGCTCGATACCTTGCATTTTCATTTTCAGGCAGCCGCGCGCGCGACCAAACAGATTCGCCAGTACTGCTTGGATGATCCAGAGCTGCAGCAGTCGATCGATCTGTTGCTGAGTTTGCCGGGCATCGGTTGGATCGTGGCTTCGCATCTGGTAGCGCGGCTGGGCAATCCCCGGGAGATAAAAAACGGGCGACAGATAGCCGGCTTTCTGGGAATAGTCTCGAGCGAGCACTCCACCGGCGATAAACAAAATCGCGGTGAGATTACCCGCTCCGGCGACAGCCGCTTGCGCAACAAACTGATTCAGAGCGCTTGGACGGCGATCAAGAGAGACCCGGAATTGCGGGCTTTCTATCGACGCATTTATCAACGACATCCAAAGAAGGTAGCCGCGCGTAAAGCAATCGTCGCCGTGGCGCGCAAACTGACAAATCGGATTTATGTAGTTTTGAAAGAGCAACGGCCGTACGTGATCCGGCCGGATAGTTCGATAGCTCCCTTGACCGTAGCGGAGACCGTCTGCCCCAGGGAAAGACTCGACACCGCACAGAACGATCAGTCGTAAGTTGACTGGCAGCTTCGTTTCTGGAGACAGAGATCCCAAGGCAGATGGTTTTGCCTTTGAGCGGGCCGTATCCACGAGAGTGTGACGTACCATTGAGTCGTGCCACGAATAGCAGTCAGTCTCTCTTGAGGTCAAAGCAGCTAACATGATGTTTGGTCCACCGACTGGACATTCACATAGCAGTGCGGTGGCAAGCGTAGCGCGACACCGCTTTGGATCTGGTGGTTCTCGTAAATCCAAAGCGCCGTCGCCGCTTCGCTCTGGCGGCGCACTCCAAAGGCTCGCGACGTCCTCCCGGCGCCTTCATTTGGTCTATTCAAGATACACCCTTTACTATTGCTGTTTATGCCTTTCAAGCTCAAAGCGGACTACGAGCCCTGTGGCGACCAGCCGCAGGCAATCGACGCCCTCGTGCGCGGTCTGGGCGACGGATCCAGAGACCAGGTGCTGCTCGGCATTACGGGCAGCGGAAAGACTTTCACTATTGCCAGCGTCATCGATCGAACGCAAAGACCTACGCTCGTGATCGCCCACAACAAGACCCTGGCCGCCCAGCTCTACCAGGAATTCAAGACGCTGTTTCCGGAAAACTCGGTCGAGTATTTCGTTTCGTACTATGACTATTACCAGCCGGAAGCCTACGTGCCCGCGTCCGATACTTACATTGAAAAAGACGCGATCGTGAACGAAGAGATCGACCGGCTGCGCATGTCGGCCACGCGTGCTTTGTTCGAGCGCCGTGACGTCATCGTGGTCGCCAGCGTTTCTTGCATTTACGGTCTCGGCGATCCGGATGCGTACTACGGCATGCTTCTGTTTCTCGAGCCCGGCATGCGCATCAGCCGCGACACTCTCCTGCAACGTCTCGTCGAATTGCAGTACGAGCGCAACGATATTGATTTCAAACGCGGCAGCTTTCGCGTGCGCGGTGACGTGGTCGAGGTCTATCCGAGTTATCAGGAGGAAGCTTATCGCGTCGAGCTTTGGGGCGATGAGATCGATTCCATCTCAACCATCGATCCTTTGATGGGTGAAGTCACGCAACGGCACACGTCGCGCTTGCCCCTCTATCCAAAGTCACACTATGTAATGCCGCGCAGCACGCTCAAGCGGGCGCTCAAATCGATTCGCCAGGAGCTTGAATGGTGGGAACCAAAACTCATCGAGGAAGGAAAACTGGTTGAAGCCCAGCGCCTGCATCAACGCACGATGTTCGATCTCGAAATGATCAAAGAGATGGGCTTTTGTCGCGGCATTGAAAACTATTCGCGTCATCTGACCGGGAAGAAACCGGGCGAACCACCGCCGACGCTGCTCGACTATCTGCCAAGAGACACTCTGGTGGTCATCGACGAATCACACCAGACAATTCCCCAGGTGCGCGGCATGTTTTTCGGCGATCAATCGCGCAAGCGCACCCTGGTTGAATACGGATTTCGTTTGCCGTCCGCGATGGATAATCGGCCGCTGAACTTTGATGAGTTTGAAGAGCGAGTCAGCCAGAGAATCTATGTTTCGGCGACGCCGGGGCCATACGAGCTGACGAAAGCAGGCGGCGAAATCATCGAACAGATTATCAGGCCCACAGGCTTGATGGATCCGGAAGTCGAAGTGCTGCCGGTAAAAGGCCAGATCGATCATCTGCTGGGCGAATGCCGCCTGCGCGCCGAGAAAAAAGAGCGCGTGCTGGTAACGACGCTCACGAAGAAGATGGCGGAAGACCTGACTGAGTACTTCACCGAAGTCGACGTCCGGGTGCGCTATCTTCATTCTGACATCGTGACTCTCGAACGAATCAGGATTCTCCGTGACCTGCGGCGAGGTGAATTCGACGTACTGGTCGGCATCAATCTCCTGCGCGAGGGCCTCGACTTGCCAGAGGTTTCGCTGGTCGCAATCCTGGATGCCGACAAAGAGGGCTTCCTGCGTTCCGAGTCGTCTCTGATCCAGACGATCGGACGCGCGGCGCGCAACGCGAGCGGTAAGGCAATTCTCTATGCAGATCGAATAACGAATTCCATGAAGCGCGCGATTGACGAAACTCAACGACGGCGCGCTTTGCAACTGGTCTATAATCGCGAACACGGAATTACGCCCAGGACGATCATTAAACCTATCGAGTCGACGTTGGTGACCGCGGCAGAGGCGGATTACTTCAAAGTGCCTCTGGATCTGGAGGACGTCGACGGGTACAGTCCTGAGGAACTGGGCCAGACAATCGTCCGGCTGGAGTTGGACATGCGCGAGCATGCGAAGCGATTCGAATTTGAGAAGGCGGCCGAGCTTCGCGATCGAATCAAGTATCTGCGCGAACGACAACTGGTGGTCGCGTGATCTTGGAGTGCGCCGGCAAAGCGAAGCGGCGACGGCGCTTTCGTTTGCTTTTAAGTATCGTATTTGAACCAAAGCGGTGTCGCGCTACGCTTGCCACCGCACTCCAAACCTAAATGCTGACTAAATCTCAACCGGATGAGATCCAATCGTTTCTTACCGACTCTTCGCATGTAAGCGGAGGCTTCGCCGAGCGTGTCGTCTTTCCGGAGACGGCGGAAGAAGTTGCCGAAGTGCTGAGCCAGGCATCGAGCGCGCGAACGCCGGTGACTATCTCCGGCGCCGGCACCGGCACTGTCGCCGGCCGGGTTCCGTTTGGCGGCGTCGTGCTCGCAACCGACAAGCTGAATCGGATTAAGCAGATCGTTCGTGACGACAGAGGCGGCGGTCATGCAGTTGCCGAAAGTGGCGTGATTCTCGGTGACTTTCAACGCGCGGTTGAATCCGAGGGACTGCTATATCCGCCGGACCCGACCGAAACCAGTTGTTTTCTCGGCGGCAATGTAGCAACCAATGCGTCAGGCGCGCGGACTTTCAAATATGGTCCCACGCGAAATTACGTCGAGCGCTTGAAGATTGCCTTGGCAACCGGCGAAGTGATCGATGTTCGCCGCGGCGATTTACACGCCGATGCGCGCGGGAGAATCAAGATTCCCCTTCCGTCCGAAAGATTAATCGAAACCCGGTTGCCGACATATCGAATGCCTCGGGTGCGCAAACATGCTTCGGGTTACTACATCGCGCCGGGTATGGACGTGATCGATCTCTTCATTGGCAGCGAAGGAACGCTGGGCGTAATTCTGGAAGTCGAAGTGAAGCTGCTACCGAAACCAGAGGCGCTCTTAAGCGGTGTAGTGTTCTTCAAATCGGAGGATGAGCTGCTCGCGTTTGTTCACGAAGCCCGCGAACGATCGTTAGCGAACCGGGGCACTGGACCCACTGTCAGGGAGGGCTCAACTCTGGATGCCCGCGCTCTCGAATATTTCGACGTCGAATCACTGCGCTTCCTGCGGCAGAAATACGAAACGATTCCGGCCGAAGCCGTCGGCGCGATCTTCTTCGAGCAGGAAACAACCTCGTCAACCGAAGATTCATTGATGACCGAGTGGCTGTCTTTGCTCGAACGACATAATGCTTTGGCTGACGAATCATGGTTCGCCACCAGCGAAGCCGACCATGCCGGATTGCGTGAGTTTCGTCACGCGCTGCCCGTGCTGATGAATGAATGGTTCGCGCGTCACAACCAACGCAAAATCTCAACCGACATGTCTGTACCCGACGAAGAGTTTGCCGGCATGTTGCGCTTCTACGAAGACAGTCTGCGTGGCGGGAATCTTCGCTACACTATCTTTGGCCACATCGGCGACAATCACGTCCACGTCAACATCCTGCCGCGCGACGACGATGAAGCCGAGAGGGCGCGAAAGATTTACCGCACCTTCATTCGCCGCGCCGTGGATGTTGGCGGTACTATTTCCGCTGAGCATGGCATAGGCAAGCTCAAGCGCGAATACCTGCGCGAGCTTTACGGCGACGAACATCTGCGTGAGATGGCGGAGTTGAAGCACGCGTTCGATCCGGCTGGGATTCTGGGCCGGGGAAATATGTTTTCGGAAGATTTCCTGTGATGGTCATTCGTTAGTTGTCAGTGGTTAGTCGTTCATAGTACGTTCGAACGACTAACTACTAACTACTGACAATTCAAAAATGTTCAGATTCACTACCGCTGGCGAATCCCACGGTCGCGCCTTAGTCGCGATAGTCGAAGGTCTGCCCGCGGGCATGCCAGTCGATGTCGAGCTAATCAATCACGAACTTGCGCGACGGCAGCAGGGCTATGGCCGCGGCGCGCGGATGAAGATCGAGCGGGATCGCATTGAGATTCTCAGCGGGGTCCGTCATGGTCTGACGCTTGGCTCGCCGCTCGCCCTGTTGATTGAAAACAAGGACTGGGCCAATTGGACCGAGGTAATGTCGGCCCAGCCGCAGGAACTGGCGCCCGAGAAATCCCGCCGCGTCAAACGGCCGCGCCCAGGCCATGCTGATCTGGCCGGCGGTTTGAAATACAACACGCGCGATCTGCGTGACGTACTGGAACGCGCGTCGGCGCGTGAGACAACGGCGCGGGTAGCTTGTGGCGGGCTCGCTCGGCAGTTGCTGGGAAACTTCGGAGTCGAAATTCAGAGTCACGTGATTCAGCTAGGCGGAATTCCGTCTAAGCCTTTGGAGCTTACCTTCGATCAAATTGCCGCCATTCCGGATGACGCGCCGCTGCGTTGCGGTGATGAGCAGGCTCAGCAACGCATGGTCGAGTTGATCGATAAAACGAAAAGCGAAGGCGACACGCTTGGGGGTGTCTTTGAAGTCGCGGCGCGCGGCGTGGTGCCCGGTCTCGGCTCGCATACCGCCTGGGATCTCAAACTCGATGGGCGTTTGGCGCAGGCGCTAATGTCAATTCCCGCGGTTAAGGCCGTGGCGATCGGCGCGGGCACTGAGGCCAGTTCCCTGCCCGGCTCCGAAGTCCATGATGAGATTGGATACAACGAAGTGACGAAGGAGTTTATTCGCGCCAGCAACCGCGCCGGTGGCTTGGAAGGCGGCGTCACGAACGGCGAAGAGATTCGCGTGCGTGGGCACTTAAAACCGATCTCGACGCTGCGTCGCGCGTTGCGTTCAGTTGATATTGATACCAAGCAGGAAGAGCGCGCCGCTTTCGAACGCTCGGACATCACAGTCGTTCCCGCCGGTGGCGTGATTGGGGAAGCGATGGTCGCGCTGGTACTGGCCTCGGCAATGCGCGAAAAGTTTGGCGGCGACAGTCTGGGCGAGATGAAGCGAAACTTTGAAGGCTATCGCGAACAGTTACGCGGGTATTGAGCCGTTGTCTTGTTTGCGCCTTTGCGCCTTTGCGTGAACTATGAGCCCACAAAACTGCGGACTATCACAACTAGCGAAACCAAAACGTTGATCGTAAAATCAAATTGGTAAGAAAAACCGATCTGAAATTTTCAAATTTCAGATTTGAGATTTAAAAATGTCTTTATTAAAAATAGTTACCTGGCCGAACCCTATTCTCGATGCGCCCGCCGATCCGGTCACGAAATTTGACGACGATCTGAAGAAGCTCGTCAACAATATGTTTGAGACGATGTACTCGGCGCCGGGCGTGGGTCTGGCCGCGGTGCAGGTCGGCGTGCCCAAGCGTCTGTTCGTGATGGATTGTTCAGCCGGGAAAGATCCTGCTCAACGCATCGTGATGATTAATCCGGAAGTGGTCGGCATCGAAGGCAAGCAGGACGGCGACGAAGGCTGCCTTTCATTCCCCGGCATCTTTTTCAGTGTACAGCGAAATCTCCGCGCGATCGTTCGCGCTCACGACGTCAACGGCAAAGAGTTCGAGTTGGACGGCACGGAACTGACCGCGCGCTGCATGTTGCACGAAACGGATCATTGCGACGGCATAGTCTTTCTCGACAAGATGACGCCGCTCAAACGCGAAATCGTCAAACGCAGAATCAAGAAATTACAGAAGGCCGGCGAGTGGCCGGCTTAAGCCTGCTTCCTAGGCGGCGAGACCGGCGATAATGCGCCGCGGGCTACTGATATCTCGCCAGCTTCGCTGGCTGATTGAGCCCGCCCCGAAAACTCATTTGAATTAACCAGCCGGATCGCAATCATTTATTCAACAACTTGAAAGGGAAACCGTGCCAACAGAATTTAGCAACGAACCGTTAACCGATTTTACAAAAGAAGAGAACGCCGCGGCGATGCGCACGGCCATCGAGAAAGTAAAAGGCCAACTCGGCCGGGAATACCCCCTCGTCATCGGCGGCGAACGCATCGAGACGGAAAGCAAACTCGAGAGTTTCAATCCCGCGAATCGCACACAACTGGTCGGGACGTTTCACAAAGCAACTAAGGAACTCGCCAATCGCGCGGTCGAGACTGCTTACGAAACTTTTCAAACGTGGCGGAATACTTCGCCGGCGGAGCGTGCTCAGTTGCTGTTTCGGGTCGCGGAGTTAATCCGCTCGCGCAAACATGAACTGTCCGCCTGGATGATTTTCGAAGTGGCCAAGTCGTGGCCCGAGGCCGATGGCGACACGGCCGAGGCCATCGACTTTCTCGAGTTCTATGGCCGCGAAATGCTGCGATACGCCGAGCCGCAGCCACTAACCAAAATGGCCGGCGAAGACAATCACCTGGAGTACATCCCGCTCGGCGTGGGCGCGGTGATCCCGCCATGGAATTTTCCCCTGGCCATTATGGCTGGCATGACGGCGGCGGCAATCGTCACCGGCAACACCGTCGTGCTCAAGCCGTCGTCCGATGCGCCGACCATCGCCTACAAATTTTTCGAGTTGTTAGAAGAAGCCGGTCTGCCGGCCGGCGTGGTTAACTTTATGACCGGCTCAGGCGCGGAGGTTGGCGACGTGATCGTCGATCATCCGAAGACTCGCTTTATCGCCTTCACCGGCTCGAAGGAAATCGGCCTGCGCATCAATGAACGCGCGGCCAGGACCCCGCCGGAACAACTATGGATCAAGCGAGTTGTCGCCGAGATGGGCGGTAAAGACGCCATCATCGTTGCCGACGACGCGAATCTCGATGAAGCCGCTGCCGGCGTTGTGCAATCGGCGTTTGGGTTCCAGGGCCAGAAGTGCTCTGCTTGCTCACGCGCGATCATCGATGCGCGGGTCTACGATCCGATGCTCGAAAAGATTGCCGCCCTAACTGCGAAGATCAACGTCGGCGATCCGACCAAAACCGAAACGACGATGAGCGCCGTCATTAACGACAAGGCCTTCAAATCGATCAATGGCTATGTCGAAAAAGGTAAAGCCGAGGGGGGACGGGTCATTGCTGGAGGCGGGGCAGATGGCGAGCAGGGCTTCTTCATTGAGCCGACGGTCATCGCCGACGTGAAAGCCGGCGCGACGATCGAGCAGGAAGAAATTTTTGGGCCAGTGCTCGCGGTGATAAAGGCCAGGGACTATGACGACGCCCTGAGGATAGCCAACGACACTCAGTTCGGCTTGACCGGCGCGGTTTACTCGGCTGACGAGGCCAAGCTGGAACGCGCGCGCCATGAATTTCATGTCGGCAATCTTTATCTTAATCGGAAGTGCACTGGCGCCTTCGTCGGCGTCCATCCCTTCGGCGGCTTCAACATGTCAGGCACGGATTCCAAAGCTGGCGGCCGCGAATACCTACTGCTGTTCATGCAGGCGAAACTTTCGTCCGCTAAGATTGGCGCGACGAAGAGCAAGAATGCCGAAGCCGGCGCCGGGATTTGAGTTGAGTCCCGTAGGGACGAAATAGTTATAGAAGAGCGTCTCTCTTTCTCAATTCGACGAGCCGAGCAAAATGCCTGCACATTTTGCTCGGCTCGAATTCATTGTAGCCGGCGATAACTATAAATATTTCGCCGCTAGCGCGGCTGGTTCAATTACCCACCTCGCTGCGCCCGGTGTAGTAAACTGCAGAAATGCGACTTGTATTCATGGGCACACCTGAACCTGCGGTGCCGTCTCTGCGTCGTCTGCTCGACGACGGGCACGAAGTCGTCGCGGTGTGGACCCAACCCGATAGACCCGCCGGGCGCGGAAACAAAATGCACCAGTCGCCAGTGAAGGAGTTTGCTGTCCAGCACAACCTTACTGTTCATCAGCCTTTGAAAATCAGGACTCAAGAAAGTAAAGAGCTGTTCACCTCTCAGGCAGCCGACGCTGCCATCGTCGTGGCGTATGGACGGATTCTCCCGCCTGAGTTTCTCAACGCCCAACGTTACGGGTGCATCAACGTCCATTTCTCTCTGCTGCCAAAGTATCGCGGAGCTGCGCCGGTTAACTGGACCATCGTGAACGGAGAAAAGGAGACGGGAGTCACCACGATGCGCATCGTGGACGAACTGGACGCCGGTCCTATCCTGTTGCAACGCGCAACGCAGATCGGCGATAGCGAAACCGCGCTGGAGCTAATGAAGCGCCTCGCCGAAACCGGCGCCGACCTGCTGAGCGAGACTCTTAAGGACATCGAGCGCCTCGAACCGCGACCACAGGACGACAGCGATGCCACTTTCGCTCCGGTATTAAAACGCGAAGACGGCCGGATTGATTGGACGATGGACGCCGCCGCGATCGAGCGCCGCGTGCGTGGCTTTCAACCGTGGCCGAATGCTCATACATTTCTCAAGTCGCGCCGCCTGATTATCCAGAAAGCAAGCGCAGAAGAAATTCAGAGATCTTCGGACCAGCCGGGCGAGATCATCGAAGCTCATGGTGACGCGCTTCGCGTCGCCTGCGGCGCTCAGACCGCTTTGGGGATATTGGAACTTCAACTGGAAGACTCGCGCCGGATGAGCGCTCGCGATTTTCTTAACGGCGCCCACATCAAAGTCGGCGACGTGCTCGGTTGAATGTTGCTTAGAATGGTTTCGCGGATCGTTGCTCTGGTGTTGATAACCTCCTAAGACTCATTCCTCGTCAACACCGGCGCAGGTCGGGGTCCTAATTCGATTTTTCTTAGCGCCTTCAGTATTTGCTTTGCGCCTTTGCGTGAAACAGATTTCGAGCAAGAATGAATTTCGCGCAAAGGCGCGGAGTGAAATCAAAAGGCGCAAAGGCAAACCAGGACACGTCCCTGGCGCAGTCACGATTGACAATTCATTCCCTCCATAATAACGTTCCCTGCGACCTGTTCAGTGCATGGGTTACAGCGCGTTCCTCGATCCTACAATTCTCTCTCAAAGGGAGACAGTCTCATAAAGTTACTGCCGAATTCTTCAAAGTGGAGGTTGGTTACATGCGCGGGGTTATACAGTCTGGATTCAGTAGTTCGACTTCCTCTTATCCGGAAATCCTTAGACGATGCGCGAGAAAGGTCATCGCGCTATCGATCGCAATGGCCCTGTTGAATCTCTCTGTGATTGTCGCCTACGGCGCGTTCGCGATGAATTCGCGCACTGCCTCCGGTCTGATCGTAGTGGACGGCGTCGTGACGATAAACGGTGCGCGCGCCACATCGGGGCAAACGATTTTTTCGGCAAGTAGCATCACGACCGAAAAGCAATCCGAAACTGTCCTCAATCTCGACAATCGTTCCCGTCTTCGACTCGACGAAGAAACCGCCTTCGTCCTCGAGTCTTCACGCTCACGAATTTTCGGCTCGTTAGACTCTGGAGGCGTACGCGGATTTGTCCCCGCTGGGATCAGGGCCGAAATCAAGACGGCCGACGCCTCGCTCACACCTGATCCTACGCAACCGGCCGCGTTCACAATCAAAGTTGAGCCATGTAGCACGACCCTCTCGGTGCAGACGGGCCGGGTAGAAATTCGAGCACGGAATAGCGTCCGATACATCGCAGCAGGAGAGAGTTTTTCGACAGCGGAAATTGCCCTGATGCCTCCACCGCAGCAGAATTTTAGCCACCGTAAGCGGCTCGGGTTGTTGCTGGGAATTGGCGCGGCTATTGGCGTGCTCATAGTGGTGCTTAGCGGTCGGCATCATGAGGTTCAAGCTCCGGCCCCGATCGGGTGCGGCGTGACAGTAGGCAGCGATATCGTTGGCGGATGCCGATGAACAGCGATCGAAAAGGCCCATGTGAGGTAACAATGAAGACGAAGCTACAGACTCTGATCATCTTAATCATCTTAACGGCTCTTGCCGGTGACCCATTTCGCGTGGTCGCTCAACAACCTCAAATTGTCGGGGGCTATAAAGATACCTCCGCCACAGATCCGGAAGTTCGATTGGCTGCCAGCTTTGCCATCAAGCAAGAGCGGCGCACACGGGGCCGGCGGTTATCGCTGGTTTCGATTGAGCGCGCCGAAGTGCAGGTCGTCGCCGGCCTCAACTACAGACTTTGTCTGAAGGTAAAAAGCAAAGGTCGAACTCAAGAGGTAACAGCGGTCGTCTATCAGAACCTGAAACGGAAGTATTCGCTTTCAAAGTGGGACGCCGGCGGCTGTGGGATGACGCCTTAGTCCCGCTCAATCAACGGGAAGCTCGTGCTTATTCCAGACACCGCGCGCATAATCAGTTCTGGATCTGCTTCCCGCGGAACAATGTATATGAGCCTCCTCAGAAAGACCGTGTTCGGAGTCATTTTCGGCTTGCTGATTTTGTTAGCCGCGACGATTTATCTGCCTCCAGCGAAAACCATGTGGGTCCGTCACTCAGGCGCCGTAATTCCAAACGGGTCTCGGACTCTTGTTTTCACAGACAAGCCTTTTCGAATTTTGAGTGTGGAGGGCCAGCGCTGGGTGGATGGGAGATTACTTGAAGCTTCCGCGTATCACGCTTTGGTTATTTTTCCGATAGTCATACCTAAAGACGATTACAGTTCCAGCGGAGGTGACGGGTTTACTCATACCGATCTCCAAAGTTGGCTCGTCCCAATAGGCGAACGGTCCGCAAATAGTCAGACTTTCGAGAAAAAAGAGCTGGTCATTACCTATGACTCATTGTGGCAAACGATCACTCTTCACTCTCGCACTTATCATTTGACGCAGGGCAATCTCTTTGTCATCCGCTTTGATCAGAATTGGCAGCCGGCCGTCAGTCAGCTCAGCGTGACAATCAATACTGACGCTGACCATGACGAAGAGGTGCGGGCTTTTAAGACTGCATTGAAGGATGACGCGTTGGTCCAGCAGCTCTGATAACCGACGATCGGGAATTACCTACTAGCTGCGCGCCTACCATTTGATTCCTTACCGAACTGGGGTTCGGGTCTTCAAGCTCTCGATCCAAGCGGCATTCTCTTCCATCGTGGGCCGGAAGGCTTCCCGCGGCGCTACTGTCTCGACGTGCATGTTGTCGTCGGTGTTGATGATCGAGTCAGCGACCGCGGGACCGAGTTGAGTCTCATCACAGACAAACCACGCGCGCACATCATCGGCACTCTTGATGCCGACACGTTCAAGGTCGGCTTTAATGAGGGGATCGTTCATGCGATCGCTCATGCGATCAAGACGGATGGGCGCACTGCTTCCTACCAGTATCAAATCTTTTCCTTTCGCTGCGCCCTGGACGTGAAAGACTGCCATATAGGGAAACGTTTCGTGAAAAGTGGCGAGCACTGATCGCAGACTCTCGGTCGAGAGCTGGTAAATCTGCAGCCATTGCACAAACACTCCGTCGTCTTTCAAGCGCTGACGGCCGAGCCAAAAGAATTCGCGCGTAAAAAGATTTGCGACGCCGGGCACCCATGGATGGCTGGGCTCGCTGATGATCAGGTCGTAGGTTGCGGGATTGACGCGCAGGAATGTTCGCGCATCATCGATGATTAGATGCAGACGCGGATCGCTCAGGGGGCGGCTGTTAACGTGCTCAAAATAGCGCGAGGAAGCGACCGCGGCCGGTTCGATCTCGACGCAATCTACCGATTCCATCGGTGACTGCAAGACTGAACCGGCGGTAACGCCTGTGGCAAAGCCGACGATCAGCGCATGCCCTGGTCGCGGCGCGTTGAGTACGCCCAACTGGCCCAACATCACCTGTGTCGGCATGTCGTCAGCGTCAGAGGCGTTGGTGCGCCCGTTGATTGCCACGGACGTGATGCCCCAGTCGCGCCGCACTGAAACCGTCGCGGTCCGCCCCTCTTCATACATCAACAGTTGGTGATTCCCTGGACCTTCTCCCTGATCCTTCTCCGGAACACTTCCGCGCGAACGTGCCAACACGCGCACGTAACTATCGTAGGCTCCGGTAGAAAGCGCGTTCAGATTCAGACGCGGCCACGCAGCAAACATCAAGAGCACCAGAGTCACCGCGCCGCCGATTGCCAAACTTCGTCGCAGTGCGCGATCACTCGTCACGCGTTTAGGCTCGTAGGCGATTCCGGCAACGATCACACAGAGGGCGGCCGCACAAAAGATCGTGAACCGTGTACTGGTCCCGGGGATAAGCACAAACGCCGCGATCACTGAACCTGCGATGGCGCCGATCGTGTTGAGCGCATAGCTGTGTCCGACCAGTCTCACACTGGATTGAGAAAGGTTGGCGGCAACTTCACCTGGTTGCGATCTAGTTCCGGCCCACATCAGCACCAGAGGCATGACCATGCCCATCAAAGTCGCGGGCAGGAGAATCAGAAGGGCGGCAGCGGCGATTTGCAACGCCAGCAATCCCGTCCACGAATTAACACCGAGCCGGAAGCCGGTCGAGATCAGAAAGTCGGGAGTAGCGCTGGTTATTCGCAGGCTCAGAAACAAAGTAAATGCCGTTAGAATCTCGATCACCAGGACCGCGCGCCTCAGCCGCCACGCGTCCACGTCTTTCCTTGCACTTACCAGATAAGCGCCTAGTGCCAGGCCAACCAAAAATAGCGCGAGGACAATGCTGAACGCGTAAGTGCTCGACCCGATGATCATCGCCAGCATCCGCGACCAGACGACTTGCATTGCGATGGTTACAAACCCCGACGTCACCGCACAGAACAGCCAAAACCTCCCTGTCAGAACCGACTGCGGTAGCGGGCGGTCAATCTCTTGAGTCAATCGTCTAGAAACCAAATCGCGATCGGCGTTTTGGCGAACTTTGACAGCCTTTGAATCAAGCAGAAACGAAGCCAGTCCGATTGCGAGGTTTGTCGCCGCGGCAATCCAGATCGTCGCGCGAACTCCGAACTGCGGCAGCAGGAAAAAGCCGGCGGCGATCGCACCGATGATCGCGCCAGCCAGGTTCCATGTATAAAGCCTCGCGATCGCATTCACCCTATCTTCGGAATCTCGCTGTTGAGCGGCCACCAGCACCGGGAGCGTCGCGCCCATTAATGCCGTAGGAACCAGGAGCACTGACATCGCCAGCACGAATCGTGAGAAAGCGAAACCATAAAAGCCTGGATGCAAGTGCTGCCAGACTTGCACATAGACTCGATCAATCCCACGAAAGAATATCGGCACAGCGAGGGCATAGAGTCCCACTGCGATCTCAATGAAGGCGTAGGCACGCAGAGGCCTTTTGATCCGCGTCCCGAACCTCGCGGCCAAAGCGCTCCCCAAAGCCAACCCACCCATGAACGCCGCCAGGACTGCACTGATCGCCACGGTAGTCGCGCCGAACACCAGCCCCAGCATCCTCGCCCACAGCACCTCATAAATCAGACCCGTGGCGCCGGAGAGTAAGAAGCAAATCGCGATTAGTTTGAGAGTTCGGTGTGAATAGGTTTGAGTCAAAACGAAAGCTCGCGTGGTGGATTTTTTGATCGTGACGTCCTGGAGTCGACTTCTCAAATTATTTTACAGAGTCTTGTTTCGTGCGATTTCGTGGATTGCATCTCCGTCTGCGAAGAACGATCCACCAGTCAAACGAAAGAACACGAAGCGCTCTCCAGTGATTGGTCAGCTCTTGTGAACCACTACAGATATATCACGAAGGCCCGCCGCCAAACGTTAGGTGGAATTGATCCGCGCGCTGCCGTGGTTAGCACGACCAGGTAGTTTGCATCGACGCGATGCTCTGTGCGCGTCGCGTTGTCGAGCATCTTTTGCAAATGCGAAACGGGCTCGGGAGCGAGACTTGGCTGAACCAGCGCCAGACGGCGCAGGCACGCATACAAGTGCTCCTGACCGGTCCCGAAACGTCCCCGCTCCATGCCCAGGACCAGAGACACTTCGGCGCGCTCGTCTATGAAGTGCCGGACCAGCGACGCCGACTGCGTGACCCCACTTTCAAAACGGATGCGGAAATTTTCTTCATCGATATCGTCTGTTAGCAATGTGTCCAGGACTATGGTGATCCGGCGTTCGTCTTCGGCGGTGAACTCGCGCACGGTCAGTTGTCTCGAGCGCGCCGTGGCCTTCCAATCGATGTGACGCAGATCGTCGCGCGGCTGATAGTCGCGCAGCAAAAGCAAATCATGGCCGGCGCCGCGCCGCAGCGAAGGAGTTTGGCCGGCATTCAACGGCAGCAGGTTCAACTCGTCGGCGACGGCCTCGAGCTTTGGATAAACCACGATGTCTACATCGCGTGCGCCCAGACGCCGCCGATGGCGAAAGAAGCCGAACGGAAACCTTGTGGAAATCTCGAAGCCGTTCACCAGCACGTGCCCGCGCCGGGGAAAGACCTGCTCGAGGCTTTGTTCGGCGGCGGCCCGGTGCGGCACATAGATGAAATAGCCGAGGGTGATCTTTCGTGAACGGGCCCGCTTTTTCTTCTTCGAACTCGGACGATCGAACAATCCTCTCATCTCCACCAGGATCGAAAACGACGGCAGCAGGCGCTTCGCGTTACGCACAGTCAGGATCACTTCGGCCGGCTCACCCGCAAAAATGTGATCGGGAAATCGCGCTGAGACTGTTAGGTCGCGCAGTGTTGCCCTCGCCGCGGCCCAGGAAACAAAGATCGTCGAAACCATGATCGAGAGCACCATAAAAAGCAGATTGTTTCCGGTGTTCCAGGCGGCGAAGGCGACGATGACCAGGATGACGACGAAGATGACGCCGCCCGTGGTCACTTCGAGGCGCAGTCCGCGCCCGGCGACTTCGGCAAAAGCCGAGCGCGCCAGGGGCGGCACCACCAGAACCATGATCAGCAGGACGAAGACCAGCGAAGCTATCGCGCCGGCGCTCGCAAACTCCGGCGCGGCGATGCGCTTGGCCATCAAAGTCAGAATCGCAGTAGCCAGCCCGGCCAGAACCAGCAGCGTGCCCAGAATCGACCGCCACCAGGAAGAGAGAGGATTTGGGATTTTTGATTTCGGACTGCGAATTTCTGATTTGTGGGCGTTATCCACTGGCTTCCTTCATTTCGCAATTCGCAATCTCTTAGAGGGGAACGCTGATTGTCTTCATTATCTCGAGCAGCACTGCTTCAGCTTCTTCGCTGCGTCGCATGGCCGAGGAATAACGCGAGCTGACGGTAATGCGGTGGGCAAAGACAGGGACGACCAGCCGTTTGATATCGTCCGGGAGACAGTAGGTTCGTTCCTCAGTGAGGGCGAGGGCCTGCGCAGCGCGAAAGAGTGAGAGCGTGCCGCGGGGACTGACGCCCAGGTCTAACATCTCGGACGCACGCGTGGCGGCCACAACACGCATCAGATAGTCGACGATCGCGTCGTCGACTGACACTTCGCTGACCGCCGCTTGTAAATCGAGAATGTCCTCAGCGCTCAAGACCGGTTGCAGCTCATCGAGCGGTTCGGCGTGCTCGCGGTCGCGTAGGATCAATTTCTCGTCGGCCACGCCCGGATAGCCGATGCGCAAACGCAGCATGAAGCGATCCATCTGTGACTCGGGCAATGGATAAGTGCCGTGATGTTCGATGGGGTTTTGCGTAGCCAGCACCATGAACGGAAGCGGCAACGGGTGGGTGACGCCCTCGACGGTCACATGCCGTTCGGCCATGGCCTCGAGCAGCGCCGATTGAGTTTTGGGTGTGGTGCGATTGATCTCGTCAGCCAGCACGATATTGGCGAAGATTGGGCCGGGCTTCCATTCGAAAAGCGAGTCGTGCTGATTGTAAATCGACAGCCCGATTACATCCGACGGCATTAAATCCGAGGTGAACTGAATCCTTTGGAAAGTGCAATCCAGCGCCCGGGCCAGAGCCTGCGCCAGCGTGGTCTTGCCGACGCCGGGCACGTCCTCGATCAAAAGATGGCCGCCAGCCAGGAGGGTCACGAGGGCCAGTCGCACCACCTCAGGCTTGCCCCGGATTACACGTTCGATCGTGGTTTGCAGCAACTCGACTCTTTCCGCCGACGGGGCGGCGAGCGAGTCTGGACGAGTACCGGCTGTGCGCAAGTTTCTCATGGCTTTGTGTTGATTGGCCTCATTCTACATGTACCGGGCCAAGGTCGCCACGTCAAAAATTTATGAAGCTTTTTGGAGTGCGGTAACTTGTTAACGCTTTGTCATCTCCTTGCGGCGACAAGTAGCCGCTTAGCAAAGCGCTGACAAGTCAGCGCACTTCAAAACGGCGCGCTTTCTTTGTCAGGAAGTAAACCCTCTCGTTGCCGGGTGACGCGAGTGGAGACACTGTAGTAAGATTCGACAGTTAATCAAGCGGCGCCGGGACAGTTTTGGAACCGTCAGAGGCCTGGGTCGTTTAGCAATCTGAGGAATTATTTATGAAACGAACTCACCGTAACCCCCGCAACCAGCATGGATTCACTCTAATCGAGTTGATGATCGTGATCGCCATTATTGGCATTCTGATTGGCGCCGCCGTATACGGCTGGAAAGCCGCTCAGAAGGCCGGTAATGAAGCGGCAACTATGCAGAACTTGAAGACCATCGCCGCCGTCCAGATTCAGTATTACAACACACATGCTCGCAGCTTCGGCACCTTCGAGCAGTTGGTCAAAGAACAAATGCTGACCTCAAAGTTCGAGGGCAATCCGCCATCGCCGGATGGTTATGTCTTCACTTTGAAGGTAACGCCAAAGACGGCCGGCTCGCCGACGTCTTATACTCTTAATGCTGATCCGCAAACGACCGGCTCCGGCACGAATCACTTTTACCTTGATTCTTCTGACAGCAGCATCCATATCAACGCCGCTCAGCCGGCGGGTCCAGGCGATCCGGTGCAATAAGATCAAGAGTCTGTTAACGACGTAGTCAGGACCTCCTGGTTTTTCAGCCCGGTCGATTTTGGTTTCAGGCAACGGCCAACTCTGCTGTAGGTCAAAGTTCTCTACGTTCTTCAGCACGAAGGGTGGCAGGCTCTCGCCATGCTGACCTTTTGGTTGGAAATTCGTCACCACGTTACTGCGACGAAACTTGCTCACCTCAATCATTCTTGCTTCGCGCTTGCGCTTGATGAAAACGCCCTAAATGATTCCTTAGGTCTTTGGGAGACGAGCTGGCAGAAAAGCTGAACACTGATCTGGGGCCGGTTGCCGAGCGAGCGCGACGTCGCATTATGCGACGACTGCTGCCCTACCTCTTCTTACTCTATATCATCGCTTATCTGGATCGGGTGAACGTCAGTTATGCGGCTCTGCAAATGAAAGGCGCATTGAGCTTCACTGACGAAGTCCTGGGCTTTGGCGCCGGAATCTTTTTTGCCGGTTATTTCCTGTTGGAAATTCCGGGCAGCATTCTGGTTGAGAGATGGAGCGCGCGACGATGGATTGCGCGCATCATGATCTCCTGGGGAATCGTCGCCATTCTGATGGGTTTCATCCAGAGCAAGACTGAGTTTTACTCATTACGGTTCGCACTCGGCGCGGCCGAGGCGGGGTTCTTCCCCGGCATAATCGTCTATCTCACCCATTGGTTTCGCTACCAGGATCGAGCCAAAGTGGTGGCCCTTTTCATGGCCGCACAGCCGATCGCAATTATCTTCGGAGCGCCGTTATCCGGATTGCTCATGGGCGTCAATTGGCTGGGACTCTCAGGCTGGCGATGGTTGTTCATTATCGAGGGACTGCCGGCGATTATTTTCGGGGTGGTCACGATTTATTACTTAACTGACTGGCCCCATCAAGCGAGTTGGCTGCCCGAGGACGAACGTCAGTGGTTGCTGTCGGAGTTGGAGGCGGAGAAGCAGTTACGACGACGCGAGCGGACATTCACCGTGTTGCAGGCATTCCAGAATCGCGAGGTAATCATCCTAACGCTGAGCTATTTCTTCATAGTTACGACAGCCTATGGTTTCACCTTCTGGTTGCCAACCATCATTAAGAGAGCTTCGCACTCGTCCAATCTGATGGTCACTCTGCTTTCCGCCATCCCTTATTTTGCGGGCCTGACGGCAATTATATTAGTCGGTTGGTCATCTGATCGAACTGGAGAGCGACGTTGGCATTCGGCCTTGTCGATGGTGGCTGCCAGCGTGGGACTCCTGCTTGGCATCCTCACTCGAGACCACATCGCCATCTCCATTGCCATGTTTTCTCTGGGGGTAGTCGGATTGTATGGTTACCTTCCCGGCTTCTGGGCGTTGCCGTCGCGGTTTCTGACCGGCACGGCGGCTGCGGCTTCAATTGGTCTGATCAACTCGATCGGTAATCTGGGTGGCTGGGCCGGTCCTTATGTCGTGGGCTATTTGAGTAGAGTAACCGGCTCTTTCCTGACGGGTGGGCTTTATCTGTCTTTGTCTGCGTTGATAGCGGCGATCCTTATTCTTTCATTGCGCGATCGCCGCAGCACTATCCAGCAGACTTGAACTTCTAAAAATAAGAAATGCCGCTCGGCGCGGCATTTCAGGTTAGACATTACTTTGTTCGTGGCAGACTTATGGTCGCCCAAGGATATTGCCGAGAATACTTCCACTTCGGCTGCGCTGATTTCCGTAGCCTCCGTTTCCATAACCGGCATACTGACGATAGCCCTGGTCATAGCCACGTAGGAAGCCCTGACGAAATGCCTGCGATGACGCGTTCCTGTAGTAATGCGATCTTTGCGGGTCGAAGTTCTGCCCACGTTGCGCATCGCTGGCGCCCGTGTTGATTCCCGCCTGGTAGCCCTGGTTCATTCCAATCTGCGAGCTGTTGTTATAGCCACCGTAGCCACCATTACCATAGCTGCCGTTACCATAGCTGCCGTTACCATACCCGCCGTTACTATAGACGCCGTTATTACTATAGACGCCGTTATTGCCGTAGCCTCTATCGCGGCTATAGTTTCCGTTGTTGCCGTTGTTCCGATAAAGGTCATTATTCCGGGCGCGGCTCTGACTCTGACTCTGCTCTCGCCGCCAATCGCGGTTTCGAGTCTGGTTATCAGTTCGGTCGCGATTACGACGCTGGTCCTGCGAAGTGCGATTATCACGATCGCTTCGATACTGCGCCTGCGCGGTCGTGCTGGTTACCGCGAACACACTTAAAACAAATGCGAGACTCGCTACCGCCCCGCCGATTCTGGTTTTGAAATTATTTTTCATATTAGTCCCCTCTCTCTTTCCCGGTAATGACATCAGCAAACTTGAGGCCGCTCAGTCAATCAAAGCTTTATATTGGTATCTATGCACTTAAAATGAATAACAGATAGTTCTTCGTACTCATACCGTGCAGCCGTCGCGCAGATCAGTTGTTCCCGCCTCGGCGTTTACTCCGCCTCTCTTCCCTCATCTGCTGAAACTGCTTCCACTGATCGGGCGTGAGCACCTTTTGCAGACGTTCATCAGTGTGCTGACGAATCTCAGCTACTCGCGGGTCCGCGTCCTTGCGGAGCGCCTGCAGTTGGCTGCGCGCGTCGCTGAATATCTGTTGCACCTGTGTCTTCTGATCGCCGTTGAGCTGCAACCGATCGACCATCTGGTCGAACTCCTGTCTATGCGCCTGAGCACCGGTTCGCCATCTCTGGTAGACGTTCAACGCCAAAGCACCGGCCAGAAATCCAAGCACAAAGATAAGCATCGCCGCGATGCGAACCTGCCATTTGCTTCGGTTACTCTTATCCATAATTACTTCACCACTTCTTTATCTGCGTCGTAGAGCGTAGCCAGTACATCGCTGTCTGAGATCTGTTCGTCACGCAGCGTCGCATCATCGAGCACGACCGCGTCGGTTGAGTAAGCGTTAACTACCGCGGCAGAGTTCGGCGAGTCAGCGGTTTGCGCTCCCGGAATGACGAAGGTGAGAACAGCCAGGGTCGCAACCGTCGCCACCATTGAAGTTGCAAGCCCGCCGGCCGTGCGCCACAGTCTGCTCCAGGCCCATTTCTCATTCGCGGCTTGCCGTTCGCGCAGGACAGCCAAAACTCGCGTTTGAAAAAAAGGCGAAAGCTCAAACCCTTCGTTAAGGCGCGCTTTCAACAACAACGATGAGACATCGGCAGCCGCGAATGCCTGCCGGCAAGATTCGCAAGCTGCCGCATGCGAGCGAATCCCGGCGAGCTCGCTTTCAGCCAGTCCGGCGAAAGGCTTGCTCTCAAGCATGCTGATAATGTGTTCGTCTTTCATGTTAGTTCCCCGCGTTTTCTGCAGCATGGCCGCGACCTAACAGTCGTTCCACCGCTTCCCGCATTCGGCGCCGGGCCCGAAATGCCAGCACCTTAACTTTCGATTCTGACCATCCGGTCGCTTCCACCACGTCTTTAACTGATGAGTCATCGCCATCGATCATTGTCAGCACCAACTGATCGTCTGCAGAAAGAGTTTGCAACACGCGTTGTGCCAGATCCGCCGCGACGAGACTTCGCTCGCTCGACCGATGACGTTCTGTTGCCGCACGAGCCAGTGTCGTATGGAGCCAGCTACTCTCAGCTTCAGTCAGTTCCGACGCTGTTAACTGGGGCCGCCGCTTCGCGCTACGAAGCAGGTTGAGGCAGACATTAGTAGTAATACGGGTGATCCAACCCTCCATCGAGCCGCGACCCTCGTACTTCTTGAGTTCGGTAAACACTTTCAAAAATACTTCCTGGGCGGCGTCTTCAACCATGCTCCGCTCGCGAAAGAATCGGCTGGCGACACGGAAAACGCGTGGGCCATAGCGCCGCATAATCTCGGCAAACGCAGACTCGTCCCCTTCGGTCGCAAGACGCGCCAACTCCAGTTCTGAAGTCTGTTCGAGACTGTTCGTCAGGCAGCGCTCCGAGTCGAAAGTTAGGGTGACGGATCCAAATCACATTGAATCCGCCCTCCCGGGTGATAGACGCGTTACTCACTTTTACGCCCGCGACGCTCGGCCCACTTGGCCTTAAACTCAGCGCGCTTCTGTTCAAGTTGAGTCTTCTGCTCAGGCGTCAAGACATTCAGCATTTCCTGTCGCATCCGAAACTGCTCGCCCATCAGCTTTGCCTGCAAGGCAGCCGTCTCGGTCAGCTTTTGGGTTGCCAATGCCTCGTCAAAAGTACCGCCCTCGCTTGCCTGATGCAACGCCTGTCGTCTCGTCTGCAGTTCCTGGCGCAACGACTTCGTGCTCTCACGGAAAGTCTGACCAATCTGCTTGATCTTGGCCTTCTGATCGTCTGTTAAGTTGATTCCCCTGAGCATCCCGCCGTTCAGTCCTTCGCCGCGGTCGCCCCCACGTTTGCCATGTCCATGACGCTCGCCACGTTCGCCACGCGTTCCCTGCTTGTCCTGATTCGAGCCGGTTGTTTGAGCCAGTACGATCGGGACAGACAAAGCCAGGGCCGACACGGCGGCTATACTCATTATCTTTATCTTTCCAAGTCTTTTCATTTTCTTATCCTTACTCCTTGTTAACTGATTGCTCGCCTGGGAAGGCCCCAATAGCCCGTCCACGAGATCAGACACCGCCACTCGCATAACCGTTACAATCGCGAATCAAACAAGAGGTTAATCGTCGAAATGAGTTCAAGACCCGTTCGAACTATGTGAACCATCGCACAGACAGACGCGCGAACTTCTGCTACTCATAAGTGTGAATTCTTAACGTTACCGTTTCATTTAGAGCCGATCCTTTGATTCTGCTCAATGGGGCTCGAATCTTGCTAGGTTTATGGGTGTAACGAAAGGATAGCAGTTGGTGTCTAGTTCATTGTAGGTGATTTGAAACACTGAAGTTGGAGCACCGATAAGTTAACTATTATGTCAGCCAAAACTTTTGAAGCACACCCGTTAGTGACCGGAACAGCCGGGCTGAAAACGCAGGATCGCGTGAAGCTCGGCTTGAAAAAATTGCACCTGAGCAAGCGTAAGAAATTGATTATCGGCGGCGCGGCTTTCGCGGTACTGGCCTTCGCCGGATTCTATTTCTGGGGAAACAGGACTACGGCGCCGGTTTACATGACGGCTAAAGTCGAAAGAGGAAACCTGCGGAACACTGTCACTGCGACCGGCACGTTGCAGGCGGTGACCACTGTACAAGTTGGCAGCCAGGCCTCAGGAACCATCTCAGCACTTTACGCTGACTTCAACTCTCTGGTGAAGAAAGGTCAGGTCGTAGCTCAACTCGATCCAGCCGTCTCCAAAGCGCAGGTTGATCAGGCGCGCGCGGCACTGCAACAGGCACAGGCAAGTCTGCAGTTGGCGCGGGCCGGCGTCTCGAATTCGCGCGCCGGGGTCAGCGACTCGCAAGCAAGAGCGATGGCCGCGAAATCAACGGCCCAGAATAGCCAGGCAGGAGTCTCGAGCTCCCAAGCCAATCTCGCTGTACTCAAAGCTCAGCAGGACGACGCGCTCAGTTTGCTCAAGCAACAGGAATCCTTACTGAAGAGCGGGGTCATCGCACAGCGCGACTACGACACGGCCAGAACCAGTTATCAGGCCGCGCAAGCGCGCTACAACCAGGCCGCCGCCCAGGTGAACATGGCGGTGTACAGCGAGCAATCGGCATCGGGCGCGGGCATTGCCCAGTCGCAGGCACAGGTCCAACAGGCGCAGGCGCAGGTCCAACAATCTCAGGCCCAGGTGCAACAGGCCCAGGCTCAGGTGCAACAGGCGCAGGCAGCATTACGCCTGGCTGAGGTGAACCTGACGCACGCGACTATTGTTTCGCCAATCGACGGCATTGTTGTTTCCCGCACAGTCGATGTGGGCCAGACGGTCGCAGCCAGTTTGTCGGCTCCGACCCTGTTCACGATCGCGAACGACCTTAAGCAGATGCAAGTCATCGCTAATATTGACCAGGCAGACATTGGACTGGTGGAACAGGCGAAGTCGGTCAAGTTTGCGGTCGACGCTTTTCCCGGCAAGGATTTCGATGGCAAGATTGAAGAGATGCGGCTCAACCCAACGAACGTGCAGAACGTGGTGACCTACAACGTAGTGATCGACGTCAGTAACCCCGAGCAGAAACTGAAACCGGGCATGACTGCCAACCTCGTGATCACGATCGATGAGCGAAATAATGTACTTAAGGTTCCGAACTCTGCGCTGCGCTTTACGCCGGTGGATGCCAACGGCCAGAAGCTGAGCGGAGGCGGCAATGGCGGCGGGAATGGTTCAGGTCAGGGCCGCCGACAGAACGCCAACTCCAGTCCGGAAGCGAACAACGCCGCGGCTTCGAACGCTTCGGGATCGAATAATGCCCAAGCGGGCGCCGAGCGCAAGTTTGCTCCTGCAAGTGCGCCGGTCCTTGACGGACAGACCAGAGCTATCTGGGTTCTGGGTGCTGATGGCAAACCACAATCACGCAGAATTAAGGTAGGGCTAACCGACGGCGCTTCGACGGAAGTTGTCGAAGGCAACTTGCAGGAAGGCGAAATGGTTATTACGGGCCAGACAATTACAGCCGCCAGTAAGGCACAGGGGACGGCGAGTCCAGCGCCCGGATTTGGCGGGGCACCGCGCACCGGCGGCGCCGGCGGCACCGGCGGTCGGAGAAACTAAGTCGGCACAGACCTCAGTCTGTGATTCAGACACAGGATCACAGACTGAGCGCTTGCCATACGAATTGCCCTTAACGAAGAAGCATCTATGTCAACGACATTCATAACGGAACCGCAAAGCCCGATAGTGACCCCAGGGCTAATGGCCCAGATGCCGGAACTTCACCCGGTCATTCAACTCGATCATATCCATAAGACTTACACGATGGGCGATGTTGAGGTTCATGCGCTGCGCGGGATCTCGCTCACGATCAATGAAGGTGAATTTGTGGCGATCATGGGCGCGTCCGGGTCCGGCAAGTCGACAATGATGAACATCATCGGATGTCTGGATCGACCGACGCGCGGAAAATATATCCTGGACGGCGAGGATGTTTCGGAGATGTCGAAGGACGAGCGCGCCGATATACGCTGTCAAAAAATAGGTTTTGTCTTTCAGGGCTTCAATCTTCTGTCACGCACTTCGGCGCTCGAGAATGTCGAGCTGCCGATGCTGTACGCCGGCGTTGACGGCGGAACTCGGCATCAACGTGCCATGGACGCTCTGGCCTCAGTGGGATTGGTGGGACGCGAACAGAACAACCCGAATCAACTATCCGGGGGACAGCAGCAGCGTGTCGCAGTGGCGCGAGCGCTGGTTAACAACCCCGCATTAATTCTGGCGGACGAGCCAACCGGCAATCTCGATTCGCGCACGTCGGTTGAGGTGATGGAGATATTCCAAAGGCTCAATCGCGAACGGGGTATTACCCTCGTCCTGGTGACCCACGAGCCCGACATCGCCGAGTATGCATCGCGGGTGATCGTGTTCAAGGACGGGAAGATTAAGAAGGATTCCATCGTGGCTAATGCTCGTGATGCTGCCGAAGAACTGCGCCTGCTGCCGGTGGTCAATCTCGAAGAGGACGACGAAGAATAATATGAACCTGCTAATGATCATCCGAGTAGCCTTCCGCGCTTTAGTGCGTAACAAGATGCGTGCAGCCTTAACTATGCTCGGCATCATCATTGGTGTTTCGGCCGTGATCGCCATGGTCAGTATTGGCCAGGGCGCGCAGGCCTCGGTCCAGGCGCAGATCGAAAGCATCGGCACAAATTTGCTTTTTGTCAGCGCCGGCGCGCAAAACCTGGGCGGCGTCCGCAGCGGCACCGGAGACAGTGGCACTAATACTCTGACCGCGGAGGATCTGGATGCGATCCGGCGCGAGGTTCCCAGTGTCTCAATGGTCACCCCAACTGTTAATGCCAGGGCGCAACTCGTCTCGGGAAACATGAACTGGAACACTTCGGTCCAGGGCGTGAGTGAGCAATACCCCGACGTGCGCAAGTGGACCGTGCAAAGCGGTGAATTTTTCAGCGATGCGGACGTGCGGACCGCCGCACGAGTGATCGTCATCGGACAGACGCTGGCAGACAATCTTTTTCCCGGCATGGATCCGGTCGGACAGACGCTCCGTGTGATGAACCTGCCATTTCGCGTCAATGGCGTAATGGCCAGGAAAGGTCAGGACCAACAAGGACGAGATCAAGACGACATCGCCTTTGCCCCATACACCACCGTGCAGAAAAAGATCCTGGGCAGCCCGCGTTTGCAGGTCGCTTACGTCTCGGCAATTTCGCAGGATGCGACCTATACGGCCCAATCACAGATCACCGAACTGCTGCGGCAGCGGCACAAACTGGGCGCCAACGAGCCCGACGACTTTACCGTTCGCAACATGACGGATATCGCCGACGCGGCTAACGCTACCAATAACACTATGACGATCCTGCTGGCATGTATTGCGAGCGTCTCGCTGCTGGTAGGAGGCATTGGGATTATGAACATCATGCTGGTCTCGGTCACCGAACGCACTCGCGAGATTGGTATTCGCATGGCGATCGGAGCACGTTCGTCAGCAGTAAAGACTCAGTTCCTGATCGAATCGATCGTGCTCAGCCTGACCGGAGGATTTGTCGGCATCCTTCTGGGAGTTATTATCTCTCTCTCAATTCCAAAGCTGCTCGGCTGGCCAACGCTTATCTCCACTCTCGCTATTATCGGCTCGGTGATCTTTTCGGCAGCCGTCGGAATATTTTTCGGCTATTACCCCGCGCGTAAAGCCGCGGCCCTCGATCCCATAGAAGCATTGCGTTACGAATAATAGTGACGACCGAATGTTATATGGTCCTGAAAGAGGAATACGATCGCTTGTTCGAAGCGCGTGGCTGAAATCCCAGCATGCGCGACCAGAACCGTTTACAACGGGGGCGCAGGAACAGACAGACTCACTCGCATGCGAAACGGTCCTCCTAAACTTTTCGCTACCTTCTTGAAGAAGTCTTAGAGGAGCAAGAGAAACGTAGGCCAAGACGCTAGTTCGGTGGGGCTGGCGCTTTCAAGTTCGGAATGGTAAGCCCCAGGTCGGATGGCCTGAGCACCGCTAACGAATTCGGACATGGTGCTGTAATATATCGAGGTCTAAAAAAATTCCTCTTGACTCTATCCAAAACCGGAGTGGAAGGAGTTACGCCCGCTTGGCTCAGAAATCGGGCTTAGTATCTGTACATTGTGTGCCTAAAGGGCTTAGCAAGCCGCTAAGAAATCTGTTGGCCTCTTTTTGGCCCCGCCCTGCTATGTACCTATTAACGACTGTTTCGGTTTAAGACCGACCATCTTGCCCGCGCTGAATTCCTTCATCAAACCAATTGTTGTCCAATCTGGCTCCCCACACTGGACACTCTTCGCAACTTTTTCCTGCTGCCGCCCGCAGAAATGCTCAGAGTCATTCCGCAGTTGCATGATGCCGTGTTGTAAGGCAAAGCAACCCGGCTTTTGTTTTGATCTTAGATGGCAACCAACGTGTTCAAATTGAAGTGCGGGAAAATCACGCCATCGCCGGGTCCGAAAAAGTTTGGGAACAGTAATGGAACCGACGTGAGGTACTGCAACTGTAGGAAAGTTGGGTTCTCGTCTTGTGTTGGCTGAAGGATATTGGCTTGGCCAGGATCTGGACTGAAGTCCGGCGTCACAACCGTCTCAATCATGAAGGTACAAGTGAAACTCAGCGGTGCAGCCACTGCGGTTTCAAATGGGACATTAATCACACCTCCGCGGTCCTCGCCCAAAGTCGTCACTTGTAACGAGGTAACATTAACGATGTTGTTTGCAGCACTATTGAGGAGGAGGGGACGGGATTAATGAGATCCTGTGCCGTCACCTTATGTGAATTTCCGGGCGGAAACCCGATACGCACCAGCGAAGCCTCCAACTGATACATGTAGAATCTTCGCTGTCCGGGGTTCCGGCTCCTCCACTGAGAATTCCAGCTTTACTACTTTTTCTTTTCCCGTTTCGCGAACATGCAAATCTGGTTGAATCGAAATCTGCACTCCGGAATGCGTCAGTTTCCACTTGAGCCGTGGCAGCACTTCAAATTCTTTTGCTCCGAAGTTGGTCGCGTAGGCTGTCAGCGCCCTGGCGTTGTTCTTCAATCTCTTTTGAGCGCCAGCAGAACTACCGGTTGCGCGGCCAAGCAGCATGGCAGCTTGGTTCATCAGCCAAATACGATCGTGCTTTCCCTTGTGAAAAACGACACCCATGTCTCGTGCCTCCCGGTAGTAATGGATCTTGGCACGCGCCTCGTCCAAGTCAGGGTGCTTGAAGTCCCGCAAAATGCTTCGCTGCCGTGCTGGGTTCGCCGTCATAAAGTCTGCCAAGCCCTTAACGCTTATCTCTATCATTTCGGTCATCTCTTCCTTCTAGATCCCGGTTATGGCTTTGGTGACGATTGATTTCGTGAGCTTATCAACGCGGGCGTCGGGCCCGCGAGCGACCTCGTGGCACAAGTCTATATCTTTTGCTCTGGAGTGGGAGACGCTGTCGCCACTGGGCCGACCCCGTTGTGTCCTTGCGAATCGACTGGAGCGGCTCCGCTTCTGACTCTAGATGTAATAAAGATGATACTAATAAACGAAACAAGCAATAAGCAGTAAGACAAAAAATAAGTACGGGTCAGCGCTGCGCACCGGCCCTGGTCTGTTTGCTGGTTAAAGGAGGCATCCAAATCTCAATCGTGCCTCGCTTAACGCTCCGGTTGACATCGCTTAGAAATACTAGTTGAACAGTCAGATTGATCCTGGTCTCTGCCAAGCTCTTGTTCACGATTGTTCTGATTTGATCTGCGTTGGGTTTATCTTCCTCGTAGTAATAGCGCACTTCTCCCTGGGTCGGCTCACTCCTAACTTCGATCCCCTCGGTGTTATAGCCGTCGCTCAACCTTTTCTGAAGAGCTTTGATGCGATCGGCGTCCTTGGCGTCGTTGTATTGAATGAAGACCAGTGGAGCGGCATGAACCTTCATTGGAGCTAATGCCCTGGCTCGTTGCGGACCAACGAGGTTTTCCAGCAATCGCCGGGCGACCGTTTCGCGTCTTGGGCTGGTCGCATATTCGATGGCTCGCTGAAGATCGGAAACGGCCTTCGTATTATCCTTCTCGTAATTGTAAACACGTGCGCGGGTGAAATAGGCGTCACCGTAGTCGGGCTTGAGTTCAATGGCCCGGGTTGAATACGAAACGGCGTCTACGTAGTTACTTCGTAAAGTAGCCAGGTTGGCGCGATAATAATATGCTGGAGCATAATCAGCCTTGAGCGAAATCGCCCGATCAAGATCAACTTGTGCTTCGTCGAGTTTGTTGAGGCCGATATAAAACTTGCCGCGAGCGGCGTAGGCCTCGACGAAATCCGCTTTTAGTTTTATGGCTTGATCGAAATCACGTTGGGCCTTAGCTTCGTCTCCTCTTTCGACGTAAACGATGGCCCGGCTAAGGTAGGCTTGGGGAAAGTCAGGTGACTTTTCAATCGCTCGCGTGAACGCAGTAAGAGCTGAATCAAAATCTCCTTTTTCGAAAGCGGTAATCCCAGCCTCATTAGCTGATTTTGCGACTTCTATGTTTTTTGCGAGTTCCTGGTTTTGGCGATCAAGATCTTCCTGCCTTCGACGCTTTTCATTTCTCCAGATTAGAAACACCGCTAACAAGAT
Source organism: Blastocatellia bacterium (assembly GCA_033858155.1). GTDB lineage: Bacteria > Acidobacteriota > Blastocatellia > Pyrinomonadales > Pyrinomonadaceae > UBA11740. The sequence continues at coordinate 130,755 of JAWVCT010000058.1, forward strand.
CAGAAGCAAGACCATGCCGGCCGCCGCGTATTGCACAAATCGTCGTTTCTTCTGATACCTGGTGCTTTGGTAAATATACAACCACTCGTCGAGGTTAAGATCGACCACTCGTTCCTTATGCCAGGCCTTAGCTTTTGTGAGAGAGCCGCCGCTTAGCAGAGCTGAGTTATCATCAGTGATCTTCCATTCGTTCAATTTGGTCTTAAGGGATTGCCGCCAGAGCAGGAAGTCTCGGTCTTCATCTAACCACGCACGCAGGCGCCGCCAATTCTGAACGAAGTATTCATCGGAAATTCGGATGAGAGTTTCTTCGGTTCCGGTATCTGTCTCAAAGACCACCAACCCAACATCGGCTAACTCCTTAATCTCTGCTTCTGTAGCTACGCTGTTGAATTCTTCCAGACTGACGCGCAGCGGAGTGTCGCGGGCATTCTCGCCGCGCTGCGAGAGTCTCACCAGACGCTTTAAGATCCGCGGAGCGCGTTCCTGTGCTTCGGACTTTAGTCTTAGGTAAGCCCGTTCAGCTATCTTGTTTTGCCGGTCGGCCGTGACCGGCTCATCGGTCGCCTTAACCTCAAACTTTGCCCGCAGCTTGCTGCCAACGGGCTCGAGTTGAGCCAACTTGGCACAAATCTTCTTGTAAGCCTTAACCAGCTCAACGGCGACGGGGGAATCAGGATCCTCCGCGGCTATTTCATCGACGAATGAATAATATGAGACATATGGAATTCTCAAATCGACGAATGGGTCTTCGTCAAAGGTTAGTTTTTTCGAGTTCAAAGTGTCAGCAATTGTTCGGAAGCGACCGGCGAAATCATCCACAAAAAACTTTTCGGACGAGACATCGACACGCGTCGGCACCAGCATCAGTGACAGTTCCCTCCCCTTGCGACCCTCGCTCACCAGACTGGGGTTGATCAGGCTGCTGGCAACTCTGCGAGTGCCATAGATGTTCTGGTTATTCGGAGCCACAAACATCACCACCGCATCAGCTAGCTGATACGTGCAGACGCCACTCATCTCGGCCACGCCCGTGCGGCTGTCAATTAGGACGACGTCCGCGAAATCCACTGCTTTCTCGCGAAACCAATCGAAAAACTGTTCGCCATTCCAATTAATATAGAAATCATCCCAGGCGAATGAGCGCACGCGATCCGCGTAGAGTGTGAATTCGTCTTTGCGCCTCTGATCCGAAGGGCTTTGGGCTTCGTTCCTATTTCCTTGATCCGGCGCCGCCATGTCCTCGCCTCCGATCGCGCCGCCTGCCGCGGCATCGGCTGCCGAAGCTGCCCCGGCTTCGATAGCCTGTTCTGGTCCCGCCCGGCGGCCCGCCGGAAGCAAAGAGAGCTGCCCGCCATTTGCGTTCTTTGGATAGATATGAAACATGAAGTTGGTGAGGGGCTCGACCGGGTAAGGAAACTTGTTTTCATTTTGACCAGTTACCTCCGAGGCGCCTGTCTTTTCTTGTGACTCTTCATTCCGTTTTCGTGCAGTTGGCTCTGACACGGTATCGTCGGTAGGCAGATTAACCGGCGGGAGAGAGCGCAGGTTTTTATAAGAGAGCAACAAATCAATCACGCCACGAGTTCGCTGCGCTTCATGTCGCTTTGGCTCCTCTTTCTTATAGAAATATTGCTCGAGTCCAGGCGCTTCCAGATCAAAATCAACCATCAAGACCTTGAGGCCTTCGTTGTAGAGCATCTCAGCAATGTTGGCGAGGGCCATGGATCTGCCGACACCGCCCTTGTATGAGTAGAAGGTGAAGATCACTTGGTCGCCGCCCCCGGGTACAGATGTCGAGCCATGGCTGATTTTTCCCGCTCATTCAGCGGGATTAACCCCGGAGCTTTTTCAATGAACCAGTTAACGAAGTCCGGACTCTCAAAAGCCTGGAATGACTTGTTGTCCCTGTCAAGGTTGCGACGTTTGTAAAACTCCAAGTCTTGAAAAGTCTCGCTCAACGCGACTAGCGGTGGATAGACGGTTAAGGTATTTGGCAATGGTGCGACTCTTACAATAATCGTGCTGGGAAAAGCATCCAGCAAAGAGCGACGAAACTCTTGCTGGATTACAGGGTGCCGCATCGATATCACGTCGTTGATAATCAGGCACCCCTCGGCGCGCAATTTTATTAAGTGTATTCGGTTCTTGTTGAGCGTGCGAATGTCGATGAACGTCGGTACCAGCGGTCTCTCGTATCCAAGATCTCTTTGCACGATCTCAAGCATCTTCGCAATTAATTGCCCTATATTTTCCGAAGAATCCGTAAAGGGCCGCCAGTTCTCAGGGGCCGAACCGTATCGCTGAATCCAATCTTCCATTTCCCCATCGGTTAACAACTCTTCCAAACGCGTAAACTCATCAGCAAAATCATTTGGGTAGTCCGCGAAGCCAACTTTTGTCGCCAGGTCTTTGGCTTCCAGTTCATTCATCACCAGTAGGACTATCGGAATCTCGATACTCGGATCTGGAGTTTTGACCTTAATCTCATCTTTCCAATTATTGAAAATGTAGAAAATTGCATCCCGGTTGATCTGAAACTGCTTGTTTATGTTCCCCACGTTCTGTGCATAGCCATCCAGTCTTTCTGGCTTGACGACCTCCTGAACCGATTCCCCCTTCTGAACATCTGCTTTCATTTTAGGAATCATGGCAATCATGGCTTCAAATGCTTCTGGAGAAAGCGGTCGGTTTTCAGCGCTCAGTATTTGTTCCAACCGCTCCACAAGCGACTGAAACGGAGTGTCCTGCGGATCCCGTTTCAGATTCTTCAAATCATTCCTGATTTGATCCAGACTTAAGTTTTCCGGCATTGTCATAATCTCCTTACTAGCTGAGTCCTTTCGCTTTCGGTTGAGGAAGACTGGCTACAGTTGCAGGTTAGTCATCGTCGTTCTCGTAGAAAGTCGCATTGCCCTGTATCTGGATGACTTTATTTACACTGCCGATATTGTTAATGAAACCAGCCTGGCTGTTAATGATCTGTTGACCAATGATCTGCCATCGTTGAGCGAGAGGTTCGGCTGCCTGAAAGTCCTGGGCGCCGGGCGTGTCTTCAATCTGCGGTTTGGCGATGGTTTCGGGGAGGGCCTTGGCTTTGGTCTCGCTGCCTGCGTAATAGGCAACGGCGAAGTTATCGGTTTCCTTAAAGTCCTGCGTCGGATTCTGTCTATTCCTGGTCAGCCTGGGAACCATTTTGATTGTGTAGGCGGCCAAATCAGCCACATAAACGTACCCATCCTCCTGCGAAGTGCCCTTGCCACACAGAGCTTCAATCAAAGCCAGCGTAAACGCGCTATAAGGCTTGCCTGCGTAAGACAACTCATCTTTTTTGGAAGAAGCAATGATGAAGCGGCCCTTCCCTTCGGAGAGCACTTGCAACACTTCCGCAGGCATGGGAGCCTTCGTCAGACTGGGGGCGGCCCGCTTCGATGCCTTCGGCGATTTCACATTCGCCATGCCTCCCGCGTGACAGCAATCAAGCAGCAGCAAAAGTCTCCCGGCTTTGATGTTTCGTAGCGCGCCGGTAAGTTCCCCTCCACTGACTGCGGTTTGGTTCAGTCGCCCCGTATCATATCCATAAGGCATCAAATAATACCCGTCTTCGGCGCCATCACCGTCGTTAACTTGATACCCATGGCCGGAGAAGTAAACAATCACGGAGGCGTCGGCATCAAGTTTGGAGAGTCTTGCCAGTCCGTCGAGGATCTGTTTCCGAGTAGCTTGTGAGCCGGTACAAAGTTGAACTTGCGCTGCAGGATAAGCGCAACGACTTTCGTCGGTTAAGATCTCGTGAATGCCCTTAGCGTCATTGATTGTATTGGGCAAATCCTGACCAACCCCCACCACCAGTGCGTGTCCAACCCCGTAACCTCTGCGCATTGGTCGCCCTCACTTTCTCGCCGCGTCTAACTACATCTCAAACTCTTTCAGGCTTTCACTTCTGATAACGTCTCCCGCACAGTGTCGAACTCTGATTAAAACGAAGACTTTGGAATTCGCCTGCCGCGATGTCGCCTCCTTCATTTCTTTTTCGAGGCCTTTGGTTTTCCCGCAGACTGGGACCTCTTCGCAGGGTTTGCTCTTACGGGAGCGTTGCCTGCAAGCACATCTTTGCTCGCGCGCTCGCCCCGCATGCCGGCAGTGTTGACCGCCCCACGCCACACCGTCCATGGACTCCCATAGTCCAGCTTGTTTGGATCCAGCGGAACGATCCGATCGGTTTCGGTTCCAAAGGCCAGAACTCCGTCAAGCAACAGCGGTGGGTGCAAAGGCATCTGCCATGGCTGATTGGTAAGCTTAGAGATCGCTTCAATATCGGGAATGCCAGTGAAGTAAGTCCTGAGATTGCCAAGCATTGTATCGAGCAAGTTTTGGCTCGACGGTCCTTTGAACTCTCCCCTTCGAATAAGTTCGTAAGAAGCAATCAAGGTCATCACCGGATCGAGCCATTTTTGATACAGAACGTTGAACCACTGTTGCGGATCAATTCCACCCGCTTCAGACGCCACCTCGCGATTCTCAGCAAACCGGCTTTGACTAAGAAACATCATTTGGACCACTCGGATCGGATCGTCGTTTAAATGATCGATGACTCTCGCGTCCAGATACTTACGCAACGCAAATAACGGTAGCAGGAATTGATGTACGTTTAGCCGACCAGCCGGACTCTCAGCAAGGCTCAAAAAGGTGGCCCGGTTCGGCAGACAATGCACCGCAAATGTAAGAGGCGATTGCCCCGGCAGCTGCGCCGAAAGAAGAGAAGGACCCGCAGCAGCCGACATGAACCATTCGAATACTCCGCTCAGTCCTTTCACCGGGCGTGGCTTTTGCCACTGAACATTCGGCCCATCACTGAGTCCGATGCTCAAGCCGCCTTTCGTCTTTTCCAACCCGGCGAGCACATAAACACAAGACGTGTTCGGCTCAACACCTTCAAACGACGCGAGTGGCAGACGCATGGCCTTGGCGTACTTTCCCTTTGCGGTCAGGATTCGAGTGGCGCCGAGCAGCGTCAGGCCCAGACCCAAATCCCAACCTGAAACAGGACCAAGCGTTTTGGACAACTCCTGCAAGTTGAGTGCGGGCTCACCAGCAAACAGACCGATCAATTTCTCTTGAATGCTACTCCGGGCGATCTTCGGAATATTGATTTTGAGTTTTTCGCCCAGTCCAACCTTCAATACCTGGGAGTGCACGGTCAGACCCTGTCTCTGCACCCTCAGCAAGTACTTTCCCGGCTCAACCTGAGAAAGCTTTGCAACGCGACGGGTGGGGCGAAACTGTACCGGGGGGAACCGACGCGGCGATCGTGCGCCAGATTTCTTGGAGGGACCAATTGATTTTGGTTTCCAAAATACTCCGCCGATTGGGCCCGAAGGAACGCTCTTGAGCTTTACGTCAGAGATCTCTTCAGTATGTACATTCTCCAAGCTGAATTTCAGGCCCGGCTCGCTCGTGCTGGTGTTGAAGATCAGACTAGCACTCTCGGCGCTTTCCGGTGCTGGTTTGTTCTGCTTCTTAAAATGAACCTCTGAGGGATCGAAAAGATCCAGCGCGCCTTTGGGCACCGGCTGTACTTGAATTACCTGTGCCGAGTCATTAAATACTTGAACGTAGTAATCGTTGGGTAACAACTTGATCGGATATTGCGGGCCTTCAAAAGAGAAAGTCCCACCTTCGCCAACTTCGAAGATGCTCTTGACGTTCAGCTTGAAAGAGTCCGCCGAGTCAGCGTTGTCAATACGGATCATGTATTGGTACGTAGGCGCCGGCGAGAATTCCAAAATCACACCATCGCCGGGCCCCTTCTTTTCGGGATCAGCTAACTGATCCTGAAGGTTAGTTTTCATGTACTTAAATAGTTGATCGAAGGTGACGCGCAGCTGTCCGTCGATCCAGGTCTTGGCTCGACCTTGACCGTTCAAACCCTGCAAAAGCACGGGAGCAAACCCACTCTTGACCGCGGCGGTCGTCCCCAGTCGAGTTGAAAAAAGCATGTAGGTTGACGGCATCCCCAGCTCCGACATGTTTCGCGCCAGGCCCAGCCGCGCTGGGTCAATATCGTTTTCTTTCACGAGGTTCCGACAAGCATCCACAAAGTAGTAATGCTCACCACGGCCCAGCGAGTACCAGAGTGCCTGCCGGATGTGCTGTAGAACTATGCATGCGTCACCTGAATTACCCCGGGTCACGAAGTCCGAGCCGACCAGCACGTCCACGGCGGCACCGAAAGGCGCCGTCGGGTAGCTGAAACCATGCCCGGAGAAAAAGAAATAGAGCTCTTCGGTCTTATACCTTCCAGCGTCAAGTAGATCTCCAAGCGCCTGCGTGATCTCGGAACGCGTCGTGCCGGTCGTTCGATCGGCACACTCTGGTCCCGCGCAGAAGGAAATATTTGCCTTGTCAACGTCCTTTTTATTAATGCACCAGTCGCGAAAAGAGAGCGCGGCATCGTTGGTCCCGACCAATTCCGATGCCAGCGCCTCCTTGCTCTTGTCGTATTTTTCGATTGCGACGATGAAAGCTCTTCGTGGCATATTTCCTCTGCTTCAGATGTTGCTCTGAACAAACTGGCCAAGCGCTGCAGCGCAAACAGCCTCGTTGCGATAGACGAAACGGCCGCTGCAATGCAGACCCAGCACGTTGACTGTGTCCATTGAGATCACGGGCGAGCCTGAGTTACCGCCGAGAGTCGAGCAATCATGGAACAGCGACTGCTTGCCGAGCTCTACTACTTCACCCGGGGCCGCGCGTTTGACACCGAAATCATTTCCGAAAATGGCCCCGACAAACTGAGGATTATCGAACGTGTCGTTGAATGGGTAGCCTATCGCGACAACCTGTTGACCGGGAGTTGCGACTGTTGTACTGACCTTCAACGGCGGGCGCCCACTGTCGGTCTTCGCGAGTTCCAGCAACACCATGTCCAGTGTTTGATGAACGGCTCGGACCCCGATAATGTCGACGGGCGGCTCTGTCGCCGAGTCATACTCGTGCTTGAAATCAACAACGGCCTGGCCTTTTTCGAGGACGTAGGTTCCGGTGGAAAGCTTATCAAGAACATGCTTGTTGGTAACAAGTATTCCGTCCGCTACCAAGAACCCGGTGCCGACACCTTCATCCGGCAGAGTATTGATGCGTCCGATTGAATACAGAAAAGGCTTGACTGATTGCCGAAAGCTGTCCCAGTTGGGAAATACTTCTTTGAAATCCTGGTTGAGCTCTTGGAGTTCGCCGTTCTGCGCTAACGGTGCCGGCCTCATTGTCCGAACAACCAACTCCAAAGCTGCCAGTTGCTTTGGCGATGGCATGTTGTCCGGATCACCTTCCTGTAGCATGTCTAAAGCCTGTTGCGCCAAACCGTCCGGGTCGTCTCCGGGAGCAATCCTCGGACCCACGATGGCACGCGTGTTTTTGAGCGCATCCTTGATCGAGATACTTTGGAAGGTTCGCTGGGCTCGGGCCCTCAATCGTTCATAGTAAGCGTCCATGATCTTACCCTTATGCAAGTTGCTGAACGTGGATGGGTGTTCCGTCAGGCGTATGCACAATCTCGTTGAGATGAGCGTCGCTGAATTCGAGTGTTAGGTAGCCTTGCGTGCCATATTTCTCCTCGTGACCCACCACGTACGGGTTTGGTCCCTCCAGCACCAGTCCGCTCGGAACCAAGTTTTTTGTCGGGAGCCTTCGCCACTTTGTTCCGTTGGCGCCCTGGCTTTCGGCGTTAGCATTCGCAAGGTTGTCACGGAAATAAGGATAGCCGCCGTGCCCGATACACCGTCCATACAGACCGAAGTTTGGATGTTGGTCAAAAAGCACGCAGCGATGTTCATGGCCCCAATACCAGGCGAACAGCCTCTTTTTGTTTAGAAGATCCGAAACGCAGCCGGCCAATTTGGACTTCGACAGGTCATCAAACAACGAGAATAACTGGTGATGTGAAAACAGTATGATCTTGTTGTCGCCAGCCTGCGCGACAATACTATTCAACCAGGCGACCTGGTCGACGCCTCCTTGTTTTTCGTCGTCGGAACTCTGAAGATCCCATTCATGATAAGCGGTATCCAGACCAATCAGCGTCCAATGACTGTTCTGCAACGCATAAAAACTCGCCTGTTGCCCGAACGCTGGCAATGTTTGGTTGAAATAAGCGTGCCCTCCCGTGTACATCTCGTGGTTTGAGTTGCATGCGCGACTAGTTGCCCCGGCAATGGTGGGCCAGTAGGCAAGAAACTCATCCTGAATCTCATTGTCGGTGCCAGAGTAGTAGACGTCGCCCAAGTGCATTAGCAATTCGTAGCCCGACTTGTCATCTTCGATGCTCATCGCCGAGACAGGCGCGCCGTAGAGGCCCGTTCCCCAATCGGCGAGCAGGCCTACTCGGATCTCATCACGGATGGAATCAGGCTGAGCCTGAGCCTGAGCAAGCGGATGTGGTTTAAGTCCTCGCCACCATGTGAAAAAACTGCCCGCCCATCTGATCCAGTCAAGGTCGTCAAACTTGGCCTCTTTCCCGCCAGGGGCTAGCGGAATCTGCTCTTCAGGTTTTTCCTCTTTGGATTTTGTGGCAATGTAGCTTTGAAGTAAGGACGCCACTTTGTGATCGGGTGAAATAAGCACGGATGGATCGCCTGACTCGTTCGCCTTGTCCGTTTCCTTTTCAAGCTTTACCAAAGCTGCCTGCAAGGCGACGAGCATGTCGTTTTGCTCCGCGGGTGACAGATTTTCAACCGCTGTAACTGCGTTGGCAGTCTGTTTTGTTGATTCCTGCTTGTTCAAGGCGCCGGCAATCTCTCGGTACGTAACAATCGTGCGGTTGCTGTTTTCAGGCATTTCGTCCCTCCTGTAGTCGTTGTTGTGAACTAAAATCCCGCTTGCCTTCCGCAGTCAACGCTGTTAACTATGGTTGCAATTGGAGCGAGACTACTCGTGAAATCATCTCCAACAAAACTTACGTCAAAGAGTGCCCACGGCGGATCCGCTTACGAACGCGCAAGAGAAAAAATGGTTTTCAAGAAAGGACTCCTTGAGCGCGCACTCGCGAGTTTGCGAGGATAGTGCATGCTCGTGGGACTTCGACTTCAATTGACAGTGGGACAATATTCCCGATCATGACGGAAAGTCAATGACATTGCGCACAAGGCAACTATAACGACGACAAGGCCCTAAATTCGCAGAGGAGTGGAGGAAGTCATAACCATTTAGCCAAAACTGCGAGGGGCGACACTATTCAATTGCGACTGCGAGGAATATAGGTCGCGGGATTTGCTGCTGTCAAAGTCTTTGGAAGTCATAGTGATCGTAAAGTCCGAAGCAATGCCTCACTAGTTTTGACTTTGGATTCATCTGAACAAGTTGTCGCAACTCGACTTCGGCTTCGGCCGTTCCACGACGCTCATCGTGCCCCCTTCCTATATACCGATTTGCTCGCCTTTGGTGAGAAAGACATCTTTCATTCTCACATCGGACTTGATTTTGCCTACTTACCCGGTCGACTGTCCCAAGCTTTTGCCGGGTGAATCAATTCAGCAGTTTACCGCCAGAGTTAAACGTGCGCTCATTGAAACTGTCCGTACTCGGACAGGGAGTATGAAAAAGACAAGCGCACGACTAGCTATGGAGCGTACGGCACTGTCAAAGCTCTGGACCCGATTAAAAGAAATACCCTAGCATCTGACGATCCGTCGAGCACACGTTTAGAGCGCCAACCTTAGAAAGTTGCAAATCGGGGTCGGGCCCGCCGCGAACATGACGTCATCCGCGGGCGTCAACTTTGCGCCTGCAGACCGTCGTCCAAATTCGTTGGCTGGAATTAGTCAATAGATCAAGAGGGTCGGCTTCCCAAGCAATGGCAACTGATCCCTAGGGCCAATGTGTATGGGATAGAAGACTTGCTAGCGGCAGCTTCTTGCTCGTTATCCTACTTTTTACATAACCAGAAGACTAAGGGCGGCTTATTGGTCCCTTAAACTATTGGCAGACCCTTCTCTCATATGGTTGCCCTTTCTCGTGGACGCGATTCTCAGCACCTCATGAAAACCGCGAAAACAATATTTCAATCGATCATGACGCCGCTCTCAGGGTCAACGAGGGATGGCGCTTTCGTAAAACCTCGACGATATGGTCCTTTGTAATGTGTGTATACCGCTGCGTCGTAGCGATAGACGCGTGGCCCAGAAACTCTTGGACCACTCGAATATCGACTCCGTTACGAAGTAATAAAGTAGCTACCGTATGCCGAAGCATGTGGGGAGTAATGTGTCGCTCGATTCCCGCGTCCTTACGGAACTGAGAAATAATATTCGCGATACCTTGAGTGGAAAGCCGGGCCCCAGAAGCGTTCACGAATAGAGCAGGGCTGTCCAAAGCAATAGTCGAACGCAGATCGACATGCTCCAGTTGTATTCGGAGTGTCTGTTCATCCACCACGAAGGCTAATCGATCGCGACCTCCCTTCCCCTTAACCCGAAAGCATGAATCTGAAACTGCGAAGTCAACCAAATTAAGCGCCGAAACCTCGCCGACTCGCAGACCGGTGGCAAACAGTAAGTCCACTAAAGCCAAGTTACGTAATGCACGGTACTGACGGGTTGAACGGTTCGATGATTTACCTTTCGATACCACAGCCCCCTTACGCGGGATCCGAAAAGCGGATTGAGTCTGCTTGGCTTGGGTTAACAGTCCACGCATTTCATTTTCACTTAGAGCTCGTGGAAGTTGTGTTATCCGTCCAAAGCTGAGTTTTACTCTCCAGAACGGTGATTCAGACAGCGCACCCTTTCTGACCCAATAAGAGCAAAAGACTTTGAGAACAACTATCTTTCGCCTCATAGAAGCGGGCGAATATTGCCTTAGCCGCAACTCTGCCGCCCAGCTTTCAATGAAAGCCGGCGTAAGCGAAGTCAGCTGAAAGGCCCCTGTCACGTAGTTCGCAACTTGGTCAAGATCCGAGCGATACGCCACTCTCGTCTTGGCGCAACGCTCATGCGTTGAGAAGTAACCATGGAAGAAATCATCTATCGCTTGGTCCAGTAACATACACATGCACCTCCGCAAACAGTTCTTTCCGAACTGTCCAAGAATTTGAAGATCTTGGTAAATCGCCTGGTGGGTAGGAAAACTGCGCGCGAGTGTAATCATAGACCTATTAAGATTCAAGGAAGCTTCACCGAAAGCGTTTTATTAGCCGGCTTTTACCGGCCGTCGCCGCTAGGTCTGGCTGTTGTGCTGGCGATGTTTTTGGGTTCATAATGCTGCGACCCAACACCGCGCGGTTTAAATGGAGGCCGCTGAATCTTCCCTTTGGATATGGAGTTATTGATATTCGAGGTGGGGCAGGTACTAACCTAGCGATTCTCCTGCGAATGGTTTCACCTTGACAGGGGCGACGAAATTCGCTAACAAAGTGCCGACCTTGAGAGAGTTTTCTCAGGGTACGCCGTCCGTTCCTCGCATCTTTTCAAAGAAAACGACTAATGGTGGGCCGGCGTAACGAGACGATAGGGCTTTGGATCCGTCTTTGAATTTGGTTTGGATAACTGGGAATTATCTTGATGGCGCTTGCCAGAATACATACGGAAAAACTGTTTCCCGTCGTGGTTGACCAGATGCGACCGGACGAAGCAGCAATGACTGCCGCGTTATTCACCCAGGTCGTGACTGCTTTGCCTTACTACAATCAAGTGGCAAAAGCGAAGGAACTTGCGAAGTACTCGCCAAGTTCTCTGCAGGATTCACTTTTGAAAGATCCCGATTCGGTCCTCGTTGCAAGGACTACCGAGATAGTCGTCGGATTCTGTTTCAATCACAACGACGACGGAGTGATTTGGCTTGCTTGGTTTGGTGTTCATCCGGACTACCGAGGCATGGGTGTCGGCTCGGCGCTACTACGCAAACTGGAGGAGACCGTTCGCAACGGAAGATCACATAAGATATGGTGTGACTGCCGCACGGAGAATGAGGCCTCGAAGCACGCTCTCACTAAGCTAGGATACGTTCAGCTCTGCACCGTCCTGAATCACTGGTACGGTCAGGACTTCATCTTATGGGAAAAGCTAGTCTCATAAAGAGAATTCTCCAGAGGCGAGACTTCGCTGTCAGTTTCTGGGCAACCTTTCTGGCGATCCTCGCTCTTCCCTCGGCAGTTTTTACTATCGTGGGAATGCATGTCTCTGCTATTTCCACAGGTTGGATGGTTCTTTTCGCACTGTCTTTCTCACTTATCTTAAATCGACATTTGTGGAGAAAGCGTCATTTGCCGATCAAAGATATCTTCCCAAATGCCGTCGGAAGCGGTAGAGCTATCCTCCGATGCCCGTGTGATTTGAAGTTGGCCGATGAGGCCAAACGGCTTGCTCAGTACTGGTATCCGACGGAGACGATCTCGCCTGAGCGGTTTGAACAACTGCGAGTAAAGAATCCTAATATTCTCGCCTGCCTCGTGGGAGACCGAGGCGACCTCTTGGGGTACTTTGATGTAATTCCTCTGAAGGAGAGTTTCGCCCAACAGTTTCTCAGAGGTACTATCACGGAGTCACAAATAACACACGAAGACATCTTGGGCCCCGACGACCTGGCGCAATGCAAATATGTATTTCTTTCAGGGTTGGCGGTGTGGAATCCAGAGAGTTACGTGGATCGTCGGAACGCTAATATCTTGGTGTGGGGCCTGCTAAAGTACCTGGATCATTTCTACGGCGCAACTGAACGGCTGGCTTTCGCCAGTGCCGCCACTGAAGAGGGAGAAGAACTGCTCCAAAGGTTTGATTTCTACATAGGCTGCGAGGCTTCGGCGAGAATTGATAAACGCAGAATGTATGAAACTCGTCTTTCGCGCGATGATGTAACAAAACGTCTCGCCTGGCTGCCGGACTTTAGTTTATTGTGCTCACTCGACTGGGCTCCCCTTAGAATTCCAGTTCCCAGGTCTCAAATCAGCTCTTCGCATAGACGAAAGAACAAAAACGCCGCCATCGATCGCAATGAGCATCAGAACGTAATCTAACGGCCGATACTCGCGTCTGTCGGTTGACCTAGTAGTCTAATCGAGATCCCATTCTTCAAGACCAAAGCGCTTCGGATTCTTAAGCACGAGAGCGCCGACATCTACATTTTCATTTATCTCGTTTCGGACCCACGGTTCACACAGGCGTGGATTAATGTCACCAAAAAAAAGCAGCGCCATCCGTTCTGGACAGTTAGGTACAGGACGCACGCGATGAAACATTGGCTGGACCCAACCTCCCGAGAGTAGCCATCCAATATCGCCAGGTATGACAAGCACGTTGTTCGGCGTGTTCGTAATCGGCAAAAACTCCCCAATAGAGGTTTCTAGCTCCAAGCCGGGCTCTCTTGCGTGAGCAATCGTTAGCAACGCGCCATCCTCGTGAGATTCGTTGATGAAGTCAGCGTCAACCGTACTGGGCGTCGAGTAATTCAACTGTAGCCGTGACCATCGATGAAGTTCTCCTCGCAGACTGGCGCCGATCGATGATCCAGTTAACCTGTTGGCCATTTCGATTATTAGTTCCTCGGCTATTGATTCAAAAATGTCATAGGAGGTTAACATTCTTTCGCAGAGGACTTGAGCGCTGTAAGAATGCATCTCAGCGGCGTTTATCGCATCAGCGGCTACAGAGAATGACTCTACTTGATCTGGATTCAATGGCGACTTTGAATACTCTCCGGCATAAGGCCTATAGCCCATATCCTTCGGACGGCGGTCGGTCTCCTTCTCTTCTTTAGACTGGCGAAAGAAGTGATGCGCGGCGTCAAATACAGAAGTCAGTTGTTCTTGATTACTTCGAGGCACATTGAGAAGCAGAAAGCCATCTTCCCCTAGACGGCTAACGGCCTGCCCAACAACAGAAGTGTCCAACACAGATAATTCCCAGTTATCACTAGTGATGTAAAGAACTGCGGGATTCAATCGGAGTTGATGCCCAAAACCGATTGACTTTTGGTAGAAGTCAGACCTATCGTGTCGGTGAAACTTGGGGCTGCACCTTCACGAGCCTGCGTCCTTGCATACTCGCTTTGCTTAGCCTCGACGAACGCGTTTGGATAACTACGAATTATCACTTCACTGAAGCGCTCAGATTATGCCCTCATTGGCTGCACGGTTTCGTTTCGAGGAACTCAAAATAGGCACGCTGATTTTCTTGCTGATGCTCGTGCCTGTCTTGAGCGTCATGACGCTGCTGCAGGTTTTCGTACCGACTGCCGAAGTCAACCGGATGGTCGCGATGAACTACCCAACAACCGATGCTCCCAATCCGGAGATGTACGTGTTCTACCTCACATCGGCTGTCGCCCATGTGATCGTAGCCACGCTTGTGATCGTCATACTAAGACGGCGGTTGCGCGAGAATATTTCTGAAGAGAAACGAAAAGCTCTCGAAATTGGGATGTATTCATTCATTGTCGTGATCGTGGTCCTGTTCGTGGTTTGTGATTCTCTTCATACCGTTTTAGGTCGGCTATCCCATGAACGAATCTATAGAGTAATGGAACGTTCGCCCCTTTTCTCCCCATACTTCAGGTCGTTTCCTGGAGCGCTTGTCGGCAGCAGCTCGTTTCCAGGTTTCTATCTGTTTTCCATCCTCTCTGCCGGCTTGATCATCCTTGGGCTAGTTGTAATCGTACTGACCTGTTTCAACGTTGGACGAGAGCTTACGTCCGTCAGAAACAGCATTGAAAGTGGGCTGACGGCTAGTAACAGGCAGGATCTCGACACTAGGATACGAGGGTTCGACAGATATTTTTATATCCTGAGTGCCGTGCTGATGACTAGCACCGTCGCCACTGGGTTTTTCTTCCGACTGCCACTCACAACAATCGCGCCTGGGGACGCGTATGGCGCATTTCGAGACGTCTCCAGCGCAATGACAATCTGTTGGGGAATTACGTTTTCGCTGACGATGCTGGCGATGTGTTTCTATCCCTACTTCAGAATCCAAAAAGACCTTCGGACCCTTCGGCGAGATAGCATTGTGGGTGACGACACTGAACTTGCGCAGTGGCTTGACGATATTCAGAAAGAATACGTCGTCTACACGAACGTGAAATCTCTACTCACCATATTCCTGCCAGCAGTCGTAGCCGTGCTATCGAGGTTCATTTGAGTCGCAGGAAGAACTCTGTGTGGCCTTCTATTCAAACGTAGATGTCGAACGCTGCGTGCTTCAATCCACCACTTGAGATCCAGCCGAGACAATAATCGCCAGATTTGAGTTTCCCTGAACGCAAAGCGAAGTGGATGTTCGCGGGCACCGAGGATGTTGCGATGTTTCCAGTGTGTTCGAATGTGGAGAAGATGCGGCCATCGAGATCCAGTTGCTTGGCCACTCGAGTAGTAACGTTTGAGGACACCGAATGCGGAAGAATAAGCTTAGGAACTTCCACTGTTTCCCGAAGCGCCTGTCGGAGTACCGCGATCGACTTCGAGTATCCAGACATATAGAGGTTGAAGCCATAGGCTGAAAAATCGAATTGCTGTTTACCCTTAAGCTTTGCTGAAGGCTCTGAATACTCTGCAAACTTGTACAACGGAATCGTGCACAGATCGGCCTTGGAACAGTCCGCCGACAAGTGAAACCGCAAGGACTGTTCTGAACCTGAGAGCAAAGTAGTGGAGACAGCTTCACCGACCGTAAACGCGGGGAACTTCCAACGTAATTCATCCATGTCGGCGATCGTGAAACTTCGCGGGAGAATGATGCCGCCCGAATCCATGGGACACTCACTGCTTACGACGAGTATATTATGGGCGTCTCTTTGAGCGAGTAGAGCTTGTGAGACTTGAAGCGCGGTGCACCATCCCATACACGCGTCAACGATATCGAACGCATGAGCATGTCTTAGGCCGAGTTTACTGGCCACGAAACAGGCATTAGCTGGCTCAACGAAGCCTCGGTCAATCCCAACGTAGATAAGGGTGTCGATGTCCCTTGGTCTGATTCCAGCTTGGGCCACGATCGCGCGATAGGAGTCGGCGATGAGGTCCAGAGGTCGGACGCCCTTTCCTCGCCAAAACCGTGTGTGGATACGCGTAGCGTCGAGAGATTGACGGATCGAGTTCCTTAACTCACCTAAATTGCCGCGGAACTTGTCGCGGCTGTAATAACAGGCGAGGTCCAGAACCTCGTCATTTCCAATCTCGTTCTCCGGAAGAACACAGTGAACGGCGGCAATTCGCATCGCAATAATTCGTAGTTATCGTTACTGAAGCCGGCGGGCCATAATTCTGGTCGGAAGGGAGTTGCAAAGAAGCTCTGACGCCGCCACTAACGCTATCCGCTTATACTCCTTAGGGTGAAGATTACGGAGATCAAGCTCTCAAAGGACCCGCTATTTTTCGAGCCTAGACTCAATTTTGCTCTAAAACTGTTGGAGCCGGTTCGCGAGCCGGTTCGTGATGACGGAGTCTCGGTAAGGTTCGTAAATCCTCCCGTCCACTGATGGTGTCAGCGTGAGTGGAACTTGAAGTCAGCTTCTGTGTTCAGCTTGAACGTGTCGAGGGAGCATTGAACGCCAGGGCAACTACCCCGCCACTGCCCCCCTTGGGAGTGACGCTCAGATGTTCGCTCACGACCGCCCAGAGCTTCGCGGTTCCCTCACGGCTCGTAATGACCAAGAGCGGCTCCGCCAGGCTAAGAAAGTAGATTGGTATATTGTTGGGCACAGGATGAAACTTTCAACTGCTCTTCCGAATTACCAATGCTCGATTACTAGCGGAAAAAGAGCCTCGCAATAGTATCGGCAAAAAGTCTTGCAGGTATTGACAACTAGCGATAATGAGGAATATTGTGCGTGCATCGCATCCGGCCCACCGGAATTCGACCTCAGCCTCTAAAGGCCTTTCGACTCGACCCTTACTCAAGGCTGATTATCAGATAGCTCTCAAGGTTTTACGCCTCTTGCGATGTCTTTTACTTTCACATCCGGTGAGAGCTAAAACCTGTTTCATTGCCGATCCAGGAACCAACCTGGTAGCCGCCCAAACAATCAACGGCTTTGGGTCACGGCCTGGTAGGTTTATCGGAGGAACCTCATGTCACATGCTTCACGCATCGCCGATATCTCTAACAATTCGATAGCCATGAGAAGAATAGAACCACAATCGCGACGGTTTTCTCGTGGGAAATCTGAGCGATTCAACTCTACGATCTTATGGTTGTCCGTTTGTTTGGCAGTCATACTCGCGATCTGCGCGGCACCTACACGTGTATTTCCGACGTGGGCCCATGGAGTGAAGTCGCAGCCTGGTGGCATCGAAGTAGATCGGCGCAACGGCGCTTTACGGGAAGCCGCGACCGACCTTCCGCCCGAAATTGGACCATCCTTGTACTCCCCGGAATCCGCGCTGCAGGCAAACATACCCACACAGTGCTGCGGCAAAAAGCCGGTGTTTTCCGATCCGGCTTATTCGAGCGTATTCACCGGAAAGGTGGCCGTAACAACCTCCTTTGCGGGTAATGGCAATGGTTTCGTGCTGGAGATAATTGATCTGAAGAACCAGTCCACCGCACCGCTAAACACCAATTATGCTCCTCCTATGTACCACGGCCCAGCCGGGGCGCAGTGGACTAAAACTAAATTTGGAAATGTGTTCGGACTGACACTGGACAATCAAGGGAACATTTACACTACAACCACTACAGCATACAACAGCGACTTTTTTCCAATAGGTGCCACCGGCGGAGAGATATACAAAATTGACGGTGTTACCGGAGCCGTCAGCGTGTTCCAGACGCTTCCTAACACCGGGCACGCTGGGCTAGGCAACATCAACTACGATTGCGTTCACAGTAACTTCTACGTCTCGGACATAGATGATGGATTGATCTACAGGCTGGATACCAGTGGAGCCATTTTGAGTACGTTGGATCACGGCACTAACCTCCCAACGGCTACACCACCTGCCGCTGCGATTCCCGCAATTCCCGACGTTCCATCCCAAGCTTTTACTCCGTTGGGTCGCCGCGTATGGGGCATACAAGCATATAACGGGCGACTCTACTATGCTGTGTGGTGGGAGGATCAGGCGCATCCAAATGCCACCCACAATACTGAAGTGTGGTCTGTCGGCTTAGCTGCCAACGGTGCTTTCGTGCTGCCAGCCAATCTGGAAATCTCACTGCCGTCGCTTCCCGGTGGCAATAATTCGATGCCCATCTCTGACATAAGCTTTGGTCCCGGGGGTACGATGTTGGTTGCAGAACACAGCATGATAAATGAGACGAGTCCAGGCGCCCATGCCTCGCGCGTTCTTGAGTACACCCCCGGCATAACATGGACTCTCTCGAATCCTGCTAAGTTCAGATCCAATCCCAATCGTCCGGCGAGCGCGGCGGGCGGCGTGGATTATGATTTTTCCCCTGGTGGTTTGGTATGGTCATCTGGCGATGCTCTGCATTATCCGACCCCACCAAGCGTTCCTGTCGAAACTGACTATATTTACGGGATCGAAGGCACTCCGGTCACAGGCGGCGATACCCATAGCAGCGTCCTCATAGATTTGGATGGCAACATTGCGGGGAGTAACAAGACCGAGATTGGCGATGTGGAAATTCCATGCCCCGAACAAGGGACCCAGATGCAGGCTTGCTCGGTCAAGACCGATGAGATTTCCTGCAAGAAGGACGGCACGGGCGGTTATGTCTTCACGTTCACCGTCACTAATAATACCGGTAAACCCGTCACTAATGTGCTGCTCACGCCACCCCTTAACAGCAACTTTAGCATCACACCGCAGAACCCTCTGCTTCCGGGCGGCGTCCTACTCAACGGCCAGTCCACCAGTCTAACGGTAACCATCACGGGCGGGCAGCCGGGGGGGAAAGTTTGCTTTTCGGTAACGCTGATTGCCCAGGATGGGCCGTGCTGCACGATCGATGTGTGTGTGCCGCTGCCGGACTGCTGCGCGGTGGCCACAAACGTGAGCGTCAAGTGCAACCCGAACGGTTCGTACTCCTACGTACTCTCCATCGTTAACACTAGCCCGAATACGATCCAGCACATCTATCTGTACCCGCCGGCAGGCGTGACGATGACGCCAAGCTATTTCGCCGTGTCGCTGGCACCCGGAGCTACTTTCCAGACGCCTCCGATCACGATCACGGGTGCACACGGCGGAAGTTTTTGCTTCCGTCTCAGCCTGCATACCGAAGGCATGAAGGAGTGCTGTTCCGGCGATCAGTGCGTCACATTGCCTGATTGCAAGCCTAACGGTGCACCTTAGTGCATTTGCGCCTTGCTTCCCGCTGGCAATATGCCAGCGGGAAGTTCTAGGCTCAAATAGCATTCCTTGATCTCAAGCTTGCCGTCGGCTTACCACTTCCCGATCGGTTTTAGGGTGACGCCTACCATGACACAGATTGCCAGGGAGTCGTGACGTTGACCGACCCGGTACCACAGCACATCATGCTGACCCTTAATTGACTCGCCATTAAGATAGTTATTCATGTGGGCGGCATTGCCCATGGGACCTGAGGTGGCGCCGCCGTCATCGAACTCCGTTTCGTGATAACGCAAGACCCAGATGTCAGCTACGGCCCAGCTATCAGCAATATCATCATTCGGCTCGGGAATTATTTTATATCCGCGACCCGTTCCCCGGTTCAGCACGCGCCATTCGCGACTCGTGTACGGGTTTCTCTGACGATTGGTCTCTAAGGAGAAAGCGGTCCAGCCTGTGGAACGGTTGTACTCCTCAATCACGTCGTTGGCCGCGCCTTCTATGTCGAAATCAAATCTCCAATAGGCTTCATGATAATGAGGCTTGCTAACGCAGGGATCATTAATCGCCGTGAAATAGAAACGCGCCTGAATAGTGCCGTCGAGAAAGAAGAACCACTTCTGAATGTAGCGATACCATCCGGCTTGCATCTGGGTAGTTAAAATCAATTGATCGGATCTTTTTTCTACTGCCACTCCAGCGAACGAGCCATCATCGGAACCCGGATGATCGCACACCGTTTTCGGTGGGGCGGTCGGCTCCGCTCTACACGATGAGACTACATTAGTTGCCTCGAAAGCCCTGAGACCGGTTTGCCAATCACGGAGAGATCGAGAGGCGTCGCCGCATCCACCCGGCTCATATAGGACATTCAAAACCGGCAAGTGAGCCATGTGGAAAACTTGTTTGCCCTTGTAGAGCACCCCGGTCAATTGCAGACCGGAGCCATCTACACCTACGCTTTGGTCAGGAGTCACCCAGGTTAGACTCCATACGGGATTGGAGTTGGGCCAACTGGTAGAAAAAGTGTAAGGGCAGGTCTGGCTTTGAGCAACTGGGCCGATGGAAACGAATAGACCCGCACTCAACATGCAGATCAGACCCGCAATAAGAAACGTGAGTTTAGCTCTCGCAAACATAAGATTCTCATCTTCGCCTGGTGCTGTCACTTAAGCGTTGCTATCGCTGCCTGGATTCAGCAATGCGGCGATTAGTGAGATTGACGATGACGACTCGCTGTAGACCTAGGCGGTTGGAGGTCAATATCTGAAACTGTATGAAGCGATCACGCATGGATTGCCGCATGGGGGCATCCACTACGAATCCTCCTTCCAGAACACCCCCGGCTTCAAGCATTCGCGCATGCTCTGGGTCTGCCCGAATAACCTGGCGGGCATCTTGTCGCTCTTCTTCCGATGCTTGAGGCCGACCGCGTAGCCGCTCTTCACGTATGACAGCGCCATTCGATGAATCCATGATAAGGCGCGTGGCTTTGCCTTGAGAGTAGTTGAAAACCACGACGCTTGCGATCGATGTATCAACGGTCCCTTTTTCCGGGGGAACTCTTCTTATACTGAGAATTCTTAGCCGCTGGTTCTTTGCCGACAGGGACCTTCGGAGATGGGTTAGTGCTTGCTCGCTTAGCCGAGTTCGCTCGTCAGGCGTTAGCGATTCTTGCTGGTTCCCGATTTGGCCCTGCCAAACGCTAGTGCCAGTGCCCGCTGGCGCGGTTTGCGCCCTCGCCATGAACGAAGTTCCGATAGAAACGAATACTACCAACTCCAAGATGGACATGGTCACGCCAATCAGTTTGCTGCAATGCATATTGCCTTCCTTCGAGGTTCCTACAGGAGTACTTGGCGAATGGAAGTCGTTACAACTCCCTCTCATCAGATAAGCATAGTGACCATATTCGAACTTCTCATCTGACAAAAGGCCGATGGTTCCTCAGGGTAAGCAGAGAGTTTTGTCCAAGCAGATCTAAAACAGCATTTCGGTAGTGTCAAGGATTTTGTGTGAACCATGGCCTGTTGTCTTGGGTCGACTGCTTTTTCATCTTAATTCTGTTTAGCAGCAGTAGGGATTGTGGGAACGGTGGGAACACACAGTCTAATCTTTTGGCCTTTTTGCATGTCTACTATCCCCCGCCGTCCCGCATCCAGACCCGAACGCCAAGACCAACTTCACGCTTGCTCACAGGTCTTTGAAGTCTAGCAGTCACATTTTGCACCAAGAACGCCAGGAATGCTGCTCCTTGCCGCGCAGCATACGCGGAGTGCGAGACCTTACGGGCTTTGCGTACACGAAAGGCCAACCGGACCGTCTACTTCAAGAGGAGTGAGCAAATCCGCAATAGTCGATGTTGGCAGAAAAGCTTCAGCAGGGTAGCACTTAAGCGATGTGCGACTTCTCTCCTGAAGTCTCCACCAAGAGTGCATAATTTTTCGCAGGAGTTTGGAAAGCATTAACGAATTCCGTCCTCGATCGTCTTGCGTTCAGCAAACGAGAGGTACTCTTGAAAGATCGCCGTCGCAAATGGAGACAAGATTGGAGAATTCGCGCAAGGGCATTCAATCTGAACAATAAGGACGTTCAGGGCTCCTGAGTTTAGAGCATTCGGTAAGTCTAAGTTGGCAGTCGCTGGGTGTCCCTCGCTTCGGTGCCGACCCTTGTGTTGCGTTTCTTTTAGCCTTCTAATCTACTAGCTTCTGCTCAACATGACGGAAGTATAGACCGACGAAGCGCAATCCTTTGACTTGCTAGCAGTTCTTAAGCCGAACGAGGAGAGACCCCACTTGCGATAGTGATGCCAGCAGCCAGGGGCTGCGAGGGTTATGGAAACGGAACTAACATCTGCGCCTTGTCCCAGCCATGCGCGAATTGATCCCGCGGTTTCCGGTTTCCCCTGAGAAGAACTCCCCGCCGTAATGCCTCTGGGTTTCAGGATGTGATCTTGGTGATGAGGAACGCTATTCTCTAATATCTTTCTGTTGCTCGCTCCTTGAAGTCGGCCGGAACGTTATGGAGCCAAGAGCTTCAACGCGGAACATCAGAGCGGTCGCAGCCTATAGAGGATGTGTAGATGTGATTGGTTCGATAACGGGTGTTGAATGCCTGTCACAACTAAGGCACAACTGGTGTAGGGAGTGTGAACGGTGTAAAACGCCAACTCCGCATAATCTTCAACAAAATGCAGAATTGTGCGAAAACATTAGCAAAGTGTTAATCGTGTCTGAGTCCCCCCTTCGGCACCAACGCCATCTTTCTTTCGTTTCTTGCTAGGTTCTAATTTACAGTGTGCCATTGTGTATCTCGCAGGTAAGGAGAAATAGAAGCATTGGTTTGTTACTGTGTCAGTCCAGGGTTCTCCGGAAATGGCTTCCACCTGCGTTTTGTTCTATCTCTACGATCACAACCTATCTACTTGAAGGCAAAAGGTAGAATCATCAGGAGCGTGTCAGCGATGTCTTCGGGCTTTTGGATCTTGCCGTAAAAGTTAGCGACATGAAGCGTGTTAGGTTCGTCATCAAGCGGGACACTGATCATAAGAACATTACTCTTGCTTAGCGCATACCTGGCAATCCGCCCATTTGCTTTTTGCTCTCGATACCAGACATATTGGGCTGTCTGCTCAGGCTCGACGGCCATTCCTTGAGAGAAACCTATTTCGTATTTGATCTTAACCCCATTACTCTTCGAGATTTTACCCACTTGATTTCCTTCAAAGTCTGTTGAGCTATCGTGCATGTACCCTGCCAACAGTCTAATGCCTTTAGGTGGATCGCTTTCTACAGGCTCCGGATGAAGTTGCCGCAGCAACGTTTTTTCCGGACTGGTCTCTTGCTTGCTTCTGTCTTGCGCGGAACCAAGCTGCGAGACAAGTGCCACAATTGCGATCGTCAAAAGAAGAATTAAAGAAGCGCGTCTCATCCCACACCTCCTAGTTTACCCTTCAAGGCTGGCCAACACTTCTCGATAATTTTTTCGGAAAGCTGTTTGCTGCTCCCGAAGGCAAGGTCACCCTTTCTCCCGACCTGATGAACTGACTCATGCATGATGATAATTGCGCGCTGGAAGGCCACCCAATCCATGCTCGCTGGATTGAAGAAGTAATCGCCTAGGAAAGTGACTGAACCTCGCCCTGTGACGCTGTTGTTAAAGACGGCGGCACCAACTGATGTCTTGTTTTCTTTGAAGTAAGCCCCCATAGACTCAGTCGCACCGTTCTTACCGATCGCACCGGTGAGCGTTGATGTGCGACCGTCAAAGAGATTGCCGTTAGGAGTCATGCCATTAATGAGGGCTGCCAAGCTCGGAATCCCATAGGCCTTGAGCGCTTCATCACACTCCTTCTTCTTCGTCATGTCTAGGGCGAGCTTGATGCTGTCATTCACTACTTTCAGATTATCCTTGCTTAAGGTTGGAAAAGGATTCGTCGCAGGGTTCTGCGGGGCTCACGACTGATCAGTGACGTTTTGGACGGATTTTGGGTTTGACGACCTGAAGTTCCATCGACGCGGTGTCGGAACAGATGCTGGGGGAAACGACTTTCACGGTTACTCTAATCTTTGGTTTTCTTGAATCGGCAAGCGAAACCTTAATACTTGTAGCGGTCACTGAACTTTGGGAAGCCCCGGCCGATACAGTCCACGTAAGGGTTGGACGAAAGTCTTGGCGCCCGCCCGGAAACTTCACCTTGCACTCAACGATAACGCCTTTCCGAATTTCCTTTGCCGAACAATCGATACTGAAGGTAATTGGGATGCAGTTTGGTTTTCGGATCTCTTCTTCAGACGAGTAGTCCGCACAGTGTAGGATCGTATCGCTCGCCTTCGGCCCGTAGCTGTACGAATCGACAAAGTCTTTCCCGAAAGTTGCCAACGAGAGAGTGAGTCCTTTTTCGTCCTGAGAGACCTCTTCTGGCGTCATTTGTCGCTTACCCTCCCCAGTATTCTGCGGAACTAATCAATACATTCAAAAGCCGTGAGCAAATCCTTGCGCGCATTGACGTTAGCTTGAGGCGCAGCGTTGTCGAACATCAGAAGGCCAGACTTTGCCTTATAACTAAAAGTTTTCATTGAAAGTGCTATGAATCCAGCAACACACTTGTTTGATTCCGAGTCTTGGACGCTTTTCAAAGCATTCATCGCAGATATTCCTCCTATCGAAGTAAGGCAGTACGCTGCGGCTATTCGTATATTCGGATTTGGACTTTGGCGCAAAGCGATACTCAATTTAGGGACTGCTTGTGGACCCATTTGACGCACGCCAAGAATTGCAGGCTGATAAACCATAGATGCGCTGTGCAAACCATTGGTCAAATGTAAGTGCGATATGAGCAGATCGAGAGCCTCTAACGCTTTCAGTTCACCAAGGAGTTGGGAACCCTCGCGCCAGAGATAGTAATTCGAGCTTTGCTTCTCCAAATTGAGATCCGGCTTATCCATGTCTTTCATCAATGATCTGATGACTTCGTTTCTGCACGCGGAAGATTTTTTCGCGTAGCCCAGCAGGTTATTTCTGGCCTGCTCGATTTCGGTATACTCGCCTGACGTTAGTTTCTGCAAAGCGGTTTGAATGTACAAATCAGTGTCACACCCAGAATTGCTTGTGCGGCTGGGCGTCGAACCGAATCCGATATTTGGCAGGTGCCCGTTTTCAGAAGTCAGAGAACCGCATGTGGCGCTAAAGTTCAACACTGCCCAGATAATTAATTGGATCGCGAAAGTCATAACGTTCTCTCCTGTAGCCAAATGTTAAAACTGTCCAGGCCCCCAATCGGCTCTGAAGATTCCATCATTGCCCAATGAACTGACGACGTGGAATCCAACCTCACAACTCTTTTTGCCATTAACCGCCTTGATAAGGAAATTCCATTTCCCGTCGTGCCTAGTCAATTTCTTTCCTTGGTCGTTCGCTGCGTTCGGCCCCGGATGGTCAATCCAACCAGCGTTGGTGTTGCCATCGCGAAAAATTGAGCCAGGCGCAGTGGGATCGAGAAAAGTCTTAATCTCATACCTTGTCGGACCGGACTCGCCTTCGCGCGTGTTTTCAATATAGGCGCTCGACCATTGTTGAAGGTACCAATGCCCGTTTGGAGTTACGGCGTTTTTTGCAATCTGAGCGATGCCCCCGCTACCCAAGCCGGAGATGTTAACTGTAAATCCCAACCCTGGATTACCTCGGTAGTAATTCACACCGTTATTCATGTTGTTTATTGAGCTTCCCGTAAAGGCGACTGAAATATTGCAATCCTGACCGCTACCTTTATTGTCAATCACGGCAGGATTGTTAGTCGCAAAAGTATTCTGCGGATTTGTTATGGAGCCCCCTTGGCCACCCGGCCCGAGAGAGACATAATCTACTGCCTCAACAGCGTCTATGGCATATAACTCCGGATCCCGGTCTGGACTAGGGTGCTGGGTGCTAGTTTGAAAGTTGACGCCGTGGCTCGCCAAAACCGCAAGAGGATTTTGGGTTCCGGAAATGATTACCTCCTGAGCCATATTATGGTTAATTGCTTGAAAAATTCGGCTGCAGCTTGTCGGCAAACCATCCATGAGGCAGCCAGTATCGGACCCAAACGGATTCGCGGTCATGCTCGCTGCTACTCCCGACATGGACGACGAGTTATAGCTTCCGGCGGGGGGACGAGGATCGTCATGCTGCTGGAAGGGTATGTAGTTGCCCAAAGGATCGTAAATTCCTTTTCCCGTCTCTGTTATTCCCAACGGATTGCGCTGAGTCCACCCGACGTAAGGGCTGCCCTGATAATCGATTCCCTGAGTCGCGAACAACAATCCTTGGGCTGGCACATAGGTATACGACTTATTGCCGCTCTGACTAAGACGAGTCAGTATCTCGCCGCGCAAGACCGTTGAACGCACAATATAGGACGATGTAGCTGGGGCAACGGAACCGTTCAGTGTGGTCTGCGCCCACTCGTACACCAGCTTACCGTCCCCATCATAGGAGGGTCGATAATCTCCCGTTCTGTTGGTTGCGGTAACAATCGTTCTGGAGAGGCGGCCCGCGGCGTCATAATAAGAGCTGCGAGCGTCATCGGTGGGGGTTGCCGGGTTGGATGAAACTTGCCCGTCCGCATTGTAGCTCCAGCCATTATGCCGGTTGTTTGTATATGTAAATGTCTCGCTCTGGTATGGCTGCCAGTAGTAGCTGCCCGCGCGACTTATCATGTTGTCGAATTCGTCATAACCGTAGGTTTGACGGAAGGGAGCTTGATTCGAGGAGTAACCTTCCGACACCCGTCCGGACTGATCATAACCGTACGAGCGGCTGAGAAATCGGAGCGTCGCGGGAGGATTGTTACCAGCCGCATCAAATCTCGGGCCAAGCCTGCGATTCTGCGATTCTCGTTTTACGGGCCCAGGCCGCCGAATGCTATTGCCGCGGACGTCTGCAGTCAACACACTTCGCGTGCAAGGATGTTGCATCACGCGTTGGTAGTTTCGTCCAATTACTTTCACAGGAGGTTTGATGGTGTTTGCATCGACTCGAGACGAAACGAGAATCGCAGAATCGCAGGCCTGACCCCAGATTTAATTTTTTACAACGCGTCGTCATTTGATAGTTTTCGCCACCTGTAGTTCGGCAGAAGCTGTGGCCAAACAAATCCTCGGCGACGTTACCTTTACCTGTACGGTAATAGTTGCCATGCGTGCATCTGTGAGCCTTACTTCGACCTGTTTATTTCCTGATGCTTTCTTTCGGGCACCTTTGGAGACTGACCACTTCAGGACCGGCTTGAAATCGGAACGAGCTGAAGGAAATTCGACTCGGCATAATATTGGTCGTCCTTTCGCAATTTCCTCAGGCGAGCAGTCGATTTGGAAAGTCATCGGAAAGCAGTCCAGTCTTTGTGTTTCATTCGCCTTATGGAAGTCGCTGTGACTTAGGGGAACATCGCTACTCCTCTTTTGATGGTTGAAAGAGAGGCTGTGCATCTTTGATAAGTTCGCCAAACCTTGAGACTCCGGAGATAACATTGACAGTAATGCTGTGATTGCCAATGCTGATATTGACCGTTGCATTTTCCTGACCTCCTAATGACATCCCTGCTGCAGCACGTTGCGGAATAGCGTCGAGTTATAGAAATCAGCTTTAAGCCAAGCTTTACCTTCCAAACCTGTCAGGTCTTGGACTACTGCCGTCGGTGTATTTGTGTTTTTTAACTTATCCAGACTCACTCCTACAGTCTGTGCGGCGGTAATCGCGGCTTGCGCCATATTTTCATGGGATATCGACAACACACCCGCTTGACCGTTTGCATGAGTTAATTCTTCGACTGCTGTCCAAAGAAAGCCTGCCGGATGTTGAAAATTAATCGTTAGATTAGCCGCGACTGGTTTTTCGTCAACACCGTTGCCTCCTCCATAACCTCCAGTGTAGCCCAGTGTGTCATCGCGAAATAGCCGATGTGTTTTCTCAATATGATTTAGTAGATCTAGGAGATTTGGCTTAAAGACGCCTCCTTGAATGTTCTTCAACATCGCCTCCATCAATTCTTTGCACTTTCCTTGAAGGAGGTTTTGAAGGGCAGTTCGAATCTGCGCAACCTCTTCGGGCGTCATTTGCCGCTTGCCAGAAGTGTTCTGCGGATCGGCATTCACAGCTAACAGAAATGTCTCGTAATGTCCTGCCCCATCCTGATCGTGATTTACTCTGATAACGCCATCGGAGTCTATACCCGGGCCAGCCGGACCCAGCTTCGGACCCGGTGTAGGCACCCAAACATTAATCACGCCAAGACCACTAGAAGTCACCTCTGTCTCAAAGCGTCTACCTCCAGTCAGGAATTCGGCAGACACATTACCAATGTCGACCTGATGAGCTAACTCCGTACAGAAAATAGGTAGGCGATCAAACGTACAGCTTTTGTCTTGTGCCGAGCCAAAGCTTGATCCCAGTCCGCCGAAGCTTGCAGCGCTGGGTGGATAGGCGTTTGGAGGCGGACCAGTTGGCGCGTGTTGCCATTCAATATGATTCCCCATTGGATCGAAGACAGCCTTCGTATCGCCTGCTTCACTCAATCCCAATGGATCGATGTGCGTCCAGCGCAGACTTGAACCGGATGAGTAAACATTCTGTACCGCTGTCAATAGGCCGTCAACATCGAATATCGTAGATGATTTATTGCCCGCATTGTCGAGTCGCGTCAGGACTTTTCCGCCCAGGACTGACGACCTCACCATGAAGGACCTGGTCGCCAGACTCTGCTGGAAGTACTCGCTTACCGGCTGTCCATCGCCATCGTGATTCGAGATATAAGTCGAGACAGTATTGTTGGCGGTTATTGTTTCCTTCACCTGGACCATCAGCCCGGCCGCGTCATAAGTCCAATCGGGAAATGACACAACACTGCCGCCCGCATAGTTGTAGCTGGGAGTGTGCGTCACATTGCCATCGGCATCATAGTGGTAGTTAGGATCCTGGCGTCGGTTGTTTTGAAAGCTCCCGCCATCCGAGGAATAACTCTGATAGTAGTATGAACCGCTACGCGACGTTGAGTTGCCAAACTCGTCATAGCCATAGCCTTGATTGTAAGGCAGCGACGAAATTCCAGTCGCAGAGACGAGCCTTCCAACCTGATCATACGATTGCGCGCGACTGAAATGACGCGCCGTATCGGGATAGCCAGTGTCCTGCCCCCTATCGTCCAGATCAGTCATTTGTTGCAAACGACCATCAGCATAGTATTGGAACTGCTCGCGCAGACCTGGCAGCAGATACGATGAAGGCTGCATGCGCGAATTGTAACTCGTCGTGGCGGAGTTTCCATCACCATAGCTAACGCTCTTCTGACCGCCCCACGCACGATATTGAATATTTGAAGCGTAGGTAGAGATGTTGGCAAAGCCTGAACCAGTTACGCTCGCCACCCGACCAGCAGTGTCACGGTTATAGCTTATTTGCGCGCCGAAAGGATCAGTGAGGCGGGGTCAACTCGCCCGCCAGATCGGGGTTCAGGATTCTGCGGAAGCAACGACAAGACTGTGCTGTTGTTGTGGGTGAGGTTCCTTAGTTAGGGTTCTGCGGAACCTCACAATGGGCTCGATATCATTTTGGCCAGAGAACATCTTTCGGAATTCGCCTTACTTCTTCGACGCGCTTGATCATTAGTCTTGGTCGTGGACTTGATTTTGCGGAATTCGAATCCATAACGAGCCGTCCTACCAACAATGCTTCCACGCGCCCCTCAAGTTCTCCATTGTAATCCATCTTATCTTCCAACAATTTTCCGATAGCGGCGCGCTCTTCTTTGTCATCACAATCTATCGCCCAATCGACGCCCTTGTGGGTACAGTTCGCGTCATAAAGAGACGTAACCGTCGACCCAAGTTAGCACGGTTGCTCGAACTCGAATCAGCTTGCCGTTGTAATCATTCGCCGCGTCAACTAGGTCACAGTACGACACTGTTACTACTTGCTCATCTGTATTCGTGCAACCCTTTTGAGGCATGTTTCCATTGAAAGATACGCAGACAATTCCCAAGAGGAGAACCGGTAGAAAATGATACTTGACACTCATAAGAATACTCCAGACTAAAAACACTTTTCCTTTATTAGCGCATCTATCCTGTTATGATTTCTTAGATCCAACTGAGGATCAGGTGTGCCGTCGTCGTATGCGCTCTGGACATCATTTGCCTGAAACATCTCGTGAAGAACAATTAGTTCCTGCAACTCATTGAAGCTCAAGCCAAAATCCGGAGATGTGGGGGGAAAAACTCCTGGGGTACCTTGACCTTCAGGATACGGATTGCCAACTACGGGTTGACCTCTAAGAGTTCCAGTAAAGAAAAAGCTATTTTGATTGAAGATTGTGTCGCCCCCGGCCAATCGCTGACGTTGGGCGTTTATATAGGAGGTCGTAACAGCAGCCAACCCTTCCTTTCCCGCAAATGAGCTACCGTTCCGGTCTTGATCTTGAATGGAAATGTGGTTAGCTAGGTAATTCAGCGGATCAATGTTGCCGAACAATTTGAGGCAATCTCCTGTCAGGCGTTTCTTCACCCCTTCAATTACAGAGTTGAGTATTTGTGAATGATTTATTGATGACTCGGAGTTCTGCGGGATGAGGCACAAGAAACTTGCAAGAGGAGTTGTAGTTGTAAGGTCGAAGCTAGCATCCATGATTAAAGGCGACCAGCCAATTTGTCCGATCTTTTGAGGTGATGTGGTTTGGCAGTTTCGAATTGTGAAAAGCATCAATTGTGAGCTTCATAAACTTACTGACGCAGGGATTAGACTCCGCACGCAGCGCCTCCCTCAACACGCGCGCACCGGCGGCCCCCCCTATTTGACCAATGCAATAAGTTGCGAACATTCTCGTTCTTGCGTCGGCATTAGTCTTAAGTATGGAAGAGAGTTTTGGGATTGCAACTGACCCGATCTTAATGATTACTCCAACGGCGGGCAGGTGACTAGGTCCGAGACCACTTGTTCCATCCCACAGAGTCAAATGAGAAATGAGAAAATCAAGAGCTTCCGTTGCGTTTAAGTCGGTGAGAATTTTTGCTCCATGCAGCCAGGCGTCGGAACTGGCTAGATCGGTACCGATCTCGGTGTGTTGAGACATCATATTCACTAGCTCGTTAACAACTCGTTTCCTGCACACGCTTGATTTCTTACCATCATTGACAAGCAATAGTTGCGCTTGGTCGGCGGCACTTTTGATCAAGAGACCGTTTACCTGTTCTACGACTTCACCTTGTGAAAGACAATCTCGTCGATCATCTCCGTGAGTGTATGAGACTAAGACCGGTTCGTTTCGGCCCGAACGGACGTTTTCCAAACGGGCATTTGAAGTAAACACAATCCTTGCAAACAACAAAAAACCGACGGAAACGATAACTATTCCGAGATGTAGAAGATGCCTTTTAGCCTGCATCATTAATAGCCCTTCTTCCAATGTACGGACCACGCACCGTTGAATGTGAAAGTTGCGCTAAAGGTAACGCTACAAAAGTGCCTACCATCGTAAGCGCTAACCTGAAACTTCATATTGCGCTCGTAGCCTTTGATTAGATCTCCGGGAGTGGGCGACCCAGGATGATCGTACCAAGAAAAGGTCTTTCCAGAAGCGTCGTAATAACTTTGTGTGTTTAAGTCGGAACGCAATTCCTGATCTCTTATTACCTGACCGTTCGCTGTAATGCGGTCCGCAGTCAACTGGTATATCTTCCACCTGCCTTTTGGGTTCTCGGGGTTAGGATCGTCCCCAATCTTACCAATACCTCCACTAGCAACCTTGCCTGAAATAGTGAAGCCGAGGCCATAACTGTCGTAGCCTAAAGTCTTATTTGAGCTAGGTCCATTTGGTAGTTCTCCATTTCCGTTGTAGAAGGTCCCTTGCTCGAATGAGACGGTCAAGCTGCAAGTCTTGTTGGGTGGCGCGGAAATCGATCGAGGATCTTGACCCGAAGGAGAGTTCTGCGGATTTGGCTCAAAGCCGAATTGGGGGCCTGGAATGATCACATCCTCCGGAGGTTTACTATACGCATAGGTGAATTTTCGATTGTCATTTATATACGGATGGTTGGGAGGTGTGTGGCTCCCGCCCGGAAAAGTGGTGATCGACGCATAACTCGCGGTAAATTGGCTCAGTTCCGGAGACGTAGAGAGGCCGTACACCCTCACCTTGTCACCTTGCCCGTTGTTGATGGCGCGGAGTACACGGCTGCAAGCGGTCGGCAAACCATCCATGAGGCAACCAGTATCGGACCCAAATGGATTCGCGGCCAGGCTCGCCGCTATTCCCGACATAGAGGACGAGTTGTAACTTCCGGCGGGTGGTCGCGGGTCATTATGCTGCTGGAAGGGTATGTAGTTCCCCAGAGGGTCGTAGATTCCTTTTCCCGTCTCGGTGATTCCCAGCGGATTGCGCTGAGTCCACCCGACGTAAGGACTGCCCTGATAATCGATTCCCTGAGTCGCGAACAATAATCCTTCAGCGGGCACATAGGTCGTCGACTTGTTGCCGTTCTGATCAAGACGAGTCAGTATCTCGCCGCTCAAGACCGTGGAACGCACGATGTAAGACGACATGGGTGAGCCGGGATAACCGTTTTGCGTAGTCTGCGACCACTCGTTTACCAACTTGTCATCCCCATCATAAGAGGGTCTATAGTCGCCCGTTTTGTTGCTTGCGGTATCAATGGCTCTGGATAAGCGGCCCGCAGCATCATAATAAAAGCTCTGAGCGTGATCCGTCGCTGTTGCCGGACTGAATGAGATTTGCCCGTCTGCATAGTAGTACCAGCCATTGTGCCGGTTGTTCGTATAGGCAAATGTCGCGCTCTGATACGGCTGCCAGTAGATGCTTCCAGAGCGGCTTGTCATGTTGTCGAATTCGTCATAGCCGTAGGTTTGACGGAGGGGAGCTTGATTGGATGAGTAAACTTGCGCCACCCGTCCGGCCTGATCATAATCGTACGAGCGACTGAGAAATCGCAGCGTGGCAGGAGGATTGGTGCCAGCCGTGTCATCCAGATCAGCAACTGATTGCAGGCGCTCATCACCCCAATATGCGTAGTTCTCACGGATGTTACTGGCCCCGGAGTTGGCATCGGTAAGACGGAACTGCGAAGGCTGTAGTCGGTTATTGTAGGTCGTCGTGCTGGTGCTGTTGTTTCCGTAATTGGCACTCTTCATCGCGCCCCAGGCCCGGTACTGGATGTTTGAAACGTAAGAAGAGACATTGGCGAAACCTGACCCAGTAACAGAGGTTGTGCGACCAACTGTGTCACGAGTGTAACCAATCTGTGCGCCAAAGGGATCGGTGATGCTGGTCAATTCGTTGGCAAGGTTGTACTGATAGCCGATGCCGTAATTACCGCCGGTGGGTGAGTTCGAAAGCGCACCGAAGTAGCGCGTCTCCGAAGTCAAACGTGACAACTGATCGTACGAGTAGGTCGTTGAGCCCAAGTTGTCATTCATCGATGTTCTGTTTCCCGCGCCGTCGTAACCATAGGACAGAGCGATGGTGGGCTGACCCGACAGAGTATGGGTTGCACTCGTTACTTGATGGCGATTGTTGTAGCCGTACGTGCAAGTCGCGCCTCTGGCATCCGTGTCCGAATAAACTGTGTCGTCGGCGTTGTAAGCGTAAGTGGTTGCCGTGCCCGCATCATGTTCGGGCACATGCTTCGTTTGCAAGCGGCCATAACCATCGTAGCTCATCGTCGTGTCCTGGTAAACGCCGCTTCCTTCTGCTCCTTGATACTGCCGCACCAGCGTCACTTGATCACGCGCGTTGTATGTGTTCACCGTGGTCAAATAAACTGTGCCATTCCAGTTAAGCATTTCAGTCTTCGCGGTACGACCGAATGCGTCGTTGTAGACTTTCTGTTGCCTCCCTACTTCATCCGTCAAGGTTACAATGTCGCTGCCCGCGCAACCGCAAACTGTATAGCTGGCTTGTTTGGTAGTGCCATCGGTCAGGTGAGTAGTAACCAAAGGTCTGCCTTTCCAATCGTATGTTTGCTGCATGAAGGTCCATCCCACTCCATCGTCTCCCGTCGGTGCCCAGCTGCCGGTGATCTCGGCGGGTTGGATTGCTTGAAGACACGGCCCATTACGTCGTGGATGGAATACGTCGCACTGTAACCACCTGCGCTTCCGGGATGATTGGTCGCTGCGGCAAAGACTCGTCCTGCACCATCGAACACCTGAATGGAATAAGAATCGTCAGCGATGTTATTCACACTGGCAAAAGTCTGCGTGTAGTTTGGCCCATAGACATAACGGCTGTACGCGCCAGTGTTCAGGGTCGTGACCTGTTGAATGCGCGCGGCGCTATCGTAGGCAAAAGTCTGAACACTGCCGTTGGGTCCTTGCGAGCGCGTCTTGGCACCAAAATCAAAGTTGTATTGGATGAGCGCACTATAACCATCAGCGTCCGTCAGCGTTGTAGGATAGGCGAACGTGTTTCGCGAGTTGTTACCATCGGAAAATGAGTCACCGTAACTGATCGAGTTTTGATGATTCAGTGAGTCGCGCGTGAACAAAGGCGAGCCGTCAATATCGTAGCCAACTTTCGATTCCAAGACCTTGTTGGCGTTCGCTGGATCGTTCACGTCCCAGCGCAACGCATCTACCAGATTGCCGCGCCCACTCACGAAGTCCGTCGAGTAGCCTCCGTCATGTTGGGTTGGCGCAGCCGGTAAGCCTTGCAAGTATTCTCCGTCCCAATCATAAACATAGGTGCTTTTGGACATCAGCGTCGAGGCGCCATCGTAAAGGAGCTTTGCCTGTGGCAAACCGATGAGGCGGGTTGCCAGATAGATTGACGCCAGGTTGTAGTCAGTATGAGTGTGTCGAGCAACCGTGGCGGCGTTGCCTTCATATTCATAAAGGTCGCTGGGCAGACTGCAACTCACCCCAGTCGGCAGTGTGAAGGTGTAGTACCCGATTGTGGTGCGGCTACGATTACTTGCCGAGTCATAAACGTTAGTCTCAGTCACTCGCGGGTTCGTTTGATAGTTAACGTTCTGGTTATCCTGCGTCCACGAGGTCGTACTTACTTTCTGTTGTGAGCCCCCAGACCAGACTTCGCTCCGGACGGTCAAACCTCGCTGCCAGCCGCCGCCGTAGAACTCTTTATAGATCGTGCCATCCGGTGTAGTCATTACGTGCGAGCCATCGCGGGGATCGGCAAACTGAGTGACAACTTCATTCGGAACGCCATAAACACCGGTCCAGTTCTCCGCCCACACGCGCTGTCCAGTCAGGCGCGGAGAGCCATCAGCGCTCGTGGCATAGTCGTACCCCGTGTACGAACGCGGTATATCGTCCGACGTATAGCGATGGATCAGATTGACCTGCCCGTTAGCGTTATATTCAAACGTGTAGCGTGAGCCGTCGTCCAGGCCGACCTGAGTGAGCACCGGTATCACTTCGCCGCTGTGAGTACCGACAACGCCGGGCAGGCTAGGCTGCATTGAGAGGCTGCTCCATCCAAATGTCGCCCAGGTGTGTGTTTGCGCCCCCCAGGATTGCGTAATTGAAATGAGATTGGCGTTGCCGTCGTAATTGAATGTGATAACGCGTCCGAGCGTATCGGCAAGGTTGGCGATGTCCCCGCGCCAATCGTAGTTAACGTTGATCAGGTTGCCGTTGCGATCCTCAATCTGGGTGCAGTGCCAGTCATCCTGTAGCTTGACATAGCTCATCTGTGTGCCATCCGTCGAGCGAACCAGAAGGCTACCGCCGTTGTCTATTAGTTGCAGGTAAGAAGAGTCAGCCGCTTCATAAACGTTCGACGTGCCCACTTGGCGCAGCTCGACTCGATGGCCTGACGGCGTGATCAGTATTCGCGCGTTAACGCCTGCCTGGGCGTCAAAGAAAACTTCCTGCACCGTGGGAAAGCCAAGGCGAAATCCCGGACTGAGTGTTCCGTTATCTTCGTCGAAATATGAATAAGGCCCGGAGCGGGTCCAAACTGCAGCCGACGAATAAGACAAACCCAAACCAAGGTCCAGCCCCGCACGGCCTGGTAGAGATAAAAGGGACGTGCTCCATTCCGCATCGCGGGCTAGTAGTTGATTACCTATTTGGTTGTTTGGATCGACGCGAGCGCTCAGGATCGACGAGACGGCGGTGGTTGCCGTTCCATTCGGCGTGATCGCGGCCACGTCGCCGGCGAACTCGCCGCATTCGTCAAACGCGCGGCGCACCTGTTCGCGGCCATAAGAGTTGCATTGGCCTTCCCAGAAAGCCCAACCACCTGCATCCGGATAACGCATCAGATAAGTCTCATACAGATCATAGATGTACTGGTGATTGTCGCGCCCCCTCCCCGCATACTCTGCTGATTCGAAGATGGTCCTAGCCATCTCCCGAACGGCAATTGTCATCGACCCTTTCTGATGGGGATAAGCCGCGCGGAAGATGTCTTCCCAATAATTGACCTCATCTGGTTGCGGCTGCCGGGCCAGCGCAACTTGAATAAAGTTTTGCGTGTAGAAGTCGGCAGTCGAAGTCGTAATTGTTGCAGTAGTCGAGGCGCTGCCTTGCGCGCCGAGGTTGTCAGTCACCGTGAGACTCACTGTATAAGTGCCTACTGACGCATAACTGTGCAGTGGGGCCGCGCCTGAACCGGTACCGCCATCGCCAAAGTTCCACGAATAGCTGACTATGCTCCCATCCGAATCGTATGAGCCCCCGCCGTTGAAGTTGATCCTTTGCGCCGTGGCTCCGGTGTAAGCACCACCCGCATTCGCCACAGGCGGCTGGTTTGGTACAGTAACCGTCGCAGTTGCAGTAGCACTCCCTGTCGCGCCGTTATTATCGGTAACTGTGAGGGTCACATTGTAAGTTCCAGCCGTCGTGTAGATATGCGTGGGCGCGACGCCCGAGCCTGCGCCGCCATCACCGAAGTTCCATGCATAGCTGACGATGCTGCCGTCCGAATCGTGGGACGCACTGCCGTTGAATTGAATAGACGAACCCGTGACTCCTGAATACGGTCCGCCGGCATTGGCTACGGGCGGCTGGTTCGGTACAGTCACTGTCGCAGTCGCAGTAGCGCTAGCCGTCGCGCCGTTATTATCGGTAACGGTTAAGGTCGCATTGTAAGTTCCGGGCGTCGCATAAACATGCGTCGGTGCGACGCCTGAGGCAGTGACGTTATCACCGAAGTTCCATGCATAGCTGACGATGCTCCCATCAGGATCGAATGAACCGCCGCCGCTGAAAGATGTATTTTGCCCAACTGTTCCAGTGTAGGGCCCACCCGCGTTGGCGATAGGTGTCTGGTTGATACTGCCGCTGGTCCAACTGGCGCTGTAATTATTACTATTACTGTTCGACAGGTTGATTTGGCCGCTGCCGTCCGTGTTCATCGTCCAGACCTGTGCCGAGGGATCGCAGCAGTCGCGCTCGCGATCACTGCGAAAGACAACCTTTGAGCCATCAGGCGACCATGAGGGCGAGTCATCATTCGCCAGGTTGTTAGTCAATCTGGTTTGGCCTGAGCCGTCAGCATTCATCGCATAGATTTCTTTATTGATATGCAGTTTCGACTTGGTGATTACGTTGCCGTCGTCATCCGTTTCCTGCCAGGTCTCCAATGCGCTGTCGCGCGTACTAACGAAAGCGATCTTGCCACCGTCCCGCGACCAGACCGGCTGGGTATCTTCAAGGTCGCCGGTGGTAAAGGTAATGCGGTGTTGATTGCCGCCGTTGCTGTTCATGACATAAACACTGTCAAAGCCGGGACGATCACGGTCGCTGGCAAAAGCGATCTTTGTGCCGTCAGGCGACCACGATGGCTCACCTTCACTAAATAAAGTATTTGTGAGGTTCAACTGGGTCGAGCCGTCCGCGTTCATTGAATAGACTTGATAGTTGACTCCGTTGCGCATGCTCTGAAAGGTAATCTTCGTTCCGTCTGGGGACCACGTAGCCATGCTGTCGTCATTCGCATCGCTCGTCAGCCGCGTCACTCCACTCCCGTCCGCATTCATGACGTAGACATCCATATAGCCGTTGGAGGGATTGTCACGGTCGCTCTGGAAAAGGATCTTCGCACCATTTGGCGACCAGCGCGGGTAATCGTCATTGGCTCCCGAATAGGTCAGGCGCGTAATACCGCTACCATCAGCATTCATCGCATAAATCTGCATCGAGCCATCACCGTTGCTCGTAAAGACAATCTTTGAACTGCCCGACTGCGGCATCAACGACACAAAGAAATCGAATCTTGTGGTGTTGATGTCGTCCGCGAACGAGGTAGCTTCATTCTTCTTGCTACCGACCAAATGCACGGCTGAAATAGAACTCGCGCGAGTATCGGAGTGAACAGTTGGATCGTGAAGAAAATCAAACGCGGAATGGTTTGATAGACCTCGCATAGGGTCGATCAGTTTTAGAAGCGATGCGGGAGATGCGCTGCTACCGACCCCTGCCGGTAGCGAGCGGGCATTGCGCGCATGATTTAATCGCGCGGTCCCCACATAACCGCGCGCATCAGCGCTGGCAATAGTCGCCCGCTCGCCACCTTCCCCCGTTATGTTTGCGCTAGTTTTGCGCGGTGGTAGGGGATCACCAACTTTTCTTCCCTGTCGCGATTCCAGCGGTTTGCGCCGTGAGCGTACCGTTGACTCGATATGCCTTGCTGCTTTCGGTGTTTCATGCTGACGTTGACGCACTTCATCGAGACTTGGGAGTTGCGCGGCCGGCGCTCCCGGCTGCGGCGGAGACGGGTTTACTTTCTTGGCCTTGTCATTACCAGACTGGCCACTGCGATCTTGCGGTAAGAAACCCGAGCCTCTGGAGATTGGCGTGATTAGCGTCAGGCTGGCGAGAATTAGAGCAAAACAAACTGACAGGCTCGTCCAGCGAATCAATCTCGCCGACAGACGGTGAGTGCGTCTCATTGAGGCACTCCTTTTAGACCGAACAAGCGAAGGCCTTTAAGCCATTAACGCTGGTGGAAAAATAAACAGCACAGACAAACCGATCTCCTTCGACATCAATGAACTCGCATTTGTTTCATTCCGCAGATTCGCAGGTTAATTCGGCTTCTTTTCCAAGGTAAAAAACGACAGATCTAGTTAACCTTCGCTGTAACCTCAGCGTTTCTCGATTCTCAGAAGACGGGCGATTGTCGATGATAACTCTCCAATCTGTTCCGGCTTTTTCAGAAAAGCATCCACGCCTGCGCCCCAAGCTTCAGCCTCGCAATCACTTCCTGAAAGCATGACAATCGGTGTGCGACGGCGGTGCGAGATCGCGCGCGCGCTGTATCAGCTCCAAACCGCTGAGTCCGGGAATGTCGTTATCAATCAGAAACAGATCGTAATGATCTTTGCCCGTGAGTTTATCGAGCGCAGCATAGCCATCGGCGCAAAGCTCCACACGCCATTCCTCAGACGCTACAATGTCATTGATCAGCTTAGCTATTTGCGGATTGTCTTCCACGTGCAGGATAGAAATCGGAGAGGCGTCCCGCCTGTGAGCGGCCGGCACCTTCCTCTTTCTCGCGCGCTTCGGATGGGCGATAATGTGATGTCTGCGCGCGCGAACAGCCGTTCGCGCTCCTGTCTCAATCAGTTCTTTGTGCCGACTAGCAATCAAACTGATCAGGCTTTGATGATGTTTGAATCCTAGTAAGCGAGCCGCTGCTGTCACCTTGCCGCCAGTCTGTTTGAGTGCCAACCTAATCAAATGGCCTTCATACCTACGCGCTGCATGCTTAAGAGAGAAGCCGTCCCAATCGGGTGGCGCGGGAACAGCGTGAGTTACGAAAAGCGACCGAAAAGCCCTAGCCAACCGCCTAAGAGTAGCCGGTTCCTCCGCCTTCTCTAATAGAACGCCAACGTGATCAATTGTGTCCCACACTTCTTCGTTGGATAGACTCGCACTCAGTAACTCGATAATGATTAAGGCACTCACTCCCGCGCTCTCAAAGTCGCCAACTTGCTCGGCAACGGCAATCGCTCGCTCTAAAGCTGCCCGTGCTTGATCGGAATGATCCAGACGCACCAACGCGATTCCATGCGTAGTTAGAGCTTCAGCCAGCAGTGAAAGCTCGTCGCCTTTTTCTAGTCTACGCACCGCAGCGCGAGCGGTCTTTTCTGCTTCTACAGTTCGCCCTTCCGCTAATAGCACTCTTGCGCGTGTTTCATCTACCTGGGCCAGATGCACATTATCTTTCAGCCGGGTCATAAGCACCTGTGCACGATCCAGATGCTCGTGAGCGTCTTCAAACTTGCCGATAATCCCAAACAACGATCCGATGTTGTTTTCGACACAAGCCTGATAGCGTGTATGTCCGGCCTGTTCAAAATGAAAGCTTGCGGCCGCATATTCCATTAGCGCGCGATCCGTGTAATGTTCGCGGCTCTCAACTGAACTAAGCTGATTCAACACATTGGCAAGTCCGTTGTGAAAATGCGCCGCGAGTGAGTGATCAGTCACTTCGGCAAACAGGGGAGCAGTTTCGTTGTAAACGCGAAGAGCTTCATTGAGTCGCTGTGATGCTCGTTCGACCTCCGCTTTCCAGATCAACGCTATCGCCCTTTGTTCGACATCACGTTCGCCGAACTCAACCAACGCCTCCTGTAGTGTCACGCGGGCCTCATCATAAGCACCGGCGCGCCAGTAACAGACCGCGAGATCACTGCGCGCCTCCCCTACCCTATTTCTCTTGCCTAACTCTTCAAACATCCTCACGCTTTCACTGATCAAGTCCTTTGCCATTTCCTGCGAGCCTTCGATCTGACTGGCACTCCCGAGCCATCCCGTGAGTGCGCCGACACGTTGAAGCACTTGAGCCTTTGTCTCGTCATTCAGTCCCTGAAGCACCGGTCGCGCCCCTATGCCTTGCCATAACTCCGCCATAGCTTCGCGGGCCGCGTCGTAATCACCCGCCGCTTCCTGGTGTCTGGCGAGCCGACAACGCAGGCTTGCGCGTTCGCTCACGGTGAGGCTGGGGTTGTCTATTTCCTCTAGGAATGTTTTCGCTAAGTACATGTGAGAGTGACCTTTCTTCACGTCCGTAATAATAATTGCGTTTAGAGTGCTAACATGCCGCCCGCCCTTTCAGGGCAATTACCAAGTAACCCTTTACAGGAGAAAAAGACATGAGAAAACTTCGACAACTCAGCCTGGCAGTAGTGTTCGCGCTCATGCTTGCTAACGGCGCGGTCGCGGGCATCATTGGCACTGGGCCTGAGCCGCCGCCGGAACCGCCATCAGCGACAGCACCGGGAAGTATCGGCACGGGGCCTAGCGACGCACAGCTTGAAGTCGTGGCGACCGATCCGATCTTGGATGTCGCGCTGAATCTGCTGCAAAGCGCACTGTCCGTGTTCTAACAGTCCGGTTAGTTCAATTGTGTAACCATCCAAAGCCGGAGTATTCGGCGGCCTGGTCGTGGTGTGCCTGCGAGAACCGAGCGATTCAGCCCGCCCGCGCGAGTTAGCAATAACCAATGCGCCGTCAGATTAAACGCCTACTCTCTTTCGAACGCAAGAAGATTTTGACTACTCCCCAAACGAATATACAGGGGTTACTGAGCACAGCAACATTCATTACGGCTGTGCTGTCGTTAATGGTCCCCGATTTGGCAGAACATGTGTCGCGCACCTCCAAAAAGCGCTATGCGGGAGTGCCCAACCCGATCTTTGTAACTGACACCCCGAGAACTCCCTATTAACCGAAGCGCCAGCAAACGCGAAAACCTTTCGCAACATACACTCCTTGCTATAGGTTAACTAAAGAATGAAAGCCTCCCTAGGGTAAATGCTCGGAGGCGCTCACGCGCCTAAAGTCAATAGGGACTCTTGCGTCCATTCCATTTCATTCCATTGCAGCCGAGACTTCTCCTAATTAGTTTCCCCCTCTGCGTTCACATTGTCCTCGATAGCCCGCCTGCACAACTCTCCGCTTCGCTCCAAGTCCTCCACTTCGTTTCGGCACGCGTGTGCGCGGTCAAGCGCCCAATCGCAGCCAACGGTCACTACGAGGGGGAAACACTCTCTTAAAGACCAAACACAGAGACCGAAAAGGAGCAAAGAAAATGGAAAAGCAGACGCGCACAACGGAGATTCCGAAATGGGCAGCTTTACTCGTGGAAGCAGTGAACAAGCCGGGCTTGATCATGAAGGCTTACAGTGCTTTTTGGAATTACAGCATCGGCAATCAACTTCTGGCGCTCGTGCAGTGCCAATTGCGAGGAATCCAACCCGGCCCGATCAACACCTTTCCGAAATGGCAGACATTAGGCCGCGTCGTCAAACGTGGCGAGCGAGCCTTGATGCTTTGCATTCCCTTAACTCGCAAGCGCCGAGACCAGGAAACAAACAGCAACGATGCGACGGGCGAAGAACACACCTATACGACGTTTGTTCACAGAGCCAGGTGGTTCGTGGTTAGCCAGACCGTAGGTAATGAAATCAAGGCGCCAGCGATACCGGAGTGGGACGCAGACAGAGCGCTAGCGAACCTCAACGTTGAGCGGATCGACTTTGACAGCACGAACGGCAACTGTCAGGGATTCGCAAGGAAGCGACAGATCGCGATTAACCCCATCGCTCAACTTCCATTCAAGACACTCTTTCACGAAGCCGCACACGTGATCTTAGGCCACACCGCAGAAGGCGACTTCGCCGACACAGAAACCACGCCACGAAGCTTGCGCGAAGTGGAAGCCGAAGCGGTAGCGCTTCTGTGTTGCAAGTCTTTGGGCCTTGAGGGAGCCGAGTATTGCAGGGGCTATATCCAGAACTGGCTACATCAGGGAACCGGGTACAACACCGACGCCATCCCAGAAAAAACCGCACAGAAGATTCTCCACGCCGCCGATCAGATCTTGCGCGCCGGACGACCCGACAAAGAGGGAGCCGCGGAAAACGCAAATTGAAAACTGCGCAAGGAAAAGGGGTCAGGCGAGCGCGTCCACGCTCGCCTGACCCACCACACCGATTTTTCACCCGGAAGGATACATCGATGCCAGCAAACTCTATCACGACCCAAACCACCAGCGTCAGACGTTTTGCTTTAGGTCAATCCTTCATCACGCGCGGAGCCGAAGACGCGCTCCAAATAGCCGGACAGACGGCGATTGAGTTCTTGCGCCGTCACTGTCCTGCGATTGGGGAGAACTAAGTGAGGACGATGTTCGCGAGAACGAGCTGTCACTAAACGAAGGCTTCCGTCTGTTGAGCAACTACCGAACAGGTAAGGGCCAACAGCTCTGGATCTTCACCGAAGCGGATCGCGGCGCAACGACGCTCCTTTTACCGAGTGAAACTGACGGGAGAATTTAGGACAGAGCGGCGCGAGTGTTCATACCACCCGCGCCGCTTACTTCGGTTGAAGTACCACCATGCAAACCCATCAAGAACGACAAACCCGACAGCTTTCTGTCGGGTTTGTCCCGTTTGTCGGTGTCACTAGCCTTGCGCCGAAGCACACGCTCGCCCAGACTCCGAACATTGCCACTTCATCTTGATGACTTTGGCTTGTGCCAATGCCCTCGAAACTGTAATGACCATTCCCAAATCAAAGCCGCCGTTTGGCAAGGTGGAGCGATGTTATGTTTATGGCGAAAAGAGCACTCCAATCTGAAAGCTATTTCTAAACGAACGAATTAGCTATGCGTTTCAACTCAATTTGAAAGTAACCAAAGGAGTGTAATCCATGAAGAGGAACTTAGTTGTTATCACTGCAGTCGTCATTGGTAGTTTATTCCTGCTAGTGTCGCAATCAACAAACCCCGCCAAAGCCGCTGCTGGCTCTTTTCCACTTGGACAATGGACATTTGAATCCACCACAGACAGCACCGGAGTTTTTTACTCCACGAATGGCGCTTGTATTGAGGCGGGTGGCACCTGGTATGCCACAACCTCTGGAAAGGGTTCAGGTCATTGGTATATGAAAGGCACAAGCATTCACCTCCACGGAAATTATCCGGGGGCAATGGCCGGAGTAGGTGTCAACGATTCATTTGACTTGACGGTAATCAATAAAAAGCTTCTGACTGGCTATTTGCAGGAGTGGAACGACGGTGGTTCTTACAATGGCTACTACAGAAGTAAATGGACGTTTGTTTCGGCAACTTGTGCTGCGCCATCACAGTGAGGGTACTGTGAAAGTTGCTTAATCGCACGCACGAGCGGCAAGAATACCTGCCCTGCTAAACCAAAAGGCCGGATTTCAATTCCGAATCCGGTCTTTTTCCATCACACATTCTTCCCAGGCTTGGCGTATTATCGGCCGGTACCACCTCAAACGTTTTTAGCGTGAGGTAGAGACAAAGCACCTCTCTTGAGTCCGAATCGTCTTCAGTTATGAGTACAAGTAATCCTTGGCGGGGCACTGCGAGTTTTTAGGAAAATGATCCGCTGTATGTCCGACATTGAAGAGCAAGTCATCCCTTTTTCTGCCCATGAATTGGAGTCTAAGGGGCGATGATTAATTACCACACTGAAGACCTATATCAACAGTTGAATTGCGCATGTGCCTGGTTCAATCTGACAAGTATTAAGCCCACAATAGGTGCTGCGCATCTGAAAAATAGGGACACGACACCCCCCGAAATTCGGGGCGGTGGCGTATACGTTTGTAGACAAAATGTCTACATTGTCTACTGGCAGGAGCAAAGGACTTAGGTGATTCCTGCTTACAGTTGCAGACAAGCCCGTTAACAAAGTTAACAGTTTGTAGACAGCATTGTGAACGGCTTCAAAGCTGTGGGAGAACAAAATGATTAGCCGACGAGAGTTTTGTTTAGCCATCGGCGCAACTTTATTGTTGCCGCTACAACTCGCAAGGGCGGCAGAGAATGAAGTCTTTGCTCCTCGCGTTTTTCGAAATGGCCGAAATCAGACGATGCCTT
Organism: Blastocatellia bacterium; assembly: GCA_033858155.1. Classification (GTDB taxonomy): domain Bacteria; phylum Acidobacteriota; class Blastocatellia; order Pyrinomonadales; family Pyrinomonadaceae; genus UBA11740. The sequence continues at coordinate 175,361 of JAWVCT010000058.1, forward strand.
ACCGTCTGTTCGTGTCGGCGTCATACGATCGACGGGAAAGATACCCGCTGGTATTCTGGCTTTCCGGGTCGGCGGGTCGCGGCGACAACAACCTCAATCAAATCTCAATCGGCAACGTGATTGGCAGTCACATTTGGACGACGCCGGAGAACCAGTCGAAGCATCCATGCCTGGTCGTGGCTCCCCAATGTCCCGAGAACCAGACTTGGTCCACGAGCGGAGCCGAGCCGGACGCGCCGCTATTGCTCGCGCTGGAATTGCTGTCAGAACTGCGAAAAGAATTTTCGATCGATTCACAGAGGCTCTACATCACCGGCCAGTCGATGGGCGGGTTTGGCACTTGGGCGGCGATCTCCGCTTATCCGAAAATGTTCGCGGCGGCCATGCCATTGTGCGGCGGCGGCGATGAAGGTCAAGCCGCAAAGCTGACAAAGATTCCCATTTGGACATTTCACGGCGCCAAAGACGAGACCGTTAGTGTCGAACGCTCGCGCAAAATGATCGCGGCGATTCGCAGGGCCGGCGGTCAACCCAAATACACTGAGTATGCGGACGAAGGCCACATGGTTTGGAATAGAGCCTTCAACGAGCCGGAACTGCTGCCGTGGGTGTTCGCGCAAAAGCGCAAACCTTGAGCAGACGCGAGAACTGGAGTCGCTATTTTAGTTTAGCCAGTTCTAAGCGCGCCTGGCGCAAGATAGATAGGTCGGGGTCGGCATCTTTCCACACCGCCAGAAAGTCTTCATAAGCTTTGCGGCTGGTCGATTCATCTCCATTGAGCGCCGCGGCGCGAGCGAGTCCAATATCCGCCAGCGGACAAAGCACACTTATCGGATCCTGCCCGCGCTGGTCGAGAATCTTTTGAAACTCCGTTGCGGCCTCGGTCCCTTTGTTCAATTTCAAGAACGCCTGGCCGCGAATGTATTGAGGCCAGAATCCCGCCGCGCCTTCATAGCGCAAGACCGGCTGCAATTGATCGATGGCGCCGCTCACATTGCCGCGTTGCAACTCGACCGCGGCGCGAATCGACGGCAGCCAAATGCCGTTGACGATTGTGTCGCTGGGACGTTGTTTAGCGAGTTCGTCGATTAACGATTGCGCCTGACTATCGCCACACAACGCTTGACTGAGCGCTACGCGCGCGAGGGTCACTTGATTACGCTCAAGCGCGAGCGATTGGGTCGAATAGGTTCTCGTCTGATCGCATTTTCCGAAAACGGTTGCGCGCAGTGCTTGTTCCGCCGCGTAACGCGCGGCCACTTCCTTCACGTCAACCCGCGTAGCAAGATCGATGGAACGCCGCGCGAAGTCCTGCGACTGCCGCCATTGGCCCAAATAGGCCGCCGTGCTTGCTTGCAAGTCGGCAGCGAAATATTCCTCGGGCAGGCCGCGCGCCCAATCAATCTGCCGTTGCATCGCCGTCGCGTCACGATCGATGAACGCAATCTGGTACAAGCCCGCATGCAGTCGAGCATCGTCAAGCCCCATTTGGATCGCATGTTCAAAGGTTTCTTTGGCTTCACCAAATCGATTAACACTCATCAGCCCCGTTCCCAGCGTCACATGCCAGGCTGAGATATTCGGATTGAGCTGCACTGATTCGCGTGCTTCGGCGATGGCCTTTTCGAACTGGCCCAAGAGTAAATAGCTCAGTGAGAGATTTCCGGAAGCTCGGAAATCCCGTTGGTAGGTTCGCTTGTAAATCTCGAGCGTTTCAACGGACTTGTCCAAATCCTCCGTCGCGGCCACGTGGTAAAAGTTGGTAATGAAGAGTTTCTCTCGTTCGCTGACACGATCCTTCAACCCGAACGCACGGACAGCGTTCTCTGATGCGTGCCGGGGTTGGGTAAGCATGGTGTAATTGCCGGCGAGCAGTGCGTAAGCATAAGCAAAGTTAGGATCGAGCTCGGTCGCGTGCTTGAACAGCGGCACCGATTCAAAATACTTGCCCCGATTCGAGCGATCGAAGGCGAGCGAGTAAGCCTTGAGCGCATCCAGAGAGCCCGTCGTCAACTGATCGATAGGCACGTCGAATTTCTTGATCGAGCCAAGCGACTCCCCAAGTTTCTCCCGCAGGTCGGCGGCAGATTTCGAAAGCGCCGCCAGCACCTGATCCTTTCCGTCGGCCTGGGCTTGCGTTATGGCGATTGTCTCGCCCGATTGACAATTGAGCGCTTCGAGAGTGAGCGAGTAATTCCGATCGAATTTTGCGATGGCGCCGGCAATTAGCGCTTTCAATTCCTGCCGCTGACAAATCTCGCGCGCGATGTCACGTGTGATGCGCTCATCAGGCGACCGGTTCATCAAACGCAGCGTCTGACGTGCCTGTGCGTCAGGCAGGAGATTCAAGAAAGGCGACTGCTGCAACTGCACTGCCAATCCCTGCTTGAGCGTGCCGTCAAAAATGGTGTCATCGGTTTTGTTGTCAAAGTCGGCAAGCAAAATCGTGTCCTGCGCCGCTAACGCAGTTCTGTTCGCGCGAAAGTAGATCAAGTACGAGACGGCAGCGCCCGCGACGAACAGCACGGCCAAGGCCACGAGCACACTGCGCTTGTGGCTCTTGATTTGGGCGACGATGTATTCCGCGCTCGACGTTGCGCGAACTCCGGGGTGCGTTGGACCGATCATGGACGAAGTCGATGGGGTAAGCGACTGGCTGCGCGCGCCGGATGTCGGCGCCGAAGTGCTGCGTTCCAGCCTGGCCGCAAACTCCAGTTCCTGCTTTAAGCTCTTCAAATCAACCACCAGATCAGTCGCGGTTTGATACCGGGCCGCCTTGTCATGGCGTAATGCTTTGAGAACGATTCGCTGTAATTCATCGGGCATTTCCGGAGCGACTTCCTTGAGCGGTGCAGGATTTGTTTTCAGGATTGCCGCGATGACATCGCTGGTTGTTTCGCCCGTAAAAGGCTTTTGCGCCGCGACTATTTCATACAGCACAACCCCCAAGCTCCAAATGTCGGTTCGCGCATCGATGCCTTTGCCGCGCGCTTGCTCAGGCGACATATAGTTGGCCGTGCCAAGCACCATTCCGGGTTCGGTTTTGATTTGAACTCGCGTCGGCGCTTCGGCGTCTGCCTTCTTGGATCCGCCCGCGACCGCAACCGGTTCTGATAGTTTGGCGAGGCCAAAATCCAGAACTTTAACGATCCCGTCGCGCCGCAGCATGATGTTTTCCGGTTTTATATCGCGGTGTACGATGCCCGCTTCGTGAGCGGCGGACAGGGCCGTAACCACCTGGATGGCCAGGTCGAGAATCTCTGAAAGGGAAAAACGTTCGCGGTTCATTTTCTCGCGCAGCGTTTCGCCGTCAATGAATTCGGTGGCGATAAAGCTGGCGCCGTCACTCGCCCCGATTTCATGAATGGTGAGAATGTTCGGATGATTGAGCGCGGACGCGGAGTGCGCTTCCTGCTCGAATCTCCGCAAACGATCTTTGTTGTCCGTGAGTTCGTGAGGTAAGAGCTTGAGCGCGACTTTGCGTTTGAGTTTCGTATCCAGCGCTAGATAAACGACGCCCATGCCGCCGGCCCCAATCGGTTTGACAATTTCGTATTGGCTGATTCGCTGGCCGGTCTTTAGTTGCTGTTTCGCGCCGACAATCATTTCCGCGAATTCCCCAATCACCGGTTGCGCCATGAAGTCCGTTTGATACGATTCGAGCAGCTTCTCGATTTCCGCGCGCAAGTCGGAGTCGTCAGCACATGCTTCGGCCAGAAACGCGTCGCGTTGCGACGGCTCGAATTGCAAAGCGTCGCTGAAGACTTGTTTTATCTGTTGCCAGCGATCAGAGTTCACAGTGATCTCAAATCTGTCAGCATGATATGAGTGGCGCTCACATTAGAATATACGAGCGGTGCAAGCGATCTGGTTGTTTAGAGTTCAACCTTTAGTTTGCCCATCGGCAAGCGGAAGCGGAAAAGTTCGAACTCTAAACCGTCAATTCTAACTCAGCTCATGACGCAGCCAGGCCTTGGCCATCTGCCAATCGCGTTTCACGGTCGCAGGCGAGACGCCTAGAGCCTCAGCCGTTTCTTCAATGCTGAGGCCAGTGAAATATTTGAGTTCAACCACGTGAACTTGTTGTTCGTCAATTGCCTCCAGGCGCGTCAAAGCTTCGTCCAAAGCAAGCAAGTCAATGTTCTGTCCGGTCGCAGCGATTGTCATCGCCTCGTCCAAAGGCAAGTCCGCGGCTGGGCCACCGCGTTTCTCACGGTTTTTCGTTCTGGCGTAATCAACCAGGATGCGTCGCATCGCATTGGCCGCGATGCCGAAGAAGTGCGCGCGATTCTGCCACACAACTGCGCGCTGATGAATCAGTTTCAGATAGGCCTCGTGAATCAGCGCGCTTGTTTGTAACGTGTGGTTGGCGCGTTCGCGTCGGAGATAGCGATGGGCCTGCCGATGCAACTCTTCATACACGAGCGGTAGCAGTTGGTCGAGAACGGCGCGGTCGCCGTCGCCCCACGCGCGCAGCATTGCAGTTATCTCCTGAGAGGGTGCGGGATCGTCACTCAAAATCGTTTCCTCAGTCTGATTCAGTCGCGAATACGCTCAACATTCTCGCGCCGAATAACCCGGTCAATCAACGCAGTCGAGCATAAGCACAGGCAATTGAAGTGTCAATGATTTCGCCCAAGCCGACCGGTTCCTCTTCCTTTCTAAAGAAATGCGCAAAGCCGAGGCTGAGCCAAATCTGTTCGGCGTATCGCGTTAATCAATGAAAGCGCACTTCCGGACTCCTGATCGCGCCGGATTTTTGTCGGCGGCGTTCGGAATTTGCGAGAGAGCTATGTGCACCAACAGATGAGGTTAATTTGTGACTTTCCAGTCACCACAACCCGCCGGTCTGACGCCGGCACTGAGAGGACACACGATGAAATCAACGAGGTTAGTTGTCATGTCTGGCCTGGTTATCGGGCTTTGCTTTGCCTTCGCATCGCGCGCCGACGCCCAATGTGGCATATCGCTCAAGCCGAATCAGTCCGCTTTTGCTCGGGCGCTGCCAATGCCGGCGGAACGCGCCGCACCGCAGGAAGCAGCAACGGAGAACAGAGAGGAAGCAACAATCGTCGGACTTTGGGACGTGAAGTTCATCTCCGACAATCAAGTCGTCGATGAAGGGTTCGATCAATACCACAGCGACGGGACGGAGATCCTCAACGATACTCCGCCCCCAGCTACCGGCAACGTATGTCTCGGTGTCTATGAGAAGACAGGACCACGCGGACTCAAGCTCAAGCATCCGTCCTGGATCTACGATCCGACCAACACGATTGTGATCGGGCGGGCAATCATTCTTGAGAACATCACCCTCGATCGCGGCGGTCACAGCTTCCGAGGCACTTTCACCATTCAATTCCGCGATCTTGCGGGAAACCCACTCGGACCCGACTTCTCTGGTCAGTTGAGAGGCGACCGTATCACCCCCGATTGATTGCGCACTAAAGAGGAGAGCGATGTTGCTGGCCAGACTCAAGCGAGCCTGGCCAGCTCTTCTTTTTGGCGCGCGAATTCTCTCTGAGCCAAATTCTCCTGGCGTGTCGCGTTAGCAAGAGAAGGCAGAAATTTGAAGTCGCGGATATAGCTTGACCAAAGCGACGGCTATTTCTCTGCCGTAAAGTCCGAAACTTCAAAAGGAGCAGCAGCCCGACCGGTGAGGAAGGGCGCAGAAAGAAGAAGAAACAGACATGAAAAAGCAAGCTTACATAGTGATCGCGATGATCGTTCTCGTTGGCTCGATGGCCGTGGCGGCCAGAGCGCAAACTAGTGGCCGCACTCAGTTGATCGCCAACATCCCATTTCAGTTCAGCGTCGGCAATAAGACCCTGCCGGCAGGTGAGTACACGGTGCTAGCAGTCGACGCCGACTCTGCAAATGTCGCCCTCAAGATCCAAAGCCAGGATGGCAAGATGACCGCGATGGTGCGGATGATGACCGTGACCGGCAAGGCGCAGGAAAGCGCGAAACTGACCTTCCATCGTTACGGCGACCAGTATTTCTTTGCCGAAGCCTGGGTTGATGGAGACACTTCCGGACTACAAGCTCAGAAGCCCCGCGCAGAGCGCGCCATCACGCGCGAACTCGCGGGAGCAAAGATAGCCACCGAGTCGGTAGCGCTGACCGTCCGTCGCTAGACAAACCGGCCAACAGATTCGCCGCGAGGCGAATGAATCAGCAGGCAGAAGATTCATTAGGAGAACTCGCTGCAAGCTGAGACCACAACAACCCGAAGTCGAAAGGCTTCGGGTTGTTGCTTTCCTCCCACCTTGCAGACCTCAACCTCTCATGCATCCTTGACCACACTCATCGTAGTAGGATCCCCAAGATACAAAAGGAAACTAACACGGAGCCACGGAGCCTCCTTTCGCTGAGTGTTTAACGGCGCCCTAACAAGTGACGCGCAGCATCTTAGCTAACTCTCAATGATTTGCAGCCCTTACGAATGCGGAACGTGTGGCGGCTTTTGAAATAGCGCGCGGGCACGCCCACTCTAATTTCTATCGGGCGGTCATCCGATAATCGGGCATTACGCGAATGGTCTCGCGGTAATCGTTCACCCGGCCGGCCTGAAGCGCGAGTGGAATTTCCGACTCCAATATTAGACTTGCTGAAACCGCTCCTTCAGCGATACGAAGAGTGGCGGCTCGAGACAGTGAAGAATCCGAGCAATCGATTTCTCTTGGTGGCACCGGGCCAGGCAAGACATGACAATGCAGTTTGTCGTGAATTTGTGCGGCGGGTGGTTAAGCGTGGATCAAAGCGAGCAGGGGTGGGCGAATGCAATCCTAAGCGATTGCGTGCAACCTCGGGCGTCATTCATGCAGATTCCGGTGTGATAGGGGTTTTGGTTTGGCTCGGTTGGAGTCGAAGTCACGGTTTTAAATACACGTGGACTGATAGAAGAGAACTGGTGCGTCCGCGAAACATATCAGAGCCATCGGTAGAGTGAGTAAATGCGAGCGCGCCTGCCCCCAGCGGGGGCTTTAGCAAAGAGAGCCGTGCGAGTGCGCGAGCCGGCGAACGAAGCGGGCGCAAGGGGGAGAACCTGTAAACGCGGGCGTCGGATAATCGCCATTACGTAAGAAGGGAAAAGGCCAACGGCCGTCAGGCGCGCATGACATCGCTTTTTGGTGTCAGGTGTGCCGCCCGATGCGACGCTGGAGCAACACGCAATAAGCGTCCGCGAGCGCTTGTGGTTCGCCGTTCTCGCCATTTGGCAGCAAAGCATGAATCAACTCCCAAACGGAAAATGCATGAAAAATCGTCAGGTATAGGACTATCCCTTCCAAGGGTCTTGTATCGGGCGAGAAAGCATACGTCGCAAGTTCCTGGATTATATCGTCGGAGTAATAACGAAACGTTAGTGCGTCTCTTGAGGGAACAGTGACCGGGTTACGTCCCCTTCCGTTTCGTTCGTTCCAAATGAAGAAAGAGCGAATATTGTTGCAGTCTTTTTTTACAGTGTCGTAAGCATACCTGTGCGTCTTAATCACGCCGATCCCGCAAACACGACACATGGGCGTGTCGCCGTAGACGTCATAGGGAACGGTCTCATTACAACTGCCACATACCCATTCCCATCTTAGAAACTGTTCGTATTCTTCAAACATATGCTCATTGACTTCTGAGATGCACTTGACCTGGCGAGCATCGCACCATCTTAGAAACGGATTAATTGAGACTAAGTCGTAACGCATCGTTGATGGCGCGTGCTTAAGTGTCGTGCGCCGATCCACATAGTCACGCAATTGATCCTGAAAATGCTTTGGCGCCTGGGTAACGAGATTTTGAACAATTCGCCGCGCTAGATAATCTTCTCTTTTTTCAAGTTTACCTTGACTCACGCGGAGATATGCGAGATCCAAAAGGCAAGAACGAATATTCGTTATGTTGGTTTGCTTCTTTGATCCGAAAGCGGGCATCACTTCATCTACCGACTCCCAAGTGAGCGGGTCAGCCAACGTCACCTGCTGCAGAAATTTGCCAAATGCGCGGAACCGTCTGTTTGTCTTCTCGTCGATTGCAGTCTTGATCGGTTCCAGAAGGTCGGTTAGATATTTACGGTTGAATCCTTGATATTCATCCAAGAACTTCTTCAGCGATCGCGGTGCGGCGTGGTCCTTGTAACAATATCTACATCGCGCACCATCCTTCATCACCCAAATCACCTTCTCTTTGCCACATCCAATGCAAAGAGTTACGCCGTTTTGGCGCGCGAGATAACAGGGAAGACAGATATCTTCGCTCAAGCATACTGAGCGTCGCAGCTTATGACATACCGCACACTTAACTTTGACTTTCAGCACATCCTTGCTCAGACGAGTAAGCTTTTTTTGGTGACACGTCTTACATAGCTGAGCATCTGTCTCGTAGATTGGCCCGAAGCTTGAACACCCACTGCATACAGACTCTTCGTACGATCGGACATGAATGTATTTAGGCGGTTGCTGGTTTCCGGTCTCGTACTCCGCTGTGATCGAAGCGCGTTCTTCCGATCGGACCTTCTCACAACGTGCACAAAGGTCGCTACCGGTAGTTTTTGTGCGGCGTCGATGTTTGCAACGCGCGCAGATAATGGTTCGTGATTGACTTGCGTAGGAGCTCATAAACTGACCACTTGGAAGACTTGATTTCAATCCTCGTTATGTATTTCGAATTTGTACGGATCTGGAAATATCCCCTCGTCTAACGAGTCAAGCAGCTGATTAGACGTGGCATCGCTTTGCGCTGGAGGGTCTGGTTCGATATCACAGAAGTTGCTCAGTCGACAGTTGAGAGCATTACAAATACCCTGCAGGGTCCGCACTCGGAAAGCCCGCGGTTCTTTGCTAAATAAAGCAATTACGGCTGGAAGTGATAACCGCAGTCCATGTTCCGCTAACAGGGCTTGGAAATCGACAGGCCGGTACAACTCCTTTCGCATAACCAATTCTTTTCGTGGCGTCCATATAAGGCTCATCGGGCAGGTTCTCCTTACTTCTTAGTGGGCGGCTTTTTTGGCAATGCGCGCGCTATCAAAAAGTTCGTCGCTTTTTGAAGCGCCTTCCGACCAGGTCGAACATAACGATGCAGGGTCCCAAGGCCCGTGTGCCCCAGGTAGCCTCGTACCTTCAAAATATCCTGAGGGCGTGCGTCGAGCGTCCCAGTCGCGAATGAGCGGCGCGAGTCGTGCCAAGTGTAGGGATTCGGCAATTCTACGCTAGCATCGCGAGCAAGCTCGACGATGCTGTCCAGCGCCGCCCGCATGGAATCATATGTAATTCGATTTCCGCCCTCGCACAGAAAAAGCGCGCGATTGGCGGTGTCAGGCTGGCCCAATTGTGGCCTGACGTGTGTTATGTAAACCTGCATCGTCAGCTGAGCAAATGGCGGGAATATCGTTAAGCGTTGACGTTTACCCGAACCTTTGTGACCTTTGCCAAAGCGGACTAAAACTTGTTCTTTTTCGTACTGAAGATCGTCGAGATCTAAATGGACTAGTTCATTGGCGCGGACGCCACTCGTTACGGCAAGCGCAATGAGCGCGTAGTTGCGCTGGGCTACGTGCTTCTTTTGATTTTGGCTTACATAATAAACTCGGACGAAGTCTAGGAATTGTTTGAGTTCGTCTCCGATGAGAGCGGGATCTACCGGCGGATCATCGACCGAGTGTGACGGACATTGATAGGGAGAGACGGGCTGACTCGGCGCCCCGTACTTTTCGACGATCGCGACTGGCGTGCGGCCAGGAATGTAAGGTCGCTGCATAATGAAATCACAGAAGCGACGAATCTGACCCAAATACGCCATGCGCGTACTATGCGAATACTCAAACTTGTTCAGGCTGGTTGCGATGAGGTCCACAACATCTGGACCTAGCGTCGGATGCAGTAGGTCCCAAACGAGGAGGTGGGTTTGACCTGGACCTCTACTGGCGTCCTGAACAAGAATCCGTTCGAAGACACTTCTAAGAAATTCGTCCGCTCGTTTCGTTGTCTTTTCCGTATATGCTCGCTTTTCGAAGGTTCTTAAAAACGCCCGGAGAACTGCTTCGTGGTCGCGCAGTCTTTCCTCGTAAGAGACTTTCTGAAACTCGGTTGGAACGTCACCGAGAACGGTGAATCGATATTTTGTCATTTTGTCTTTCTCCTTTAACTCGTAGCTTCTCTCTGAATGCCATAACTCAACTTTGACTTATAAGAACTTAAGTTCTGCTTTACCATTTAGGACCGCCAGCATCTTCTATGTTGGCCTCGCGAAAGAGTGTTAGCTCGTCTTCCTCTTCCCAGAAAACTTTTCGGTGCCCCAGTATCACCCTGACCGCCGGCGATCTACCATCGCTCTCTTCTATAACAATTGACGCGATTCGTAATCTTTAGTTAGGCTTAATTGGCATGATGCACCACTGATCTTGCCGTCGGGTACAAGCACAATTCGAGCTTACGTTCTTTGGAGGAAGCGGTTTGGCAGACGTATTCATTAGTTATTCACATGTTGACCTGGATGTCGCGCGCTACCTTCATGACATGATAGCTGCGCGTGGAATAACTGTTTGGAGGGACGAGCGAATGTCGCCAGGCGTTAAGTTTGAAGGTGAGATTCAGAAAGAACTGCGAAACTCGAAAGTCTGTCTGTTCCTGCTTAGCAAGTCATTCTTAGCATCCGAATACTGCCAGAACGAGGTCGGTTATGCGGAGGCGCACGGCAACAGGTTCTTGCCGTGCAGACTCGATGACTGTAAACCGGCGGGCTTTTTGGCCTCGCGCAACTACCTGAATCTCGCAGATACGCGAGAGATGTTCGAACGAGCTACGCTCGACGATGGCACACGCGGTTACCTAGATTACGACGAAATCATGGAAAGCATGAGGAGACCTAGCCTGGTCAGCATGCTTGAATGTCTCATTAGGAGATTGCGACAGGAGCCGCTTCGCGCGGAATTAATAGATTTTTATGAGCGAGCGCTTTGTTTAGCCGGATCGTCTGACACATCGCAAATGCATTTTCTACAATTCCGAAGTAGAGACGGCTCGTCCGAGCATACAAAAGCCCAATCTCGAGAGGACTTCAAAGCAGTTGTCAAAAGCATTCTTGCCTATCTCAAGGACGATAAGCCCTTAGATGGCTTGCCTTTGGGAAGTTCGATGGAAAGGGCAATCAATTTTGAGTTCTTGCCAGCATGGCGACTTCGCTCTTCATCCTTGGCGCAAATCAATGCACACACCCAGTTTCAAGCATTGCCGGATTGTTATATTCAATATCGATTGATCCATGAACAAGGAAATATGATTGAAGCGAGTGTACTTGTACTATTGGAATCCGATCGACCTCCAAATGGCCAGCACCTGGACGAGTCTGAACTTGGGTATTTAACAACGCTCTCACCGGCAACGACGTATGGTGGCCACACAGCTGAGGGTCTAATGAAACTTGGTTGGGGTTGTCAGGATATCGGTCAGGAGGAGTTACTACTGATCCCCTTGAAAGGTATATACCGGGTCGCTCGCGTTATTAGGGGAGACCGTGATTGTATTAGCGTAGCATTTACCAAATACATTGGCTTGGAGGCCACAAGAGCGAAACTAGGTTTTGGCTTTTCCAAGAGCGAATGGAAGACTTCACGAGCCAATGCATTTGATGAACAAGACATTGTTCCTCGGTCGGCTTTGGAAATGATGTACCTCGGTGAGGACGTCACGGCTGACAGACGTAATGGGATTTCATTTCTGCTTTTCAATAATCATAAGAGTATCGCTATCGTCCAATCCATGAAGCTTGTGATCCATCGTATAAGCCCAATACCCTCTCAATCGGGTGACGGCATTCCATACGGTATCTTCAAAGAATATCGATACAGGGTAACGTTACCTACAAAAGAGAGTAGCGTCCGTGTTACCGAAGATAGGTTCAAATACTCGCCCGGAGAAGTTGACAAGTTCACGATTCAACTGGATGAAAGAGAGAGGGGCTACTCTTATGAATTCTCCCTTGTCATTGAATGGATGGACATTAGTGAGGGACGAGTAATGATAATAGAAACTCCGAGGGAAGTGGCAAGATTTCCAAGATACGGCGGCTAGATAAAACCGGGTTTGCAGAACTCTCCTTTTTTGCCAAGCCAACCCCGATCGAGGAGTTTATGGGATCGTTCAAAACGTCCGATTTCGCTGCTTTTGATTGGTTCTAAATGTGACCCTCCCCAAAGTCGCACCGAGAAATGTTGGAATACTGATGAGGCTATCGGCCATCCAACAGAACATCATAGAACTTAAGTAAGCGTCGCTTGCGGGTAGGAGGGCTATAGAAGAGGAGCGCAAATAGCGCCCCTAAAATAGCGGAGGTCCCGAACCGTACTGCCAGCGAAGTCAGATCCAGAGGCCCCTGCACCGAACTGGCGGCGGCGGCGGCGGCCGTAGAGACAAAGGAACCCACTGCAACATTCTGTGCCGCCGGTTTCAAATAGCGCGCGAGGGTCTTATCGCGCACTTCCCGCCGTAGAAGTTCTGCGCGCCAGCGGACTTCATCGAGATTATTCCGAAACGAAGAATTTAGGTCATGGCCTTCTTGCACCTCTCTGGAAATTTTTTGGAGGGCGCGCTCCAGGACCAGTCTGAACTCCCCAAAGTCTTCAGACTCTAACCGAATGCTGACAAAATCTTCATCCTTAAGATCCTCAATAGCAGGGAGTTCCATATCATGGAGGAGCGCTGCGTGAGAGAAGAGAGAAGCGGACGAGTTCGACGTGCCCCCACCTACGGTTTCTGCACAAAAGCGATAGAAAAGTCCAGCTGTGGCCTGGGTAAAGGACAGGCTGACTCCAAAGACTCCACCACCGACGGCATCCTGCATTGTTGAGTAGACGAGCGGGCTCAAAGCGGCCAGGAGTTCATCACGATCCTTGCTTTGCCAGTTTGGGATTAACTTCTGCAAGTCACCCTCACGGTCACCGCGAGTTAAGTTCTCCATCAGCCAGTCGGCAAGCTCCGTTAACTGATCGGGTTCGACTGCTTCGAGCACTTCAGGCGTGCGCGCCAGCGAGAATACATGGGCGCGCAGGAGCTTCTCATTGCGCCGGGCCCAGGCGCACAAGGAGATAAGGTGCTTCCGTCCGTATCGCGTGTAGTCGAGACCTACTTCTTGAAGCGGGATAATAACTTCGCTATGTGCGAGCGAAACCTGCTTTGCTCGCCTGGTCGTTTGGGGTTCAGTGCGATCGAACGGGATTATGATCGGGCTGGCAAACCCATCGAGTGCAATGGCATCCTCCGGAAAATCTTCGCCGGACGCAGCTTCGAGGAAGATATCGATCTGCTCAACCAGTTCGTTGGCTTCAGAGGGCGCAAGGCTCTCCAAGTGATGATCCGTGATCGTAGCGATGGAGGCTCCCAAGAAATTTTCGAATACATCAAGCACTGACGCGCGTTCGGAGGTGAGACGGTCCTTAGGCGCTTGTTCAGCTGCCATCGGGTCTGGCACCCGCTCCGAATTGTCCTTTCGCCTGGTCATCCACACGTCTCGCGAGGGATCAGAGTTTACTTGCGCCAATCAGACACAGTGAACCCTCTTTTTATTGCCTATACTCCTAGCTTCCTGGGAATAATACTTGATCAAATAAACTTCTCTGGCAGATTTCTGAGCATGACCACTAACACCTCACGCAAATTGCTTTTTATTTCCCTTCCAAAAGCGGTTCTGAGCCCAACCTAAAATCAACAACTTGCGGCCAGTAAAGTTTCAGACTTTATTCTTCCTGATCACCTTAATCCTCGCGTGTTCCGATGTAAACGCTCTTCGTTACTTCCTTATGCGCGTCGCCGACGCCCGCAGTGGTTTCCTCAGTAACGGGTTCAAGCGGCTTTACGATCTCACCAGACTGAACGAGATATCTCGCACCAGAGTGAACATCGAAGAAGACGGTCGCAAATGCTTGCTCAACTTCCGTAGTCTTTCGCGCCGCCGCCCGCGCATCGGTTTTATCGGAATACAACACTGCAGGCCCTCCGCCGAGATCCGCAAGTTCGTTGTTAATAGAAGCAACTTCTATCGCTGTTGCCGAGATCGTAGAGAGGGATAAGGGCCGCACGGACGCTATTAACGCTTCAGAGAAGACTGACGCAGAAGCAACACGACTGAAAACCAGCATGCCCCGTCTCACATAGGATTGCGTCTCTGCATATGGCGGGACTCCGCTTGTTTTGATCCCGCGCGGATTTATCAGCTTTCCATTCCTCGTACGAATCGTCTTGCCTTTTAAGTAGCAATCGACTGCCGCTTCGCCGCTGTTATAAGAAGCAAGTACTAGGTCCAGCCGTCCGTTGAATTGATTTGAAAGCACCGCCACATACTGCGCCGCGGCATCGATGGATTGAATCGCGTCGTAAGCATTCTTCAGGTTGAACCTCGCAGCAGTTCCCGGCATAAACTGCATTAGGCCGCGCGCACCTTTTGGCGATTGCTGCCACGGTCTAAACCTCGTCTCAAGATAAGCGATAGTCCAAAGCGCCCTCGGATCAACTCTGTATTTGGCGGCAGCCGCCGCGATCGCCGACTCATAAATCAGAGCCCTCTGGCGCATCGCGCTCCGCATTCGCCGTTTCCGCTGTTGACCTTTGGTCACACCCGGTGCGACTTCTTCGTCTCTTTCACTAGCTCGCTTGGTCTCACTTTCCTCGCGCTGTCCCCGACCCACTTCAGCGTTTACTTGGGTCTGCCACAGTAAGAAAGCCAGTAGAAAGGTCGCTGCGTTAGCCGACAAATATTGGTGTCTTTTCATAAAAGCGAAGCCTCCGACTAGACACTGTGCAATAAGAGTGCCGCCTTACGAACACCATCGTCGCCGACGTCATAAATTATCTGGCACGGACTTTGTAGAGCGACCCACTCGTGGCCGCGCCGGGTCGAGATTAACCTCGGGCGGTAAAGATGAAAGAAACCCGAAAGCTGATCTCGAAGGAGTTAAAAGACATGAGACGTCAGAATCGATTTGACATGAGAAATTGGCTTCACGATCGCATTGCCGACGTGAACATTGATAACCAACTGCTGGCGCAATCGCGGGCCGCTCGAATCGCGAAGCGCCTGTTTCAAGTTAGCGGGTTGATTCACGCTCTTACGCCGGCGCTCGTCGTCGTCGGAACGCTGCTGCTGTTCGCGTTTCCTGCATTGGCCCAATCGCCAGGCGGGAGCATCTTTGGGGGCAACGATCAGACGGTCGGCAACGGCGTCCGCGAGTTCGTTAAGTGGGGACGAAACCTGCTGTTCCTGCTTGGCATCGTCTTCATTATTTGGGGGATCGTCAATTACGCAATCGAGAAGAGCTGGATGAAACAACTCATCGGCGGCGTAGGCTGTTTTGGCTTCAGCGGCGTGGCGGCACTCGCTTACTCCTTCTCTCAGGGGCAGGCAGTAAATCTCGATACGACCCTCGGCAACTGACAATTCGCGCTGACGCTGCCACGGCGCAATAGTGGGCTGCGGCTCGCTTCGGCTTCGCTCCACCTTTTCGGTCTCTCGAAAAACGTACTCCCTCCCCCCAAGAGAGACCAGCGCATCCCCCATGCAGGGAAGCGACGGAGCAAAGCTAAAGAGAGTCCGCTAGCCCGGCCTTTAGCAGGTCCGCAAAATTTGAGAACTCATAAAACTTGGAGGGCAACAATGGAAAGAATTCTCCGCACAATCCGCGTACTACTCGACCGACACTACCTGGGCAACAGCATCAACGCTTTTGTAGTCGCACTCGCTATCACAGCCGGGCTCTACGCTGTTTATTTTGGCATCGTCATTGGAATCCAAGGCTTCTTCTTCCAAGGCGCTTCCAGCTTCTTTTGGGACGACAGATGGGTCACGGCGAGCGCTATTTTCGATTTCTTCGCGCTCGGACTTTTGTGGCGCTACTGGACACCGGCTCGTGTAGTCCGCTTCTGGCTCAGGGAAATTCACGAGGTCGCGGCACCCTACTGGTTCGCTTGGACTCGCGGACGCCGCGTAGCTGCGCTCAGTCCCATCATCGGCCTTGCCGTCATTTGCACGATTGCGATTGCCGTCGGAATAAAACTTGATCGAAGAAGCCAGCCAAAGCAGAGAGCTTCGACGAATGGAGTTCGCCCAATGCCATTGGAAGAGCTTCGGGCACTACCGTGCTTAACACTTACGGCCATGCCAGAGATGCCGGAGATGCCGCAGATGCCAGAGAACAAATAGGAGAGATCGATGCGGCCACGGCCAATGCGTTCCCAAATCTACTTGCCAGTCACGCGCTTCGGCGTGCTTGACTCGGACTGGAAGTTTGTCCTCATCACCACCTTCCTTTGTTACACCGCCCCATTCATGCTCGATCTCAAACTGTTTCGCGTGCCAGTAGAGCTTTGGGCAAGCGTGGCAGGCCTGGGGATAAGCGTTGCTTTCTTCAACTATGTTCGCCTTGGCCGAAGACCGTTCTGGCTGCAACACCAAATAAGCTCGCTGCTGAAACCATCCCGGATGAGACGTTCCTTACCAACCGATCCGAAAGCAAAGCCGTGGTGTTTGAAAGACTGAATAAAGAGATGAACGTAACGACCATAATATTTCTTCTACCGTTCGCGGCCGTCGTCGGATTCGGCATCGGCGTTGGCATCAAGGCTGCCCGCGCCCTTAACGCTACCCGTGGATCGGTAAATGACTCAGATCGCCAACAGCAACGGCTAGATAAGGACCGACGCAATCTCCGACTGCTCACAAGACCGGTTGGTAAAAAGCGCGACTCTGCGATCGCGGGCATCGCGAAAAACCTGATCAGGCACAAAGACGGAAGCTATACCAGGGCCTACCACATCCAGCTTTCGCCTTCGATTTTCGACCATGAAGAGCGCCTCGAACAACGGATTGACGAACTATCCCGTTTACTTGCCTGCCGAAAACGAACTAACACAGTCATTCAGTTTCGGCTCGCAATTTCTCCCGATCCCGGCCGGGCGCTTAGCAATCATCTGAAAACGAAGGACGAGTCCAACATCCTCTCTTCCGCCGACTTGCTTCACATGATGGGCGTTGATTTCTATGATCGCGTAGCCGCCCAGGGCGGCTTCCGTCAACAAGTCCTTTCCGCCTGGGTTCGCGTACCGGTAAAACACCACAACGACGAAGCAAAGAAAGGCTTTGGCGCTTTCCTTCCCACCCTTAAACGCGAAAGGGAGGCTCGCGGGACGCTTGGCTTTCTCGCAGCCCTGCTTGCGGCCGTTCGGGCGACTACCACTGAGGCGATCACTCAGCGCACCGTGGCCGAAGAAAGACAAGCCATCGACGAAGCGGAAAAGACCTTTCGCCAAATCGAACACCAAAGCCCGATCAAACTAAACCCGTTTTCTCGAGCCGAGTTATGGAATGCGCTTTACCTGGGTCATTGCCAGAACAGCGATTCAGTGCCCCAGTTGCCAAACGATCCTGGTTGCGACGTTAACGACTATCTCAGCGGCGAAACCATCGCCGGCGACGGCAACTTTGTTCTGCATGGGAATTTTCCGGCAGCCGTAGTCTCCCTCTTTGTGCCTCCGCAACCCAATATCTTTGCTGATTGCATGCGGACCCTTACTACCAATTCGCAGCTCTCATTCCGACACACGATCGTCACCGAGTACGTCCATCTCGACCAGAACAAAATCCGCAAGCGCCTGGACAAACGGATACGCCAGGTTAGCCGCGCCAATAAGACTCACAGACATGGCTCGTTCGAGGGACGCAAGGCTATCTCCCAACTATCCGACGTTCGTGAGGAAATTGCCGGCGATACGCAAGCTCTCGTCAAGGTGAGAGTCTACGTTGTCATTTATAGCGAGCAGGCAACCGTAAAAACGGAATTGATCCAGTCAACTAAAAACCTGGATCGTTATTGCGAACAAATCGTAACCGCCATCAGACGCATTCCCGGCGCCGACGCTGCACGTGAAGAACCAGCCGCGCTTCGCGCTGTCTATCATCGTTCTCTGGTGGGAGAGCTCGACCATCGGGATACCGGCCGCGAGATCCTTGAAACCGCCGATTCGCTCGCTCCACTTACCGCCACCGAATCTGCATGGACAGGGAGCCCGCGACCGCACACCCTTTGCTCGACGCCTACCGGACACCTTACCGGATTCGATCTTTACGATCGTACCCTTGTTAATAGCCCACTCGTCCTTCTGATAGCTCAGCCTCGGGGTGGTAAATCCGTCTTCATGTGCCGGATCATTACCGACTTACTCGCTTCAAAAGCTGATCTGCGCGTACGGGCTGTCGACTACGGTAAATCTCTCGCGCCTCTGGTAGAAGTCCTTGGCGGGCGCTACCTCCGGTTTGACGAAGGCGCAAAGACAATCAACACCTGGGACTACCCCGGCCTTGAGTTGGGCGAAATGCCGTCCGATCTTCAAATCGCCTTTGTGGTCGCGGATCTAATGCAACTTACCCGTGCTACCGACACGGTAGCCGAAGATATATTCATCCACCTGGTACGGGAAGTTTACAAAAACCACGTTCCTCGTAATCAACCAGGACGCGATAAGCACGAACCACGACTCTCGCACATGATCGAGCTTCTTAGAATCACTCCATTCAAATACGACGCAGCAAATGAGCGTTGCGAGAGCCTCGCCATCGCACTTGAAAGCTTTCGAGACGATGCCTTTCTCGACGCACCCACGCATCCAGACTTTTTGCTCGATTCACGACTCGACGTTTATGAAATCGACTCCCTGGGCAATCTTCCTGATCGCGTTCGTGAGTCGATGGCCTTTCGCATTGCCGCACACGTCATGCGCTCGATCGGCAAACAAAACAGAGACGGCACCCGCTCTCCAGTCCTGCTAGCTTTCGATGAGGTGTGGGAAATCGTGCGCCGGTATCCGCGGATTCTTCAGGTTATTGAGCGCGCCGCGCGGACCGGCGGTAAAGAGAACGCAGTTACAATGCTTGCCTCACACGCCTACGAAGATTTCACCGGTACCGCCGAGAACCCCAACCCGATTGGCATCTCCCTCGCTAAGACTGCCGGCGTCAAGTTAATCGGAAAACAGGTTGGCGATTATTCACGCCTGCTCAAGGACGCGCGGCTCTCCGATAACGCCCAGCGCTGTATCGAGGGCATTAGAAATGTGCCGGGTGAGTACGCTCAATTCCTTGCCGTGTTCGGCGCCGGCCAGGACAGCACCATCGAAATGCTTCAAGTTGATCTCTCCCCAACCGAACTCTGGACTTACACGACGAACCCTGACGAGCGAAATGCCCGTTCGCGCGTCGCAGCCCTGAAGCCTGACTGGCCCATGTCGGTTGTCGTTGCGTACCTCTCCCAGGCATATCCGCGCGGTCTAACGGCGGCGGCATTAACCGAAATCGACGAATCACTCCTAGCAACTGATGTAGCTGCATAGAAAGGCAGAATCGCGATGAAACACGTAGCTCGGCACATGCTAATTGGATTGCTTCTCGGCCTAATTCTTAGTCCAAGTCTTATGCCATCTCCGGCTCCAGTACGGGCGCAGTGGCTCACCTTCGACGCGTCGGCCTATGCGCTCAAGATCGAGGAGATGGCCCGGCATGTTAATGAGTGGATGACCACCATCCAACATTACACCGACATGTACGAGAAAGCCGTGAAACAAGTAACAAGCTTGGGAGGCATTCTGACCACCGTAGAAAAACAGCTTGCAAGGAACAAGGATCTCGTAGCCTCTATCGCCTCGATTGGCAAAGCCGTCCGGGACATTTACCAACTCAAACGGCAAATCGAAACGATGATTCAATGCAAGATTCGGGCAGTAAAATCACTCGAGTCAAGGCTGCGCGCCGGCATCTTAAACCCCCAACAAGACCTCGCAGATCTCGAAGAATACTTGCGCGACTCTATCGGCCGTTCCAGCCAGGACACCATCGCAAACATTGAACGTCTCGCAAATGCGGATAACGAATTCGAGCGGATGCGCTATGAACTACAACTGGCGTATGCGCGGCTCGCGGAAGCTGAAGCAGCTCTCAAGCAGTTCGAAGCGATGTTGGATGAGGAAATGAAAAAGCCGGAAAACGAGCGTTACAACCTCGGCGTCCTGCAAACTCAAATAGCCACCACGAAGGTTCAAATCGAACAGCTCAAGACGTTGATTAATGATCTAACAGCCAAAATCGCTGCGAAGATGAAAACTTACGGCATCCGACTAAGCGTTCGCAGTGACTATGGCCAGATGATTCACAACACAACGAAAGCCTGGGAATCCATAGTCCAGGTTCGGCAAGATCTTCTTAAGACAATCGACGATGAATTTGCCCAAGATCCTGGGATTGATAATGACCCCGCGGACGGTCCCTGAAACTTTTTAAGAATCTCATTGGGAATTTGACTCGTGATGCAAAGGTTACAATACATGCTACGACGAAACGCGCGACGTGATGCAGGGCGGTGCTTCTTTGCCGCCAGCGCCGGCGCTTGCATCTATTCCCTAATCAATCAGCAGTTGGTTCACTTCGCTTTGGCGGCGATTCTGGGCCTTGTAAGCCTTATCGCAATTCGCTACACCCAGCCTGCCCCATGGCTCCTCAGCAGCAAGCGTCTTCGCTCTATCATACTCACACTTTTTCTTTTCGCTGTGCCTGGTGTCGCGCTTGGCCAAAGTCCATCGCCTTCCCCAGCGCCAACGCTACGACCGCAGCCCACTCCGGCATGGGAAACCGGCATGCCTAGCGCACAAATGAGCGAACTGCTCATTCACGTGCGCGAACTTATTCCTTACATTCGCCGTCAGATCGAACGCCCATTGATGGAGAAGTTCAAAACGCTTGGACTTATCCTTTCCAGCCTCGTTCTGCTTTTCTCTTTTATCAGAGTGATGAGGGAAAACGACGGCGCATCGACAGACCTCGCGTACTGGATCGCGCGCGCGGCCGTCTTCATGTTCATCTTTACTTTGGCGCCGGCGATCATCAGTACGATGTATAAAGTTGGCCGCACCCTCACTACCCCTCTGGAAAATGGCATTGAAGAAAAACGGCAGGCCTTCAACGATACCTATTACGATTTTATTCACGGCACCATGATCGTTAAGGACGAGAAAAATGTCTTCAACGATCCGCTGGCTCTACGACCGGGCGAAGATGGCTGGGTTGGTATTCTCACGGACGGTGAAAACGGCAGTGGCAAACTAAAAGGCATCGAGGAACTCGGCAAGGCTACGGAAATGAGTTCGTGGCGCATGGACTGGCTCTTCTTTCTCTTAAATGCGGCTCGCGGCATCCTCCAGTTTGGAGAAGTCTTTCTCATACTTCTCAGCGGTTTTATCATGATTGCTCTGCGACTAATGGCACCGTTCATGGTAGCCGTAGGAACAGACAAAAAACTGGCAGAGCGGATCACCTACCCGTTTGTCTGGGGCACAGTTGTCTTTACGCTGATTTTTCCAGTTGTTCGCGACGTTATCATTTACATCGCGTACACAGTCGGAGCTTTCGGCCTCATGCTTTATAAAGGCCAAGCCATTTACACAATTGACGACACGACCGCCGAACTCATCAAGAACAATCCTTACGATCCCAAGTTCGTAATTATCATTTCACTTGTAGCAATGACCGTAAGCGGTCTTTGTTTGTGGCTCTCTCCCTACATCGCATACAGATTTGCCACTGGACAAGTCTTTGAAGCGGTCTCGTCAACTGCCTCGGGATGGATGTCCGCCATTGTCGGCTCCGCCATCGAGTTCGCAGGCCTGAAAGCCGGCGCTTCGATTCAACGCCAGGCCGAGAACACTCAAATACAGGGTGGCTACAACGCTGAAATGACGAGAGCCAAAGCATCCCTGGAAGTTGGCAACCTTGGCGCACAAGCCAGACAACTTTCGGGGCTCGCAAGCATAGAAGCTGGCCGGCAACAAGCAGTGTCAGCCATCTTCGGCGCCGCGATTACTAATCGCGCAGGCGCGAACGCGAACGCTAATTTTACAATCGCTGCTACTCGGGCGCAGGTGGGCGACTCTAATCGCCAAACGTTTACACGCGCCGAACAAGGACAGCGCCAAGCTCAGGCGCAATGGAGCTCCGACTCCATGCGCGTTGCCGGCGAGTCGAGCGCGTTTAAGGTGGACAACTGGGGCAATTATATGTCGGCCATACCCTACGTTGGCGCGATTCCTCAATCCGAAACACACGGCTTTGGTAATACCGTTCGCACGAGAGCTCAAAACGACGCCAACAACTGGCTGTTCTCCAGAACGTACGCTAATGAGCAACGTACCGCTCAGGATGTAGTCCTCAGTCAAAACATGTATCAGTCTGGCATTGAACAAGCAGCTAACACACAGCGCGCTGAAACGATTGCTGGAATCAATCAAGGCATGGGCGCGGCGATTGGAGGTGCAAATAAAGGAGCCGCCATAGCGTCGGGCGGCGTGAAGCAAGCCTATCAGATAGAACTCAAAGCCAACGAAACTCAGTTCACCGGAACCAAAGACGCCGCCGGCATCAGCCGCGACGCAGGCTTCGAAGCTGCGCGCGACCGCCAGGTGGGGATGGTTATTACAAGCATGTCTCGAGATATTGCGCGGCGTCTGGAGGAAGCCGGACGGCAACGCTACTAAAAGGACCCCTACAAGATGACCCCCGCCGAAGTTGCACTAAACTCTCCCCGTCCAATGCCCCAACCGGAACCAGACCGGATTCGATATAAAGGCGTGCCCTCCGACTGCGTTCTGATCGAACGCAATCTTCAATATTCCTTCAAACGCCACAAGGACGACAAAGGCGGGATCTATTGGGTCCATTTCCCTGAGAAGAAGTCGAATCTGACGGCCCGCGTTTATCCAGACCTGCACCGTCGAAACGTTCGAGTGGCAGTATTCCAACAAGATTGGCGCAACCCCAAAGACACGACGAAAGGAAAGCTCATCAACGCGTGGACAATCGATCTACCCATGAATGGCCACTGGACGGAACAGCTTTCTAAGTATGCAGGCCGCGCCATAACCCAATCGGAAAAACAGCCCAAATGTTTCTGCGAGAAGTTCCTCATATTGCGACAACGGACCAGAGACGGACGGCAGTTTTTCGGATGCTCCCAATTTCCTAACTGCACGCAAACGGCAACGATTGGCGACTACGAAGTAATTATGAAGAAGCCCTACTGCTTTATGGATCGAGAACCTCACAATAACTCCTCAAAGGACGGATCAAATGGCAACTTCAATAACGGCAATTACGGCATCCAAGCCTCTGGGTAACAATGCCCGTCAAGTTGCTTCCAAACGCTACTCTCTAAAAAACGACTCTGGCCAGGCCACGGAAGACTGGGATGCGATTGTGGAACGTGTAGTCAGCCACGTCGCCGCGGCTGAAACCGACTCCCTTGGATATCGCTATCCCACTGAAAAGGAGCAACGGCTGCTTAGAATAGCCATGAACCGACGATGCCTTCCGATGATAATCCCGCCGAAATACGACGCTCTGATCTGACCCAAGAGCAACTGGAAAGCGCCAGTCAATTCCTTGCGCTCTTAGGCTGGAAAGACAACGAGCCTTCCCGCAAAGTAAGACGCTGCGACATTGCGCGCATAGTCGCTTGGTACGGCGCTCTCAGATTCCAATCGGGGTTCTATCGAACCACTTCACTTGAGAAACCATCTCGCCTTATTGAAACAACACCAACACACTCCCACGCCTCAAGCGCAAGCCCAGAAGTTGAATTCGAAATAATAGAACTCACGGACCTACAACTGCGGCCTTTAGTTTCTAACGTTACCTAAAAAATCCACATCACTACATCCGATGCCTTCCGATTTCGATCGTGTTACTTCAAAGCATCCTTGTCGGATCTGTAATAAACCAGACTATTGCAGTATTTCGCGCAATGCGCGCGTATCGATTTGCATGCGCGTGAGCGCTGGCGCCAAAGGACGAGCTAGGAAGGACAACGGTTGGATCCATATCAATCATGGCGTTCCTGTTACGCATAACTCTCCTCCACCAACTCCGAAGTTTCCCCCCGTTAAGCTCGCTCCCATCGAAGTCCGCGACGCCATCTACCGCGAACTCATTCGCATCTCCCCAGCCAATCGTTACCATCAGCTAATCGATCATCCGGAAGTAGGCCTCCTTTCCCGCGGTCTCTTATTAGAGGAAACAGTCTCGTACGGCGCACTGCCGGCTACCCAACGTGAACGCGGCCGCCTGGCCCGATCACTCCGCTCGTTTGCCAAAGCCCGCTTCCCTCAATACGCCAATCTCATTGGCATTCCCGGGATCTGGCGGGATGAGAAAGGCTTCAGTCAGATATGGGCGCGGTACGACTACCGCATGCCTATGCTGCTTATACCTAACAAAGATCGTGAGCGTCGCATTCAAGCTTGCCAACTACGCCTCCACCCCGAGGACTTGACTACAGAGCACCCAAACAAATATCTGTGGCTCTCCTCTCCCAACAAATTAGCCGGCTGCAGTTCCGGCACACCCATTCACTTTACATTCGATCCGGAATCAGTTCCTGCCGGCGCTGAAGTTGTTGTTATTGAAGGAACCCTCAAAGCCGACACGCTCGTCAGCCTCAGACCCGGCATCTATTCCATCGCGACCAGCGGCGTCAATTGCGCGCATGCTGAGATCATCGTAGCGACGCGTCAATATAACGTCTTGATGGGATTTGACGCTGACTATAGAACCAACCCGGCTGTTTGTACGCAACTGGCCTCTCTAATTGCTGAAAGGCAACTCGATTTGGAGCAAAAACAGCTTTCATTCACCACCAGGATTCTTTCCTGGCAAGGCTACAAAGGCATCGACGAAGCTGCTCTCCACAATGCCCCGATCGAGGCCATCTCTATCCAACAATGGTTCAACGGTCTTTCCAATGACTCAAGCACGCAGGTTCAAGAAATTTGGCGGGGAATGAAGTACGCGATAAGTGAATCTTCAGCCGGAGAAGATGATTATGAGCTTTATCAACCGCAGACCAGCGCTAATCAGTATCACCCTCGCGATGATTTTGATGGCGACCACAATCCCTCTCTCCCAAACGCCGTCGTTGCCGGCGAATGACGATTTCGACGTAATCAAGACTGACACAAACCTGGTAACGGTTAACGTAGCCGCCATTAAGAAACATCGTCCGGTACCCGGCTTGTCGCTCGCGAACTTTGCCATAAGCGATAACGGCAAACCAGTTAATCCGACGTTCTTTGAGGCTGATGGCCCGGCCAGCATTATCTTCATCATTGATATCTCAGCTTCTATGACAGGCAGAAAATGGACTAATCTAAAAGACGGCTTGAAGGAGTTTTTGAAAAGACGTAAAGAAAGCGACTATACGGTTATTACATTCAACGAAAACCCAACCCTCCTAGCGCAGTCCATCCCGAAGGATGAATTCTGGAAACTTTTCGGCAGAATCAAGCCTAAGGGCGAAACCGCCTTGTACGATGCTCTAACAACAGGCCTCGATCAACTCGGCTGCTTAACACGGCGCCGCAAAGCCATCGTTCTTCTATCCGACGGCGAAGACACTCGAAGCCACGCTGACCTTGCGACGGTCCAAGAAGCAGTGTTCCATGCACACACTACAATCTACGCAATTGGAATTATCATTGATAGTAGTCAACCAGATCGATATCGCGGAAGGGATTTATTGGAACAGCTGGCGTCAAGCACTGGCGGAGTCAGCTTCTATCCCACAGCAGAGCAGCTCGGGGAAACACTAGATCGAGTCAGCAAGGAAATCGAACAGCAGTATTCCTTTGGCTATTACGCGAATGATAGGACCCTCGGCTGGAGAACCATTGACGTGCGGCTAACACCACCGATGCAGGACACTTCTCTCCGATATCAAACGCGATATTTGTTTAAGTGAAGCGTCTCGTCTCGGTTCTCACACAAAGCCTGGAAATTAAGTCGACTCAAAACTTCGCTTACCTCGCTACTAATACTGTCCCTTCCTCGCGCGACCACTGTCCCTACTTCAGCCCCAATAGGACTTTACAGCACAATCCAGCCAGCTTCAGAAACGAAATCCTCAAGGAATTCGCTCGGTTTTAAGCCGGTCAAATCAAGGCATAGCAGATGCACCAATCCCTATAAGGCCTTTAACAAGGCTGGTCCACCATGAACCGAAAAAGCTACCTAGCAGCCTATCGCGCACCTAACGTTTCGCGGTTTCTTACACGATTTGAGCAAACACGTCGTAACGGGCTCGAACAGCGCGAAGACAAACGACTTGGCCTATTAAAAGAGAAGGCTGAAACTTCCTCCATTAGTGATCTTACTTCACACCCTCAACCGCCCACTCGCAAGGTACATAAGATAAGCGGATTTGAAACCACACCAGCAGCCAACCAGTATTGGGCGATTGCCTTTCCCACAACACCTAGCGGAATAACCCAGACATGTACTCGCCGATTTGCTATTACCGAAGATGGCGTACTCCGCGGCGACTCACACCTGGCAAGCGGCGCGCCCACAGATCACACCACTGTTCTCGGAGTCCTACCGCTAGGTAATTAATAACAACATTTCCCATGGCCCACCGAGTGAACTATGGAAACGAACACATCGAACCAACTGCAAATTAGCCCGACTCTTGAGCGCAAGCGAGCGAAGTACACCGTTAAGGATGTACAGGAACTTCTTGGTGGCATCTCCCGCTCTACAGTCATGCGTGAGATCCGACGTAAACGATTGGCCTGTTACCGCGCGCGCCGAACGTTGCGCTTCTCTGAAGAACACATTACGAACTATTTCGAAAGAGTTCAGCAACGGTAAGATGAACCTTACTTTCATATTGTTTGACCTTCCATAGTCGTAATCTTCATCGGCCTGCAACTATAATCCTCCACCCCCTCCAACTAATTCGACACACCAACAAAGCTATGATTTGCTCTCTATGCTAGGATGAGGCACTAAAATTGCCATCCTGGGTCCTGCGGAACAAAATGCGAACTGACTTCTACGAAAAAGTGCGAAATCTCTCCGTTACGATTTCGTCGTTCAGCCTCGTTCCGGCCGTCCAAGAGGTTGCCGACGGCTTCAAACGCAGTACAACTCTTGTCACTCTTGCGGGGCTAGGCTCAATTGGCAGCGGAGAAGAGTTAACATTCCAAAAGCAAGATCAAGACAACCTCCTTCGTCTCAGGGGGGAAGAGTTGCCAATCATTGGCACTCATACGATTGACTCACTTTCTGACGCAGTGAAAAAAAGCCTATCGCACCTTCCCGAACCTGAACAGAAAGACTCCTCGCAGTACCGAAGCTGGGCGTTTGAAAGTGCGGCACTCGATCTGGCTGTTCGTCAGCATCGCACTTCACTGAGTTCACTACTCGGCCTTCCATCCAAGCCTGTGAATTTCGTTGTATCACTTCGGCTCGACAAGGATTTGTCCACCGATCGGCTACAGAGCCTATTGACACATCACCCTGATCTGGAATTTAAACTCGATGTCACGAGCGACTGGACCGCAGACTTCATGTTGAGACTCGCAGCGACTACAAGAATAGCGGTACTGGATTTCAAAGCTTTTTACCATGGCACACGCGTTGACCAAGCGCCTGAATCAACTTTTTACGAAATGGCAACGAAGACGTTTTCGAACACTATCTTCGAGGACCTAGACATTCGCTTTATAGCCCGAACAGCGAGGCCTGAAATATTGAGGAAGCTCTCATACGACGAGCCAATTCGATCGGCAAGTGATATACGCCGGTTGAGCGCCAGGCGGGTAAACATCAAGCCTGCGCGCATCGGCTCTCTCCGTTATTTACTTGGACTGTATGGTTACTGTTTAGACAACGGCATCGAAATGTATGGGGGTGGCCTCTTTGAGATTGGCATTGGACGAAAGCAGATTCAATACTTAGCCTCTCTTTTCCATCCACGTGGAACAAACGATGTAGCTCCTGTTGAATACAACTTCGCAACCGCTGACTTTGCTACTTTACCCAGGAGTCCTCTCCGAGATATTCGAGCGTTCGGTTGCGATACCTAATACTCTTAGTGGTTCGTTTAAGGCTACTTCAACTCAGGGCCGGGGGATCGAAATTCACGGCGACCATTCGATGCTTGAAGAGTCGGCTGAGAGACATCATCAGAAGTACACAACCTAACAGGCAACCGCCCGCTGAGATCGCAAAGAACTCCGCCAGCCTTCCCGAACTACTCATTAGTCCTGACAAAGAGCCCGACAGATACACACCTATACCGATCGTTGCAGACCAAACGCCCATCGCTAGTCCTTTGCGCTTCTGGGGTGCAAACCCAGCTACGAGTGATACCGAGGTAGGGCCGAACAGCAATTCACCAAAGCTTGCCAAGAGGATTGCGAAGATGATCCACAACCAACTTACCTTCGCCTGAGTACCTGGGTCCCCGATTCTTAGAGATCCAATCGACAAAAGCAGAAACCCGGTTCCCAGCAGCAAAAAGGCCCAAGCAAGTATCTTCATCTTGCTACGCTTCGTAGAGCCAAGTCGCCCTTGTTTGATCATTAAGGACAACCACGGTCCAAACAAAATAACAAGAAAAGGATTGATTGATTGAACATACCCTGCCGGCATTTGAAATGAAAAGAAAGTGCGACTGACATGCCTATGGACAAGCAGTGTGACCGAGGACCCAAGTTGATCAAAAACGCCAGCAAAGACTATCGACAATAAACCTAACATTACCAGTACTCGCACGAGTGTCTTTCTGGGCACCGCACTCTGTAATTCTTCTTCACTTCGTTGAGCGTGACAACCGTCCGGATCGGGGCTGATATTGCTCTTTTTATCGGAACGGGCTGAAAGCCCAAAGGACATCAACCCGATGAAGCTGAACGGAAGTCCAGCCAGGAATCCGCCACGCCAACTCGTTCGCAACGCAATATATCCGCATACAAGGGGACCCAGCATTGCTCCGAGGTTTATTGCGCTATAAAGAATTGTATAAGCCGCTCCGCGAAGGTTCTCGTTGCCCTGGTAGTGTTCTGAAACGGCAACGTTCATGTTGGGGTTGAATAGCCCAAACCCGATGCTGTACAACGCCAGTGCTGCCAGCATTCCATCTAGGAGTCCGACCGCTAAGAGTACTTGAGCCACTAACATCAAAGAAATTCCTAAAGATCCGGCCCACCTATACCCTAACTTGGTGTCGCCCAAGAGGCCGCCGAGCAGAGAGGTCAGAAAAAATGAGCCGTAGAACAGTCCGTAAATCTGACCAGCACTACGGTCATGCAGCCCGAAATGCGTTATGAGATATACAAGCAGCAAGGACCGGATACCATAGTGCCCGAACCTCTGACACGCCGCTGCCAAGGCAATGCGAGAGAAAGTTAGATCACGAAGGATCTCAAAGTATTTCATTTATGGTTTTCCAGGCATCTTCGATTTCAGTCGCAGTCTTTGCTGTCCATATCACGTGGCCTCGCCGCCCGCTCCCAGGTTCGCCATAGAGAGCTAATTCCTGCACAAACGGGAAAGCACGAATCCGGGCAGCGGCGACAGCAAATCTAGAGTTCGATTCATCGTCGAAGAAGCGAATTGCGGCGGTTGAACGGCTCTTAGGACTGCAGTCATATTGTTGTCCAATTGCCAACTTGACACTCGCGTCAAGCATGTTTAATCCTGTGGATAGTTGGACTAATTGAGGAATAAACCCTCCCGCGAGGCGAGCGCCAACCTCGACAAGCACTGGCTCTAAGTTAGTCCTAAGCCTAAATTCGGCATGGAATGCCGTACTATGCAGTTTCAGTGCGACCACAGCCATTCCTAATTGAGATTCAACCATTTGCATTACGTTGTCATCCAAAGGAAAAGGGGTTACATGCCCTAGTTCTTCGAAGTACGGCTCGGGGGAAAGGATTTTCTTCGTCACCGCAACTAGATCGACCTTTCCAGCCTGTACTAGGCCTTCGCAACTGATTTCTTGGTAGGTTGGGATATATTCCTCAACTACTATCTCGGGCGCGATATTGAAAGTGTAGCGGGTATCTTCTTCAGTAATATCGTCGGTAGCGGCGCGAGTGTATGCTTCTTCAACTTCCCGATTCTCTCCGGTACAAACTTTCCGAACGCCCACGCTCGCAGCCATCTGACTCGGCTTGAATACGCATGGCAACCCGATTTGGTCGACTGCTCTTCTAGCATCTTCGAGACTCCTGCAAGCTATCGACTGGGGCTGTGGAAGGCCGGCAGCGATAAATTCCCGACGCATAATATTCTTACTTCTAAGAGCAATCGGATCTCCGGTTGTGATCGGTGGTATTGATAGTTCCTCCGCAATCGCCTGCGTCACCAGTACCGCAGCTTCGAGGTAGGTAATGACTCCCTCAAAATGTACTCGTCGTGATTCAGCCCAATCTTTTACATAGCGCGCCGCCACTTGAGGATGACGAAAATCAGTGCGAATGATATGGTCCCAATTAATATATCGGTGAAACCAATCGTTAGTTAATCCTCGAGTTGTCGAACTAAGAAGTAAGAAAAACTCATATGGGTTATCCGTTAGTTCTTTTAAGAACCGACCCTTAAAGCATTCTTGTCCCGCCGCAATAATTAGTACTTTTTCCATCGTTTACTTGATTCCCCGCTTGCGGCTCCCACAGCTCCAATGTTGATGGTCAGCTAATCCTTTAAGAGTTCCGTTCCATAGCTACGCTGTGAGATTGCTTAGTATTCAGCCCAAGTCTCCTCAGGTAACATCTCCCGATTCAATTAGAAATGGTGAAATCGCCGTGCTCACCGCGTCGAGATACAATGTTGACGATTCAAGGCGCAATAGGATGCCGAGTTCGACACATCTCCTAAACGCTTCCGACCGCCGACAGGATTCATACGCAACATTCCGCCACCATCCGTCGGCGTGATCTATGTCAAGCTCAGCGTGAAGTTGCTGGTAAGCGGATGCCGCTGAAGGAAGGTTGCAGCGTTGCCATGCATGAAGAAATGCCCTAAATCGTCTTGGAGCTAGATCTTCGGTGGCTCCAAAATAACCCACGCCAATCGGGTAATATTGCCTGTGTAGAGCTAAGCAAACAGACAGATTTCCGCAGACAAGGGATTCCGGTAATAGGTCATGCACACGCCCCACTCGTCGCGAGAGCGCTTCAGCACATTGTGCGAACAGATAAGAATGAGCCTGCGTCGGCTTCCCACAACCTATTTCGTCAAAGTAATTCTGTCCGATCTCAGATTTGGCTTCTAGGGGTGCCCCCACCTGAAGAATTGCAAGCAGATCGTCAAAATACGGGTCCAGCGTGCTCTCTTGTCTAAGGTAGAACGCCAACCCTTCAACTGAACACTTCGCCGGAAGCAGCTCGTCATAAAACTCATGACTAGCCGCGCTATGCTGATCAATGATTCGCCGTACAGACGCCACATATCTGTCGGCATTCGAACTCGTATCAAGCAGGTTTGATATCCTGACCTTTTTTTTTAGGATGCGAAGCAGCCATTGCTCGATCGGCTGCGCGATATCCCAAAGAATTGCCAACGGCATGTACATGGGCACCGATCGTGCGAATGGTTGTGTTTGCGTAAACATCGCATCGTAGGTAGCCGCTAAAGTTCGTAATAGATCAATAGATATCACTTCGGTCTTCCGCGATAACTTTGCGCTTTCACACGAGCGACGGACAACCGAACGAATCGCAGACCGCGTTAACTCATCAACTGAATGAGAAATCCTCCAATTCTTAAGAATTAGACTTACGATCTGCTGAATTGAAGGTTGTTCTTCCTTGCACAGCGAGCGGAGGAGCGTAGTGAAGTTTTGGTTCCTCATGTTAAATGTGCAGTTCAGGGGAGGAGATCCTGTCCCTAAGCGGTAACCTCCTGTTCCATTGAGTACTTGACGAGGCTGCGGGGATCCTTCGCCCACTTTTCAAGCCAAAATTGCCTCATTATTTCGGCTGGCGTCTGCCCAGTCTTTACTAAGCTTTTCAGTGGCATCAATAACTGATCCTCGCTGACGTCATTATCGTCAACGAACACACCAAGTCGTTGAAGACCCGCCTCAGAAATAGAAATGAGATCGCTTGCGATCCGCCTGAGCCTATCTCGCTCTGCAGCGAAGAGCCCAGGGTGGCGCGCGGCGATTTGACGTACGAACATCACCCACTCCGGTCGGGTGTCTTCCTTTAATCGAAGTGCCTGCTTAATACTCTCCTGGTCGTAAAGCAAACCTTTCCAAAGAGTGGCTAGAGAGATCGCGAGTGAGGAAGGCAATGAGTCAGTTCCCCGAATTTCAATGGTCCTTCTTAGGCGCACATCCGGAAACAGCAGATTCACGTGGTGCCACCAATCTTCCTCGGTAGGGAAACGCCCGCAATAGCCTTGGCGCATGAACGCTTCGAAAGTAAGGTCCGTCACGGGCCGTACTCCTGACGTTTCCCGAATCATGAGCATGGGTGCCTTAAGAGCCCAACGAACATATTCAACTAGTGCGTTGGCTCCAAAAAGAAATGAGGGGAGTCCCGTCCGCGCAGGGTCGGTTTGAACCCACACGAGAGACCGACGCGATGACCTCGAAATCTTGCCACGAATGATCGGACACGATGAGAGGAGCGATGCGACAAGTGGGGAGAATGTTGCAGCAAGACCAATCTTAGTAGTGAGATCGTCACGGTCCGAGTAATCTATATTAATTTGTGTAGCCGCAGTCATGTACATCATCTCAAGGCTGCGGTCTTTCATACTGCTGAAGTGGTTGCGCATAATCTCGTAACGGGGCTTTGGAACACGTCCAACCTCAGTTAGTCGAGCAAAGGGTTGGTATCCCACCGAAAGCCAGCCAACCTCGTGTTGTTTCGAGATGGAGTTCAGCATTTCCACC
Source organism: Blastocatellia bacterium (assembly GCA_033858155.1). GTDB lineage: Bacteria > Acidobacteriota > Blastocatellia > Pyrinomonadales > Pyrinomonadaceae > UBA11740. Next base: position 208,122 of record JAWVCT010000058.1, read on the forward strand.
TGCGATAGCAGTTGGGAACGTAGGTCGATCAGGTTCGCGGAAGGAGCGGTAGCAATTTCAATTTGAGCCCCTGGCTCAAGCGTTATTGAGGCGCTACCAACGCCATTGCGTAGCCCTACTAGCACACCTCCATCGATGATTTGTTCCCAATGCAAACGCCGACCTAGTTCCTGAAGAATTATCTGTGCTGTGTCGTACTGAACGGGGGAAAGATCTCGTTTGCAAACTCCAATCTTCTCCAGCTCTATGCCTATCCCCCATTGATCACGAGGCTTGTAGGAACGCTCGAAACATTCCAAGACATGTTCCTCGGTTCGGAGTACTGAGTGGGGCGTGACACGGAAATCTACTAACTGTGAGGACACGGTTACTCCTCGATGGAAATATGACCTGGCTGTAATCGCACGGAGTCGAGCCAACGTTGGATAGATGGAAATCCATTCAAATCAAAGCCGGCCTCAGATGCGGCGTGGGTATAGGCGAACAGCGAGATGTCTGCTATCCCATATTGTTGTCCCAAGAAGAATTCACTCTCAGTGAGATGCCGTTGCATTACCGACAGAGCATACTCACCTAGTTCATGTCGATGTTGTATGACATCCCGAGGAATCGTCGGAATCATGTTGTTAAGTCTCCAAAGTCGCAATCTTGCGATGTTTGGTTCATGGCTGTTCTGTTCAAAAAACAGCCATTGTAACTCCTTGGATTGCTCCAACAGACTGGTTCCCCCGAGGCTAGTACCGCGAGAGATGGTAAAAAGTATAGCGTTCGACTCCATGAGAAGTATCTCGTCGCCGATTTGAAGAATTGGGACACGCCCGCCATTGATATTCAAGTGCGTCAACGGATAGTCGCGGTCCCGCTCCCTCATTATGTCGACAGTTAGGCGCTCGAATGGTATTCCGAGCTGCGAAAGAAGGAGTCGAACCTTGTAACAGTTTCCCGACTGCGGATAATTGTAAAGCCGGATCGAACTGTTGGCTGGAAGTGAATCGAACAGGGTGCTCATATTAATGTCACTCCTACACAGCTTGTGGATTAATTGAAAGCGTACTTAGTAGTGGATACGCGCCGCCCGGCCGAGTGAATGGACGAAAGGTAACAATCTTCAGGCCGACATTAGTCAGTAATCGCCTGAAGTCGTCCTGCGCCCATTCCTGCACAAAGGTAGATACTTGTTGCCGTTCCTCATCGGATAGTCCGGCGATTGGCGCAACTCTAGCGTTAGTCCGTTCGGACGTGTGAATCGCAAGGAATACGGGTCCTCCAGGTTTCACGACACGAAGCAGTCCTCGCATCGTCGCCTCAGCTTCTTCGGACGGAATATGAAGGAAACTAAATGATGCCCAGATTCCGTCGAAGTGCTGACTGGGAAATGTCAGGTTCCGCATGTCGGCTTTTTCAAAGTTGGCGGTAGGAACTCGCTCGCTTGCGATTGTAAGCAACTGATCAGATAGATCAATGCCAACCACCTGCAGCCCCAGACTTGCAAAGTATTCGCTGTCTTGGCCGGGACCACAGCCAACGTCTAAAACTCTTCCATTCTTGGGAAGAAGACCAACGAACTCAATACGCTCCGGTTCGATGAAATCATGTCGACGCGGCCAGTAGGCATGATAACCCAGCGCACCCTGGTCGTAAGCTTCTTGAACCGATTGTACTTCTCGCATGTCGCCTGTTTCTGTTTGCTCCAGCACGTTTTCCTCCTTTAATTGTTGAGTCCGCTTAAAGCGTTTGGCGTCCAGCGCGAGTCGCATCTGCGTGTATCTACTGACCGAAGTTACATTCGCGGCGAGTGCCGGTTTGCTATTGATCATGTAGGCTGCTAGGCGCGCACCATACTCGCTTTCAAGGGCCAAGGCGCATTCGAAGACTTGATTAAGTAATGGTAACGAATCCAACTCGTCTACTAAAAAGACAAACACTTCCAACCAACGTTCAGCGTTTAGGCCCGTTAACATTGTCTCCACCGATATAGGTCTTTCGAATTCGAGTTGGTGACGGATATGGCGCGACGCTAGAAAGAGCCCAATTAACTCGTGGCGAAATGTAAGCAAGTCTGCTGAAAGCCCTAGAGCTGTGCGCTGGGGAATCGTCGAGAAGAGCTTGCTCGTCCGCATGGCTCGAATTACATCGTCGACCTTAAACTCGTCGTCAACCTCGGACCTGTACACTGAGAGACGCTGAGAAACCTCCTCTTCTGCCTGAGGTCGCAAATGTTCCATCACGGCGTAATGCGCCCAGTTATAAATTGCCGATATCTCCGGGGACGAATTACGAGCCCACTCTCCGAGCGTACTGTCGCTGTGAAGAAGCGCGCGATACAGTTCTGCACGTGCTTGTTGCAGCATTGCTGGATCTGCTGACTTTAGAACCTGGCACAAGACGGCGAGATCCTGTGGATTGGCCGTCAGACTTCGAATGGCTGGCGATAGATCCTTCCAGAGGTCTCGACCAATGGCTTTGGTAATATATTCTCGCGCTTGTTCGGGTTTAATCTCGTCTAGTTCATATATTTTGGTATCGCGTCTATTAAAGGGATCCACCTGAATCGCAAGTGCGACGAGAACGTTGCGTCTTCGATTTAGGAATGGCATCATCAACTTCACAAGAGCCGCACTATCAACCTCGCTTAGAGAATCGATGAGGATTAGGAAGTTTCCTTTATCAAGCAAAAAGTCGAGAACTTCCTTGCTAAGTTCTACCCCCGAGCCCATAAGGTCATCGACTATCATGTCTGTGAAGTCACCATGATCTTGAATAGGGTGGCGGCGTAAGTCGATCAACAACGGGATGCAGACTGCCTTGCGGTGTCTAATCGTGTTATGTGCAGCGGCGCGCAGTAGAGTGTTAAGCAGCACCGTCTTGCCAGTACCACTCCTCCCGCGAATAAGTACGATTCGCGAATTTGTAAAAAGAGATAAGGGAGTTGGCGAGGTACTTTGCGTCACTGTATGGACGTCCTCAGCCGTCGCTGTTCCAACCGGTATGAGGCGTTGGTCTACATAATGAACCAGGTCCGACTTTACTTTGCTACTGGCCAACAGATGTTCTCGAAAGATTTTTCTTCTGGCCCATGTACTGTTGAGAATCAGTTTGTGAAGGATAGGAAACTTCGTGAAAATGCCTGAATTCACAGCGCTTCGCGCAACATGGCTACGGGGATACGCCCAGACGAGTGGGAAAAGAGCGACAAGATAAAGAACCGGCAGAAGAGTGCCTATTATCTTAAGATACAGTGTGGAGGTCCGCGCCTCTTTGGTTGTAATGAGTCCCTCGGGAACGAAACGGCCACCATTCGCCACCACTAGCTTAAGATCCGGTGAAGCCAATTCACCGTTAGCATCAAAAGAGATTGCGCCTATTGCACCTGCAAAGTTAGTGGCTCGGATCGCATCCCGCAGTTTGGTCGGGTTGTCATAACCTACTCGCACCGCCGCTTCGTATACGACACGCAACGCGTCATAGCCCTGGGCCGAGAAATTGGTTGGGTTTTGACGGTAACGCTCACGATACGCGGCGGTGAATTCCAGCGCACGTGTACTCGGGCCGTCAGGAAAAAAACTATTAAGTGTAATCAGGCCGTCCGCCGAATCTCCGGCAACATCAAGAAAGTCTTGGCTTGAGTTGGCGGGGGTTGTGAACAGCGAGACGTCAGATCGTACTGAGTGAATTTGCTTCACAATCCCAATGGCATCCTTCTGAAGCAGATAAATACCCACAGCATCAGGCTTAGCGCTAAGGGCACGCGAGACAGCTGCGGGATACCCGCTAACGTCATCGCGCTGAATTGGAACAGCATCGAGGAGTTCGACGCCACCTGGTTCTGCGCGGATTGCCTGTTGGGTGTCTGCAACAAGGCCACGTCCCCATTCCGTGTTCTCATACAGAACTACCGTACGTCGGAGTTTCTTCCTTGATAGATAGCGCATCAGCGCTGAGACGGATTGCCGATCGGAGATCGCGACGCGATTGAACCAAGGGTTTCCCAGTGTGGTTAGTATGGACGCAGCAGACAGAGGGGTAACCTGAGGTATTTCATACTTCCGTACGACGTCCATCACCGCATGCGAACAGTCGCTGTTGCCAGCTGCTAACAAGACGTGCACGTGCTCGTCCCTAATAAGCGCAACGGCATGTTGGGCAGCAAGTTCCGGACGTGCTTGGTCATCGCGAACGATCAGCTGAATTTGAAAGCGGCGTCCAGAGGCTGCGTTAAGCTGTATTTCTGCTAGTTGGATTCCATTGAGCGTAGTGACCCCGAAGTAACTTGACGAACCGGACTGTGCAAGGATCACGCCTACTCGAAGTATCGGTAAAGAAACGGGAGTTTGAGTCTGTAGAGGTGAAGCTGAAACAATCCCGACGATTAAGCAAAGGATGATGTTGCGAATGCAACTGCAATGTACGATTGAGTGAGCCCAGACGACAAATGCGCGAATAGGTGAGATTTCATGCGTGCCTGAACGAGGGCCGAACCAAGATGCAGAAGACCTGTAATCACGGGAATGCAGTGAACCATTGCCACGATGAGGATTTAGCTTTTGAAAAACCACCTTTCGAATCGCACTTTTGCCGTCGCAAGTCTAGATGTCATGAACTTCATAGGCCCGGTCGAATACCCCGCACACGCTCAGTATGTGTTCGAATTGCGAGGCGGAGAAGCGTATGCGAGGAAACACTGCAAGGAATATTGCGACTCCTCTATAGTACAAATGCTAAGTATTAGTCAAACATTTCATATATCATGCAACCGGGCGACCCATCACAGTCTACGACGCTGACTGATTGATGCGCGAACTTAAATGCCCTTCATCGAAAACATAATCGTCTATCCTATCAAAGCGCTCGATGGTGTTCGTGTGAATCGGGCTCGAATCACAGCTGGCGGAGCGCTGGAACGGGATCGCGAATTCGCCATGGTGGACGACTACGGTAACTTCGTGAATGGTAAGCGGCATGCCCGAATTCATCAGGTTCGCGCTCAATTTGATGAATCAATCGAAAACGTCGAATTACATTTGCTAGATGCGAACCAGCGATGCAACTTTCATCTTGTAAGAGACGCAACAAAGCTTGAGGCTTGTTTCAGTGATTTCTTCGGCTTTCCAATTAGCATCAAGCAGAACATCGAAAACGGTTTTCCTGACGATACTAAGGCTTCAGGTCCGACGCTGATTAGTGCTGCAACTCTCGAAGAAGTAAGCGGATGGTTTCCAGGACTTAGTCCACAGGATATTTTGAGGCGCTTCCGAGTCAACGTAGTCATCGGAGGCGTCCCGGCGTTTTGGGAGGATCATTTGTTCGGTGAGCCCGAGACGACTGTAGATTTTGAAATCGGCGCGGTCCAAGTGAAAGGGATTAACCCGTGCAAACGTTGTGTGGTGCCTTCCCGCGATCCCTTGACCGGCGAAGCGATGCGGGGTTTTCAGAGGACTCTTGCCGAGAGGCGAAAGGAAACATTGTCGGACTGGGTGGTCTCGTCAAGATTCGATCACTATTATCGCCTTACCGTTAACACTCGGATTCCGTTATCGGAACAAGGGAAGGTTATCCGAATCGATGATGTGATCAGAATGACTCTCCCGCCATCAAGCCAAAAGAGATAGGTAGGCTGTTGACAAGGCGGAAGGTAGCATGGGAGACGCCTGGGCAGCGTCCCGAGCTGGGGGCTAAGGTCGGTTCCATTGTCTCAGACTGACCAACCCAAAACGCTCACTAAGAGTTAGGTCAAGTTTTTTATAAAAACTCTTGCTTCGAAGGATCTAATCATCTATTTGAACAAACTTTCCAGTCAGTCTTGGTGCGGTGGACGAGTGTTGAGAATAGAAGTCAAATCGTTCCTGCTCCCCGATCGACTCGTCGAACAGATTATCGTACCGCAATATGTCGGCAGTTGAGGACATTCTATTCGCAGCGTCCTCTCCAAAGCGAGTCAACACCGCCGCAGAATCCTCTGATCGTGATACGGCCACGTAGTACAAAGCTAGTTTTTCCACTGCTACCAGTTTTGCTCCGCGCGACTGCAAGGCGAGAGCTACCCCATTAATAAAGATGATCAATCTGTCCCAGGTCGAGAAATCTGGTACGTCGAACCATTGCTTATCAGGCACTGACCTCATTAGATCCTTCCCTTTCTCTCGTTCAGGCGCCCGAATCTTTTCTGCAAGTTCTTTGACACTTGAGGTAGTGCTACCCACCAACACGAAAACGATTTGCTTATTTTTTTTCCTTCTTAATCTAAGTTTTGGAAAAAGAAAGTTATAGTTCAGTGTGAATTCGGCTGTGCCATCAATTTCGTCAAGAAGACAGAGAACCGGATTACTTGCGGTTTCAACTCTAGCCATGGCCGCTTCGACTTCAATCCGAGAAAAGCCCGCCAAATCTATGCTAATAAACTGACAAGCTCCAGATAGTTCAAGAGTCCTTCCAAGCTCCTCGATCAAATAGCTCTTACCGCTGCCGGATCCACCCCAGATGAGATAGTTCTCGTCCGTCTTTGAGGGAGTCATCAAGGCTTGTTTCATTCGTGCAACCTTCTCTATTAAGAACTCACGAGGTTCCTTTTTGAATCTGCGGTAAAAACCAACCACTGTCGCACTTTGAAGTGAAACCCTATTCTCAGCATCCACCTTGTTGAAAACATCTTCATAGAGATCCCCTTTGCCGAACCTCACTGCTAAGGACAGGCTCAGCCGATCTGCATCGAGTGCAATTCCAGAACTTACCGAGTCAACAAATGTCCGCGTCGATGGCATATCGGTTTTTATCCAAGTCGACTTGTTTCTAGCGTTGCTGCCTTCGATGTGGACTGCGCGAACATTATTCCAACTGGTTAACTCAGGCGTCAGTGCAGTGGGGTATAGCCAGCTTTCATTAATGGTCCTGACGAAGTGTCTCGCCTCGTCCTTTCTGAGAGTGTCGTACTCGTCTTGTAGGCCCTGGACAGCTTCATCTTCATTCGTTATCACTAGAGCGACCGCCCTGTGCACGCTTCGTACCATGTTCGCTACTAAAGCGTACTTACGGTCCACGTCCGCCTGTCTAACAAGCAGTCCGGTTAACATGAAACTAGAAAAAGCCGGATCTAGCGTCCATAGTGGCGATATTTTAAATTCTGGATGCTCTTCTATGAAGCGTTGGGCAAGAAGTAGATTGGTGGTCAGCGCAACCGATGGAGTTTTACTTCCGAGCAGCTCAGACAATTCTTTGTCTCTTTCTGTTGGAATGACGCTCAGCTTTTTCTTGAGCTTTTTCTGTATCCTCTTGCGGATCATCTCGGCTACAAAATAGCCTGTCATTCCAACCGGGTAGCTAATCAGCCTCTTAAAATTTGCAAACTCTTCGAAGTATCTAATGTCTTGTCGCGCGACGGCCCAAAACGCCATCCTGCCTACTATCGTTGCGATCACACGGACGCTACGATTCTCTTCGGCAATAGTGGGATCGCATACGGCAAACTCAGCTAACCCATCTATAAGTTGCCGAGCGGCCCAGGTGTCACCATTTTCGTCGCCTTCCGGCACAGATGTGGTAACCAGATGATCTCTTTGAAGTTGGAATCCTTGATAGCGTCTCAGAACGTAAATTGGAACAAAGAGTGGAGTACGTGCGCTAGTTGCAATACGAAGAGGAGTTTTTGCCATCGTCGTGAAGTATGGTTCCGATCACAGAATCCGGTGCCCGGCTTCCCCATGTCGGCCCGACATCCTGCGTAGCGTTTAGCCGTAAAACGCAACAGGAGATTCAGAGTTGCCTAATGGCGGGCTCGAGACTGATGTAAGAGCCGCAGTCGCAGGTCTTAAGATTGAAGCCGTGTGCATATTCGCCAAAAAGCGATCCAACATTGAAGCGAGTTCATTTTGTAGGGCGGTAGCCATCAAGGAATGAGGAGAGTGCTCCAAAATAGAGCCTACCCCCTCGGGATTCGAATAGGTCCTTGACTCAACGTCAGACAAATAGGTTCCTCGTGCATCCATTCTGCACGTCCCCCATGGCCCATGAGGAAAAATATCTAGCTTTTGGAAGCAACGCGACGAGATTTGTTGTAATACATTGCCGTGCTCATCGATCACGAGTTCTTGGAATCGAGTATTCTGTCCGAGCCTCAACGGCCAAAAGTAGTCTCTCCAAACCGCTTCATACGGATGGTCAAGGATAAGAGTCTCCACTCCGGGAATGAGTTCGGCAAGCTCCGCAAGTGAATCTTCAACTCTAGCGATCTCTTCAAAGGATAATAAGAATGGGTGCAACGAACCGGTGAAGTTCCTGACTGGCGAAAAATAAAAGCGAGAGCATCCGAATTCGCAAATCATAGTCTTCATGAAATCGGATAACATCCTTCGGTTACAACTGTTAGTGTGCAAGACGCTGCTAGTCCAAACTTCATAACCGCGCTCAACCAGCGCTCTCATGTTCCGGCCGGCACGTTTGAAAACGCCCACCCCTCGCACGTTGTCGTTGATTTCCTCGGGACCATCCAATGAAATGTCGATGTAAGCCAGCGATCTTGGTAGCCTTTCAATGTATCGGTCAATCAAAGTGCCATTAGTGACGACACCGTACCGAAAATCTGCTCCCGAGAGTGACAGTTCATCTAGAAATCTCAAGAGTTCAATACCTCGATCATCAGCAAACGGTTCCTTTCCCACAAGCGCTACCAAATCAACACCCTTCTCTGTGATCTGGCTGAGTGCTTTTCTAAAGTACTTCAAATCGGCATACTGCGGCGCTGTGGTTGGATTGTAGGCATCCAGGTAGCAGTATCCGCAAGAAAGATTACAGATCGCGTTGGTGTCGATACCGACAGTGTATAAATGGGCGTAGTAGCGAAAGAAAGTAGCGAGGTCTTCACGTCCTAGAGTCCCATGGGCATATGAGGCTGCAATTATTGGCAGAAAGGCATTGACTTCCCTCTTTCGTTGTTTCACTGAAGCGCTAATTGGTTCTCCGCCCAGATAACGCAGCGCCTCCGATTCACCCGACGCACGAGCGAAAGTCGACCTGCGATCGTTGGACAGCCATGCAGGTAAACTATCAGCGACGGGAAACAACGGGCCTTTTGATTCTTGCGTAGGACCTGATACTGCTGCCATTAGTGTTCTCCTTCAGGTCTCGTAAACCACAATTACAGCGTAGATACGAGTCTCTTTCTTAAGTTTCTTCCCAAAACACCAACCGCCCACGAGAGGATAAGCCCAAGAAATCCAATCATTGTAACACCAACTAAAACTCGCGGAATGTTGTATAGACCGCCCGCTACCAATATTAGATGACCGAGACCAGCTTCTGAGCTTATGTATTCCCCGAGAAACGCACCTAAAAGCGCGAGTCCAACGTTGAGTCGGAAGCCCGCTATTACCCACACGAGCGAAGAAGGAATCACGACCTTGCGAAACACGACATTCTCATTTCCGCCAAAGCTTCGGATCAGTTCCGCGAGAGTTGGATCGGCCTGTTCTGCGCCATTAAACGCTTGCATTAAGGCCACAAACATCGTGGAGAGTACGGCCACGACAACCTTCGCAGAGAAGCCAGTTCCAAACCAAATGATAATGATTGGGGCAAAGGCGAACAGGGGAGCCGACCCTAGTACAATAATGTAAGGCCTCAATGCGCGCGAAGTCTTGGGCGATTTCCAGAGCATGAAACCTGCCACCGCTCCGGTCACATTGCCTATCAAGAACCCGATAACAGCCTCAGACCCAGTTACGAATGTATCTTTTAGCAAAGAACCTGTAAGAATCCCGTTGAGAAGACTAACGAGATACAAATAGGGTGAACCAAAGAAAAAGGTGCGGCGCTCACTTCCTGAAGTGACAAGATACCAAGCAGCGAAGAACAGGATTAACGGTAGGGCGCCATAAACCCAAACACTCACCATCCGCCACAGGTTCTTCATTCTTCAACTCTTGAGCACTTGGGCAGCGAGTTTCCCAAGATAGAAACCGAACTCTCTTGACCGTCTCATCTGTAACGCTTCGCGCTGATCGAGCGGCTCTTCGATTACGAGCGAATCCACCAGTCGCGCCGGGCGTGGGCTCAGCACAAAGATGTGTTTCCCAAGGACAATCGCTTCCTCCAAGTCATGAGTGACCATTATCACCGTGGTATTCTCTTCAAGACATCGTTGCAAGAGAACGTTTTCGAGTTGCAGGCGGATCTCATAGTCCACACTTGAAAACGGTTCATCTAATAGAAGCAGCTTAGGATGCACTAGCAGCGTTCGCGCAAACGCCACACGCTGTTTCATCCCTTCTGACAATTCTGAGGGCCACGCCTGTTCGAACTCGCTGAGACCAAACGTTTCAAGTAGGCTTTTTGCCTCATCTCTGAAAATCGATTTCTTCCCGTGAACCACTTCCAAGCCAAGTGTTGCGTTTTGAAGAGTATTTCTCCAGGGAAGCAAGCGGTCATTCTGAAACATATAACCGATGGCGTGAGTGTCGTCGAATCCCGGTATCGTAAAACGAACATCGCCATCGTCTGGAGGGATAAGTCCACCGATAATATTTAAGAGTGTACTTTTACCACATCCACTAGGACCAACAATGCAGGTGATGGAGCCCTGGTCGAAAACTAGACTGAGGTTTTCGAAAACTCGTAGAAGACCACCGTTTGGTGGACTAAAGGTCTTCGTAAGATTCCGAACTTCAACTCCTACAATATCCGTCATTTCGGCAGTGAGAGAGCCGCAGATCCATAAGTGTTGTTGACGAGTGCATCGTGATTCGCGCTCTTCAAATCGCCAACCGCAACACGGAGTTGCAAAACAGATTTCCAAGATTCGAGATCGACCATGGCATGCTCGGGAAACACCTTTTGGCTAGTCAGTCTTGCTAACGCGGCATCAATGACGGCCCCATCAACCTCTGGGAAATACTTTCTTCCGACAGCCGCTGCAATGTCGGGCCTTTCTCTAATAAGACGCAGGGCTCGTTCGTAGCTACTGACGAATCCTTGAACGGCAGCCGGATTTTTTCCGGCAAAGTCTTCCGATGTCATTACACCTGTCAACAAAAATGGGCCCCAAGCGTCTGGATAGGAAAAAACGACGTGAGCTCCCTTAGCAACCGCTTGAGAAACGACCGGTTCGATTGACACGGCTATCTGCGCTTGTCTTGCCTGGAGAGGGCCAAGCTCGGTTCCGAAAGCAGCCTGCGTGATCTTGGAGTCGACACCGAGCTTTAACCCTGCTTTAAGTAGCAAGCTCTTCTGAACAACATAAGCGGTATTTGGTTCTGGGTAGGTCACCACCGTTAGGCTCCGAAACCCTTTGGGATCATTGAAGGATTGCACGTTCTGATCAAAGCTAACTCCCCAGAAGGCCACACGATCCAAAACGCTTGCCACAACTATTCCCGGCCCTCCGCGCTCATGTGAGATTGCCACGAACGCCGGGTCACCCTGAGCGAATTGTGCTTGGCCGCTTGCCAAGGCGGCGAAGGCCTGCGAATCCCCCCCGGCGGTTGTGATTTCGACCTCTAAGTTCTCTCGATCAAAGAAGCCCTGATCTTGGGCAACATACAGAGGTAGGTACAGAAGTGTCTTAGCTGCTTGGGCCATGACTACATGTGTGCGAGGCGGAGGCGGCGTAGGTTTTCTGCACGCCAAATAACTAATCGCGACGATCACCGCAAGGCCCAATACGGCCATTACAAAGTTCTTGCGCATAAAGACTCCTCCCTAACCTAACTATTCGATGATCCAACTGCGGTCAAGAGAAGGACTGTTGGACGGGGACGAAACGCCGAGTCCGTCCTATAAGCAATGGGGACAATATGACTATTAGCCATCTGAGTCAATCACATTCTGGGGACATTTCAACACCCATGGGGCCATCTACTTTGATTATGAACCAGCCTTGGGGATTTCGGGCAGTGTCCTAATAGTGTGTTGCTGAAAATGATTCTGACTTAGCGACCATAGGCATGAAGAACAACGCCGACGATCTGAAGCAGGAAGGCCGCCACTATTAGCATCACGCCATACGCACCGAGCGTCACAACGCGACCTTCATACTTTTTGTAAAAGGTATCGACGCTGCGCTCAAGGTTCCTCTGTTGCGGCCCCCAGTCCGCCTCCTCTTTATCAAGTTGTTGCTGCTTCTCTGCTTCGCTCCAATTTTTAGGAAGGTTTTTGATCGTGTCTTGCGATAACTTGCGAGTGCCTTTTAGAACTTCGAGTTGCGTCTTGAAGTTTGATGCTTGAAACCGTTTGCCGGGGCCATAGACAACGTCGTAAGCCAAAAGTACAGCCCCAAATGTGCCAAGTCCTAAACCAACGATATTTACTATGTCAGAAGAGGTCATGCTTCGTCCTCACACACGCGAGTCTACATTGCCGTTGCCGCTTCTAACAAAGTTTTAAGTCCCACAAGAGATCACCCCAGCGGCCAGTGCGGGAGTCATTCTAAGAGTCTTGGCATTCGACAGAAGTTGAGATTCTGATTTTCAGCAACACACTATTAGGACACTACCGGATTTCGCGGAAGCGATATCGCGGAAAACCTCCCGCAAGAGCTATCTGAACATAATACGGAATTATCAGACCCGATTTTGAAAACGGATCTATTTTTCGATCAAAGCGCAACATCGTGCTTTTCACACGCTGCCGAAAGCAGTGAATTACACCTCAAAACCTGATCTTGAAAACAGAACGAGAAACCACAATATGTAGTGCAGCCACTGTCGCCTTTGGATCGACTGAAAAACCCGCTCACTTCCTTCCCCACATCACGCGACGGGCAATACCGTGCCCAATAAATGTTCCCGCGTACTCGGATTTCCCCATCCATCAACAAATAGAAATGAAGAACTTCAAAGCTCCACATCTTCCCTCGTTTTGTTGACATAAGAACACACCCAACCCCACTTCCCGAACCTAGTCACACTTTTACGGCTTTACTTGTCCGAGGCTCCAGGTAAACTTGCTCGGCACGACTCATGCATAATCACCCAGCCGGACGGCATGCCTATTTAAGCCTCAAGCTAATCATGAGTCTAATCAGTCCCCGAAAACGGATTAACGCCAAAGAGGTTGCGGAACTCCTGGGCTGCTCTCCTAAAACTGTTTTCGGAATCCCACCTCTAGATAATTAATAACGACATTTCCCACGGCCCACCGCTCAAGATTCGGGCTAATCTGCGGTTGGTTCGATGTGTTCGCTTCCATAGTTCACGCCGTTAAGGGTGTACAACAACTTGTTGGTGGCATCTCCCGCTCTGCAGTCTGCGTGAGATCCGACGTAAACGATTGGCCTGTTACCGCGCCCGCCGAACGTTGCGCTTCTCTGAAGAACACACCACGAAATATTTCGAAAGAGTTGAGCAAGCGGTAAGATGAAGATGCGCATTACTTTTATATTTTTTTTGACCTTCCATAGTCGCAAGCTTCATCGTCCATGCAACTATAAATCTCTCCCCCCTTCCAACGAATTCCACACATCAAAGGTATGATTTGCTCTCCTATACCTATGTTGACTGAGGGGTATAAATAGGGGTAAAGTCGGCACCGCCTCTTTGAAAACCGCGATTTTATTAGGGACGCCCGCTTGGCTCAGTGGTAGAGCACTCGCTTCACACGCGAGGGGTCAATGGTTCGAATCCATTAGCGGGCACCAACTTTTCAGACTCCTGACCAATCTCGCAATTCAGCAGCACAAAAAAAGAGGCGACGCCTTATGGCGTCGCCTCAAATCAAGTCTGGTATGAACCCAACCGGTTCTTGATTTCTATTGCAGAATTGGATGACCGCCACCGCGACTGTGGTCGGCAGTCCTTTGGTAGAGCGCCCGGTCATTGTAAAAAAGAACCAGGTGCTCCCCTTCAAAACGAACTACGTTCGATACCCGTGGTAAGTCCCGATCGTGTTCAGCGATCACTAAGGCGCAAGGGTTGAACGCCAGCACCATGCCGGCGGCGTAGATAAATCCACCCTGATCGTAGTCTGTGCCTGCATATTGTTGCGCGGGCACGGCAATGTCCGGAGAGTACTGTCCCTGACTGTCCTTTGTGCGGTCGGCCCGCGCAATGAAAACCGTGTAGTCCTCAAATCTCATCCGGCTGTGATAGCCGTGGCGTTGCGCGACTTCAAAAAGTGCGGCAAACCCGCCATCGATCGCATTGAGAAAATCATGGCTCGGCATTGTTCTCGCGAGCACGGTTACTCCCTGTGGTGTTGTCGTAACCACGGAAAAATTGTCTCCGGTAATTTGCTGTGCCCGAGCCACCAGAGCGGGGTTGATTGAGCGGTACTGGCGCGCCGTACTCTGAACCGAGAACGCAATCAAGGTCACGACGAGCACTAAAATCTTTAGGACGTTGGTGAATCTTCTGGACTTCATGACTCCTTACTCCTTAAACGACGAGACCCATGCCTGGCACGGGTCTCAAATGATTGTTACCTTTATTTCCGGCTGGTAACTGGGCCTTTCCGAATGCGTTAGGGCTTGTCCCTCTTATTGCTATTCTGATTCCTATTGCTCGGCGGCGGCTTTTCTTTTACCTTCACTCGCTGCGGCTCTTTGGGGGGACGATTATCATTGCCCTTTTGCGCAAACACGCCAGCCGAGATCATCGTCCCTAGTAAAATTGCCACCAGAATTTGTTTTAGTTTTTTCATGACTACTTGCCGCCTCCTTGCGTCCGCTTCATTCACGCATTGAGGGAGAGGCGGGGAGTTGCGCTGCCCTGTTCTCAGCAAGATCGATGCCAAGAATACGAACCGGCAGCCCGATCGTCTGAGTCAAGTAAAGAGATAGCTATGGTTGTGCCTTGCATTGCATTCTGTGAGCCCCATGCCCCGCGTCTCTCAGCAACGCATCGCCACGTGGGGCGCTCCGTATCGCACCATTTCAACACCGTATCGTGCATCGTGGGTCGGGAGCCCTATTTCCGGATTGTCACACTGACGTTGCCCAAGTTGTTACTATTATCAAAAGCTCGCACGGAAATCGTATGTTCACCAGGACCGGCGATCGCCAGGTCGAGCGAATAACGCTCGCGCGGGCTGTCTGCGATCCCGTCATCCGGAAACACCTCATGCCAGGCGCCGCCGTCAACACTAACATCCGCCCGTTTGATGCGACCCGTGGCATCTTCGACATCAAAAATCACTCGAACGCGATCGCCGGCTATCTGGGGCGGCCCGGACGGCCGGACGACCGGCGGACTATTATCAACATCTACCGGCTCGCTAACTCTTTCCCCTGACAACGCAAAACCCGGCGGATTATCAAGCCGGTCTGAGGCGAGAACCCGAAAAACGTAACGACCGTCCGCGAGACTTGCGCCATCAACCGTGTAGAAGGTTTCCCGAATGTGTTCTTTGAGCAGCCGAAAACTGGTTTCATTCAGCGCCCGGTAGTACACCGTATATTCCAGTGCGTCGTTGTTGCGATCTTCTCCGACCCATTGCAAAGCTCGCGCCCCGCGTTGAAAAACCCGCCGTGGCTGCGCTTGTACAACCATGCCGAAAATAGAAGCGTCCAGTCCGGATGCTTCTATGTTCGGATCAAGGGGGATTTGCAGTTGCGGCAACAAAGCCACTCCGGAAGGTAGGGTGGTTATCGACAGCACCTCGGGCGCCACGTTGCGTGGAAGATACGCGACGCTGACGTCATCAAGTTCAGGCTGATTTCGCAGCGTCCCGCGCAAGACTGCTCGCCATTGAATGAATCGAGCTTTCGGACTGTTGATTTGCGAGCCCTTAGCCTCGGTGTAGGCGGTGCTCCAATCACTCCAAGTGGTATCGGGACGTTCGCTGTTGCCGCTGCGGGTTTGCAACTCGATTGGGCCGGTCCCTCGCCACCAAATTCGTCCCCACGAAGAAACCAACTTCGCATCTCGCACCGGGGACTCGTAGGTTCCTTCCTTTACCGGCGACTCGCCAAAGCGAAAAAGTTTTCCCTGATTACTTGACGCTGCAAACACATCGGCGCCATGCGCCATCAATGAAGAGATCTGTCCTTCGGTCGATTGCAGCAAGAGCGTGTCCCGACCGTCGTCGGTGACCGAATAGATACGGCCTTTTTCAGATGTGCCGATCAACACGCCGCCGCGCGTCGCCGTAATCGCGAAAGCAGTTACGGAAGTCGAACTCCAAACGACATCGCTGCTGCCGTCCGCCAGGATATGAAAGACCGCACTGCGGGCATTCGCAAGTTCGTTGCGGCTGCGGGCTGGCTGAGCCGCCAGTGCGGCCAGGGCCGTGGCAGCATCGTCAACTGCGGTAACAGTCGACGTCACTACCGCGGAAGCATCGCCCGCTTGAGTAACGCTGGTTGATTGGCCCGCGCTCCGAGCTGTCGACGCGGCATCGCCCAGGGCCAGCGCATAAATTGAGCCGTCTGGGGCGGACGCCAACGCGTGAATTTCTCGCAGCGATGCGTCGTAGAGGCCAAAAGCTTTGCCATCGGGAGAAATACGCAGAACCAGTCCACCCGGATCGGTCCCGGCAATCAAATCTCCCTGCTTAGTAACGGCCAGCGACATGACATGGGTCTGGTTGGTATTGATAAGCAAAGAACTTTCGGGCTTTGCTCCCGCCGCGCGCACGCGATAAATCTTTCCATTGTCACCCGTACCAACCGCCAACGATCCGTCGCCCAGGATCGCCAGCGACCAGATGTACTTATCAGCAGGATCGAAATAGACCTCCGCCTTTCCATCCGGAGTCACGCGATAAACTTTGCCGTCCGGTGACGTAGCAGCGAAAACAGCTCCGTCACGCGCGACTGCAATCGCGGTCACATCCAACTCGGGCGCCTTGTATAGGAGACTTCCCTTCCCGTCCGGACCGACCCGAAAAAGTTTCCCGTCATGACCGGTGCCCAGATAAACGTTGCCGGCCGCATCGATCGCTGTGGACCAGACATAAGCCTGTTCGGTGTTAAAAATCTGGTTAAGCTGCGGCGCAAGCGTCACGTTTCCGTTGTCGGTCACGGAAACGCCATGCGCTTCGCCTCTCAGCAATTCGGCGCGCGAATTCATTTCCCAGACCACCGGCTCGCCGGCAAACGTGCTTACCCAGAAACCACTAACGAGAAGAAATAAGACCGGAATGAAAGCTGAAACAGATTTGTGTTTGAACATGAGTCAGAAACCCTATCGGATTTGAAAAAGTTTAATTACCAACATACCTGGCATAGAGCGAACGCGCCGTCGAAATATCGTCCGTGCCGCGAATGATCGATCGCGCGTCCTGAAAGACGGTCAGCTCGTACTCGCCGGTACGAAACCGAATTAAGTAGTCATTCCCTTTGACCTCTACGGCGGAGCTAAGTTTTTGACTTAAGGCTTTGAGATCGACCTGCACGGGGTGGGCTGGCGAGACTTGCACTGCATGCCTGCCGCAGAGAACTGCCGCGAACTCACCATCCTCAGCATCGAGAGTTTCGAAACGACCGAGCCCGCAAGTGAGACATTCCGGAGCACGCTCGCCCAGACCAATGCGTCGCCACTGGTTACGCCACACATCAAACTGCATCAGTGAGTTGTGCAGACTCTCTATTTCGCCGGTCAAGAGCTTTAGTGCTTCGGTTATCTGGACTGCGGCGACGACGCTGATGATCGGCATGATCACCCCCGCGGTGTCGCAGGTTGGAGCGCTGGCCGCGGCGGGCGTCTCGGGAAAAACGCACCGTAAACACGGCCCTTCGTTAGGACGAATGGTCATCGTCACGCCGTACGACCCCACGGCTGCTCCGTATATCCAGTTGACGCTGTGTTTGACGCACGCGTCGTTCATCAGGTAGCGCGTGGAAAAATTATCGGTGCCATCCAGGACGACGTCGCAATCGCGCATCAGCCTCTCGATGTTCGTACGATTCACATCGAGAATTTCGGCTTCGATTGAGATGGCTGAATTGATGTCGCGCACGTGGTTGGCGCACGCGATGGCTTTCGGCAAACGTTCACTTGCGTCACGCTCGGTGAACATCGTTTGACGTTGCAGGTTGGACGATTCGACAAAATCACGATCGGCGATGCGCAACTTGCCGACACCGGCCCGCGCCAAAGCTTCGGCTTGCGCCGAGCCGAGCGCGCCACAGCCGACAATCAAGACACGGGATTGCAGCAAGCGAGCCTGCCCCTCTTCACCGATGCCATCGAAGAGGATTTGCCGGCTATAACGTTCGTTTGGGGATTTCAAATGGAATTCATCCGAAGATTTTGTTCAGCGTCAGGAACACTGGACGCCTACCGTAGCTCTTTGTGGGCAGCGGCCCGCATCACCTCGAAGTCAGGCTCATATCCTATCCAGAGTTTGAATTGTTCTGCAGCCTGGGCCAGAAGCATTTCAATTCCGCCCAGCGTTTCACACCCGGCGGAGCTCGCCTCGCGCATGAATCGCGTTTCCAATGGATTGTAAACGAGATCGTAAGCCAACCGCACCCCGCGAAGCTGTTTGGCCACGGCGACTGTATCCTTTTCGCGAACGCCGCGCGTGCCCAACGGCGTGGCATTCACGACGATGTCAAAACCCGCGAAGGGCTGGGCTGAAACCGGGTACGAATCTACGCCCAACTCTCTTGATGCCAGTTGAGCCTTGTCGAGATCGCGCACGAACAGCGCGACATCAGCGCCTTCTCTACGCAAAGCCCAGAGAGCGGCGCGCGCTCCACCGCCAGCACCTACGATCGCGCATCGCGCCCTCTCGAGCAAGCCAAACTTTCGTCTAAGAGGCGTGATAAAACCGTCGGCGTCGGTGTTGTAACCATGCAATTCATTTCCACGAATTACGATCGTGTTCACCGCTCCTATTTCCCGCGCCGCCGGGTCGATCCAGTCGAGAGAATTCATGACCGCGGTTTTGTGCGGCGCAGTGACGCTCAACCCGCGCAAATTCCAGTCGAGCTCACGCGAACCGGGATGCGCCAGGCGGCGTATGAACTGACCAACGTCGCGCACTTCGAAAGGAATATAGACAGCGTTGACTCCGGCGGTCTCGAACGCAGCGTGATGAATGTGCGGAGATAGGGAGTGTCGGACCGGGCTGCCTATCAAGCCCATCACTTCAGTTTCGTGATCGATCTTATTTATCCGGTAAACTTCGCGCAGTGCTCTCGCGGTTAACTGTCCCGGCGCTGTAGCGCTTTCATCGTCCATCGAACCGTAAGTAAGAAACGATCCGCGCGACGGTCCAAGAATCCGCGTCATGACTCCCGCCTGACCCATCGCTATCGCGATCAGCTCGCGGCCTTCACGCTGGGCGCGTTCGAGCAAACGAAAGATTGGAAGACAATCAATCGCATCGTCGGCCTGCACCGCGATCTTGAGGATTCGCGCCGGCGTCGCTGCCATACGTTCGTAAAGCTGATCGAGATCCGAAGGAACCCCGCCGAAATCGTGATGAGAGCAGATGACCCGGCTCCAATCGATCGGCGATTCTTCGAGCGAGCCTTCGGCAGCGAAACTGATTGCCAAATCAAGCTCCAAATCGAGAAAGGCACTCCCCGAGATACTAATTAGCGAAGTCCAGAAAGAACGGCAAGCCTCTGGGTCGGAGGTACTCTGTCCGCCCTGCTCGGCGGCACGAAAGGTAATAACTATAGGACTGGTGGCGTGCTTCAGAAACTCGCGCAGGAATGCCAGCGCCTGTCCGCGATCATCGTCGGCGAGGTAGTCCAACCGCAACTCGATCAAGTCCGCCAGCCCGGTCGCGCTTTCGATTGCTGCCGGCAACTCACTCGCGCGCTGCACGCAAACGGGAACACAAATTCGGGCAAGGTTGTCTGTCATCAAACTTCTACTGTGGCACAGACTTCAGTCTGTGATTAGTTCCCGCGATCTGTGACGTCCTACACAACAAGAGGCGATGTTCGCCTGCTCGTCGCAGAGCACGCCATCGCCCCGACTTCAAAACAAATGCCGTTCACACTTAAGGCAACTTCTCTTCGCCACCGAGCGGATCGAAATGTCGCGTGGGCGCCTCAGCGCCGAGATGTCGAGTGGTTCCTTCGGTCACGCTGGGAACGGGAGTCATCAATTGTCCCGTTTGCGGAACGCCCGATTCAACTCGGAGTGGCGGCGTTGAGTTAGTGTGTGCATTTGAGAGGTACGCGCCCGAACCCCCAGCCGGCAACTGAGAGTTCGTTGAGGCCACTCTTCGTGCAGCTACGATCGATGCCACTCCTTTACCCAAATTGGAAAATCCCGGGATGAGAAAGCTCCATCCCCAAAAAACGCCGCCGGGAAAGCGGAACATTACCGCCAAAGCGGCCACGATAAAGCCAAGCCCAACGAAGATGTTAAGAATGCCGCGCTCCAGACTTGGTTCGATGGGCCTGTCTCTCCGTTTCCTGGAGCTTGATCGGTAATCTGAATCATCACGGTCAGCCGGCGCCTGCGGCAAGTTGCCGGAGAGAGCCTGAGGAATCAGGCTAACATTCGCGCCGCAAGAGCGGCAGAAACTCGCGCCATCGACATTTTGCGTGGCGCATCTAGGACAAAACATCTGAAAACCCTCCGAGCGATCTTACCCTATGAATTTTGCGAAGCTGCGCGAGCTAAGATTTTGTTGTGCGCGCACCTTGCGCGTGATTCACAGGCTGGATACCCATAGCACTTCTCCTGTTTTAACGAAAAGCCAACAGCCAGTGTTCAGAGTTTAGTTGGATCAAGAGCGTCTGGCATAACGATGGTTCGTTGCCTCAATGCTTCATAAAGAATGACGCCCGCTGCAACCGAGACGTTCAATGACTGAATTTTCCCCCGCACCGGAATCCGCACCAGGACGTCGCAGTTTTCGCGCACCAGGCGATGAAGTCCCGTGCCCTCTCCACCCAGCACCACGGCTGACGGGCGCGTCCAATCCCACTCGGTGTAATTCATCTCTGGGGCGGCGTCGGCGCCAACGACCCAGACGTTACGCTCTTTCAACTTCTCAATCAAACGAGAAAGATTTGTCGCGCGTGAGATAGGCACATACTCGACGGCGCCGGCCGCCGACTTGGCAACCGCTTCAGTCAACCCGGCGGCACGCCGCTCCGGAACGAATACTCCATCCACGCCGGCGCACTCCGCAGTTCGCAAAATCGCGCCCAGGTTGCGCGGGTCTTCCACTCCATCAAGCACGACGACCAGCGGTTCAGGCTGGCTGCCGACTCGCGCCGCGATTGCCGAGAGCAAATCGTCGAAGTCCGCATAAAGCGCCGCCGCGATTCGGGCCATGACGCCCTGGTGGTGCGTGTTCCCAACCGCCCGATCGATACTGGATCGCGAGGCGCGCTGAACGTTAATGTTTCGGGTTTGCGCCAGCTCGATCAGTTCGTGCAGCCGCACATCGTGCGCGCCTTCGGCCACCACGATCTCTGAAGGGACGCGACTGCCCGCGCGCAGGGCTTCGAGCAGCGGATTAACTCCGTAAAGTATTTCCTGGTTTGCTGAGCTCGAGCGACCTGAGGGCTTCTTCTTCATCTATCGCCTTCCAGCTCACGCGTCTTCATCCGTTGAAGCAACCGCGAGTAGCTTTGGAATTGAACCTCGTTATCGGTGGTCGTGATCGTATCCGCGTCAACTTTGCCAACGCCGCTGCGCCGCCGTTCGCCTTTTTTGGTTTGGGATTCGAGTGGCCAAATATTCGCCAGCACCGGGCGCAGACGGCGGTATGCGTCGTTGACTTCGACGTGCGGCGCGCGCATTTTCAGCAGCTTGATGAGAGTCGCGAGATTTTCGAAGGCCGTCAACGCCTTCTCAGATCCCAAACAAGAAAAATCGAAACTACTGGGAGAGATGCGCCAGCCCGGATCGGCCGACCCGGTGTACAGATCGATCAAGGACTCGTCTGAAAACAACTCGCGACTATCCACAGGTTTTGAACGGCCGCGCCGCTGACGGTCCTTCAGTTCTTTCCGATTGACCAGTAAGTGCCCGCTGACAATTAAGATCAAGTCGCTCCAGGGCACCGAAACCTTTTCCCCGGTAAGGAGCGTCGCGGCCAGGTCTGCGTCAGAGAATTCAAGAGCGCGAATTCTTTGAGTTGGTAGTTCAAGATTCAATGTGTCCGCGGGAATAATATCCGCTTCAATTCCCAACGCTTGCAGTTTGGCGTTGAGTTGCGTCGCCTGCTCGAACCTGGCTGCACGTAACAGAGGCGCCGGAACGTCCAGGTTCACGGCGCTTTTTACCTCAGCAGTGGCGAGGTTCAGCAATCCGGCAATCTCGACCAGAGACGATTCATCTATCGCCGCAGTTTGATGAGCTGCCAGAACAACATAGAAACCCGAATCAACATCCAGCGTCGGGTTTGACTGAGCGGCCGACGCTCGCTCTGGTTCAGGCAGGCCAGCGTTATCCGTGGCCGGCAGGATTGCCGCACAGTAAAGACAATTCGCGCAGGTCGGCGGGTTTCTCCGCTGACAAATTTCACAGGCGACCATCTCAGCGAGCGCAAAGCTCTGCGGCCTGGCGTCGGCAGCGGCGTCGGAAACTGAAAGGGCCTGGTCGGCGTCGGTCAATCTGGTTCTCCCTGTGTCGCTCACTGAAAGGGATTATACGATGCAGTTCGTCGCGGCCTATAGCTTAACTTGACCGCGAGCACAAATGAGCCGCATTCTAGTTGGCACTAATTAACAAAACTTTTACGGAGCTATTAATTTGAACCACTTCGATTCGACGAACAATATTTCGCTGCAGTTCGGGCATCGCGGGAAAGTGGCAATTTTTATCGATGGGAATAACCTTTTTCATGCGGCTCGTTTCCATAACATTGACATCGATTACAACAAGCTGCTGCGCGTGCTACTCGGCGATGGTCGTTTATTTCGGGCTTTCTTTTACACCGGCGTGGATGCCGGCGCTGAACGTCAACAGGGATTCCTGTTGTGGATGAGGCGTAACGGTTTTCGTGTCGTGCAGAAGGAACTCAAAACCTTCTATGACGGCACACGCAAAGCGAACCTCGATGTTGAAATCGCCGTCGACATGCTGTCTTTGGCTGGCCGCTACGATACAGCAGTGCTGGTTTCGGGCGATGAAGACTTTGTCTACGCCGTGAATTCCGTAGCGTACAAAGGTTGCCGCGTTGAAGTCGTGGGCTTCCGTTCAAACACCGCGCCCAAACTGATCGACGTCGCGGATTGCTTCATTGATCTGGGCGAGATTGCTGAGAAAGTGCGCAAGGAATTTGCCCACGGCATGAAATACGAAGAGCGCGATCTCCATGTTTCGCAACAGCCGCCTCCGCCGGCGTCATTCATCGAGCCCGCTCCGCTGCCTCCCTCGTGCACCGGCTCTCCTGAAATTGCGGTGCCGAAAATCCAAGCATTTCATCCTTCTATCGGGTCGATCATCGACGCGGGTGCGGTTGATGGGCTGGATCAGTTTGGTCCCGGCAGCGACTTCATTCGCGTGACCGACGAGCAATAACGGGGACAATTTTCTTGCTTAGGCTGGGTCAATACGCTGCCCAGGTGTTCCTCCGACTGGGGCGCTCTCCTCCCCTGAAGTCGCGCAACTCAAAGAATTTGTTGACTCTTCCCCACCACTTTGCTACAAACTCGGCGTTCACAAGACGAAGCCGTTGAGGGCTTCCAGATCCTCAGATCTCAAGACCCGGAAACGAAATTCTTAGAATGACCATAATCAGTGAAAGATGCAGAGCGCGTGTTCTGACTTGTTGAGTGGATTGCAGGTTTTCTGAGTCTCGCTGGAACTCGGGACATATTGCTAACCAGAGCGCATCACTTGTGCCGCCAGTCGAAGCCGAAAAAGGAGCCCCCGATGAAACGCCTACTCACTTCCCTTTTGCTGACGATTTGTTTTTGCTCTATTGGTGTTTCGCAAGAAGCGCAGGACGCAAAGAATAAGAAACTGCTAGCCGACGCGGCGAAAAACGGTAACCGCCTGCTGACTGAAATCACCGTGAACGGCAATGTGCACGTGCAGGCCGTATTAATTCCTAAAGTCGATGCCAAACGAATCTTTGGGAAGGACATCGGGGAAAACTATGCCGTGATCGAAGTGAATGTCGGCAACAAGAGTCCCGACGCGGCTCTGATCATTCATGGAATCTTTCTTGATTATCGCGATTGGCCGCTTAGCGGCCTTCCGCCTTCCGAGCTGAGGCCAACAGGTAGCACTGACAAATTTCAAGCTTCTTCAGTTCCGAGTCAGGTAGCAAGTGAAGAGTATCGCGTCGTGCGGGGCCAATTGCTCGACGCGCAGATGGACACGGTGCGGAACCGGTTCCTGCGTTGGTTAACGCTAGCCGGTAATCTAGCGGGAGCATTTACGTTTTCACTAAACGAGCAAGGTATCATTAGAGGGATCGCTGCCGCTACAGGCGTGGGTATACCCGGCGTCGCCACGGCTTGGCCGGATCGCACTGTCGACCAACTCAATCGCGTTAGTGATTTTGGTTTTCGGTCGCCGAAACTAATATCAAAACAAGGATCCGAAGTTATCGTCTGTTTCTTTCCGATCGACCGTTTCCTGACGCCAGGCTTCCGAAAACTCTTTTTGAAGTCTCCCGCGCTGTTCTTTGCCCCGTTGCAAATGCTCATAGACAAGGAAAGCCAAAAGGACGTCCAGAACGCTTTGGACGAAATAGGAGGCGGATATACCTTCAAACAGTTAAGCGCGAAGCTCCCGTGCTACATGGTAATTCGTCATCAGCCGAGTTCCCCCGGCTTTGCTCCCTGTCTTGATGAATTTGGTCTCGAAATAAAAGATGCGAAGATCAATCAATTGCGGGTCAAAGTTGACTCCAGAGGCAAACCGGACGCGACGGAGTTAGAGAAGTTCAAAGCATTTATGGCGCTCGAATTTATCGGCAGCGTCAGTCTGAACCGCGTAGCCGTAACCATCGACGGAGTGATGGCCGTCGAAATAAACGACGTCGCTGCACGTATCGACGAAGTGGAGCTCATTGCGGAAAGCTGCGGCGATCAAAAGACTCAGTGTTTCTGGACGGACCTCACCGCGTCCGGTGGAGTGCGCAAAGGCATCATTCACGGCGCCTACTTGAAAGACGCCGCCGTGAACTTGGCGGAGGCCAGCGCGTTAAAGATTGAAGACGTAAAGACGCTAAAGGAAGAATCAACCGACGAAGAGTTGCATTTTTCGTTTAAGCTAACCGAGCGTCCGAAGTCGCAGACCAAGCTTCATTTCACCGTTATCAAAGAGGAGAAGCGATCTGATAACGTCACGCCCAAGAAGCTGGAGAGTAATACCTGGGAATATGTGATCGACTATCCGACTTCCGGACCTGGCATTGCCGGTGCCACTCTATCCACAGATAAGAAAGAACTAACCGTTACCGGCCAAAACTTCCAGCCCAATCTAAAAGTGACCGTGCGTTCGGAAGACGGCGAGGAGTTAGACGTGCCATCCATAACAGACGTAATGCCAGATAAGTTCAAGATCGTAGATGTCACGCAAATTCCCAACATTCACCCGGGTTGTTGGGATGTTCACGTGAAGGTGAATAACGTCTCCTCTAACAACTCAAGCAGGTTCGAGATCGAGCCGAAACCAACCATCGAATCCGCAATCCGCGATGGCAAGGTCATTAAGGTGACCGGAAAGGAGCTGTTCGACTCAACTAGCTGCGGGGGTAAAGACATACTATTCAAATTCGTCGAAAAGGGATCGACAACTGCCAACCCACTTAAGCCTCAGGGTTCTAAAAAGGGCAAGAGTGTGGATCTCGAGCTGCCGAGTGATCTTCAAAAAGACGGTCTGACAGGCACAGTACAAATCATCAGGAGCGGCAAGGTCATTTCGGAGAAGGAGCTGACATCTCCATAGCCCCTAACGCTCAAAAAGAGCGCCCGAAGAGTTTCTTTCTGGCGTTCTTCTTGCACTGCGAGTCAGACAAACTACCTCTCATCAATCGGCACGTACGGCACATCGCGCGGCCCGATGTACTCCGCACGCGGGCGGATGAGCTTGTTATCGGCGTACTGTTCGAGGATGTGCGCAGTCCAACCACTAATGCGGCTAATGGCAAAAATTGGCGTGTAGAGATCGAGCGGAATTCCCATCATGTAGTAGGTCGAGGCTGAGTAGGCATCGACGTTCGGCAAGAGACCTTTCTCGCGCTTCATCACTTCTTCGACCTTGGCGGTCATCTCGTACCACTTGGTATCGCCCTTGCGCTCGCCCATCTCTTTCGAGAAACGGCGCAGGTGAGTAGCGCGTGGATCCTCTGTGCGATAGACCGCATGGCCAAAACCCATGATCTTCTTCTTCTTCGACAAGGCGTCCTTGATATAGCTTTCGACGTTGTCGACGCTGCCGATCTCCAGCAGCAGCTTCATCACGGCAGTATTCGCGCCGCCATGCAGCGGACCTGAAAGCGCCCCCAGCGCCGCGGTCACGCAGCTATACATATCCGCCAGTGTGCCCGCGACTACGCGCGCCGTGAAAGTCGATGCATTCAATTCATGATCGGCCTGTAGAATCAACGCCACATCGAGGACGTGCGCGTCGAACTCGTCGGGCATCTCGCCCGTCAGCATGTAAAGAAAGTTAGTCGCGATGTTTAGATCGGGTCGCGGTTTAACCGGAGCTTTGCCGTTCCGCGCGCGGTCGATCGCCGCCACAATAGTAGGAAACTGGGCGGTAAGGCGGGTGGCAACTCGGATACTCGCTGCACGCGAAAGATCGCGCGACTCTTCATCGAACATTGCCAAAGCCGAGACCACCGTGCGCAGAGCGTCCATGGGATCAGCACTCGCCGGAACCCGCGCGTACATTCCTTTGATCAATTCAATGGCTTCCCACGGGAGTTCATAAGATGCAGCAAGGTTTTTTCTAAGTTCATCCAACTCGGCACGCTTCGGCAAACGCCCGTTCCACAGCAGAAATACAACTTCTTCAAACGTCGATTTCGTCGCGAGGTCATGAATGTTCAGACCCTGATAAATCAGTTCGCCCTTTTCGCCGTTAACATCGCCAATTGAAGAGGTGGCTGCAATGACGCCTCTGAGCCCGGTTGAAACCGCGCTGGCAGCCGCGCTCTCCTTCGCTTTTTCCATTATTTACGTCCCTCGAAAGTTTTGGATGAGTTGAAGATAGCAAACAGGTTTCCGCGTGACAAGCGACCACTCCCGCGGGTCGTCCTATTTTAAGCGACTGCCTCGCCGGGAAAAAGGATCCACGAAAACACACGTACGGAGGCGCGTCTTTTTTAGTTTGACTTCGTGTGATTTCGTGGAGCGTTCTTGTTGGCACCCTCCGGAGCCAAACTCAATCACCACGACCCGGAAAGACGCGCACCGAATCCCCGCGTTGCGCGCCCAGGATTTTCGCGGCCGAGGAGTTTTGGGCGGCGACTTCCAGAAAACCCGCACTGCCAAAGAGACAAAACAAATCGGTTTGGTCAGCGCTATTTTCTGCGAAGAACCGGCGAAAAGAAGTGACTTCGCGCCCATCGCGCGCATTGACCAACAGCTTCGCACCATCGGCGAAATGCTCGCGGGTGAGATTCGTGACGCAGTTACCAAAGTGATCGATATGAATGATGGTCGCCTCGATTGCACCCCCGTCTACTCGTTTAGGCTCAAGCGATTCGAGTTGGATCAGATCATGAACGGCAGGGCCGAATTCATCGAGGGCGACTCCATTTGAAAGCGCCGCCGCAACGGGAGCAAAGACATCGCGACCGTGAAAGGTGTCGCTCACCTCAAGGCGAAAGAACTTTTCGTTTGTTAGGTGGATGGCTCGAAAGTTCTGTTCTCGTTCACAGATCCAACTAAACAATCCATTGTCGGGTCCGACAAAAAACTGGCCGGCGCAATTGAGGACGATTCCCCTGCGTGCGGATCCAACTCCCGGGTCTACAACTGCTACATGAATAGCGCCGGCAGGAAAGTCTCTGTACACGGCGAGCAGGTTGAAGGCCGCCGCGCGGATATCCCGCGGAGGAATATCATGAGTGATATCAACGATGGCCGCGCCTGGATTGATTGAGAGGATCGCGCCCTTCATGGCGCCCACGAAATAATCCTGCGAGCCAAAATCAGTCAGGAGAGTGATGATTGGCATTGGTCGCCTTGATGGTTAAGGCTTCGCGTTTACCACAAAGACACAAAGTCAATTAGGTTTTTCCTTTGTGTCTTCGTGTCTTTGTGGTGGGCTTTGTCCGGAGGCAACGCGACCTCTTCGCTTATCGGATTGCGACCTCGCCGGCCGTGCGGATGCGTAGCTGCTGACCTCGATACAGTTGGATATCTTTGCCGCGTTCGCTGAGAACCCCGGCGGTGCCGACGCCCGCGCCGATGGTCGCGCCCACAGCAGCTCCAACGCCTCCACCTGTAATGGCGCCGATCAACGCGCCGATGCCGACCGCGGCGCCGACTTTCTGCACGTCACCTCTGTTCGAATTGGTTCCCTGCACTCCGCCTTCCGAATCGACCTTGCCCGTACCCTGGCTGCCGCCGCCCGGAATAACTTCGATCACCTGTGCACTCATCTTTGCAGTGTGGCCATCGGTGAATCGGATTTCCTCAAACGCCAGTTGCAACTGCGCGGTGCTCCGGGCGCGACCCGCGCGTTTCACGTTGATTACCCGGCCCTCGATAGTAGCGCCTTCATATTCCTTCGGCTCAATCACGCGCGCCTGAAAGCGATCGCCCTTCTGAGAGGCATCGGTCGAAAGATTGCCGAGCAACTCGACCCGCATGATCGTGTCGCGCGGAACCGCATCGATGTTTGTCGATTGAGTGGGCCGCGGCTGCTGCGAGGACTGAGTGGGCTGAGGCTGCTGCAAGGTCGGCTCAGCGCCCTTGTTCTGATCCGTCGGATAACCAACGGTGGAGTCTTCGGTCCTGCGTTTCAGGTCGGCCGGAATGCTCGAATCAAACTGCTTCCGATCAAAACCGGCGTTGTAGCCAACTTCGAATCCCTGCTGATAACCATCGCGATACTCTTCGAGCGTGCCATAGTTTGAGTTGTACGCGCGGTCGCCGTGCTCGTATTCAGTTTTGTTGCGGACTTCGCGGGCGGCCTTGATGGCCAGGTCGCTGACGCCGGCTTGATAACCGTCGGAATAGCCGGTGCGATAGCCGCGCATGATGGCGGTCGCCTGGTTTTGGGTTTGGGGATCCTGCGCGCGGGCCGAAGCCGCTGCCAGCGGAACCGTCACGAATGCGACCGCAAGGATTACGGTCAAAACAGATCTCAGATTCTTCATAGTTCAGCCTTTCCTGTCGATCGTCCTGGTTTGGAAAAGATTAAGCTCCAGAGTGGCGACACCTTCGAAAGGGAGAGCTTTCGTCAAAATGCTAACACTGAGTCCAGTCTACAACAACCACGAAGCTTGACCGTCATGATTGCCCGACCTAGACTCGATACGCCGAGCACACGGGTCTCAGATGCGAAATGTAACGAACCAGTTGTCATGTTTAGCGGCGCGCTACTGCCCGGCAATCATATTTGCGACACGGCGGGTAGTAGCCCGCCTCTAAACGCTTTCACGACGGCTAGCAAATGCGCAAAGTTTACCTGGATCACAGCGCCACGACGCCAGTCGACCCAAGAGTCGTCGCAGCGATGCTGCCGTACCTGACGGAAAAGTTCGGCAACGCATCGAGCGTCCATCTGTTCGGTCAGGAAGCCCGGGCCGCCGCCGATCGTGCCCGCCGACAAGTCGCAACGCTGATTGGCGCGCGCGCAAACGAAATTATCTTTACCTCCGGCGGCACTGAAGCCAACAACCTGGCAATTCGCGGCGTTTGCGAACTCGCCGAGCCGCACGGCCGGCACATCGTCACTTCGACGATTGAACATCCATCGGTTCGCGGGGCGATCGAGTCGCTTGAAAAGCGCGGTTGGATCGTCACCCGCCTGCCGGTCTACGAAGATGGAATCGTCCGAACCGACGACGTGCGGTCGGCCTTGCGCCCTGACACGGTTCTGTTGAGCGTGATGATGGCCAATAACGAGATCGGCACGATTCAACCGATAAGGGAAATCGGCGAACTGGTTAAGGAAGAACGCCGACGTGGTCATACTAATTTGTGGTTTCACACCGATGCGGTGCAAGCTGCTGGACGACTTCCGATTGAGGTGGAACACCTCGGCTGCGATCTGCTTTCGATCTCTGCGCACAAAATCTATGCGCCGAAAGGAACCGGGGCTTTATTTCTTCGACGAGGGGTGCGCCTGACGCCGCAGCAAGTCGGCGGTCATCAGGAACGAGAGCGGCGCGCCGGCACGGAATCCATCGCCAACATCGTGGCCTTTGGAACGGCAGCGGAATTAGCGAACCGCGAAATGACGGAACGCAACGAACACACGCGGCGTCTGCGCGATCGGTTTGAAAAGGCTGTGGTGCAATCGATCGATGACATTGCTTTCAACGGAAATCGGGAACAGCGCCTCCCGCATCTATCGAATATTTCGTTTCGCTTCATTGAAGGCGAAGGCTTGCTGATCCATCTCGACATGCAGGGCGTGGCCGTCTCGACCGGCTCAGCCTGTTCCTCCGGAACACTTGAGCCCTCGCCGGTGATACGCGCGCTTGGCCGCAACGAAGAACTGGCTCGGGGCGCAATTCGTTTCAGCTTTGGCAAAGACAACACCGAAGATGACGTCGACTACGCATTAGAGGCATTGCAGCGCGCAGTTGAGAGTTTGCGCAAACTGTCGCCACTGTCGCGGCAGACGGTCGCGGCAGTCTAGTGTCTCTCTTTAGAGTGCGGTGACTTGTCACCGCTTTCTAGGACTTGTGTGCTCTCGATTGACCGGCTTCTTGAAATTGAAAGCGGTGACAAGTCACCGCACTCCAAAATGCACCTGAGCTAACCCACTTGTCATACTCAGACGCCTTCAAAGATCACCTCGCGTATCCGCGCAACGCCGGTGAACTCGCAGACGCAAACGCGTCCGCTGAAGAGTCAAACCCGGTGTGTGGCGATCGTTTGCGTCTTAGTCTGCGCATTAGTGACGGCCGCATCGAGACCGCGCGATTCCTCGCCTATGGTTGTCCGCCTACACTGGCCTGCGGCTCGGCACTCGCAGAGATGTTGGAAGGAATGGCCGTTGAAGATGCTTTGAAGTTGGGCCGTAAAGAAATCGTTAACGCAGTTGGTGGCTTGCCTTCGCGAAAGCAACATGCGGCGGCTCTGGCGATCGAAACATTGCGTGCGGCGGTTCAGGGCAGCAGCTTTGCACCATAATGCTACTTGAATTGAGGATTGGCCAAACGCGTCCGGGCGGCCGGCGCGGGCGAGGGTTGGGCCTTCTTGTGATATTCAGGGCCGCAATACTTTCTCGGTTCCTGACCAATGATAAATGTTTTAGTGCGAATAACCGGGCAACTGTCGACAGCAATCAAGCCAGTCGTGGGATCGATATCGAGAGTGATCGTGCCCTGCAACTTTGGTGATGCTTCGCCGTCATTGAATTCGCGCGAATTCAGGCGCGAGTCATTTTTCGGAGTAGGCTTGGCCCGCGGCGGCGGCTCGGCAGGCAACAAGTCCGGCAAAGTAGCGGGCTCAGTCTGAGGGTTCTTGCTACTCCCATCGCCGTCACTTTCCGCAGGCGGTTCCTGCGCCATCTCGTCAGCCGGAGCTGCGTTCTCTCCCGGCAAAGTCCCGCCAATAAAAAACTCCGGCCGTTTGGTAATCGTATCGGCTTTAGCCAATTGCCCGGTAGTCGGATCGATATCGGCTTGCTGGACACCTTCCGGCATCTGCCAATCTCCGGTCCATTCAGGATGCGTAGTAAGCGCGGCGCTCATGAAGTCTGACCAGATTGGAAGCGCCGACGCGGCCCCAGTCAAGCCCAACTGCGATCCATCGTCGAACCCTACCCAGACGACGCAGACAAGATCGGGTGTGTAGCCGGCAAACCAACCGTCGCGCGACGTTCCCGTCTTGCCGGCCACGTTGAATTTGAATCCGCGCGCGCGTATGGGCGCGCCGGTGCCGCGATTGACGACGTCCTTCATGAAAGAAGTCATGACGTAAGCAATTTCAGGACGCAGCACTTCGTTCTTCTGCGCTGTCGGTTGCGCGATCGTGGTGCCGGTGCCGGTCGTAATGCGATCGATAGCCAGCGGCGCCGTGCGAGTTCCGTTCGCCGCGAACGCAGTGTAAGCGGAAGCGATCTGCAGCGGAGTCGCTTCGGCGGTACCCAGGGCCATCGCGGGATATGCATGCGAGACTCGCGGCAGCCCAGCTTTCGCGGCCAGGTTCATCACGCGGCCGATGGTCACCTCCATCGCCACATCAACCGTCACCACGTTAAGACTGTGCACCATGGCATCGCGCAAGGTCACCGGTTGCATTGAATACTTGTCACCCATATTGCCCGGTGAATATTCCTGGTTGTCATAGTTGAAGGTCTTGGGCTCGTCTTTGTAAACGGTCGCCGGAGTAATCACGCGGGGGATCGGATCGTAAGCAGTGTTCAGCGCGGTCGCATAGACGAAGGGTTTGAAAGCCGAACCAGGCTGGCGTAAGGACTCGGCGCGATTGAGCTGGCTCTTTGCATAATCGCGGCCGCCGACCATCGCTACAATCTCGCCCGTGTGTGCGTTCATGGCCACCAGAGCTGACTGAACTGTCCCTTCCGGAACACGTTTCGCTTCGATCTTGTCGAGCGACGCCAGTTGTTTCGTAACGGCGGCATAGGCCGCGCGTTGGAGATCCATGTCTACCGAAGTGTAGATGCGCAGGTGATCGGCGCCTTGCCCCGTTATCAAATCGCCCAGTTGGTTCTGCACGTAATCCGCAAAATAAGGTGCGTCAGAAATATCGATCCGGCCCTTGGCGGGCGCAAGTTTCAGCTCGATACCTTCAGCTTGCTTTGCCTGGTCCGGAGTGATTGCGGAAGTTTCCGCCATCGACTCGAGCACTTGATTACGTCGCGCGGTGGCGGTGCCGATGTCATGAAATGGGTTGTAACGATTCGGACTGCGAATCAAGCCGGCCAGAAAAGCCGACTCAGGCAAGGTCAGGTTCGTCACGTCTTTATTGAAGTAGGCGCTGGCAGCCTCGCCAAAACCATTGATCGAGAAACCCGACTGCTGCCCGAGATAGACTTGATTCGAGTAAAGCGCAAAAATATCTTCCTTCGAAAGACGCGTTTCCAAAATCACCGACATATACGCTTCGGCGACTTTACGTTTCATAGTCCGTTCAGGAGACAGGAGCAGGTTCTTGACGAGCTGTTGAGTAATGCTCGAGCCACCCTGACGGGCGATCGGCGAATTGGGATCTGAGTCATACCTTCGCAGCAGGGCGCGGATGATACCCCGGATGTTAACCCCGTGATGTTCAAAAAAGGACCGGTCCTCAGTGACTGTGATCGCCTTTACCAGGTCGGGTGGCAAGTCGTTATAGCCAATCACTCTGCGCTTGGCGCGTTCGCGTCCGGTGACTGAACTGATAAGTTCAGGCTCGAGCTGGGCTTTCTCCAGGCGCGCGTTGTTTCCCTTGCCGGCAATCGCGGCGATTGATTTTCCGCCGCGGGCGAATTGGACCTTTACCGCGTCGAACGTCACTGCATTATCAACCACCGAGTCCTGCCCGGGATCAATTTCGATCGTGGCTCCGTCGATCACGTAACGTCCGCGGGCACTATCGCCCTGCTGTCCACGCTCGACATAGCCGGCGCGCTTTAAATAAGCCAGCAGTTCGTCTTCCGAAATATTTTGTCCCGCCCGGATCTGTTTCGGGGCCGCGTAGATACCCGCGGAACGAGTGTAGACCTCGCCCTTCAAGAGATTGTCGATGCGCGCCGAAAAAATGATCCAGTAATAAGCCAGGACGGTCACTACCAGCACCGCACAGAGCAGAATCGGGATTACCACGTAGGGTCGCAGGAGAAATCGCAGG
Organism: Blastocatellia bacterium; assembly: GCA_033858155.1. GTDB lineage: Bacteria > Acidobacteriota > Blastocatellia > Pyrinomonadales > Pyrinomonadaceae > UBA11740. Next base: position 241,912 of record JAWVCT010000058.1, read on the forward strand.
AAGCGGCGAAAGAAGCCCGGCTCGGGCTCTTCGTAACGAATGACGCGGGGGGGCGGCACACGGCCGCCTCGAACAACGCGGGGAATATGATCTTCAGGTGGACGCCGACTTGACATGAAAAACCAGGTAACACTCTCGGCCAGGGGGGAACGCCGTCAACTCAGATGCTAAACACTTATAACGAAGCTGTCTACTAACAATTGACAGCTAGAGTCACTTTGGTTACCTTAACTCCAATTTCCCGAGGAAGTCGCGGGCACGATCACCACTGGTGAATTCTTAAAAATGAAAGGTATCCCCCAGAATGAAAGTCAGACTCGTCGGACTTGCCGCACTATGCTGCGCGCTCGTGGTGATGGCCACGTTTTCTGTTTCCGAGAAAGGACACTCTCAAGCCACCAAACTCTCTGCTAACACCGGCCTGTCGGCGGACGAGCGCGATCTGCTAAACGAAATCAACCAGGCGCGGGCACAGCCGCTGGTATACGCTGCTTATCTCGAAGGCCTGAAGCCTCTTTTTAACGGTAAGGATTACAAACCCACAGCCGACTCTGTGTTCAAGACTGAGGAGGGCTGGAGCGCGGTCGACGATGCCATCAAGTTTCTGCGGGCGGCCAAACCGTCCGGACCGTTGAGCACGTCACAGGGTCTTTGCCTGGCCGCCATGTCGCACGTTAAGGATCAAAGCGGCACTGGCGCGACCGGTCATAAGGGTATGGACAATAGCTTGATCGAGCAGCGGGTGAAGCCTTTTGGAAAATGGGAGGGCGGAATCGGTGAGAACCTTACCTATGGCAAAGAGTCGGCCCGCGAACGACTTCTGACCTGGCTGATCGATGATGGCTTCACCAGTCGCGGCCACCGGCTGCGTCTTATGAGTCCAGATTACAAAGTCGCCGGCGTTGGTTGCGGCCCGCATCCAGCCTTCCAGGCCATGTGCGTGATCACTCTCGCCGGCGGGTTTATTGATTTGCAAACCTCGAAAGCCGAGCCCAGCCCGCAAACCAAAACCGCTGCACCAGTCACCAAATCCAAAACGGTGAAGAAGACGACGCGCACTCGTTCATAAGTCCTGCGATCAGAAAAGGCTTCCGGCTGAAAAGCAGGAAGCCTCTTTCTTTTTGGTCGGGACGCCGAGATTCGAACTCGGGGCCTCACCCACCCCAAGGGTGCGCGCTACCAGGCTGCGCCACGTCCCGTCAAAGCCATTTCAGTATGAACGGAAAACATCCGATGTCAAAGTGGCCAGGGCAATCTGATCACTGGCGGCGGCTTTGGTTTGCCGCAATATCAGCATCGCCTTCATCCAACAGATCAAGTATCTCGCGAAGTTCTTTGGCGATCTGACTCAGCGCTGCATGCTGGTCATCGGTACGAGTTGATCCTGCCGTCGTCTCGAGGGGGGTCGATTTGGCAGGCTGGCGGAATCGTCCGGCTAATGACGGCGGTGGTTGCAGGCTACGGCCCGGCTGTTTTGGCGGCATCGCCTGTCCATTCTCGCGGCTGGGACCGCGCGGTTCACCCATCAGTTTCTTCTTGGCGCCGGCAATCGTGTACTGCTGTTCGTAAAGCAATTCCTTGATCCGCAAAGCCATCTCGACGTCGCGGCGGCGATAGGTGCGCTGGCCGGCGCGATTTTTTTGCGGCTGAAGCATCGGAAACTCTGTCTCCCAATACCGCAGCACATGGGCCTGCACGCCGGCAATATCACACACTTCGCCGATCTTGAAAAACAGCTTTTCAGGGATGGCTGCGGCAGATGTGCTCATGCTTGTAGAAAAGAGAGAAGAACGAAAACTCCGGGGTCGTCGCCGAGCCGACTTTTTAGCGCTAACGCTAACTCACGCGAATGGTACTGTGCTGGGATTTAGGTGTCAACACTTACATTTAGGTGACCGCACTTAAGCAGAGGGATTAAACGTGAATTCTCAGGGGAAGAATCTTCCTGAGCAGCCGACCAAGCCTCCGAATACCTTGTCTGTTTTCACTCTTCGCTAATGGACGCAATCTGGTCCTCACGTTATAATTTGGCGTTCTCCGTTAAATTGCGCGCGTCCATCCCGGAGGTTCACACCTAAGTGCCAGCATCTGTAGCCGGTTTTCACCTTGCAACTCGTCTCGATCAAGTGGGGTTTTCCGACATTGTCCAAATTCGGAATCGCGTGATGGAGTTGCGGGCCAGCGGCACGACGGTCCATCAGTTTGAAGGCGGCGAGCCCTACCGATTCACACCCGCCCACATCAAAGAAGCAATCAGCACTGCCTTAGGAGAGAATAAAACGCGTTACGCGCCGTCGTCGGGTATTCCGGAACTGCGTCGCGCGATTGCCGAGAAGCTGCGAAATCGGAATCGCATTCCGGCTAGCGAAGACAACGTCATAGTAGTAAATGGCGGCATGCAGGGACTGTTCGGCGCTTTTCAGTCGGTGGTAAATCCCGGCGACGATGTGCTGATCTTTTCTCCCTACTGGACGCCGATCAAGGATCTCGTCGCGCACTGCGAAGGCCGGCTCGTGCTCGTGCCAACTGATGAAGCTCGCGCCAGGGGAGTCCGCGAAACGCTGGCTCGCTACGCAACTGCCCAGACACGGGCAATCTATTTCAATACGCCCATCAACCCATCAGGCGTGGTGTTTACCCGAAAAGAAACTGAAGCAGTCGCAGCGTTTGCCAGAGATCAAGATTTGGTCGTAATCGCGGACGAAGCCTACGAAGACATCGTCTACGCTGGCGAGCACGTGTCCATCGCTTCCTTGGAGGGGATGTTCGAACGCACGATCACTTCATTCACGCTTTCGAAATCTTATGCGATGACCGGCTGGCGAATTGGTTATGCCGTCGCGACCGAGCCGTGGATGACGGGCCTGGGAAAGTCGACGCTCTATTCATCGAACGGTGTTTCGACCCCGACGCAATGGGCCGCCCTGGCGGCTTTTATCACCCCGTCGGATTTTCTCGAGACATCACGCGTCGCTTATCGTGAGCGGCGCGATTTACTTTTAGCAGGCCTCAATGAACTCGGCCTGACGTGCCCATTACCTGCCGGAGCTTTCTACGCGTTCCCGGACGTTACCAGTATCAGCAAAGACAGCCGCGCGGCTGCCGAGATTCTGCTCGGCCGGGCGCAAGTCGCCACCGTGCCGGGAGTCGTCTTCGGCCCACACGGCGAAGGCCACCTTCGCTTTTCTTTTTCCACGTCGCTCGAAACTATCAAAGCCGGCCTTGAATCAATGCGCCGCAATTTGTGACAACTTCACGGACAGAGATTGGTACGGAACCGCTTGCGGTAGCAAGCGGGTTCACCATGGAATATTGCCCGCTCGCTACCGCGAGCGGTTCCGTACCTGCTCCGTGTCTTAGTGCTTACTCTTCATGAACGAATTCGACTTCATTCGCCGTCTGCGTGAACAGACGCGCTCGCGAAAGCCTTCTGCTCGCGTAGTCACTGGAATCGGTGACGACGCGTGCGTCGTAAAGCAGTCGGCCAATCGCGATCTGGTTGTCACCACGGACTTGTTAATCGAGGGAGTCGATTTTTATCGCGACGCGGCGCCCGCCCGCATGCTTGGCCACAAAGCCCTGGCAGTCTCTCTTTCAGACATCGCGGCGATGGGTGCTCGACCATTCTGGTCGCTGCTGTCTATCGGCATGCCTCCGTCGATCTGGCAAACCGATTTCAAAGGAGAGTTCTACAAAGGCTATTTCGAATTGGCGGATCAGTTCGGCGTGACGCTGACGGGTGGCGATGTTTCGGAATCAAAGGAAGGAATCGTGATTGATTCGATCGTTCTGGGCGAGGTCGCTTCGGGTTCGGCGAGCTTGCGCTCCGGCGCACAGCCCGGCGATCAAATCTATGTCACCGGAACTCTCGGTGGCGCTGCGGCAGGTTTGAAGTTGGTCGAGATGGGCGCACGGCTCGGCGAGGCCGGCCTCGCTTCCCTGCCCCGCGTCTCCCAACGAGTAAATAGCCCGACGGTGATTGAAGGGTCAGAACCGTTAACGGACCGGGGTCCCGGCGCGGGCAGCCCGCGTTGGGTGGTGGATGCGACCGGGCCTCTTCAGGGCAGTAGCCCGACCGTCAGGGAGGGCGTGATGGTCGGGGACAGCGCAGAACTGAAAGCGATCGAGGCGCTGCTGTTGCGCCAATCGCGTCCGTCTCCGCGCGTCGGGTGGGGCATTGTCTTAGGTGAAGACCAACTCGCCACCGCCATGATCGACATCAGTGACGGCTTGTCCTCGGACCTCGCTCATCTATGCGAAGAGAGCAATGCCGGCGCGCTGATCGACGCTTCATCACTGCCGATCGATCGAGACGTGATCACGCTCTGCGGCCGCCGCGCGCTTGATCCGCTAATGCTGGCCCTGCATGGCGGCGAGGATTTCGAACTGCTATTTACCGTTCGGCCCGATGATGTAACGCGTTTGCCAAAGCGAGTCGACGGCGCAGGGATATCTCGGATCGGCGAGGTTACCGAGCAGGCTGGAAAGGTCCGCATTGCGGAAAAGAATCGGGTGTGGGATTTGCCGCCCGGGGGCTTCGAGCATTTCAAATCTTGAGGTATGTAGCATCCTATCCTAGTTACGGTTCCGTTTGACTCGCCCTCGCTCGTTTCTTAGACTCGCATCCAATGCTCCGCATCCACAACACGCTCTCTGGAAAGCTGGAAGAGTTTCGCCCGCTGGTCGAAGGCCAGGCGAAGTTTTATTACTGCGGCCCAACGGTCTGGGACTATGGCCACATCGGAAACTTTCGCTCGGCGATCGCCGCCGACGTGCTGCGCCGCTACCTCAAGTTCAAAGGCTTGCGCGTGACGCAGGTAATGAATCTCACCGACGTTGACGATCGCATCATTGCGAAAGCGCAGGAGAAAGGCCTGGCGATTGATGACTACACATCGCAATACATCCAGGCATTTTGGGAAGACTTTGACGCGCTGGGCTGTGAACGGCCAGAGGTCGCTCCGCGCGCAACCCAGCACATTCCGGAAATGGTTTCTTTGATCGAAAAGCTGGAAGAGCACGGCCACGCGTATAAATCCGACGGTTCGATCTATTACCGGATCAAGTCGTTCCCCGAGTACGGCAAGCTTTCGAAAATAAATTTTGCCGGGAACATCGACGGCGGCAGCGAACGCGTCGACACCGACAAGTACGAAAAGGAAGACGCGCGCGATTTCGCCCTTTGGAAAGCACCGAACAAGCCCGAAGAACCCGCCTGGGACGCCGCCATCGGGCGTGGGCGTCCCGGCTGGCATATCGAGTGTTCGGCGATGTCGATGAAATATCTCGGCGAGACGTTCGACCTTCATCTCGGCGGTGTCGACCTGATTTTTCCGCATCATGAAAACGAAATCGCGCAGAGCGAGGGCGCTACCGGCAAACAGTTCGTCCGCTACTGGCTGCACTTTGAACATCTGAAAGTTGAAGGCGAGACGATGTCAAAGTCGAAAGGCAACTACTACACCTTTCGCGATCTGGCGGCGCAGGGCTTTTCCGCCGCCGGGATTCGTTACTTTCTCTTGAGTGTTCCGTGCCGGAAGCAGCTCAACTTTACTTTCGACGCCTTGCGCGGCGCAGAGAAAACGGTTGGCAGCCTGCGCGATTTTCGCGCGCGGCTCGAGGAAGCGAAGACTGAGCCGGGCCGCGATGACCTGTTGGCCACGGCGACTGCGCGAGCGCTGGCGGAATTTGAAGCGGGCATGGACGACGATCTCAATACTTCGGTCGCGCTCGCCGCTATCCACGACCTCACGCGTGAAGTGAATACAGTGCTGGCGCGGCGCAGCCTGCGTGACGACAACAAGCGCGAAGTTATCGCCGCCCTCGAACGCTTTGACAGTGTGCTGAATGTGTTTGGTAATCCGCAGCCTCAAATTCTGGATGATGAGATTCAAAAGCTGATCGACGAGAGACAGGAAGCGCGTCACCGCCGTGACTTTGAGAGGGGAGATGAGATTCGCGATGAACTTGCCGAGCGCGGCATCATTCTGGAAGACACCAAGGACGGCGTCCGCTGGAAGCGGAAGTAATTCTGTCGTTGCGATCGGAACGGAACCGCTCGCGGTAGCGAGCGGGTATACACGAACGAATTAACGACCGTGATATATGTCGTGATCAGTTGAGCGCTGGTCTGTCGACCCGCTCGCTACCGCGAGCGGTTCCGTACCCGATATTGTCAAATGCCCTTTGCCACCCGAACGCGGTCCGGAAGAGGCTTCAAAATTCGCTATGCCATGTTCGCTCTGGCAATGGCGATCGTGTTTGGCACGGTCGGCTTTCATATCGTCGAGGGTTGGTCGCTTTCCAATAGCCTGTATGTGACGGTGCAGACCTTGACGACGGTGGGCTATGGCGATATGCCTCCGCGCAGCGGACCCGGCCGCATGTTCGCCGTCCTCGTCATGCTGATCGGCGCGGGCGGGGTTGCGTTGGCCATCTCGACCATAGTTCAATCGGTGGTCAAATGGGAACTGGTATCGACCTTTGGCCAGCGACGTTTGACAAGAAAGATGAGCAAGCTGCGCGATCACTACATTATCTGCGGCTCAGGGCGAGTCGGTTCGCACCTCGTCCGTGATCTCCTCGCCGCGAACGAATCCTTCGTCGTTATCGAAAGCGATCAGCAGCGCGCCGCTGAGTTCAGCCAGCGCGGAGTCAACGTACTGGTTGGCGATGCGACACTTGAAGCGACTCTGCGCAGTGTCGGCGTCGAGCATGCGCGCGGACTGGCCGCGTGTCTTCCCAACGATGCCGACAATGTTTATGTCGTCTTGACCGCACGCGACTTGAGTCCGAGCCTGAGAATTGTCGCGCGCGCAGCCGAAGAACAAGCAGAAGCAAAATTGTTGCGTGCCGGCGCAAATCACGTAATCGCGCCGACCATCATCGGTGGACACAGAATGGCCGTGGCTCTTACCAAGCCCGCCGTCAGCGAGTTCATGGATTCAATCACCGCGAACGAGTTGGGGTTGGGGTTCGAACAGGTAGAGGTGGACGCAGCATCATCTCTGGTCGGACAGGAACTACGTTCAACTCCGATCCGTTCGGATCTGGATGTGGTAATCATTAGCATTCGGCGGCAGGACGGCCAGATCCTTTTCAATCCTGGCGGCGATGCGACGATTGAGAACGGCGACATCCTGATCGCTATCGGCCGCGCCGAATCACTGACCGAACTCAACCAGTTGGCGCGCAACAGAATGTAGCGCAAGTTGTTAACTTGCGCGGTTCTTCCAAACGAGCGAGTAATCACGGTGCGCAAGTTAACAACTTGCGCTACAAACTTTGAAAGTCTTAGTCACAGGCGGCAGCGGGTATCTCGGCACTCATGTACGCCGACACTTCCAGGCCGAGGATCTCTCACGGCGATCACAGCTCGACGTGCTCAGCCCGCTCGACGCGGCCAGGGCCGGAAACTTTGAAATCGTGATCCACCTCGCTGCCCACCTGAGCAAGAACCCTGCTGATGCCGAGCTTTGCTTTCGCACAAACATCGAGGGCACGGTGAATCTTTTGCGAGCGATGCGGCCGAATTCTGTGTTCATCTTTGCTTCCACCAAAGATGTCTATGGACCGCACGCCGACGATTTCGACGAGGTCCCGGAAAGTTGCAGTACTGGATATCAGAACCATTCGGCGCTGGAATGGTCAAAGCTGATCGCTGAAAAATATATCCAATACTATGCCGCGCAACAAAACTTTCGCTCGTGTATCTTCCGTCTTTCGACTGTCTATGCGCGACCATCGGAAGGAAACGAGAACGGATTTGTCACGCACTATGTCGAAGCCGTGAAACGTGGCTGGCCACTGCGCCTGCCGCTCGAGGGCAAACCGGTGCGCGACATTCTGCACGTTGATGATTTCTCGCGGGCCTGCCGCGCCTTCATCGACTCTGACGTACCTCATGGGCTGTATAATCTCGGCGGCGGCCGCCAGAACGCTTTGTCGTTGCGCGAGATCGTCGACAAGATTGCGGAGATCATTCAGTGCAATCCAGTGTTTGACGAAAGCACGCCGCCGCCAGCGCCGGTGCCTTTGAATTACATCACCGACTTAACACGCGTCCGCACGGAACTGGGCTGGTCCCCACAAATTGGGATCGAAGAAGGCCTAAAGGGCCTTATCTGATTGGTCACGCTCGCAATCCAATAGGCTTGCGGCTCCGGAGGAGTCGAATATTTATAGCACCGTAGGTAGTAATACGATTCGGGCTCCGTTAGGAGCGTCATAACATTTCGCTCCTAACGGAACTTAGAAGACAGTGTTCTGGGGCGTACTATAAACATTGCGCGCCTAACGGCGGTTTGAGAAGTGCAAGCGAAGCAGATCCAAATTGAAGGCTGAAAGACTAACGCGGAATAAGATCAATCGTGTCGTTGTTCGCATCCCCAACTGGGTCGGCGACGCGGTGATAGCTGTGCCCGCTCTGCGCGAACTGCGGCGAGTTTTGCTGAGTGCGCATATCACTCTGGTCTCGCGTCCCGGCGCTGCCGACATTTTCATCGACGCAGACTTTGTGGATGAGGTCCTGGTTTACGATCGCACTGGTCTCGGTTCCACCTGGCGTCAGGCGCGCGAATGGCGCCGACGGAAATTCGATTTGGCGCTGCTGTTTCAGAATGCGTTTGAAGCTGCGCTGATAGCTTTTTTGTCCGGGGCATCAGTGCGCATGGGTTACGACACCGATCGGCGTGGGCTCTTGCTGACGCATACCCTTCCCTTGCCCGCTTGGAAGAACGAAAGGCACGAGAGCTTCTACTATTTGAACATCGTCGCGGAATTAGAGCGGCTGCTAGCTGGACAAGCCCGGACTGAAGCGATTGAACCGCGTTTCGATCTTCAAGTGTCAGAGGATCGAAAGCGAAAGGCGCTCCAGCTTCTGCACGAACATGGCGCTCGGACGAATACACCGTTAGTGGTACTTTGCCCCGGCTCGATCAACAGCCGCGCTAAACGCTGGCCCGCGGAACGCTATGCGGAACTTGCCGATCGTTTGGCTGAGTCAGGCGTGGATGTAGCGTTGATTGGATCGCCTGGCGAGCTGGATGTTTCCAACGAGGTTTGCGAACACGCGCGCCGCACGCCAATGGTGCTGACGGGAAAGACTACGGTCGCGGAAGCTACGGCAATCATCAGCATCGCGGATGTTTTGATTACGAATGATACCGGGCCGGCCCACATCGGCGCGGCGCTGAAGACGCCGACGATCGTGATCTTTGGTCCAACAAATCCGCTAACGACTTATCCATTTTCTGACAGCGCCGAAATCATTCGCCACCCGCCCGATTGCGCGCCGTGCATGCTGCGTGACTGTCCAATCGATCATCGTTGCATGACCGCCATCACGCCCGCGGAGGTTTTCGAGCGCTCGTCCGCATTAATGTCGCAAAGACGCGCAGAGGTTACCGCATGAGCCGCCTGGCAAAGATCGTCGAAGGCTTTTCAGGAAAACGCATCGTCGTCATCGGCGACATCATTGCGGACCAGTTCATCTATGGCGAGATCAGCCGCGTGTCGCGCGAAGCCCCGGTCTTTATTCTGCGGCACGAGCACACCGAAACAACGCCCGGCGGCGCGGGTAACTGCGCTGCGAATCTGGCGGCGCTCGGCGCGAACGTCTCGCTGATCTCGGTGCTCGGCACTGATGAACCGGGGCAGATTCTGTTAGAGACTCTTCGCCAGGCTGGCGTCGACTGCGATGGAGTTTTGTTAACAGATAAGCGACGAACTACAACCAAGGTTCGGGTGCTGGCAGGTCAGCTTCACTCAACTCGCCAACAGGTTATCCGGATCGACTATGACAACGAACCTGGATTCAGTGCGGAAGTTCAGGATCAGTTGCGCGCCGGTATCTCCGATGCTGTTTCGAACGCCGACGCGGTGATCATCTCCGACTACAACTATGGCGTCGCGGATCCGCGCATTGCTGCGGTCGTGCGTGAGACTGTCGGGCAGACAGTGCCGGTGTTGGTTGATTCTCGCTTTCGACTTTCCGAGTTTTCTGATTTCACCTCGGCAACGCCAAACGAGGATGAGGTTGAGCAACTTCTAGGGGCCAAGCATTTCGATCAGGCCGCTCTGGAATTGGCGGTGGAACAATTACGACAGCGACTCGGGTACAAAGCGCTTTTGGTCACGCGCGGCGGCCACGGTATGACGTTGATTGAAGCTGACAGAGCCCCGCTGCATATCAACGCTGTGGGTTCAAGCCAGCCGGTGGACGTTACCGGAGCCGGCGATACCGTGATCGCTACTTACGCGTTGGCCCTGGCCTCAGGGTCTTCGTTCGCCGACGCGGCCCACCTGGCAAATTTCGCGGGGGGCTTGGTGGTCATGAAGCGCGGCACGGCGACTGTCAGTTCAGTTGAACTGGTGTCAGCAATAACCCAGGTGGCAGGCGAATGACCATAACGGATCGCAATCCTGACTCAACAGCTAAGTTGCGAATCGTCGACCGCAGCCGTTTGATTACTATAGTCGCGGCGGCACGGCGAGCAGGAAAGCGAATAGTTATGGCCAACGGTTGCTTTGACGTTCTGCATGTCGGCCACGTTCGTTACCTGGAAGCGGCAAAGGCGCTCGGCGATCTCCTGGTAGTCGGCATTAATTCGGACACGCAGGCGCGCCGATTGAAAGGCGAAGGCCGTCCTTTACTGCCGCAGGATCAACGGGCCGAAATCGTTTCATCAATCGAAGCAGTAGACCTGGTCACGATCTTCGACGAACCCACTGTCGAACAACTTCTGCTCGCTCTCAAGCCTGACGTTCATGCCAAGGGCACCGACTACACGGAAGACTCGGTTCCGGAGCGCGATGTGGTACGATCTTTTGGCGGACGAGTGGCGATCGTGGGCGACCCGAAAGATCACTCTTCGTCCCAAATGATTGAAAAGTTAGCCGTAAGCAGTAAGCAGTGAGCAGAAGAACCGGGTCGAACTGCTCACGGCTCACTGCTCACTGCCCATTGATTCATGCGCATTCTCATCGTCAAACTCGGCAGCATCGGCGACATCGTGCATACTCTGCCGGCCCTCGGCGCGATGCGCCGGGCCTTGCCCGACTCGGAAATCTCCTGGGTTGTCGAGCGCCGATCATCTGAAATATTAAAAGACAACCCGATTCTGGATCGCCTCATCGTAATCGACACGAAGGCGCTGAGGCGCGGGCTGATGTCTGGGGAGACGCTGCGGGCACCGCGCCAGCAGTTACGTCTGCTACGCGCCTCCGCCTTCGATCTTGCTCTCGATTTCCAGGGATTGCTAAAGTCTTCATTGGCGGCGCGCCTTTCGCGGGCGCAGCGCGTGTATGGCTTTGCCCGCGACGCGCTGCGCGAGCCTGCCAGCCGTTTCCTGGTTCACCAAACAGTATTTATTCCTCCGGGTTTACACGTCATCAAAAAAAATCTGATGCTGGTAAAGTCAGCCTTGGGCATCTCTGTTCCCGACGACCCTGCGGATTTTGAGTTTCCGATCGCAATTAATCAGGGCGATGAACTCGAAGCCGCAGAGGCCGTTCGCGGTATGGGAGGCCATTACGCGATTTTGAATCCGGGCGGCGGGTGGCCGACGAAGCTCTGGAGCGCGGATAAGTTTGGCGCCTTGGCTGACCAGTTGTGGACTCGGTTCAAATTGCATTCGCTGATCACTTACGGTCCGGGTGAAGCTGGGCTCGCGAAGCAAGCGCTGTCGGCATCGACTTCGGGGAAGGCTCGAGCGGTCTGTCTTTCGTTGAAAGGTTTTTTTGCCCTCGCAAAAGGCGCCCAGGTATACGTCGGCGGCGATACTGGCCCGACTCATCTGGCCGTTGCGGCAGGCACGCCTTTGGTCGGACTATTTGGGCCAACTGAATGGTGGCGTAACGGCAGCCCCAATCCTGACGACATCTGCGTTGAGCGGACGGACATCGATTGCCGCGTCGATTGCCATAGACGCGCCTGTTCAAAATGGATCTGTATGGACATTGACGTGGAGCGGGTGCTGCACGCCGTGACGGATCGGCTGTCTCGCGTGAATCGAATAGCACCAGTGGAGCTGGTAACGATTGGCTAAACCTGGCACATGGGTGCAGCGCTGGCGTGTACCGCTCGGGTTCGTTTGCGCGGCGATTTTCTTTTTGCTTAGCCGGCCGAGACCGTTAACGCTAGCGATCGGCGGCGCGATCGCGTTGCCGGGACTCGCTCTGCGCGCGTGGGCCACGGGTCATCTTAGAAAGAACGATGCCCTGGCAATCACTGGACCCTACGCTTACACACGGAATCCGCTCTACCTCGGAAGCTTTCTAATTGGCGTCGGCTTTACCATTGCTTCCGGCCGATTGGTTTTGGGAATTGTTTTCGCTGCGTTATTTCTGGGCATCTATGTTCCCGTGATGCGCGTCGAATCGGCGACTCTCGCGAAATTATTTGGCGAGAGTTACGAAAGATACTTGAAAGCAGTACCTTTATTCTTGCCGCGCCTTTCCCCTTATCGCGATCGAATTGAAGCCAGGTTCGATGCCGCGCTCTACAAACGCTATCGCGAGTATCAGGCCGCCATGGGATTGGTGATTGCCTGGGCGCTGCTTGCGTTGAAGGCTTTTATTTCAAGCAAGTTCTAAAATCGGGAGTTCGTTTTGAAATCTGGATTGAAAAAATTCCTTTTGACCGGCCCGGCCGTGGCGTCGCTTTTTCTGGCCCTGGCTGTCAATACCGTTTTGGGTCAGCGGGCGCAGCGCGCTGCGGTTCCGTTCTCCAACGGCGAGGAACTTGTCTATCAAGCCGAGTTCAATAAAGGACTCCTGCACGGAGTTGACGTCGCTGAGTTCCGCTTTAAGGCAAATACCGAAACCGTTTCTACCAGAGGATTGTCTGAAGACCCCGTCATCCTTCGCTTAGTCGGTGATGTCACGAGCAAAGGCCTGTTTCCCAGGATTGCCGGCTTCCGTTTTCATGAACATGTCGAATCGGCGGTTGATCCCGATCCGTTCACAGTGCTGCGAACCAGCAAGCTCGAAGAACAGGGAAAACGCGTGCGGGCCAGCGAGGCAGTGTTTGATCACGATGCGCGCAAGGTCACCTGGACAGAGCGCGATCCTAACCAGTCACAAGCACCACGCATCAGCGCGCTGGAATTTTCCGAGCCGATACAGGACATTCTGACCGTGATTTACTTTCTGCGGACGCAGAAATTGGAAGTCGGAAAATCCTTCGACGTTCCGGTGAGCGACTCGGGCCGAGTGTTTCGCTTCGCCGTCGCGGTAGTCGAACGAAAGCAAATGAAGACAGTCCTCGGCACGGTCGGCACCGTGCGGGTCGACCCCTCGCTGTTTGGCGCGGACGGCATGGTCCAGAGTCGGGGTTCGCTTTCAATTTGGATCACTGATGACGGCCGCAGGCTTCCCGTAAGGGCGCAGTTGAAGGTCGACATCGGGACCTTCGATATCAAACTAAAACGCATGAGCTACGGCGACGGCAAAGGCCCGCGCTAATACATCTGCATCTTGCGTATCCATCAACGTTTCCCTTGCCAAACCGAATCTCGCAACCCTCGCCGCTGATAATCGGACACCGCGGGGCTTCGGCTCTGGCTCCTGAAAATACTCTGTCTGCTTTCAAGCTGGCTCTGGAAGACGGCGCTGCCGGAGTCGAGTTGGACGTTCGACTGGCCGGCGACGGTGTCCCGGTAATCATTCACGATTCGACCTTGCGACGCACGGCACTTCGCGAAGGAGTAGTCTCGAGAATGACTTCGGCCGAGCTCGGACAGATAGATGTGGCCACATGGTTCTATCGCAAACATCCAAACCTTGACCGACTCGCAAGTAGCCGTCAAAGTGTTCCGACTCTCGAACAAGTCTTTGATTTCTTTAAGCAGCGTCCGACCAACTCCGAGGTAATCTATGTAGAGATGAAGACCGATCAAGCGGAGGACACCTACATCGATCTAGCCGAATCAGTCGCTCAACTCGTCAATGCTCACCAGCTTCACAGCCGCGTGGTTGTCGTGAGTTTCCACTTGAAAGCGCTCGCCCGGATGAAAACGATTGACGCTTCGATTACCACCGGAGCTTTGTTCGAACCCAGACGCAATCCCGTTAAGACAGTGCGGAAACATCCGATGATTACGGCCACTCTCGAATGCGGTGCTAAGCAGATTCTGATACACCGGTTGATTGCTACTCGACGACTGTTGGCTTTGGCCGCGGAAAATAATTTGCTTTCCGTGGTCTGGACTGTCGACTCTCCCAAATGGATGAGCCGGACTGCGGATTTTGGAATTCACGCCATGATCACCAACAATCCGGGGTTAATGGGAACAGGTATCTAAATCCCTTGGCACTCTCTCATTAGCACCGTGGCTTTAGCCGTTAATTGTGAGTAAGCGTCCGCGGCTTTGCCGCTTGATGTGCGGTAAGGCTCGCCTTACCGATCAAGTTCACTAAGATTTTGGAGGCTATGCCTCCGATTCGAGGCAGAGCCTCTCAATTTTCTTGAAGGGACAGTTACCGGAAAGGCCCAGCCTTTCCGCACATCAGACGGCAGAGCCGCCCACATGCTCTTCCATCAATAATCACTCTGCGCCAACACCCGGCTAGTCCCGACGTGCGAATCGATCACGTCTCATGTATCATCGTGCGTCTCGTTAATCCAGCAATTATTCCTCGGAGGTAAACTGTAAGAATGCCGGTACAGAAGGGCGCGGAAATCGCGCCGGCTAAAGGTAAGTTGGGCGTGTTGTTGGTCGGGCTTGGCGCTGTCAGCACGACCTTCATCGCAGGCGTGGAAGCAATCAAGAAGGGTCTGGCTGAACCAATAGGCAGCTTGACGCAGATGGGCACCATCCGCCTGGGCAGGCGCACGGACAATCGCGTACCGGCAATTAAAGACTTCGTTCCTCTGGCCAAGCTGGAAGACCTGGTCTTCGGCGCCTGGGACATTTTCCCGGATTCGGCCTTCGAAGCGGCGACGCATGCCGGAGTGCTGGAAAAAGAACTGCTCACGCAACTGCGCAAGCCCCTGCAAAAGATCATGCCCATGAAGGCCGTCTTCGATCAAAACTACGTCAAGCGTTTGACCGGCACGAATGTTAAGACAGGTAAGAACAAGCTTCAGCTCGCGCGCCAGTTGATTGACGAGATTGCCGATTTCAAAAAGAAAAACAAGTGCGATCGGCTGGTGATGATCTGGGCAGCCTCAACCGAGATCTTCATGAAGCCGCACCCGGTGCACCGCAACCTGAAGTCGTTCGAGCAGGCGATGCGCGACAATCACAAGGCGATTCCGCCCTCGATGATTTACGCCTACGCCGCGCTTAAATCGGGAGTGCCTTTTGCCAATGGCGCGCCCAATCTAACCGTGGACGTGCAAGCCCTGATGGACCTGGCTAACCAGGAAGGTTTGGCGGTTTGCGGCAAGGACTTCAAAACGGGACAGACGCTGATGAAGACCATCCTGGCTCCCGGCCTTAAGGCGCGGATGCTGGGACTGCACGGATGGTACTCCACCAATATTCTGGGCAATCGTGACGGTGAGGTACTCGACGATCCCGAGTCGTTTAAGACTAAGGAAGAGTCCAAGCTGTCGGTGCTTGAATACATTCTGCAACCCGATGTCTACCCCCAGCTTTACAAAGACTTCTCGCACGTCGTGCGCATTAACTATTACCCGCCGCGCGGCGACAACAAAGAGGGCTGGGACAATATCGATATCTTTGGCTGGCTCGGTTACAAGATGCAGATCAAGATCGATTTTCTTTGTCGTGATTCGATTCTGGCCGCCCCCATCGTGCTCGATCTGGCTCTGTTCCTGGACCTGGCCCAGCGCACCGGGATGAAAGGTGTCCAGGAATGGCTGTCATTCTATTTCAAATCGCCGATGACCGCGCCCGGCCTCTATCCGGAGCACGACGTCTTCATCCAGTTGATGAAGCTCAAGAACACTCTGCGTCACCTGCGTGGCGAAGATTTGATCACGCATCTGGGCCTGGAGTATTACGACTAGTCAGGATCGGTCGTGCCCCCAGCACAAAACAACGTTTCAAGAGAGGTACAACCCTTTCGGTGTAACTTTCTCTGCTCGTCCCAGGGTTTCCGGTTACGAACACGAAGTGTCAGCAGTGTTGTGCCGTGAAATGTCAGCGTGTTTCTGTCTTTCGAACCCCAATAGAAGAATAAGCACAAGCCCGCCCCGAATATTTTGGGTGACATTTCTTTCCTAGTCGTATATATAGCGTAAGCGGCTGTGAATGCGCTCGCATCGATGCCGGAGTCAAGCAAACTTAAAGGTTGAGATGCGCATCAGTTAAAGGAGCGGATCGTTCTTTGCATTAGGGATGAGTTGGAGGATCCCGAGCGGCGTTGAGGCTGTTATCGAACAACCCGCCGCGGCAAGGAAAAACATCATGATTGCCGAATTGAAAAGAGACGAGATGGACGCCCCAGAGAACAAAATCAACGAAACGGTCTTTCTTGATCCGGATCAGAAAAGTCCGCGCGCTCAGGATTTTGAAGACCGCCTGGGGGCGCGCATCGTTGGCCAGGAACGTGCCGTGCGCCGCGTGAGCGGCCTGTACCAGATATTTCTGGCCGGCATGAATCCGCCCAGTCGGCCGATCGGCACGATGTTGTTCCTCGGCCCTACCGGTTCGGGAAAGACGCGCGTAATCGAGGCGGCCTCAGAGGTTCTGTTCTCAGATCCGAACGGCGTCGTGAAGATTGACTGCGCCGAATTTCAGCATTCGCACGAAATCGCCAAGCTAATCGGTTCCCCTCCGGGATACCTGGGTCATCGCGAGACGTCTCCTATGCTAACGCAGGAGAACCTCGACCGGATGCACAACGAAGAGCTGAAGCTCACCCTCGTGCTTTTTGACGAGATTGAAAAAGCTTCGGATTCCCTGTGGCAGCTTCTGCTTGGCATTCTGGACAAGGCCACCTTAACCCTGGGCGACAACCGGCGCGTCGACTTTTCGAAGTGCATCGTCATCATGACTTCGAACCTGGGCGCTCGCGAGATGTCCGAGTTGATCTCCGGCGGTATCGGCTTCGCTCCGGGCAAGGGTGTCAAAAATCCTGACAGCGAAGTAGATCAGAAAATCTATCGCACGGCGGTAGAAGCGGCCCGGCGTAAGTTTTCGCCGGAGTTCATGAACCGCATCGACAAGGTTGTCGTATTCCGGTCTTTGAAAGAGCACCATCTGCGCGCGATTCTCGATCTCGAACTGCAGTCGGTGCAGGATCGCATCATGATGTCCGCGGGCACCAAGTTCGTTTTCCAGTGCTCGGACGCCGCCAAAGACATGCTCTTGCAGGAGGGCATCGATTACAAGTATGGCGCGCGGCACTTGAAACGCGCGGTCGAGCGCTTTCTCGTCTATCCGTTGTCGAACCTGGTAGCGACCGGCCAAATCGGTTTGGGTGATCTGGTGCAGGTGGACCTCGGCACGGTTGCCAACAAGCTAACCTTCTCGAAGAAATCGGGCGGTGCGTTGATTCAGGAGATTACCGCCGCGACACCGGATGAAGAACCTTTAGCGGCCCGCTCAGGTAGCGTGGGCGTGCCCATCCCCCAAGCCAAGGAAAGCAAGGCCGCCCGAAAGGGCCAGGGCCGCGGAGAGAAGACTGACGGCTAAGCCGAGTTCGCCACAAGGTAGGAACAAAACAGATGGCGCCGGAGCGAGAGCTTCGGCGCCTCTTTGTTTTAGACCGTCTTTAGTCTGGTCTTCCTGTCGGAGATTCTCCTTCAATTCTTAAGAGACTTTAGGCGGCGCAGCGCTATGCGGGCGGCCTCGGCAAGATAAGGATCGCTGGAAGCAAAGGCGGCCTGAAGAGCCGGTGCCGCGGAGGCGTCGCCGATTAGCCCGAGCGCCGTAGCCGCTTCCCGCCTCACATCGTTTTCGTTGGCGTCGTTCGTGAGTGTCGCGATCAGAACACTGACGCCCGCGCGGCTCTTGATCTGGCCGAGCGAACGCGCCGCCGCCCGCTTTACTGAGTCGTTGGCTCCCGCTTTTGGTTTCTTTGTTTTTGGTGGTTGGCCGGCCAGCACCGCCGAAAGCGGCTCGACCGCTGACTCGTCGCCGATTTCGCCCAGGGCCACTGCCGCGGCGCTGCGAACGCCCGCGTCCTTGTCGCTCAGCAAGAGACTCGTAAGGGAAGCTACCGCGGAACGACTTCGCGTTTCGCCCAGGGCGTAGGCCGCCTCGCGTCGAACGAATTCCGTCTTGTCCTGCAAGAGGGGAATCAAGAGTGGGGCTGCGTCTGCCTGCGGCAAAGACAAAATGGCGTGCAGCGCGGCCACGCGAACCTTTGGTTCGACGTCGGTCAATCCGGCGGCCGCCACACGGGACGCGTCAAGTCGCTTCAAGTTACCCAGCCGCATCAGCGCATCGCGACGATCTTCGATGTCCTCCGATTTTAGACGCTGGCGCTGGCGCTCGATCTCGCGCTGCAGCGGCGTCAACGCTTCATTCTTTTGGCCGGCGATCAGATACCGGGAGGTGACCTCCCCGCCTCCAGACATCGTCAGCAACAAAGCGATCGACGCCGCTTTAAAGAAAGGTGCCCGTACATTTGAAATCATCTTTATCAGGAATCTCATGGGGCGCAACATACCCGACCGCACGCCGGAGTTCAACCGGTATCTATCCGCGACGCAACCGCGTGCAGCGTGTCGATAACCAAAACCGCGATGGGCGGATAGAAGAGCAAGTCCGAAAACATCAGCACTGCCGGCGAGAAAGAACCGACCGTGGGCGCCGTGGCGTGATGCCGGAAGAGCAGAGTCAAATCCGCAAAGAAATCCTGCGCGTGCCAGCCGATGAACAATCCAATTCCCAGGCTGATCACATAGCCGCCGAGCAGGAAGGCGTACGCTGAAAATCGGGTGAACGGCTGATCCGGCTCGCGTTCTTCGCTCGTAATTGAGTAATTAAGGTGGTCAGGTTTGTAGGTGTAATGCGTGATGTATTCGCGCAACCGGCGAATCAAATGCCAGACGCCAGTCATAAAGAGCGTAGCCAGGATTGCCTTGCCGGCGAGGCCGAATGACTGCCACAGCGGCGGCTTGATCATCGCCACAAAGAACGTCGAAAGGAAAAGTGAAACGGTAGTGAAGACGGCACGCTGGCGCTCGATGTTCTCGCGCCGATCAGTCTCGAGGATTTGATTGACGACCCGATCCCAGCGGGCCTGGACCGCAATGTTGCTGGCCCGCTGCGCATGCGGGTTGTTGTCGAGTCCCAGAAAAGGGGCCGGACGCGTGCTCTGATCAAGTTGCTGATCGTGAAAGGCACGTTCCTGAGGATCGATCAGTGTGTGGTAAGCGAGCGAGAGGAGCGCAAATTCACGCGCAGCCTTCTCTGACCCTCGGTTTACATCCGGGTGCCGCTTCCGCGCGAGCTTCCGGTAAGCGGATTTGATCTCGGCACCGGTCGCACTCCGTTTGACGCCCAGAACGTGATAATAGTCGGTCATCGCAAGGGGGAACTGGCGCGAGAACGGAGGCAATGTCACCTGGTGACCGTCCCGTCTCGCTACCTAATCCGCCTGCAATTTTAACATTTCCTGAATGGCGAGAGCGAGCCGTTTATTTGGTGGGTGCTGGCTTAACTTGGGAAGCAGGCGTACAGAGTGCCGACTTTAGTCGGGCTTTACGAGGAGGAGGGGCCCGACTAGAGTCGGTACTCTAAACACCTGTCGATTAAGACGCAAGCTGAAGCTTAAACTCTGAGGGCAGCGATTAATCTCCGTTTTGGCGAGCGGACCTTTCGATGAACTCGATGAGCGTTCGCACCGCGACACCTGTCGGACCCTTGGAGCGATAAGGTTGGGCAGTGTCGCCCCAGGCCGTGCCGGCAATATCCAAGTGGGCCCACGATACATCATCAGCGAATTCTTTGAGGAAGGCGGCCGCGGTGATCGTGCCCGCTTTTTTCCCACCAACATTTTTGATGTCGGCAATATCACTCTTAATCTGGTTCGTGTACTCGTCGTCGAGCGGCAACTGCCAGAATTTTTCGCCCACTTCCTTCCCCGCTGCAATCACTTGCTCGATGAGCGTCTGGTCCGTACCCAGGATTGCAGTGTTCACGTCGCCGAGAGCGATCGAAACAGCGCCCGTCAGCGTCGCCATATCGATAATCTGCGTGGCGCCAAGTTTCTTTGCATAGGCAATCGCGTCCGCCAGCACCAGACGCCCCTCGGCATCGGTGTTAATGACTTCGATCGTCTTGCCGGTCATCGCCGTCAAAATGTCGCCGGGCTTGGTCGCTTTTCCCGAAGGCAAATTTTCGGAACACGGAGCAACTCCGAGTACTGGTATCGAAGGCCGCAACTGAGCGATAGCCTGCATCGCCCCGATGACCGTAGCGGCGCCGGTCATGTCGTACTTCATCAACTCCATATTCTCGCCCGGCTTCAAAGAGATCCCACCCGAGTCAAACGTAATCCCCTTCCCGACGAGGGCCAATAATCCACGAGCTCGCTTGTTACGCTTGGGCGGGTCATACCTCATGATGATCAGCTTTGGTGGTTCTTCGGAGCCCCGAGAGACGCCCAGCAGAGATCCCATCCCCAACTTTTCCATCTGCCGCTGATCGAGCACATTGATACTGAGGCCGAACTGCTTCGCAACTTTCTGTGCGCGCTGGGCCAGGATCGTCGGCGTCAGGTAACCTCCGGGTTCGTTCGCGAGATCCCGGGTGAAGTTCGCCGCTTCGCCGATAATCCGGCCGCGTTCAGCGCCTTGTTGTAAGGCTTTCTTGTCCCCGCCCTCAATCACGACCGCGATTCGTTTCAGTTCTCGATCCTCTTTGTCTTTGGTTCGATATTTATCGGGCTCAAACAGGCCCATGATCGCGCCCACCATCGCGGTTTGCGCGACCTTCTCTGCGTCGCCGTCGGCGCGGGGCGCAATCGCAATCGACTTCGCATTCTTGCTCCTGAGAAAACGCGCCGCGGTGCCGGCCATCTGAGTTATCTGCGCGGCTTTGTAATCGTCACGGTCGCCACAGCCAATCAGAAGCAGACGTTCGGCCTTTAATCCTTTTCCCGGAACATGAAAGTAAGCAGTCTCACCCGTCTTCGCCGCGAATTCTTCAGTCTTGATCACGCTACTGATCAAGCCTTCGACGGCGCCGTCCAGACTTTGCAAAAGCCCTTCGTTGGCTTTTTCGCCTTTGAAAACCGCCACGGCCAGCGCTGTTACGTTAATCTCTTTCAACGATTGAGAACTTCCGATTGCTTCCATTACTACCCTCTCTTCTAAATGATCCGATCAGCTTGTTGAGTGGCACAGACTTCAGTCTGTGATTCCGACGCCCAGATTCACAGACTGAAGTCTGTGCCACTAAATAAGAATAAGTATTATCGATTCCGTTCCTTCAATTGCGCCTGGGTTTCGCGCTCCACGATGCGCCGCATTTCGGTTTCGCGTTTGTCGTATAACTTCTTGCCCTTCGCTACACCCACCTCAAACTTAATTTTCCGGCTCTTCAAATAAACCCGCGTAATGATCAAGGTCATCCCCTCAATCGATGCCGCTTCTTCAAGCTTGGCAATCTCACGGCGATGAAGCAGCAGCTTACGTGTGCGCAAGGGTTCGTGGTTCGCGAGGTTGCCAAAGGTGTAGGGTGAGATGTGGGCATTGAACAGCCACGCTTCGCCCTCACGAACTCCCACGTATGACTCTTTCAGTTGAATACGGCCGTCGAGGACACTCTTGACTTCAGTCCCCAGCAGCGCCGCACCGGCCTCGTACTTTGCCGAGATGTGATAGTTGTGAAAAGCGGCGCGGTTCGTCGCCAGGACTTTTTCTTGCGTCGCCGTTGCCATTCAAGTTGTACTAAAGCGAAAGCTGACTATAACAAGCAGGCTGAGAAGCTACAAGTTGATCTCAAAGAGTCTTCTGCATGGAATTCGCTTGTCTTCCTGATCATCCACGTCTAGACTTAAAACATGAGTTCTAACTTCGTGGACACTGTAAAGAGCCTTCCGCTCGCAGAGCGAATAGAACTTATCGAGGCTCTGTGGGAAAGCATGGCTCA
>JAWVCT010000059.1:0-16757 GCA_033858155.1 Blastocatellia bacterium
TGGTGACTGAGAGCCGGCGCCGCCGGTCTGAGTGATTGAGCAGCCGCAGGAGCGAAATCCTGACCGGCGCGTCCAGGGGCGAGAACAAGAGCAACTCCTGCGAGATGCCGTGGCTGGCATGCTCAAAGACGCTATAGCCCTGACCATGACGAATCAAATAGCCCTGCGCTTCACGTATCGGCAGAGGCGTCGGCGTCCAGGTAGAGCCTGAATCCTCGTCGCGAATGTAAATGCACTCGGCAGGCGGATCGCTGACCGCGTCATTGGACCAGGGAGTGATCCGGTTTTCGTGACTGTTGACCGACCAGGTGAAACCCGAGCCGGTTTCGGTAATCATGAATCCAAAATCCGGGTTGTTCGCGATCACATTGGACCAGGGCGCGGGCGCCCACTGGCCTTCGCCCAGCATCACGACGTACTCGCGGCCGCCATGCGCGAAGCCGCCCAGCCCGTTGAAGAAGGAAAGTTTTGGCGGTTCAGGAGTTGTTTCGGAGTAGACCTGCGACGGCAAGCGCGGCTGAAAAGCCGGCGGCAGGGTTTCTTCGATGGGCCGGCGCACGAGCTGATCTTCCAAAGAACCTCTTTCGCAAACGATTACCACGCGCGCCACAGAATGCAGCAGGATCCGCTCGTCTTCGGGCATGATGTCTGAGCGGCGAATGAAAACTCCGCCGGGCTTATCGATCAGACCCGGCGCACCCGAGGTCCGCACCGCGAGTTGTAAGGTGTCGTGCAGTGACTGTGCATAGCCCGTCGGATGATCGTTCAAGATCACTAGGTCGAACTGGAGCCCTTTTGATCGGAGGTATTGATGGCCTCTCACCAGTTGGCGGGTCATCTGGATGTCTTCTTCGCAATCGAGGCGCAGGATTACTATGGGAAAGTCGCCGCTGATCCCCTGCGACCAGAGACCTGACTGGGTCAACTTATTCAGCCCCAGCACATGAGGCCGCGGCCGCAGCGACGGATCCGTATAAAGGATGCGGCCGGCGAGTCTCTGAAAAAGATGCGCCTCATTGGGATCGATGTGCAGGTGAGTCATCTCGACCTGCGCGCGGGTCCACGCCATGCGCGATTCACGCTCAAAGATATTTGCGTCGCGATATTTTTCGGCCAGCGAGATCGCGTGCTCGCGCGACTGGGCGACCCCGGTCGTGAAAACAACCTGCGCCGTTTCGTTCGGCGCCAGGCGCACACGGCATCTCAAACTGAAAATCGGATCGAGCACGGCGCCGACGGTGTTCGACAGCGGCCGATCTTCCATTACCGCCACAGGTTCGGCGGTAGTGTGACCACGACCCAGAAAGCGGGATCGATCCGTTTCAAACTGAGTCCCGGCGATCGTTTCGGCCGAGGTGGACAGAACATGCACGCCCCATCTCGCTTCGTCCTGCGCTGAGCGCGGACGGCGGCGCGCCAACAGCGCGCTGTGCGGCGCGTAGTACTCGGTTTCGATAAACAGGTTGCTGAACGCGGGATGCGCCAGATCGTCGGCCCGGGGTCCCAGCACTACTTCCGCATAACTGGTCAGTTCGATCTCGCGGGGACGGGTCGAATAATTAGCGACCGAGACGCGGCGCATCTCAGCGTTGTCTTCGGCCGATACGATTACCTCGAGGTGGGTCACGACGCCGGAATCTCGCCGCCAGAAATCTGCCTTGTCTTCTGAGAAAGCGACTTCGTAACTCTGCGGCTTGCTGCCGATGGGTTGATGACCTGCCGACCACACGGCCCCACTGCGCACATCGCGGATATAAACGAAGCTGCCCCAATTGTCGCGGGTGGAATCCTCGCGCCAGCGATTCACCGCCACGGGTCCGCACATCGAATAGCCCGCGCCGGCGGTCGTAATCATCACGCTGTAGGTTCCGTTCGATAACAACTGCGTGCGCGGCGTCGGCAGATCGGCGGTGTCGTAAGCGCGAGTGACCAAACCCGTCAGCGTGCGCACTACGCGCCCGGTCAGAACTTCTTCGGCGCGGGGATGGGCGGCCGGCACACCGCGCGGGATGCGTTCCTGCAGCAGCAGCTCCGTGGCCTGCACCGCCGGATCGCTGTGAAAGCGATTCTGCATCACATTACGGTTAATTAGATTATTGAGCGAGATCAAGGTCATGCCCTGATGGTGCGCCATGTAGGCGCGCACCAGCGTGCAGCGCTCACCTTTCTTGACTCGCTCAGGCGTGTAGTCAAGCGCCTCATAAAAACCGTAACGTGAAAGCGCGCCTTCGCGCTCCAGCACCCGTAGATTCTCCATCGCCGGGCCGGGAACAATACTCGCGGCCAACATGGTCGAGTAAGGCGAAACCACCAGGTCTTCGATCAAGCCGCGCTTCAAACCCAAACCCGGAACGCCGAACGGTCCATACTGATAATTAAGTTGCAGATCGCGGGCCGCGTATGCCGACTCAGAGATGCCCCAGGGCACGCCGCGTTCATAGCCATATTCAATTTGCCGCGAGACGACGGCGTCGTAGGTCTCGCCCAGCAAGGTCTCGCGATAGTCGCGCATGACGAGCAGCGGCATTAGGTACTCGAACATTGTGCCGGTCCACGAAATTAATGCGCGGCCGCCATCAACCGCTGTCAGTTGGCGGCCCATGCGAAACCAGTGTTGCTGGGGCACGTCACCCTTCGCGATGGCGATAAAACTGGCGAGGCGCGCTTCGGAGGCCAATAGATCGTAGAACGAGTTATCGTGTCGCCCTTCGTTGATGTTATAGCCGATGGTGAAGACCTTGCGCTCAGGATCAAGCAGAAACTTAAAGTCCATCTCGTCGACAATGCGCTGGCAGGTCTGGGCGATCTTCGCCAGCCGGGTAGTGATCGTCCGGGCAGCTTCGGCAGCTTGCTCGAACGCGCCGGTCAGCGCGCTCAATTCATTTAACGCGGCGCCACGGCCCGGCTGCGTTTCCGGCACGGTCGTCTCAATTCGCGCCCGCAGGGCCGCCAGTTCCACCAGCGCGCCGTCACAGATTTCTGAGATTTGAGCCAGCGAAGGGACCACCCGCAAGGCGTTTGTGATTGATTCCCAGTGCGCACGCAACCCGTCAACTGACGAGCCAATCGCGGCCAGCGAATCAGCCGAGGCGAGCCCCCACGGCGCCAACAAATTCAGATCGCGAAGATAGTTTCGAGCCTGGCTAAGCAACGAACTGGTCCACCAGCGCAGCTCGGTAAACTCATCGCCGCGATGTTCCTGCGCCAACGCCGCCACGATGTCGTCGATTACGGTGGCCCGCTCGTTAACTGCTTGAAATAACTCCGCCCACCCGGCCAGCGCGAACGGAGTTCCGGCATTGAGCAGGCTCGCGCAGGATTGAATTTCGCTGCTCAATTGCTTGATGGTGATGGCGTCGGTGCGCTGGCGGGCCACTGCCAACTGGGATGTCTCTTGTGTGATCGCCGCGACTGTATCCCTTAAGCCGTCGAGCACCCGTCTATCGAAAAGTTTGTCGTCAGGAACATCGAGAGCGCCCTGCTTCAGCGCGATCAGATGGCCGGCGAGATTGCCGCTGTCGACAGCCGAAACGTACTGCGGCCACATCGGCTGCAGGGTGCGCGTGTCATGCCAGTTGAAGAAGTGGCCGCGAAACTTTTGCAGTTTTTCCAGACTCGCAAAAGTGAATTCCACTCGTTCAAGCAGCTCCACCAATCCTACGTAACCAAAGTCGTAAGCCGACAGAGTTGAGAGCTGCAGCAGGCCGATGTTAGTCGGTGAAGTGCGGTGCGCGATCACCGGCGGATCTTCCTGTAAGTTGTCGGGCGGCAGCCAATGATCCTCGTCGCCGACGAACGTTTCAAAGAAGCGCCAGGTACGGCGAGCGACTATGCGCGCGGTGCGCACATCTTTGACGGCGAACTTTCGCGCATCTTCGACCCGACGGCGACTGACATGAAATGCGATCATCGGCGATAGGGCCCAGCTCAGTAAGAAGGGAATTGCCAGCGGCAACGCCCGGGTCCTGGTAAAAGCAACCAACAGCATTGTCACCAGGGCTATTACTTCTACCGGCCACATGAATTGAAAGAAAGCTACGAGGTCATGCGTGCTCGTCTTTTCTGTGTTCGCCGCGGTCTGCCACTCCAGCAAGTGTCGACCTGAAATCCATTTGCGATAGACGGTCCGCCCGATGGCATCGATCATCAACCACGATTGATGCGCCAGGAATACAACCTCGAGCGCCAGTTGCGCGGTGTTGGTTCGCATGTCGCCCCAGACACTCCAGAAGTGGCTGGTCCAGGGAACGCCGCGCGGGTGAATCAACAGACCAGTCGTCACGTGGGCATAGACCGGAAAGGCTAGCGTGATGAGCGCGAACAATGTCCACCACAGAGGGCCGCCGGGAAGAATCGTCCAGCCCGCGATCAGTAACAGGACGATTGCCGGAGCCAGCAGGCTGCGACGCAGGTTGTCCAGAATTTTCCAGCGCGAGATGGCCGAGATGCGATTAGGTTTTTTGCGCCCCTGCGCGTCGCGGGCCACAGTCCGCAGCCAGCCGGCGATCTGCCAGTCGCCGCGCGTCCAACGATGCTGGCGTCTGGCGTACGTGTCGTAATGGGCAGGATAGTCGTCGAGAAATTCAACGTCGCTGACGAGGGCCGCGCGCGCGAAAATTGATTCAAAGAGATCGTGGCTGAGCAGAGTGTCGGGCGGAACGCGATCGTCGAGGGCTCTCTCGAACGCGTCAACGTCGTAGAGACCTTTCCCTGTGTAGCTGCCTTCACCGAAAAGATCCTGGTAAACATCGGACGCTGCCGTAGTGTACGGATCGATTCCCGTGTTCCCGGAAAAGACACGCGCGAACAACGAACGGGAGGCGCTTTCCAGCGAGATGCTCACGCGCGGTTGCAGAATTCCATAACCGTTGACGACAAGTGCGGTCTCCGGATCGAAACGAGGCTGATTGAGCGGATGGATCGCCGTGCCAATCAGGCGGCACGCAGCATCGCGCGGTAACTGCGTGTCGGCATCGAGCGTGATCACATAACTAATCTGCGCCAGCAATTCCGGGCTGGCGGTAGCGAGGATAAAACTGGCGCCGCGCTTTCCGCGCAGCAGTTGATTAAATTCACGGAGCTTGCCGCGCTTGCGTTCCCAACCGATCCATTTCCCCTCTGTCTCGCACCACCGGCGCGGGCGGTGAAAAAGATGAAATCGGATCGGCTGCTTTGCACTGTACTGCTGGTTAAGCTGCTCGATGCCGTCCGCGGCCGCCGCCAGGATTTCCTGATCGCCCGGCGCGTCCTCGGTTGGTCCGTCCGCGAAATCCGAGAGCAGCGCAAAGTGAAGATTTTCATCCTGGTTCGCCAGATAAGCGATCTCGAGTTTATCGATCAAGGCCCCTACTGATTCCAGATCGCTGAAAATCACCGGGACTACTACCATCGTGCGGGCTTCGGCGGGAACTCCTTTCGAGAGATCGATGTTGGGCAGCAGACGCGGCTCAAAAAAATGCGTCACCGCCCAGTTCAGCATGCTCAGCGCCAGATCGCTGGCAGGAATTAATACCAACAGGGCAGCGATCGCTAGCATCAACAGGCTTGGCAGGGTCCGCAGCCCATAGCTGACGGTGAAGCCCAGGATCAGAGTGGTCAGCAGGGTCAGGGTCCCGAGATAAGCGAAGCTCGGATGTCGTTTGATCGCCCGTCGCGCGCGTTCGCCGAGCCGTGGGCGATACGCGGCCTCGGCTTCCAGTCGCGCCACGCCTTCCGCGATCAGAAAGTAACCAACGTGGGCGTGGGCCGCGTCTTCGCCGGCGGCGCGCGCTTCTTCGGCCATCCGCAATGCCGCGCGAGCGATTTCGGGCTCGCTCTTTCTTGCGCCCTTGCTAATGCGTTCGACCACGTGCCGGTAGCGATCGCGCGTGACAAAATCCATTCGCGAATACACACCCGCCGGATCCTTCGCCAGCTCGGGATCGATCAGACTTACCGTTTCGAAAAAATCTTTCCAGTCCAGCGTCGACAGCAGACGCATGCTCGTGATGATGTTGCCGACGGTAACCTGCGCGGCGGCCTGGCGCTGGTGTTCCTCCTGGACCAGCTTTTCGATCGAAAGCCCTTTCTTAGTGAGTTGTTTTTCTACCCATTCCATGACCGGCATCACTGCCGGATCCTGTTCGCGCAAGCGCTGCGTAAGCTGAACGACGAATGCGCGGCCGAGCGCTATGCGGCGGGCTATGCGGGAGGTAAGCAGCGGCAAAAGCTCATTGGGTTGGCGCTGTGCTTGTTCGAGCAATCTGTCGGCGAGCCGGTCTGCTTCATCGCGTTCTGTGCGCGAGCCAACAATGCGCGTGGCGAGGCGGCGCAGGTTTTCAACCAGGGCGAGACGCAAACTGATCGGCACGGCCCATAGCTCGCCGATCGAAAGCGGCGAAACCTTCTGGTAGGCGTTGATGAACCGGCGCAGTGTTTCGGTGTCGAGGTGGCTGTCGGTGTGGGCGATCAGCGCGACCGAGAGCGCGTAAATGCGCGGATACTTTCTGAAGTCACCCGTGGCCAGCTTTGGCAGCTCGTGGTAATAACCCTTTGGCAGGTCCTCGCGGATTTCACGTACTTGTTCTTCGACGAGATGAAAGTTGTCGACCAGCCATTCCGCCGCCGGAGAGATGACATGCTCTTCGCGGATCGATTCGGCGAGCGCTTTGTAAGCCGCCACCAGCATGCGGCCATTCTCTTCCAGCCGCGGCAACAGCAGACTAACCCGATGCGGCTTCTCCGCGATCTGGTGCTCAGCGGCGAGCGTGGCGGCGTATTGCTCGAGCCGCTCGATGCTGTAAAGCTCCTCGCGGATCGGCACCTCAGCGCCCGCGTCTGAGGCGCCGTTGAATCTGCGGATCAATCCCGAAAACAGTGTAGCCATCATCACTGACCAAAAAGGGGGTATAGATTAAGAAGAAGTTTTGCCTAGAATATCACGGTGGGGTGGCTAACTGCTCGTGAGCGGGCGGGGGAAATTGTCTTCGCTCGTTTGAATCGCTCAACCGCGAAGCGGTTTGAAGCGTATTCGTTTGGCCGCTCCAGTCCGTTCCGCAAACCCTTTGGTTCATCAAGTTTCTCGTGCTGACTCTCGACTAAATCGACGAGCAATTACCGAACTCAAATCAATTAGTCCCGGCATGATGTAAAAGACTGCTACGGAACTTAGCAGCGCTCCAGTCAGAAAGCGTGACAGGTGAGTGTTCTCCCAGATTGAGAAATAGCCGAGCGCGAAATCAATCACCAGAGGCAGTGTCGCGAGCACCAACCAGAGTCGCGAGGGCGTGTCGGTGCGGCGCAGCGAACGCGCGAGCGGATAGACCAAAGCGGCTACGGCAAATCCCGTATACAACCCCGTGCAACGAGAACACACGCCGAATGGATGTCCGGCGAGATGAAATGAACGCTCGGGGATTTGATGACAGACAAAGCTGAAGGTTTTGTAAATCGAGGAGGCGAATTCCGGATGGCCGTAAGCCTGGGCGATAGGCGCCCCGACGATTAGACCAAGGATGGTTAGCGCGATTAGGCTGGTACCAGCCCAGACCGCAATCGCTCTGCGACTGGCTGGCGTAGATTCATCTGCTAATGATTTACTTTCGACGACAGCCGCGCTCATCTTGTCTCATAGAAAACTGGGGTTTGCATGCGCAAGCTGGCAGCTTGCGCTACATCAGAACCTGATCACCGTGTCGGGGCCGCCTTCGATATGCACTGTGTCCACGAAGCGAATGTGCTTTGACTCCGTAGTCATTACCAGCGAATGTGTGCGCTTGCCGGAACCGAAGAAGCGCACTCCGCGCATTAGCGATCCGTCGGTGACTCCGGTGGCCGCGAAAATTATTTTCTTGCCGGGCGCCAAATCGTCCGTATCGTAAGTCTTCTGCGGATCGCTTATGCCCATCGACTTGAGGCGCTCGATGACCTGCTCGGCCGGCGGCACCTTGCCTTTGTCTACTCCCAGCCTTTCAGGATCGAAAACCAGACGCGCTTGAATCTCGCCGTTCAAACATTTGATTGCCGCCGCGGTCAGCACGCCTTCGGGCGCGCCGCCGATGCCGATGCAGGCGTGAATGTTAGTACCCGCCACCGCGGCTGAGATTCCCGCGGAAAGATCGCCGTCGGAAATCAGCCGGATGCGCGCACCCGCCGCGCGCACGTCGGCAATAATCTTCTTGTGTCGCGGGCGATCGAGAATGATCACGGTCAAGTCTTCGATGTCGCGACCCAGACGGCGCGCGATGTTGCGCAGGTTGTCTTTCACCGGAGCGTCGATGTCGACCACGCCGCGCGACGATGGCCCGACGACGATCTTGTCCATATAGATGTCCGGCGCGTGCAGCAATCCGCCCTGTTCGGCGGCGGCCAAAACTGCGATCGCGTTGTTCGCGCCCAACGCACAGAGGTTCGTACCTTCCAGCGGATCGACCGCGATGTCCACCTCCGGACAGGACGCGGCCATCTCTTCGCTGACACCGAAGCCGCCGCCAACTTCCTCGCCGATGAAGAGCATCGGGGCTTCGTCGCGTTCGCCTTCGCCTATCACAATCCGGCCGCGCATCGGGACCGTGTCCATCACTTCGCGCATGGCCTCAACCGCGACCTGATCGGAGTACTTACGATCGCCCTGCCCCATAGTGCGGGCCGCGGCGATCGCCGCGGCTTCGGTCACACGCAAAAAATCCAATGACAGCTCACGCTCTGTCCTTAACTCTGACCCCATGGTTTGTCTCCCGTGGCAGGCTCTGTGCGCCCGTCTTATTCCGACTGAGTTGTCTGATGAATGAAGAAAGCGCCGCCATAGTAGCAGAAACGCGAAGCGGCTGAAACCAGGCGCTCCTACAAGTGCTGATGCATTTTCGTGGGTGCACGTTCCGTTTCAGTAAAAGCGTGTACAGAGATAATTCTGTTGCCTTGATGAACTGCATCCGAGTGCTTGACGGTAAGACCCACTCGCTCACCCGGGCGGTACTGACTTCGTTCTATTGACTTGCATTCTCGATTGGCGTAAAACTCTCGCCACACCCACAGTCATTAGATTCAACGCGAAGATTCGGAGAGTGCAACTATGTCCGCGACCAGTCAGTCACAGTCTATCAACGGAGACAAAATGAACGCGTTCCTCGGCAAAGTCGTCGGCGATTTTGGCGCGTCGCTTAGCTCTGCACTGGTCTATATCGGACAGAAGCTCGGTCTGTACAAAGCGATGGCGGAGGCCGGGCCGGTAACGCCGGCTGAGTTGGCCCAACGGACCAACACCAACGAACGCTACGTGCGCGAGTGGCTAATCAATCAAGCTGCGGGCGGCTATGCGGAATATGATCCGGCCAGCGGGCGCTACCACCTTACTCCGGAACAGGCGGTGGCATTAACCGATGAGCAAAGTCCATTCTTTGTCGGCGGTGGATTCTTTGTGGTCAAGGCTATGACCGGCGCGGTTCTGCGCATTGAAGATCATTTTCGCAAAGGCGGCGGCATGCTTTGGGGCGAACACGATCCGGATCTATTCATCGGTACGGAAAAGTTTTTCCGGCCAGGATATGCGGCGCACTTGGTTGCCAGTTGGATTCCCTCACTCAACGGAATTGAAGAGAAGCTAAATGCCGGCGGTAAAGTAGCGGACATCGGCTGCGGTCACGGGGCCTCGACCATCATCATGGCCCGCGCTTTTCCGAACTCGCGCTTCTGGGGCTTTGATAATCACGAAGGTTCAATTCGGCATGCGCGAGAAGCAGCGACCACTGCCGGCGTTTCGGATCGCGTCACGTTCGAGGTCGCAGACGCGCGAACTTTTCCGGGCGAGGATTATGATCTGGTTTGCTTCTTTGATTGTCTTCACGACATGGGAGATCCCGTGGGCGCAGCCAAACGGGCTGCGGCATCGCTGGCCGCCGGCGGCAGCGCATTAATCGTTGAACCAATGGCCGGAAATACCGTCGAGGAGAACTTCAACCCTATCGGCCGGACCTTCGCTGCAGCCTCAACTCTCTGTTGCACCTCAAACTCTCTCGCACTCGAAGGGCCTGCGCTCGGGGCCGTCGCATCGGAAGAGGCCATTCGCGAAAAGGTCATGGCGGGTGGATTCAAACAGTTTCGCCGCGCCACTGAAACACCCTTCAATCGCGTGTTCGAAGCCAGAAACTGACCCGCGTCTTGGCCCGGTGAAATTAAGCAAAAAAAGTTTTAGTCACTGACATAAAGTAGCTTACGCTGATTTGCGGCCATAGTTGCTAATCCGTATAAGCCTTTCTTGAGGGAGATTGACGAAACAACCGAAGGGATGTAGAGTCCTTTCACAATACGTGCTCATGCCCACAATACTCATCGTTGACGACGACGACGCAATCCGCGGGATGCTTTTTGATCTCCTTTCCGAAAAATACGAATGCAACACCGCCAGCATGGCCGAAGAGGCCCTGCAATATATTGAAGTCGAGAAGTACGACGCGATCTTGACCGACATCGCGATGCCGGGGTTAACCGGGGTCGAATTGCTTAAGAAGATTCAGGAACACGACTCGGCCACGCCGGTAATTTTGATTTCAGGCAAGGGCAGCGAACAGGATCCCCAGGCGTTGATGGACTTGGGAGCATTTGCCTATGTGACCAAGCCTTTCAACCTGGATGAGATCGAGGAAGTTGTTGAGCGGGCCACCACGCGCAAGCAATAGCTTATGTTGTTTCGTGATTTTTCGCGTGATTTAGTGGATCCAGCTCTTGCCGACGTTTGACGATCCCCAAAATCACACGAAGCCGCACGAAGAGAAGCTGCCTTAAGGTCAGTTGAGAAACATCACTCTAGAGCGCAACCCCGCCACGGGCTTCGGGTGAGCGCCACGGCGGCAAACTCTTGCGCGCCGGTTTCTCTTTTTTCAACCCTAAGGCCCAGTCAGCTTGCATCAGAGTGTGAATATCGCGCGTGCCCTCATAGATGACCGCGGCTTTGCAGTTGCGCAGGTAACGTTCGACCGGATAATCATTTGAATAGCCGTTGGCGCCGTGGACTTCGATGGCCATCGAGGCCGCGGTTTCGCTGCGCACGGTCGCCTGCCACTTTGCCAAACTCGTGGCGCGGCCACTCGCCTTCCCTTCGTTCTTCAGCCAACCAGCTTGCAGCCAAAGCAAGCGGCTCATCTGATAGTCGGCTTCCATGTTGGCGATCTTTTGTTTGACGAGTTGGTGGTTCGCGATCTTCGTGCCGAAGGTTTCGCGCTCAAGGGCGTAGGCTACTGACGCATCGCGCGAAGCGCGGATCACTCCAGTGGCGCCCGCTGCCACGGTGAACCTTCCCTGCTCGAGGGCGAACATGGCGATCTTGAATCCTTCGCCTTCTTCGCCGACCAAATTCTCTTTGGGAACGCGCACGTCCTGCAATGAAAAGTAGCCGGTGTTGCCCGCGCGAATGCCCAGCTTGCCGTGAATCGTTCCGGAAGTGAATCCTTTCATCGTGCGTTCGACGATGAAGCAGGACATACCCGAGTGATCGCGTTGCTTGCGCTTCTCTTCATCCGTCCAACAAAAGAAAAGAAAGTTGTCGGCGGTGTCAGCCAGACTGATCCACATCTTCTCGCCGTTGAGAACATATTCGTCGCCATCGCGCCGCGCCGTCGAGCGCGACCCGACCACGTCTGATCCCGCGCCTGGTTCGGTCAGTCCATAGGTCGCCAGCTTTTCGCCCCGGGCCTGCGGCGCCAGAAATTTTTGCTTCTGCTCTTCAGTGCCCCAGGTGTAGAGCGTCAGCGAATTCAAACCGGTATGCACCGACATCGCCACGCGCAGGAAAGTGTCTACGGCTTCCAGTTCTTCGCAGACCAGGCCGAGCGAAATGTAATCAAAGCCGGCGCCGCCGTACTCTTCCGGAATGCAGACACCGAGCAAATTCAGCGCGGCCATCTTGTCAAAGATTTCGCGATGGAACTCTTGTTTTTCGTCCCATTCTTTGATGAAAGGCGCGACTTCCTTTTGCGCAAACTCGCGCACGGTCTGCACCAGGGCTTCGTGATCGTCGGTAAGTTGAAAGTCAATCATTGTTCTGAGCTTTACTTGTTGGATTCAAACCCTAATAGAGCAGGTTTGGTCTGAATCAAATCAGTTTGTTGGAACTCGGACTGAAATTGAGTGCGTATATTACTCTTACCACGGCACGTAAAGCGAGTTATACCGGGATTTGCAGACTTAAAAGTTTTCCCTTTCCTCAACTGCCTTGGATGGTATAGTTTGTATGGGGTCGTGGCCGTTCACCAGCCATCGATTCATCGCCCTGCCCTCCTCAAAATTGACCCCGGTTTTTGGAAAGCTAACCGATTCAAAGGGAAAATTTACTCCTATGAAAAAGCATCTCCTACTCTTTGCCATTCTGCTGAGTCTGTCAGATTTAGGCTACCTTTCGTGCTTCAACCCCGTCATGAATTCAGCCACTGCTCAAGGGGTGAAGGACCCTCAGCAACTGCCATCACGACCGGTGCCTTTGGATGGTCAGTTCTCAGACTGCGTGCGTGATGTTCGCGAACAATTCAAAAGACAACAGTTCGTCGTGATCGACCAAGAAGCCCGCAAGGCGCGTACGAACAGGGAAAGAATGCCTGGAGGTTACTGGAAGCTCAATGCAATCTACACTGCAGTCAGCGATCCCGAACTCGATCAGCAAGCGACCGATGGGCAGTGGGAGGATCATATTAGTGAGCTGCGCGCCTGGGTCAAGGCACAACCCAAATCGATTACCGCCAGGGTCGCGCTGGCAAACTCGCTGATCGATTACGCCTGGAAAGCGCGCGGAACTGGTTTCTCAGGCACAGTCACTGAGATTGGTTGGAAACTCTTTAGCAAGCGACTGGCAGAAGCTGAGAGAGTCTTGACCGAAGCAGGCGCGTTAAGGGAAAAGTGTCCTCACTGGTACGTCCTGATGCTGCAGCTCGCTCAGATTCAGGGATCGGCCGAACAGTTTGAAGCTTTGTTTCGCCAAGCCGTCAAGATGGAGCCCACTTACTACTACTTTTACCGCGTTAAGGCGACGACTCTACTGCCTCGCTGGCATGGCAATCCGGGTGATTGGGAAAAATTCGCGGACGTATCAGCACAGGAAGTCGGCGGTTACGAGGGGGACATCATCTTCTTTCTCATATACACGCACATCTCTAGTTATCATGATATTACTTTCATGAACGATCACCACCAGGCTTGGCCGCGTCTCTTGGCCGGCTTCCGCGGGCTCGAAAAGCTTTATGGAGTATCGCCGCAAAGAATAAATGAGGCGTGCTTCTTCGCTAGTCTGGTGGGTGATATACCGACTGCGAAGGAATTGTTCGAGCGCATCGGCAATCAGTACGATCTAAGCGTGTGGCATTCAATAAAAACGTTTGAGATGTTTCGCCAGTCGGCGCGAAGCCGACAGACCGAGCCAATACCGAGCGTACGAACGACAACCAAAGATCCGTGAGAGATCGAGGTCAGTCCACCACGATCAGCCGTGCGGCTGTTTTGGCTTCCTCCAGCGTCTGCACCTGCCCGTCCAACTGCAACTCGTAAACCGCCCGCGTAATTTCACCAATGCGAGGGCCGGGCGGGAGGCCCATTTCCAGCAGATGACGACCCAGCAGGATCGGCGCGGGTGCGTGCGTTACAACTTCCAACTCCCGAGCGTGCGCGATAAACCACTCCTGCGCTTCAGCGTCGTACCACTGCTCGCGCGGGACCCAATCGGCATTGCGGCCCAGCGAATCAGCTTTCGCTACGCGATACAAAAGATCGAGTTCACATTTGCGCGCCAGGCGACGAAAAGCGCCGTCACCCACTTCTTCGCGCTTCTTAAAAAATTCGCCCGGCTTCAGATGATCGCGCACCAGCGCGACAACCTGCGCCCGCACATCGTAACCGGCCAGGGTGTGAAGGTTCAGGCGATCGAGAAAGCCGAGCGTTGGCTCTATCCCCGCCTCTTCATGTCCCCGCGAGCGCAGACGGCCATCGACGAATTCAGTCGTCGCGGGTTTGCCGAAGTCATGGGCCAGCGCCGCCAGCATCACTGTGACTTGCTTGGCGTACGGAAGATCATCGATTAACTCGCGCGCTCGATCGACCACCAAACAGGTGTGAATGAAGACGTCGCCTTCCGGATGCCACTCGGGATCCTGCTGCACGTCTATCAGCGCTTTGATTTCGGGAAAGAGCTGATCGATCGCGCCGAGATCACGCAACCACTGCAAACCAATCGACGGGTGTACCGCACGCAGCAGAAGCTTTTCCATCTCGCCCCAGACCCGTTCGCTCGGCAAGTCGGAAAGATCAATCGCGCGACAAAGGGCGACGGTTTCAGGCTCGATTTCGAACTCGAACCTGGCGGCAAACTGCGCCGCCCGCAAAACCCGCAGGCTGTCCTCGTTGAATGTATCCGGTGAAACCGCTCGAATGATTCCCAGCTGTAGATCGGTCCGACCGTTAGCGGGATCGATAATCTCCCCGGTAAGCGGATCCTGCAGGATGGCGTTGATAGTAAAGTCTCGTCTGCGCGCAGCCTCCTCGACACTCATCCGCGGATCGCCTTCGATCACGAACCCGCGATGCCCCCGGCCGGTCTTGCGCTCCCGGCGCGGCATCGAAACATCGACGTGATGGCCGAGTTTGTAAACCGTGAACGCTTCGCCGACGACGTTCACGGGACCGAACGCATCCAGCAGTTCCCGCAGGCGCGCCGGCTCAATAGCGTAAACCTCAACGTCCCAGTCCTTCGGCTGTTGGCCCATGAGTTCGTCGCGCACACAACCACCGACCAGCAGCGCACGACCACCTTCGTCGCGGACGGACGCGGCCAGCGCTAAGACTTGTTCGGGAATGTTCATGACATTGTAAAGGCGGGCAGTAGCCCGCCTCTAAACGATTCAATTCCTTTTATTACTCTACGACTCGTCACCAATGATTACGTTGGTTCCGCGGGTGGATGGCAAGCAGCTAATCACTTGCACGCGTTCGATCCTGGTTAGTTCCGAACCCGCCGTGTGCCAGAGCTTGACCCAGAACGTGCGGGTTTCGCCATGAACTGCGAAGGTCGAGCCGTCGTTCATGACTGCCACTGGTTCGGCGAACGTTCCCGCGCGCAGCACGTCGAGCAACTCAGGGACGTACGGCTTTAGCTTCTCAAACTGAACCAACACTGCGTCGTCTGAAACTTCGGCCGGAGGTAGATCGACCGGGTCAGCCGATTCGAGCAGTAAGCGGAACTCTGTTTGATGATCGCGTTTCTTCAGTATCGCCATTGGTGCAATCAAACCACAGCACAGCGGAAGTCTCAAATGAAAGAGCTTGACTCTCGAACGGAGGTCGTCTTAATCTATGGGCGCGTTGGGCAAGCGCCCGCGCTTTGCAGAGATGATCAAACACGATTACAGCTATCGCTACTATTACTATTACGGTCCGCTCTCCGGTTGGAGGGACGGTCGGGCGATGGGCTGTCGCGAGCTGATCAACTAGCACTCGCAGACAAGTTTCCAGAACCGGCCATCGGTCCTTCCAGGCGAAGGATCGGTGGCCGGTTTTTTTTATGGAGTGCGCTGACTTGTCAGCGCTTTTAAAAGCGGCGACTAGTCGCCACACTCCAAAAGGAGCAGTTC
The DNA here is from genome assembly GCA_033858155.1 of Blastocatellia bacterium. Taxonomy (GTDB): domain Bacteria; phylum Acidobacteriota; class Blastocatellia; order Pyrinomonadales; family Pyrinomonadaceae; genus UBA11740. The sequence continues at coordinate 15,582 of JAWVCT010000059.1, forward strand.
ACAATGAGCGCCAACAAAACACCGCAACTACTTTCCGATCACGTCGACATGCGCCCGGTCGCTGCCGATCCCGATGACGCTATTGCTGATCGAAACGCGATCGTTCAACTCGATCCAGATCATCCGGGCTTTCGCGACCTCGAGTATCGCCGGCGGCGCAATCAGATCGCGCAAATCGCGCTAAAGTATCACCCCGGCGATCCGATTCCCGATGCTCCTTATACAGATGAGGAGCACGAGGTCTGGCTCACCATCTGGCGCGCGCTGAAACCGGCGCACCGGCAATATGCCTGCGCGGAATACCTCGAGTGTCTTGAGAAGTTAGACTTTGCGCCGGGCCGTATTCCGCAGTTGGGCGAAGTCAACGAGAAGGTCTTAGCGATTAGCGGCTTTCGGCTGGAGCCGGTTGCCGGTCTGGTCCAGCCGCGGGTCTTTCTGGAAAATCTTGCCGACGGCGTCTTTCTTTGCACGCAGTATATCCGGCATCATTCGACGCCACTTTACACACCAGAGCCCGACGTGGTCCACGAGATAGTCGGCCACGGCGTGACCCTGGCGAGTCCGCGCCTGGCTGAACTCAATCGCTTGTTCGGGAAAGCTGTGCGGCGAACCACGTCCGCGGACGAGTTGGAGAGGTTGTCGCGTGTCTACTGGTTCACAATTGAATTCGGCGTGCTGCGCGAGGATGGCGCGGTGAAAGCGTTCGGCACCGGCTTGTTGTCTTCGGCCGGAGAGTTGGCAAAGATGCACGAAGCGGACCTGCGGCTGTTGGACCTGGTTGCGGCGGCTTCTCATGAATACGATCCGACGCACTTTCAGCCCGTGCTGTTCTGTGCTGATTCTTTCGCAACGATGTATGAGACGCTGCGAGACTACCTGGTGAATTGGTGAGAAAGTCTCATTAGCACCTCGCTTCAGCGAGGTGTCCTAGACGAACCGATTGGTTGATGAGCCGTTTCAACGGTAGCGACATACTTGACTCCGCGCGGGCTTTTGTCGAACTTCGATGCGGCCGCTGCAATGGCTCTGCCACTCTGATGCGCGGCAAGTCTCGGACTTGCCGAAACGTGGCCCATTAATCTGAACGGTCTCCGACCGTGACGGGTCGAAGACCCGAATGAAAAAGAAGGTTCGCCGCCGGCAAGTCGCAGACTTGCCGCGCATCAGAGTGGCAGA
>JAWVCT010000060.1:0-3702 GCA_033858155.1 Blastocatellia bacterium
TCCAGGATGTTCTTCTCCCAGGCCTCGTCACCTTCCAGAGCTTTCAAAGCCGAAACCTTGATTACCGGAATGTCGTCGCCGGGAAATTCATACGCGCTTAGAAGCTCGCGCACTTCCAACTCCACCAGCTCTAGCAGTTCGGCATCGTCAACCGCATCAACCTTGTTCAGCGCCACCACCATCGCCGGCACACCCACCTGGCGAGCCAAAAGAATATGTTCTCGGGTCTGCGGCATCGGACCGTCGGTCGCGGCCACAACCAGAATCGCTCCGTCCATCTGCGCCGCGCCCGTGATCATGTTCTTCACATAATCGGCGTGACCAGGACAATCGACGTGCGCGTAGTGCCGGTTCTTGGTCTCGTACTCGACGTGCGCCGTGGCGATCGTGATGCCTCGTGCTTTCTCTTCCGGGGCTTTGTCGATCTGATCGAAGGCGATGAAGTGCACTTTCGGATTACCCTTCGCCAAAACCTTCGTTATCGCCGCCGTCAACGTCGTCTTCCCATGGTCCACGTGCCCAATCGTCCCGATGTTCACGTGCGGCTTGCTGCGATCAAATTTCTCTTTGCTCATCTTTTCCTCTTTGTGGCACAGACTTCAGTCTGTGGTTCTCGCTAACGACTCAAGCCAATCACAGACTGAAGTCTGGGCCACTCCTCTATTTCGCTACGCCCTGCACCTTTGCGATCACTTCTTCGGCAACGTGCTTGGGCGCCTGATCATAGCGCTCAAAATGCATGGTCGAAGTAGCGCGGCCCTGGGTAGCTGAACGCAAGTCAGTCGTATACCCGAACATGTCCGACAAGGGCACGAACGCCGTAATGACTTGCACGCCGCCAGGTCGTAACTCAGTCTTGTCAAAGTGACCGCGCCGCCTGCTAAGGTCTCCATTCACGGCGCCGACATACTCTTCGGGAGTCACCACTTCCACACGCATGATCGGCTCGAGCAGCACCGGCTTCGCCTTCTTCACCGCATCCTGAAATGCCAGCGAGCCGGCAATAATGAATGCACGCTCATCCGAATCAACTTCGTGAAAGCCGCCATCGACCAGGCGAACTTTTATGTCGACCATGTCATAGCCCGCGAGATACCCGCGTTCCATTGCGTCGTGAACGCCCTGTTCAGTCGGCTTGAAGAATTCGCGCGGAATTGAGCCACCCCTGATCTCGTTCTCGAAAACAAAACCCTCGCCGGGCGCGGGCTCGATCTCGAGCTCAACGTGCGCGTACTGACCACGACCACCGGTCTGTTTCTTGAAAATCTCTTTACCGGCTGCCGCCTGCGTGATCGTCTCGCGATAAGCGACCTGCGGCTTGCCGACGTTGGCTTCAACTCCGAACTCACGCTTCATGCGATCGACAATAATCTCGAGGTGCAGCTCGCCCATGCCGGCGATAATTGTCTGGCCGGTTTCCTGGTCGGTCGAAACATTAAACGAAGGATCTTCCTGCGCCAGACGGCCGAGCGCAATGCCCAGCTTGTCCTGATCGGCACGCGTCTTAGGCTCAACCGCTACCCGAATGACGGGTGCGGGAAACTCAATCTTTTCCAGGATGATCGGCTTATTATCGTCGCAAATCGTGTCGCCGGTAGTTACCTGCTTCATGCCGCCAATCGCAATGATTTCGCCGGCGCTTGCCTCTTCGGTGTCTTCGCGCTTGTTGGCGTGCATGCGCATCAATCGTCCGACGCGCTCACGTGTATCTTTGCCCGTGTTGTAAGCGTAAGAGCCCGACCTGATCGTCCCGCTATAGATGCGGACGAACGAAAGCTGGCCGAGATGCTTGTCGCCCATGATCTTAAACACCAAGCCACTGAAAGGGGCGGATGCATCCGCGGCGCGCGTCTCGATCTGTCCGGTCTTGGGGTTGGTCCCTTCTACCGGAGGAACATCGAGCGGCGAAGGCAAATAATCGACGACCGCATCCAGCAGCGTCTGCACACCCTTGTTCTTGAATGCCGAGCCGGTGACCACGGGCACGAGCTTGAGCGCCAGAGTTCCCTTGCGGAGGGCTACACGAATCTCGTTTTCTGTAATCTTTTCACCTTCGACGTACTTCTGCATCAGGTCGTCGTCGACGGTCGCCACTGCTTCGATCAGCCGCTCGCGAGCAGCGGCGGCTTCCTCTTTCAATTCATCCGGAATATCGCCGGTCACATACTCTGAGCCTTTGCTCTCGTCATTCCAGATCAAACCCTTCATCGAGATGAGATCGACGACGCCAATAAATTGATCTTCTGTGCCGATGGGAATCTGGAGAGCGACGGGATTTGCACCGAGGCGGGAAACAATCGAATCGAAGGATCGCTGGAATGAGGCGCCGGCGCGATCGAGCTTGTTAATAAAGCAAATGCGCGGGACGCCGTACTTGTCGGCTTGGCGCCAGACGGTTTCGGACTGAGGCTCGACTCCGGCAACGCCGTCAAATACCGCGACTGCGCCATCGAGCACGCGCAGACTGCGTTCGACTTCCATTGTGAAATCGACGTGGCCCGGCGTATCAATAATGTTAATGCGATGATCGACGCCGTTTCGCTCCCAGAAACAGGTAGTAGCGGCGCTGGTAATCGTGATGCCGCGCTCCTGTTCCTGCTCCATCCAGTCCATGGTCGCCGTGCCCTCGTGCACCTCGCCGATCTTGTGCGAGACGCCCGTGTAATAAAGGACACGTTCGGTCGTGGTGGTCTTACCGGCATCAATGTGCGCCATGATGCCGATATTCCGAAATTTGCTGAGGTCTGCCTTTGCCATTACCACTTATAATGCGCGAACGCCTTGTTAGCGTCAGCCATGCGATGCGTATCTTCCTTCTTCTTAACCGCGTTGCCGCGATTATTCGCCGCGTCCAGCAACTCACCTGCCAGCCGGTCGGTCATTGTCTTTTCACCGCGGCTGCGGGCGTAAGCAACGATCCAACGGATGGCCAAAGCGCCGCGCCGTTCTTGATGAACCTCGACCGGAACCTGATAAGTCGATCCGCCTACGCGGCGCGATTTGACTTCGACCGTCGGCCGAACATTTTCGATTGCGCGCTTGAAAAGCTTGAGCGGCTCATCGCCGGCCTTTTCGCCGACCTGAGCCAGGGCGTCATAGAAGGTTCTCTCGGCTATTGACCGCTTGCCGCCCCACATAATGCCGTTAATGAACTTGGTCACCAGGGCGCTGTTGTAGACGGGATCAGGCAGCACGGCGCGTCTTTCTGCAACTCTTCTTCTGGGCATTGCTTACTTGGCGCCTCCCTTCGGACGCTTAGCGCCGTACTTCGATCTGCTCTGCTTGCGATCACTGACTCCAACAGAATCCAGCGTGCCGCGAATAACGTGGTAACGCACACCCGGCAAATCCTTCACGCGGCCGCCGCGGATCAGGACAATCGAGTGTTCCTGCAAATTGTGGCCAACGCCCGGAATATAAGTCGTCACCTCGATGCCGTTAGTTAAGCGAACGCGCGCCACCTTTCGCAATGCCGAATTCGGTTTCTTGGGCGTTTGCGTATAGACGCGAGTGCAAACTCCGCGTTTCTGCGGCGAGCTTTGCAGGGCCGGACTGGCGGTCTTGTATTTGACCCGCTGGCGGCCTTTGCGAACTAGCTGATTGATCGTCGGCACTGTTAATTTCCCTCGAATAAAGCGCAGAAAGGCCGGAGCCTGCCTCTTTCCGGAACAAGTCCGGCAGTCAGCGCAGGCAACTGCCCTG
>JAWVCT010000061.1:0-15821 GCA_033858155.1 Blastocatellia bacterium
GGACGTTTTCTCGTAGCCCTCGGCTCAAACAACGACAAGTATATTTGGGACGCTACGTCGGGCGAAAAACTTGCCACCCTCATAAATCTCGGCGGTGCTCTCAACAGCCGCGGCAGCGATTGGCTAGTCGTCACTCCCGACGGCTTATTCGACGGCTCACCCGCTGCCTGGAAGCAAATCCTCTGGCGATTTGGCGGCAACACATTTGATGTCATGCCGGCGGAAACCTTCTTCAACGAGTTCTATTATCCCGGGCTGCTCGCTGAGGTGATGGCCGGGAAAAAGCCCCGCGCGCCGAAAAACATAGCGCAGCTTGACCGTCGCCAACCCGAACTGAAATTGACAATTCAGAGCGCCGGAAACACGTCAGAACGCAACCTGACGGTGAAGCTTGAAATAACCGAAAAGCCAGCCGACAAAGATCACGCCGCGGGGAGCGGCGCACGCGACGTGCGACTATTCCGTAACGGTTCGCTCGTAAAAGTCTGGCGCGGCGATGTGCTCAAAGGCCAAACTGCTACCACTCTGGAAACCAACATCACAATCGTCGCGGGAGAGAACCGTCTGGCGGCTTATGCCTTCAATCGCGATAACGTCAAGAGCAAAGATACCGAGCTGAGTCTCACCGGCGCGGATAGCCTAAAGCGGCCCGGCACCGCTTACGTTCTGGCCGTCGGTGTGAACGCCTATTCCAACGCTCAATACAATCTCAAGTATGCCGTCGCCGATGCCACGGCGTTTGGCGAAGAGGTGCGACGCCAACAGCAGCAGATTGCGAACTACGAGCATGTTGAAGTCGCGCCCCTGTTGGACGAACAGGCCACGAAAGTAAATATCTTGAGGGCATTGAGACGGCTCGCCGGAACCGAAGGAACCGCGGCCCCGGATGCGCCTGCGGTACTCGAAAAGCTGAAGGCTACCCAGCCGGAAGATGCAGTCTTCATCTACTTCGCGGGGCACGGAACCGCTCAGGGGCAACGGTTTTATTTGTTGCCGCACGACCTCGGCTATGCCGGAGAGCGAACCGGGCTTGACGCCGCGGGTCTGCAACTAATCCTCGAACATGGCATTTCGGATGAGGAGTTAGAGCGAGCGGTTGAAGGAATCGATGCGGACAAATTTCTGATGGTCATCGATGCTTGCAATTCCGGACAGGCACTTGAAGCTGAGGAGCGGCGGCGCGGTCCGATGAACTCAAAGGGTTTGGCCCAACTGGCTTATGAGAAGGGAATGTACATTCTGACCGCGGCGCAGAGCTATCAGGCGGCCCAGGAGGCATCAACGCTGGGGCACGGGCTATTGACTTACGCGCTCGTCGAAGAAGGACTGAAGCAGGCCGCTGCAGATAGTGATCCGAAAGACGGCCAGGTATGGGTGCGTGAATGGTTCGACTATGCGAGCACGCGCGTGCCCAACATGCAACTCGAGAAAATGAAGGCGGCGCGTGGTCTGGGCCTCAATCTTTCGTTCGCCGAAGGCGAAAAACGCGTTCCAGACTCGGAGCGGCGCGCTGTACAAACGCCGCGAGTCTTTTACCGGCGCGAATCAGAAACCCGGCCATTAATCGTTGCCAAACGATGAGGAGATGCTTCCCGAGTACTCGAACGCGACATGATGTAAGTGCGCTCATGAAAGCTGGAGCTAAGATGGCGCGCTGATGGAAATTACTGTACCCTTGCCTGGATCACTTACCCTGGTTAATATCGGGAAATTTAAAGACGTAGGGGCAGCTTCAAGGCCACTTTGAGGTCTTGAAAACCGCCGTCCGAAAGGATATGCAGGTTCGAGTCCTGTCCCCTCCGCCATAATATTTCTGCCACGCCGTTCGCGTGTCCTCCAACGGTCCGCGGCGGCTTTGATTTTTTTGAAGTGAGAACCTTTTACGGGAAAAGCCGGAAGGGAAGCTCTTGCGAATGATACTTTCGTTGCACTCTGTCACGCTCGCTCCCGCAGCGCTCTTTGTCGAGAACTGGAAAGAAGTCGCCAGTCGAATCTGGCATTTCCTCGACGATCCACACAAGATTGGCAACATACCGATCACAATCACGGCGCTGGTCGAAGGGGCAATGATTCTGGCGCTCGCGATGTTCGTGTCGCGTACGCTGAGCACGCTTCTCCAACGGCGCATCGCAAAGAGGGCCTACCTGGATCCCGGTCTGCGTTACACCATGGGCAGGCTAACGCAATATCTCATCATTGCGATTGGCGCCATGCTGTCGCTCAAGATTGCATTCAATCTCGATCTAACCTCGATCGCGGTCTTGTTCACAGCGCTCTCCGTCGGTATCGGCTTTGGCCTGCAATACATCGCCGCCGATATCGCCTCAGGTTTTATCCTGCTCTTTGAAAGGCCAGTGCGCGTCGGCGATCGCATTACCATTGGCGAGGATGAAGGCGATGTGCAGAGTATCAACCTGCGCACTACGGTCGTCGCGACAAACGATCGCATTTCGATCATCGTGCCGAATTCAAAGCTCGTCAGCCAGCGTCTAATCAACTGGTCCTACGGCGATCCGCGCGCGCGCATTGCCATCCCGGTCAGTGTGGCCTATAGCTCGGATATTGATCTAGTGACAAAGACTTTGCTGAAGGCGACCGAAGGGGTGGACAACGTGCTGCGCGATCCCACGCCCAAAGTTCAATTCCTGAAGTTCGGCGACTGGTCACTGGATTTTCGTCTGCTGGTATGGACCAACCGGCCGCGTCTGCACACGCAGATTCGCAGCGACATCAACTATCGGATCGAAAGCTTATTTCGCCAGGCCAAGATCGAAATTCCATTTCCTCAAACCGAACTCCGCCTGCGCGGCGGCGCGCTGCACCTTGATACTGGAGACCGTCTGGTTGCGGACGATAACTCCGGGGACGTGAAACCTGATTGAGACGAATGACCCCGTTTCGCGGTTGTGCCGTTGGTTTTCCTGTAATTAGGTTTGCGGCGATGCTATCTGCGAATGGTGAGACAGGACAAGAGGTTGGACGTTTGCTTACATCTCATTAGCACCTTGCTTCAGCAAGGTAACTAAAAGCTCAAGTGACAGTCAAAGCCGTTTCAACGGCTGCGCTCCAAAACCGTTGAAACAGTCTTCTGCCTAACGTACATCGTCGTCGTCACCTCGCTAAAGCGAGGTGCTAATGATGTAGCTCCCGCTACGCTTTTCACGTTCGGCTTGCGATGAATGCGCGTACAGGCTAGGCTAGGGCCTACACTGAGTGACGATTCATTCAGTCAACCAAATGGCTCGAAAAACTTCACGAAACGGCGCGGCAGGCAAACGCCAGGCAATTCTGCGCGCGGCCACGCGGGTCTTTGCGCGCAACGGCTATTTCAATTCAAAGGTCGCCGACATCGCGCGCGAAGCCGACGTCGCCGACGGGACTGTCTATCTCTATTTCAAAAGCAAAGAAGAAATTCTGCACTCAATCTTTGATCAAAACATGGCCGAAGCCATCGCCGCCGGCAAGGTGCTGATCGAGAAGCTAAGTGATCCCGGCGAGAAACTCCGCCGCATTGCCATGCTCCATCTCGAACGCCTCGGCGCCGACCGCGAGCTCGCCGTGGTTTTCCAGGTAGAGTTGCGCGGTTCGACCAAGTTCATGCAGGAGTTTTCTGCCGCCGGCTTTGCTGAATACCTCGGATTGCTTCGCCAGACCTTTGCCGAAGGCCAGGGTTCCGGCGTCTTCCGCAAAGACCTGAATGCCAAGCTGGTCTCGAAGATTCTCTTTGGGGCTCTCGACGAAATGGCGACGAACTGGATCATCTCAAAACGTAATTACAAGCTCGAGCCGATGGCCGACGTCGTCATGGATGTTTTTCTGAACGGAGTCAGCGCCAAGTGAGTCCTCTCCCGCAGGTGCAAGCCGACGTGATGCGCTCAGCGCCGCTGCGCGTCCCACTCGCAGCCGATGAGCCACTGACTCTGGTCGAAGTCTATGAACGCGCCGTGCGTCTCTATCCCAAGGCCGACACGCTCAACTACAAAAGCAGAGGCGCCTGGCAATCCATCTCAGCCGAAGTAGTGCTGACGCGTGCCCGCCGGATTGCGCTGGGTTTGTATTCGTTGGGATTGCGCCAGGGCGATCGTGTGGCGCTGCTTTCGGAAAGTCGCGTCGAATGGGTGCTCGCCGATCAAGGGTGCGTGTTTGCCGGCGCAGTCTCGGTTCCCGTTTATCCAACGCTAACACCCGCCCAGGTCCGATTCATTCTCAACGATTGCAGCGCGCGGGCTTTGTTTGTCTCGACGCAAACAAAATTTGCAGAAGTCGAAGCAGTCGTGCGCGAATGCGCGGCGATCGAGAAGGTCGTGATCTTCGATCCGGATGCATCGAGCGGTCCAAATACTCTCAGCCTGGCCGAACTCGAAAAACTTGGAGGCGCGCTGGAGACTGAACAACCCGCGTTGTCCGCCGAACTGGCGCGGGCGTCCGGTCCCGAAGACCTCGCCACGATCATCTACACGTCGGGTACAACCGGCGAGCCGAAGGGCGTGATGCTGACACACGCGAACATGGTCTCGAATCTGATCGATTCGTCCAACCATTTCGAGTTTGACGAGACTGATTCCGCGCTTTCCGTACTGCCGCTGTCGCATATCTTTGAGCGACAGGCGATGAACATGTACCTGCATCACGGCATGAGCGTCTATTTTGGTGAAGCGCTGGAACTGATAGGCGACAACTTGCGCGAAGTTCACCCGACTGTTTTTGTCGGCGTACCGCGCATCTATGAAAAAATTCTGGCGCGCGTCCAGGAACGCGCCCTGGCTAAGGGAAAACTAAACGGCGCGCTGTGCAACTGGGCCATCGAAGTTGGAAAGCAATGGGCCCAGCGAAAGGCCGGGTCTCAGCCGATTCCGCTGTGGTTGGCACTGCGCCACAAACTCGCGGACGCGCCGGTGTATGCGAAGTGGCGCAAGGCGATGGGCGGCCGCATTCGCATTTTCGTTTCCGGCGGCGCGGCGCTGTCAAATGATGTCGCGCTGGCTTTCGCGGGCGCGGGTTTGCCGATCGTGCAGGGTTATGGTTTGACGGAAACTTCGCCGGTGATTACTGCCGGGCGGCTCGACGACAATCGCATCGGGACCGCGGGCCGAGCGATCAGAAATGTCGAAGTGCGGATTGCGCCGGACGGCGAGATCGAAACGCGCGGGCCGCAGGTGATGCGAGGCTACTGGAACAAACCCGAAGAAACGCGGGCCGTGTTTACCGAGAACGGCTGGTTCAAGACGGGGGACATTGGCACTCTGGATGCGAATGGATACCTGACCATAACCGATCGCAAAAAAGAGTTGCTCAAGACTTCCGGCGGCAAGTACATCGCGCCGCAACCGATCGAGCAGTTGATCAAGAGCTCGCGTTTCGTTAGCCAGGTGGTGGTAATCGGAAACGATCGCAACTTCGCGTCGGCTTTGATCGTGCCTGACTGGGAACAGCTCGAAGCCTACGCCAAGCTCAAAGGGCTGAACTTGAAAACTCGCGCAGAATTCTGCCGCCATCCGCGCATCATCGATCTGTTTGAGAGGCAGATCGCCGCGCGAACCCAGAACCTGGCGCAGTTTGAAAAAATCAAACGTATCGCGCTACTTGATCAGGAACTGACGGTTGAAGGCGGCGAGATGACGCCGACGCTGAAAGTGAAACGGCGGGTGGTTGATCAGAAGTATCGTGACGTAATTGATCGGATCTACGCCGAAGGGAAAGTGTCCGACAAAGTTCAAGGTCTGTAAACACGTTGGTGGAAATTGGTCGTAAGCCCGCGGAGCGCGGCGAGAGCATAAAGCCTGGGGTGGAGCGGAGCGTAACCCCAGGATCCGTCGGAGTGGAAAGAAAGAGCCCGCGGAGCGCGGCGACAGCGCTTCATCAATCAGCAATTCCAAGTCTTGAGCTATCGCACGCTTCGCGCGCTCGGTTTCGTCGCTTGCTCAGATGGGGTTCCGCTTCGCTTCACCCCGGGCTCTATGCTTGCACCCGCTTCGCGGGTTTTTAAGTCTAGCGGACAAAACGACCATGGTTAGTCACGAAGCTTAATCTCAAAAGCTGCCAGGACCCGCTCAGCAGTTTCCCGCGCGGCCTGCTTCAAGGCGTACTCTGAATAAAGCGGGCTGTTCTTGTTAGGCGTTGAGACTCCGCCTCGACCTGTCTGGTAGATCTGATGATGACTGCGGCCGGACTGTTTGAATTTCGCGGTGCCCGGCTCGAGGATCGTGTAGCTGACGTACAACTCATCCACTGAGTTCTTTGACGGTTGCTTGCCTGAGTCTGCCAGTTCGCTTCCGATCTGTAGCCACACGACGTACCTGACCGTCTCTTCTTTGGCTCGCTTGACTGCTTCGGCGCGGTTCATGCCACGGCCGGCCGAAGTCACTACCACATCCGACGCATCACCCAAACGCCTCACGCAATTATCAATCACCGTGTCGGTAACATAGTAAGGAATATTTGACGTGATATCGCGATTATCGATGCCGACCAGCAACTGGAGCCGCGCAGGTTTCTCCGGCTTCTTCTCCATCGTCTTGGGCCCCGACACCGAAGGAGCCGTGGTCGTGGTGGCGCCGCCGCCGTTTGAGCGGCGACCCGACTGCGCCTGAATGACGATTGCAGTAGCAAAAACAATCGCTATGAGAGCGGCGGTCCGACGATGGTAAAGCGCGTTCATATTTCGTTTCTGCATTCTAGCATTGGAAGCATTAGGCTGCATTGAAACTGTCCTCGTTGACGCTGGGTCAATTGATCTCATTAGCACCGTCCCTTTAGGGCGGTGAATTTGGCGCCGTTCCATCAGGAAACCGTTTTAAACGGTTTCCATTTCTCGAACCCAACACTGATCACCGGGCTCAAACCCGGTGCTAATGAGAGGACGCCGAGATTCAAACTGCATCAGTCCCCCGTGATGGCGAACGCTCTCCGGCCAAGCCGCCTTCTTCCATCTTCACGATGCAGAACCTTTGATGCGTCTGGGCGACGGTCGTTGGCTTGCTTTTTCTTTCAGCGGCCAAATAACTTAAACTCTCGAACTGTCGTTGTCGTCTCACGTCCCAGCCATGACTGAACATCAAACACGCTCTTTAATCATCACGCGAGTCCGCCCGCAAGGGCCTAACATTCGTTCGTTCGAATTGATGCCCGCGGATGCGCGCGACGCTCACGGCGTTTCTTTTATTTCCGGCCAGGTGGCTGTGCTTCGAGTGGGCGAGGAAGAGCCGGCGTACTTTGCTTTCGCCGGCGCGCCGGCAGACCCCCATCTGGAAATCCTGGTAAAGCGAACCATCGGCGCCAGCGTAGCTCTGTTTGATATGAAGGAGGGCGAGCAGGTGGATTTGCTGAACGTCGTCGGCCACGGCTTTGATCTGGATCAGCAGAAAGGGCGCGACCTCGTTTTCGTCGCGATGGGAACGGGCGTGGCGCCTCTGCGTTCCGCGCTGCGACATGTCCTGCAACGTAAAGCGGATTTCGGAGAACTGGTCGTACTCTACGGGGCGCGCACGCCGGATGATTTTTGTTACCGCGATGAAACGCAAAGTTGGGAAGACGCCGGCGTCGAGTTACGACAAGTGATCTCTCGTCCCGACGGCCACGATTGGTCCGGGAGCACCGGCTATGTGCAGACGCTGTTGGATCATGTGCTGCCTGATTTGAATTCGCCGGTTGCTTTGGTGTGCGGCTCACGCGAAATGATCGAGCAGACCCGCGATCGTCTGCAGCAGATGGGCTTTGCCTCAGAGGCGATCCTGACGAACTATTAGGTTGTCAGAACCGCCTGCGGTAGCGGGCGGGCCTCGACCCGCCACACGATCTTAATTGCGAAAGACGGGACCCGCTCGCCATCGCTCCGGGTTCTGCCCGCGCGCAGGTCAGGGCTACTTCTTCAGATCACGTACGTACTTAACCAGCGAATTAATCTCTGCTTCGGAAAGCTTCTTGCGGAAAGCGGGCATCTTTTCTTTGCCGTTTGAGATTGAATTATAGATTCGTTCGTCACTGACCCGCTGCTGCCATTCTGCATCTGTCAGATCGCGCGCGTGTGAGTGCTTGCCCCTGAAGGATCTCGATCGCCCGTCTTTGCCGTGGCACTCAGCGCATTTCTTATCGTACAGACTGCCTGTATCGCCGTTCTCTGGCATCGCGATACTCTCCTCACGCGCGGAAGGCGATGCCATGCTTGTCGGCTGCAGCCATAAACCGAAAGAGATTAAGCCTGCTCCGGCGAGAGCAAGACGTTGAAGGTTCTTATTCATGATATGCAATTGCCACTTATTTCAAACTGATGCACTACCGGAATTTCGTAAGAGTAAACCCTTCTCAAATTCTGTTCAAATAGCCGGGCCGGAAGCAGATTCGTGACCATCCGGCGTCCGCCCACAACCAGCCGATTCTCTCACTATCCGATGTGCCCATCATGAGAGATCGTTGTTCATGTGTCGCGTACGGGAAAAGCCTCGGATGGCGCGGCGAATGAAAAGAGCCGGTGCTACTCAAAGCTAAGCCACTGAAGAGAGCGGGCACGGATGCCCGCGAACCCCACCCAGGATGATTGCGCTCCCTCAGTTCGTCCGGCCGAACCCGTGCTTCTGCTTACAAAGCCTGCAGTAGGTCGGCGGCTCGGTGTTGTCGAGCTGGTGCTTGACCGGCTTCAGCGTCTGCAGGAACGCAAACACCGATTTCAGATCGTCGTCATTCATCTTGCCATAGAAGTACCAGGGCATCGACGAGTGCAATGGCCGCGCGCCCACTTTGCCGGTGCGCATCGCCTGTACAAACGATGTGTCGTTGTAATAACCAATCCCCGATGCGGCGGGCGTGATGTTCGACGACACTACATCGCCCTTCGGCTCATGCATGAGAAAGCCGCCGGCGAAATCCAAGCCCGGCAGCGGCTGGCCTTTCTCTTGTGGCGTGTGGCAATCAGCGCACGCTCCCATGCGCACCAGATACGTACCACGCGCAACCGGGTTTGATTGATCCGGCGCGGGCACGGCGGTGGTTACGGGCTGCGGCATATTCTGCATAAGATAATTAAGCGGGAAAGGCATCTTGGTCACCGGCAACTGATTGCGCACCGCCGGAACCGTGCGTACGTAAGCGATTACTGACGCGAGATCTTCATCCGACATCTGGCGATAATTCTGATAAGGCATGATGGGGAAAAGGGCCCGGCCATCGTGCCCGATGCCTTCGCGAATCGCGCGTGCGAACGTGTCGTCGCTCCAGTTGCCGGCCCCGGTTTCTTTGTCGGGAGTGATGTTGGGAGCGATTAGCCACGGCTTGTCCTGATCAGACCAGACGTGTCCGGAGCCTTCACGCCCCGCGACCGGCGGCGCGCCGGCTTTGGACCAATCCTGGTCCGAGTGACAACTAAAACATCCCATCACCCCGTCAACCAGGTACTTGCCGCGCGCCAGTCTTTGCGGCGTCGCTTCAAACTTGCGATCGGTAAGCGCGCGCTTCTTCGCGCCAATGAAAGGACGCCAGCCAATCGTGAACGTAACTCCCAAAACCAGGAGCGTGATGATTACGAGCAGTGTAATGCCTGCAAACTTCTTCCAACTACGACGCGGCATTGTGCGAAATTCTCCTGTTGGGTTCGAAGGTGGATTTTGTAGCACTGACAACGGACGAAGACGACAAGGATTTTTATGTCAGGTCGTAGAGAGAAGTCAAACGACCGATGATACAGAACCGGGAGCGGTAGCGACCGGGTCAAAGACTCAACTCGGAAATCGATGGCGGAACCGATCTTCAGGTAATCCCGCGAGGTTCCGAAGAAGTTGAGTGTTTGATCCGGTCGCTACCGCTCCCGGTTCTGTAACTACCGCGGCACAGCGACTATGCGAAACCCATGTTCCTCAAGAATCCCTCCATCAGGAGCAGCCTGGTTGCGCGCCGCCGAACGGAGCGATCCATCGATCAGTGACGAGATCGGGCCGGGGTCGAAGAACGAGCCCCCGCGGAAAACACGTTGTTGTCCGCTACTGGGGCCTTGCGGGTCGGTGGCCGGACTGTCGCGATAGTAGTTTGCGGCGTACCAATCCTGGCAGTACTCAGTGACGTTGCCGTGCATGTCGTAGACGCCCCACGCATTCGGGTGAAGGCGCCCGACGGGGTGAACGCGTTGGTCTGAGTCACCCAGATACCAGGCCAACCACTGCAGCTCGTCCGCGTAATCAGTCGTCGTGGCGGCGCGACAGGCGTATTCCCATTCGGCTTCCGTGGGCAACCGATAAGTGTAGCCGTCGTTGGTTTGATTCAAACGCGCGATGAACTCCTGGGTATCGTTCCAGGTAATGAACTGCACGGGGAAGTTGTCGCCTTTGAAGTTCGCATGCGCGCGGCCCATCACAGATTTCCACTGACCCTGCGTCACTTCGTATCGGCCCAACAGAAACCCTCTGCTGATCGTGACTCGGTGGGCTGGCTTTTCGTCGGCCTTTCCATTTTCAGAACCCATAATGAAATTGCCGGGAGACAGCGACACGAACTCCATGCCGATTCGGTTCTTCACTACTTTTGCTTTGTCGCGCGGCGCTGTGATCCAGAGCACCAAGCCGGCGGCCACGACGAGAATCACCAGAAGTGCGAGAAGCACGCCTACGGCAATCAAGAGCTTGTAACGAATTCGCGCGAGGCGCTCAAGTATCTCCATCCATTCCCGTACCTGTTTACTAGCAGATTGATGAAAGTCCTCAAGCGGCGGGCAGCGCGAAATTTGGAGACAAGTAAGCAGACCAGCGTCGGGCTATCTCTCCAACTCTGCCAACAGTTTCTTATTCAGCTCGGCATCAATCGGCTTCAGCAGACGGCTTTGCGCCAGCGCCGACGCGCGATCGCCTAGTTCGAGATAGGCGAGACCGAGGTTGTAATAAGCTTCGGGCTGCTCCGGCCGCAGCCGGGCCGCTTGCCGGTAAGCATCGATAGCTTCATTAAAGTGCGCTCCGAAAAAATATGCATCGCCCAACCTGTTATACGTGTCGGCCGAGGTAGGCTTCAGTTGCAGTGCTCGCTTGTAGGCGCGAATTGCTTCATCGTTGCGGCCCTGCTTAACTTTGCAATAGCCAATCTGAATCCAGGTCTCAGGCCGCCGTGGATTGCGATTCGCGGCTGTCTCGAAATAGTTAAGGGCGCTGTCATAGTTTCCCAGCCACAACGAATCGATCCCGCCGCGATACCACAACTCGGCGAGTAACTCAGGCTGGGTGTTTGACTTGTTCTTCGCCGCGACCTGATCAAAAGACATTAAGGGGCCCTTTGCCAACGAGGCGATGCGCGTTACTCCCAGAGCGAGATTGATGTTCTGCCCGTTGGTTACTTTGACGGTCACTATGCCGATGACCTGGCCGCGCATGTTAAGGAGCGGGCTGCCGCTGTTCCCATGCGAAACCGGCGCCGTGATTTGGATGATGCGGCCGAGGTCGGGCACCTCGCGCACCGCGGAGACAATGCCGTCGCTGACCGAGCCTTCCAGCCGCAGGGGATTGCCAATCACAAAAATCTGCTCGCCTTCATCAGGCAAAGTGCTCGCGAAAATCAGCGGGCGCGAACGTTCCGCGGGCAGGTCGACCGACAGCAGCGCCAGGTCGGCTTCCTCATCGACGGCCAGCGCGCCGGCGACAGCATAGGTACGGCCTTTGCCGTCGAGCGTATGAATCTCGACTCGGTGCGCGCCGCGAATGACGTGCATGTTGGTGACGACTTCACCCACGCGGACAAAGAATCCGGTGCCACTAACCAGCGGATCCCCTTTCGCATCGTAAGTCAGCACGGAGACAACCGAAGGTTTGATGCGACGGACGAGATCCGGAAGCGACTCCTTGGGCAGGCCAGGCGGCGACTGTCCGCCAGACTTTAGATCGTCGACCTTTGCTGCGTCCGAAGATGAGATCTGAGCGCGCGCAAGAGGCGCAGTGGAGAGTAGAAACAGACTGAGAACAACAAGCAGACGGGGGATACTTCTATTCAAGGGGATAACCTCCTGCTTCGAACTGCAATTATGACTGAAGCAAGCGACAGCGTTGCCGCCTCTAAATCTGCCGGGTTTTTCGAAGTTTCGCGCTGCTCGCAATCGCAGCGTTTACGGTCGGGAAGACGAAGGCAACTGGGGGTAAAGGCCTCGCGGGGCATCTTAACCTAAGGACAGTCAATTGGGAAGTGCATTCTTGCGTCGGAAGGGGCGAGGGCTTCGCCGGCAGCGGGAAGTCCCGTCCGCATTGAGCGCGAAGCGCGAATGGCTCCGGTTCGGGACCACAGCAGCGCGGCCGAATAAAGAAGCTGAGCGAACTTCGTTCGCTGCGCGGACAAGATATCCGCGCTCCATAAAAAAACGCCCGCATCGCTGCGGGCGTTCTTCAAATGGACTGCTTGAAACTGCGGTCAGGTTTATTCGTCCTCGACCTCAGCCACCTCGAGCTCTTCTTCCTCGTCCTCTTCAGCGTCGGACTCTATGGCAGTTGCCGGCACCGCCGCATGCGGCTCTGGCATCGGTAACCGTGCTTCCATAATTTCCGGCAGCTCGTCGATCTCTTCGCGTTGAGATTCGCCGATTGTTTCGTCGCGCTCGATATTCACGTTGCGGTAGTACTCCATGCCGGTACCGGCAGGAATGAGCCTGCCCATGATCACGTTCTCTTTCAAGCCGCGCAGATAATCTATGCGGCCCGAGATCGCGGCTTCGGTGAGCACCCGAGTCGTCTCCTGGAACGACGCCGCCGAAATGAACGAGTCGGTCGAGAGCGAAGCTTTGGTGATGCCCAGCAGCAAAGGCTCCGCCGAAGAAACTTCACCCTTCTCGCTGCGCACCCGTTCGTTCTCGTCCTGGAAGCGGAAGCGATCGACCTGCTCTTCCAGCAGAAACTCGGTGTCGCCAACTTCCTTGATCTTCACCCAACGCAACATCTGCCGCACGATAACTTCGATGTGCTTATCGTTGATGTTCACGCCCTGCAGACGATAGACCTCCTGAATTTCGTTGGTCAGGTACTCCTGCAGACGATTCATGCCGAGCACGCGCAGAATATCGTGGGGATTCAGCGGTCCGTCCTGCAGCGCTTCACCGGCCCGGACGCGATCGCCCTCCTGCACGTTGATGTGCGTACCACGGGGGATGTCGTACTCGCGCTCTTCGCCGTCGTCGCCGACGATGATCAGTTTGCGCTTGCCCTTTGCGATGGGGCCGAGTTTGACTGTGCCGTCGATCTCAGACATGACGGCGGCTTCGCCCGGCCGGCGAGCTTCGAATAGCTCGACGACGCGTGGCAAACCACCGGTAATGTCCTTGGTCTTGGTCGTTTCCCGCGGAATCTTGGCGATGACATCGCCTGGTTCAACGTCCTCGACATCGTTGACCATCAGGTTCGCCCGCACCGGCATCTGGTAGGTCTTCAGCACCTTATTGCTGGCGTTGCGAATTTCCAGTCGCGGCTGCTTCTTCTCGTCCGGCGAATCCTTGACCACCATGTGCGACAGACCAGTGACCTGGTCGGTCTCTTCGTCGTAGGTCACGCCTTCTTTCAAGTCCTGGAATTTCACCTTGCCCCCAACCTCGGTAAGAATTGCAAAGGTAAACGGATCCCAGGTGGCCAGCAACTGATCCTGTGCCACGGTGTCACCGTCTTCGACCAGAATGTGCGCGCCATAGACAATCTGGTAACGCGCGACTTCGCGATTGCGCTCATCCAGGATCGTCAAAGCACCGTTGCGATTCATGGCCACGCGCTCGCCCTTGCGGCTCTTGACCGTTTGCAGTTCGACGTACTTGATCTTGCCTTCGATGCGCGCTTCGTGTTTCGAAGACTCTTCCAGACGCGCCGTGCCGCCGATGTGGAACGTGCGCATGGTGAGCTGGGTCCCGGGTTCGCCAATTGACTGGGCGGCAATCACGCCGACCGCTTCGCCGATATCCACCGGACGTCCCGTGGCCAGGTTGCGACCGTAGCACTTGATGCAGCAGCCCCGTCGCGATTCGCAAGTCAAGACTGAACGAATGCGTACGCGCTGGACTCCGGAACGTTGAATTTCCGAGGCCAGGTCTTCGTCGATCTCTTGACTGGACTCGACGATCACCGTGCCTTCAACCGGGTCGATGACGTCTTCGAGCGCCGTGCGGCCAACGATGCGGTCGCGCAAGCTTTCGATTTCCTCGCCGCCTTCGACAATCGCCGCCGAAGAAATTCCCTTCAAAGTACCGCAGTCAGGTTCCGAGATGATTACATCCTGCGCCACGTCGACCAAACGACGCGTCAGGTAACCCGAGTCGGCTGTCTTCAAAGCCGTATCAGCCAGTCCCTTGCGCGCGCCGTGTGTTGAAATGAAGTACTGCAACACGTTCAGGCCTTCGCGGAAGTTTGACTGAATCGGCGTCTCGATAATTTCGCCCGACGGACGGGCCATCAGACCGCGCATGCCCGCCAACTGGCGAATCTGTTGCGCCGAACCTCTCGCTCCCGAATCCGACATGATCAGGATCGGGTTCATTTCCTTGGTCGCTTTTTCGCGATCGTCCATCGCCTTGAACATCTCTTTGGCGACTTTGTCGGTCGCTTCCGACCAGATCGCGATGACCTTGTTATAGCGCTCGCCGTTGGTGATCACGCCGTCGCGATACTGCTGCTCAACGGTGATCACGTCCTTCTCCGCCTTGCCGACAATCTCAGGCTTCGAGGGCGGCGTCACCAGATCGTCAATGCCGATCGAAATGCCGGCCTTGGTCGCATACAGGAAACCCAATGTCTTCAGATCGTCGAGCATCTTCACAGTCATCTCGTGGCCGAGACGAATGTGCGAATAGTTGACCAGGGACTGCAAGCCCTTCTTACGCAGCGTGCCGTTGAAGTAAGGCAAGCCAGTTGGAATTGAGTCGTTGAAAATCACGCGGCCAACCGTCGTATTAATAACGCGGCGAACGTTCTCCTGCGCGGTTGCGCGCAGAATGTCCTGCGAGTCGTGCTCCTGTGTCAGATCGATCAAGTCACCGCTGATGCGAAGCTTGATCGGCGTCTGCGTCGTCACTTCCTTGGCGTCGAGTGCCAACAGGACCTCGTTGCCGGAAGCGAACACGCGGCCTTCGCCCTTCGCGCCTTCTTTGTCACGCGTCAGGTAGTAGATACCAAGCACTATGTCCTGTGAAGGCACGGCGATCGGCTGGCCGCTCGCCGGACTAAGAATGTTGTTCGAAGAAAGCATCAGCACGGCCGCTTCGATCTGCGCTTCCGGTGAAAGCGGGATGTGGACGGCCATCTGATCCCCGTCAAAGTCAGCGTTGAAAGCGGTGCAGACCAGCGGATGAATCTTGATTGCTTTTCCTTCGACGAGCACGGGTTCAAACGCCTGGATGCCGAGGCGGTGAAGCGTAGGCGCGCGATTCAAAAGCACCGGATGCTCGCGAATGACTTCCTCGAGGATGTCCCAGACGACCGGCTCCTGCCGCTCGACCATCTCGCGCGCTTGCTTGATCGTGGCCGCATGGCCCTGCTTTTCGAGCTGGTTGTAGATGAATGGCTTGAACAGTTCCAGGGCCATCTTCTTTGGCAGACCGCATTGGTGCAGCTTCAGCTCAGGACCGACGACGATTACCGAGCGGCCTGAGTAGTCGACGCGCTTGCCCAAAAGGTTCTGACGAAAACGTCCCTGCTTGCCTTTCAAAGTTCCGGACAAAGACTTCAGCGGACGATTGTTGACGCCACGCAGCACGCGACCGCGACGCCCGTTGTCGAACAGAGCATCGACTGCTTCCTGCAGCATCCGTTTTTCATTGCGTACGATCACTTCCGGCGCCCGCAACTCCATCAACTTCTTCAGGCGGTTGTTGCGATTGATCACGCGGCGATAGA
>JAWVCT010000062.1:0-26803 GCA_033858155.1 Blastocatellia bacterium
TGGAAAGGCTCCGCAGCACAACTCTTAAGAATGGGTAATCTGGACAGCAGCGTAATCGGGCAGTTCATTCTGTACATGGTGGCGCTAATTTTCTCGTTGTCTGTTCACGAGTCAGCGCACGCCTGGACATCGAATTACTTCGGCGATGATCTGGCAAGGCTGCAGGGTCGCATCAGCTTGAACCCGATGGTCCATGTGGATCCCATCGGCACACTGTTGTTTCCGGCGATCTCTTTCTTCACCGGTGCGCCGCTAATTGGCTGGGCAAAGCCCACACCCGTGAATCCTTTGCGCTGGCGGGACAAACGCGTAGCGAACTTCTGGGTTTCGATAGCGGGAGTAATTTGCAACTTCATTATCGCGATTGTGGCTGGAGTAATTATTCGCATTCTTTTTTCGGCGAACCTCATTGACTTGGGCATGGCGGGTTACCGGCTGGTCGCCATCCCGCACACGGACTCGCTGATCGCGGAGGGCGGGGCGCACTTGCTAACCACTTTCTTCACGTTGAATGTGGCATTGGGCGTCTTTAATCTGATTCCAATTCCTCCGCTCGATGGCAGCAAAGTCCTACAGAGCATTCTTCCTCCAAGCTTTGAGTCCGGCTTCGAAGCTCTGGAGCGATTTGGATTTATCCTGCTGATTCTGGCGATGTTCACCGGTGTGCTCGGAGTCATCTTTGGCGTGGTTATGCCGCTTGCAATCAAACTGCTTCTGATTGGGGCGTGATCTCAAAATGAAAAGAATTTTTAGCGGCGCTCAACCAACCGGCAACGTGCACCTGGGAAATTATCTCGGCGCGTTGCGGAATTGGGTGGCGCTGCAACGCGAATACGAAAGTTTCTTTTGCATCGTCAATCTCCACGCGATCACTTTGCCGCAGGATCCGAAACTGCTCGCGGCAAAGACGAGGGAGCTGGCGCGCATCTATCTGGCGGTTGGTATTGATCCGGAGGTCTCGACGGTCTTCGTACAATCAGACGTACCCGCGCATGCTGAGCTGACCTGGCTGCTCAACTGCGTCACGCGCATGTCGGAGTTGGAGCGGATGACGCAATTCAAAGACAAGGCACGCAAGCAGGAAGAAAACGTCGGCGTTGCTTTGTTCGATTACCCGGTGCTGATGGCCGCCGATATTCTGCTGTATCAGACCGATCTGGTGCCGGTTGGCGAAGATCAAAAGCAGCATCTGGAGTTGACCCGGGACATCGCGGTTCGCTTCAATCGTGATTACGGCGAGACCTTTAGCATCCCCGACCCGTTCATTCCGAAGGTGGGGGCGCGCATAATGTCGCTGGCCGATCCCGCAAAGAAGATGTCCAAGTCCGACGCCGAGAGCGAAGCCGGTTGCATTATGCTTTTGGATGACGCCGACGCCGTGCGCCGCAAATTCAAACGTGCCGTCACCGATTCGGGCAGCGAAATTCGCTTCGACGCCAATCGGCCGGCAATAAATAATCTGCTCACCATTTACCACTTACTTACCGAGAAAACGCCGGCGGACGTCGAAGAACACTTTGCCGGCCACGGTTATGCGAAGCTAAAGGAAGAATTGGCGGACGTGACGATCGAGTTCCTGAAGCCTTTCCAGGAGCGCGTCCACGCTATCGATGATGCTAAACTGAATGAAATTTTGGAACGAGGCGCCGCCCGCGCGGAATCAATTGCCGGCCCCACGTTGGCGCAGGCAAAAGCGAACATGGGTGTCATCGGCGCAAAGGTTTAGAGTTCAATCTTTAGATTGCGGATTGACCGAAAGACAAGTGAGGCTTGAACTCTGAACAGGTTAGGTTTTGATGGAAGACACTTCACAAACTGAGCTAACAACGTCCGCGGCTGCGGAAGCGCCGACCGAGACGGCCCCGACGATCAGTGTGGCTAACTCCAGGCCCGAGATTACTCCGGATGGCGACACCGATCAGTTAAAGATCACCATGGGGGACTTCGAAGGCCCGCTCGATCTTCTGCTTTACCTGATCCGGCAGGAACAGGTGAACATCTACGACATTCCGATCGCGCGGATCACTGATGAATACCTGCGCTATCTGAATCTCATGCAGGAACTTGATCTCACGGTGGCGGGTGATTTTCTGGTGATGGCGGCGCAGTTGATCGAGGTGAAGTCGCGGATGCTTCTCCCGCGCGATCCGCGGGCCGAGGAAGAAGAAGTGCTCGACCCGCGCGCCGAGCTGGTTAACCGGCTGCTGGAGCACGAGAAGTTTAAGGCGGCGGCGGAAATGCTCTGGTCGCGAGCCACTGTCGAACAGGCAGTTTTCAAACGCGCCGAAATCGAAACCGACAAAAATAATCCCGAGGTTACTGTCGGTCTCTTTGATTTGCTGCGAGTATTTCAAGAGATCCTCGCTCGTCAAAAGGAAGAAATCCTTTTGGAGATCGAGCGCGAAGAGATAAGCATGGCCGAGATGATCGATCGGCTGCGCAACATGGTGCGATCGGCGGGCGAGGTTAACCTATTGACGTTTTTCGGGCGATCCAAGTCACGCCGCGAGTTGGTCGTAGCGTTTCTGTCGGTGCTTGAACTGGTGCGAATGAGTGAGATCTCGCTGGTTCAAAGCGAAACGTTTGGCGCTATCATGGCGCGGACGGCCAGTCCGGTTGAAGCGACAGAGTCTTGAGCGCTGAAAGCCGCTCAAGAGAATAGTCCAGGGCACGCCCTGGGTGTGGACATAAAAGATTTCTAAGCCCTGAATGGCCGGAATAGGCTCGGACAATCGGTTCAAGTAATCATGAGCAAAGCAGCAAAAGCGACCAACGCTGAGTCGGCGATAGAAGTTGACGCGTCATTGCCCGGCGACGAGATCGAAGGTCGTCGCGAGATTGGCGACGCTGAACTCAAAGCGATCGCCGAAGCAATGATTTTTGTCGCCGACGAGCCGGTCAGCGCCAAGACGATCGCGGAGGTCATCAAGGCCGACCGCGCGGCCATCGAGAAGGTATTGGGCGAACTGGTAGCGGAATACGATGCCCGCAACAGCGGCCTGCAGTTGCGTGAAATCGCTGCCGGTTGGCAGATTGCGACTCGGCCGGAGCATCACGAACAAATTCGCGCGTATCTGAAATCAAGGCCCAGCGCGAAGCTATCGCTGGCGTCACTCGAGACGCTGGCAGTCATCGCCTACAAACAGCCGGTGACCGTGCCGGAAATCCTCGAGATTCGCGGAGTGCAATCGCCATCGGCAATCAAGACGCTGCTCGACAAGCGTCTGATCGTAGCGAAGGGTCGTAAAGAAACCGTCGGCCGCCCGATGATGTACGGAACCTCCAAAGACTTTCTGATCCAGTTCGGCCTGAAGGACCTTTCAGAACTGCCCAGCATCGAGGACTTTCAGGATCTCGCCGGGGGAGTCGAGTAGGCAGTAAGCAGGAAGTAGACTGCAGTCGGCTGGTGCGACCCGCTGCCTTCTATCTCCTGCTTACTGCCTTCGTATTAGATATGCAGCAGCGTCTCCAAAAATTAATTTCCGCGGCCGGAATCGCTTCGCGGCGTCATGCCGAGGAACTAATCACCGCCGGACTCGTCAACGTTAACGGCAAAGTCGTCACCGAACTGGGCGCCAAGGCTGACCCAAGAATAGATAAGATCAAGGTCAAGGGGCGGCTGATCAATCCGCTGCTCCTGCAACACGAAAACATCTATGTGCTGCTGAACAAACCCAGAGGTTATCTGACCAGCATGGCGGATCCTGAGGGCCGTCCATTAGTGACTGAACTGATTCCGCCGTCGCTCGGCCGACTGCATCCGGTGGGCCGGCTTGATTTCAATACCGAAGGGCTTTTGTTGCTTACTAACGACGGCGACTTTACGAACGTGATTACCGCCGCCAGAAATCAAATTCCCAAGGTCTACAGAGTGAAAGTGAAAGGGATGCCGACTGCGAACGCCGTCGAGCGATTGCGTCGTGGCATCGCTATCGCGGAAGGCGAGCGCACCGCGCCCGCTGAAGTTCGACAGTTGCGTTCGACCGAAGCCAACGGCTGGTTCGAAGTCACACTTCATCAAGGTCGCAATCAACAGATCCGGCGCATGTTTGACGCCATCGGTCATTCAGTGACCAAGTTGAAGCGGACGCACATAGGTCTCCTTGACGATAGATTTTTGACCACCGGCCAATGGCGACTGCTTTCAGAAATAGAAGTAAGACGATTGAAGAATGCGCGCGCCAGGAAAGGCGCGGCGCCGGCGAAGAGTGTGCCGGCGAAAAAAACCGCGCGGCCAACCAGGAATGTGCGGGCGAGAAAAACTGATACGCGAACACGCCCAAAGCGTAGTTAGACTGCGGTGACGCTTTCAGACCTCGGTGAGTTACAATGTTATAGCTTCATAATCTGGCGACAGGCACCATTGCCTGTCGTTTGAGTGTTAGCAGGAAGTGAACACGCGCGGGGTTCCGTGTAATAGACTAAATGGAATTCGAACTTAGCGAAGAACAGTTGCAGATGAAGATGAGCGTGCGCGAGTTCGCCGAGGGCGAGATAGCGCCGCACGTGATGGAATGGGACGAGGCCCAGCATTTTCCCACTGAGCTGCAACCAAAACTCGCCGAACTCGGGTTGCTGGGTATTTTATTTCCCGAGGAGTACGGCGGCGCCGGCCTGGGTTATGTCGAATATGCAACGGCGATTGAAGAGCTTTCGCGCGTCGATGGATCGGTAGGAATCTCAGTTGCCGCCCATAATTCGCTTTGCTCGAATCACATCTATCAGTACGGAAATGAACTCCAAAAGCAAAAGTATCTCGCTCCGCTGGCGCGCGGCGAGCATCTGGGTGCCTGGGGGTTGACTGAGCCGGGCGCCGGATCTGATGCTTCCGGAACGCGCACGACCGCGGTGAAAAAAGACGGGGGCTGGGTAATCAACGGTTCCAAAAATTTCATCACTCACGCCATTCATGCCGATACATGCGTGGCCTTTGCCTCGACCGATCGCGCAAAGCATAGCAAGGGAATTACTGCTTTTATCTTTGAGAAGGGCATGCAAGGCTTTGCGCCGTCTAAGAAGGAAAATAAGCTGGGTCTGCGCGCGTCTGAGACGGCCAGCGTGGTTTTCGAAGACTGTTTTGTTTCGGACGAGAATCGCCTTGGCGAAGAGGGCAATGGTTTTGTTAATGCCATGCAGATTCTGGATGGTGGACGCATCTCGATTGCCGCCCTCGCGGTCGGCATTGCGCAGGGAGCTTTCGAATCGGCGGTCCGTTACTCAGGCGAGCGACAACAGTTTGGCAAGCCAATCAACGAGTTCCAGGCGATTCAATTTAAGCTGGCCGATATGGCCACGCAAATCGAAGCCGCGCGCCTCTTGATGTATCGCGCTGCCGCCATGAAAGACAATGGGAAGAGGACTACACGGGAGTCTTCAATGGCCAAGCTGTTCGCGTCCGAAATGAGCGTGCGCGTTTGTGAAGAGGCGATTCAGATTCACGGCGGTTACGGCTATACCAAGGATTACCCGGCCGAAAAATTCTGGCGCGATTCCAAGTTGTGTACGATCGGCGAAGGCACTTCAGAGATTCAGCGGATCATCATCGCCAGAGAAATTCTCAGACAGGCTTAGCCGTTTAGCGCCGAGCAGGAAGATAGCCGTTTAGCGCCGGCACTTGTGCCGGCAAAGGTTGGGACAAGTCCCAACTCCAAACAAACGCGCCCCGAAGATTTTGATGAGTAGTCAGCCGCTGATAGATCGAGTTGCCGCCGGAGAGCCGAACGCGGTTGCGCGCGCGATTTCCAAGATCGAAGATGGGTCGGATGATAGTGCGGCACTGATGAAGCAGGTCTTTCCGCTGACCGGACGGGCGCTGATCATCGGAATTACCGGATCGCCGGGAGCGGGGAAGTCTTCGCTGGTTGATAAGCTGGCCGGTTTTTATCGGAAACGTGGCGAGCGGGTCGGCATTATCGCTGTCGATCCCTCGAGCCCTTTTTCGGGTGGCGCGATCCTGGGCGACCGAATTCGCATGCAGACCCTCGCGCTCGACAAAGGCGTTTTCATTCGCTCGATGGCGACGCGCGGGAACCTGGGTGGACTGGCACGCTCGACGATCGAAGCGGCCGCGATCCTGGATGCAGCAGGCTTTGAAAAGATCATCATAGAGACCGTCGGCGTTGGCCAGGATGAAATTGAGATCGCCAAAACTGCCGACGTATGTGTGGTGGTCCTCGTGCCGGGGATGGGTGACGACGTGCAGACGATGAAAGCCGGCATTATGGAGATAGGCGACGTGCTGGTCATCAATAAAGCCGACCGCGATGGCGTGTTGCGGACCGAGAAAGAGCTGGAGGCTTTGCTCTCGTTTGGCACACGGTCAGATCAATGGGAGCCGCCGATCGTCAAGACTGTGGCGATTGAAAACAAAGGCATCGAAGAACTGGCCGCGGCCATCGAAGGTAGTCGAGAATTTCAGCGAACGGCCCCGGCGTCCGGCGAGCGGCGTCAGGCTATTGCCCGCTGGCGGATTCTTGAACTATTGCGCGAACGTTTGGTCACGCAGACGCTGGCAGCTGATTCCGTATCAGAGAAACTTGACCGGCTGGCCGCGGAAGTGGCGAGCAAGAAACGCGATCCATATTCGGCGGTGGATGAGCTGCTAACAAAATGATAGTAGGGGCAGGGCTTGTCCCTGCCCGAATCTTGTAAGACAGACGGGCAGGGACAAGCCCTGCCCCTACAATATGAAGATCGATCACATTGGAATTGCCACAAGAGGAATTCAGGACGCGATGACGTTCTATCGTGACGCGCTTGGCCTCGAAGTGAGCGAACCGGAAGAGGTGGCCGATCAAAAGGTTCGCGTGGCGATGTTGCCCATTGGCGAATCACGTATTGAATTGCTGGAGGGAACGTCTGCTGACTCGCCTATTGCCCGCTTTCTGGAAAAGCGCGGACCGGGAATTCATCATATTGCCGTGCGGGTAGACGATATTCGGGCTGCCCTGGCTAACTTGAAACAGAAAGGCGCGCGCCTGATTGACGAGGAACCGAGGACGGGTGCGGGCGGTTGCCTTGTAGCCTTTGTTCATCCATCATCGACAGGTGGCGTGCTGTTAGAATTGGTTGAGAACGATAATAATTAACGCTATTTGAAAGGAAAGATTTATTTTGAATTCAACAACAAAAGCTTGGATTGCCGCCGGAGTCGGCATCCTGTTTTCACTTGGGCTAATTGTTTGGCAGGTAAAAGCCAGCCATAGCGCGGCGGTAAACTTGAGCGCCGATGACATGACGCAGATCGCTTCTGATCAGGCGCCCCAGGCACGCCAGCGTCTGGCTACGGATGATGCGGCTCGGAAGGACTTCGCGAAAAATGTGCGTGAATTGCTCGCCGTCGCGGAAGAAGCAAAATCAAAAGGCATTGCCTATCGTCCGGACATCAAGCGTCAGCTCGAGTTGATTCGGGCCATCGTGATCTCGCAGAACTACACTGAATCGCAGGCCGGCAATCCCGCCGCAGCGACCGTGTCCGATGCGGACATCGACGCATTTTTTAAAGAGCCGGGACAGGAGGACCGCTTTAATCAATTCCTCAAAGACGCGCAGGCCAACAACCCGATGATGGCCAGCCAACAAATCCCACCCGAACAACTGAAAGAAATCAGGAAGCAGTTGGGCCAGGTAATGATTGGAGAGCGGCGCGGGACCGCGGCCGGCCTGGACAAAAAGCGCAGCGTGGAACTTCAAATCATGCTCGAACAATCGCGGCTGCTGGCTTCGACTTATGCCAAGGAAACTTTGATTCCAAACACCAAGGCCACTGACGCGGAGATTAGCGCTTACATTGCCAAGCACCCCGAACTCGACACCAAACAATCGCGCGCCAAAGCAGAGGATGTACTGAAGCGAGTGCGCGCCGGCGAAGACTTTTCTAAACTGGCCAAGGAATTTTCAACCGATCCGGGCAGCAAGGATAAGGGTGGAGACCTGGGCTGGTTTGGACACGGCCAAATGGTGCCCGAGTTTGATAAGGCCGCTTTCGCTTTGCAGCCGGGACAAGTTAGCGAGATCGTCGAGAGCCAGTTCGGCTATCACATTATCAAGGTTGACGAGAAGAAGACCGAAACCAAAGACGGCAAGCCTGAAGAACAGGTGCATGCGCGTCATATTCTGATCGCGTCGGGCGCGCCGAATCCGTTTGGACCTCCAAAGCCTCCTAAGGACCAGGCCCGCGACGCGGTCGAACAGGAAAAAGAGAAAGCGCTGATCGATGAGATTGTGAAGCGCCAGGGCCCGCACATTACCATCGCCGATAACTTCAGTGTGGCAGCGCCGCCGCCCCAGCAAATGCAGCAGGGACTGCCGCCAGGGATGATGCCTGAGGGGCCGCCGGCCTCAGCCGCGCCCGCGGAAAAAGGGAAGCCCCCGGCGAAAGGCGGCACGAAGGGCAAATAAGGTCAAGCGCGATGAAGTTTGGTGATTATCGCGTCGAGGTCGTATCCGACTGTGAATTTCGTCTCGATGGCGGTGCGATGTTCGGGGTCGTGCCGCGTAACCTCTGGTCAAAGGCCTGTCCGCCGGATGAACAGAATCGCATTCGCATGAACATGAATTGCCTTTTCATCGAAGGCAACGGAGAGCGTATTCTGATCGATACCGGCATCGGCGATAAATGGTCAGACAAGCATCGCGCGATGTACGGCATCGATCGAAAACGATCTTTTGACGAATCGTTGCGCGGTGTGGCGGGTCTGGGTTCGGAAGACATCACGATCGTAATCAACACTCATCTCCACTTCGATCATGCGGGTGGTAACACGGCTCTCGATGCGTCTGGAAGAGTATCGCCGGCCTTTCCGAATGCGCGTTACTTCGTCTCACGGGCCGAATACGAACATGCTGAGGCGCCCTCCGAACGTGATCGCGCCAGCTATCTGCCGGACAACTGGCGTCCGTTAAAAGACGCGGGACAACTGGAGCTGAAGGAAGCTGAGTACGAGGTCGTGCCGGGGCTGAGAATGGAAGCGCATGCCGGGCACAATCGCTCGATGCAATGCGCGCGGCTGGAGCAGGGAAGTGAAACGCTGTTCGGCTTTGCCGACCTGGTGCCGATGAGGGCGCACGTGCCATTCGCCTGGATCATGGGATTTGATCTCTATCCGGTTGAGACACTGGAAGCGAAGAAGAAACTGTTGCCACAGGCGGCACGCGAGAACTGGACATGTTTGTTCTATCACGATCCGGATCAGGCGTTGGGCAGGGTAATCGAAAGTGACGGTAAGTTTCGGACAACTGCGCTCGATATGGGCGTTTAGAGGCGGGCTACTGCCCGCCGGCGATTCCTCGGGCCCTGGCGGGCAGTAGCCCGCCTCTAAACGGAATCGGTAGAGAGATTTTAGATGACACAAGCAAAGATTGGCATCATCGGCGGCAGTGGTCTCTATCAGATGCCGGAACTCACGGACATTGAAGAGATCGATGTGCAGACTCCGTTCGGCAACCCTTCGGATAAGTTCATCCTCGGCACGCTTGCAGGCGAACGCGTGGCTTTTCTGCCACGTCATGGGCGAGGACATCGCTTCACCCCGACCGAAGTTCCTTTCCGCGCCAACATCTATGGAATGAAACTGCTGGGTGTCGAACGCATCCTGTCAGCCTCCGCCGTCGGCTCGCTGCAGGAAAAGTACGCGCCGCTTGATATGGTGATCCCGGATCAGTTTTTCGATCGCACCCGCGCGCGCGCGCGCGAATCTACCTTCTTCGGCGAAGGCATCGTCGCGCACGTGGCTTTTGCGCATCCGGTGTGCAAGCAGCTCGGGGACACGCTGGAGGAAGCGTGTAAGGGAGTCGAGGTGAAAGTGCATCGCGGCGGGATTTACCTCTGTATGGAAGGGCCGGCGTTCTCGACCGTCGCGGAATCAAACGTCTATCGCTCATGGGGCATGGATGTGATCGGCATGACAAATCTGCAGGAAGCCAAGCTCGCGCGCGAAGCCGAGATCTGTTATGCGACGTTGGCGCTGGTCACGGACTATGATTGCTGGCATCCCAGCCACGACGCCGTTACCGTAGAAGCGGTCATTGAGTATCTGAACAAGAATGTCAGGAACGCCCAGGTGATCATGCGCGCAGCAGTCAAGGGTCTGGCGAGCAACCCACGCGAATGTAAATGCGGATCGGCTTTGAAGAATGCGATCTTCACAGCTCCCGATTTGTGGCCGGAAGCAACCACGCGTAAGCTCGCGGCCATCATTGAGAAGTACCGAAAGTGAATTCGAGTTTTGGGAATTAGAAGTTAAGGGAGTTACGGCTATGAAAAAGTTTTGTTTGATCTCTCTGATCGCTTTAACGCTGGTGGTCATCGCTCCCGCAGCGGCCCGGGCCCAGGGCGGCGCCAAGCAGGGACCCGATGTGGTGCGCGATCCCGAGATGGAGAAAGACTCGCTGCACAACCTGGAGGTAGCGCGGCAATATTTCAAACTCCGAAAGGCTTACAAGGCGTCACTTGCTCGTTGTGAGGAAATCATTGCGGGCAATCCAACCTTCTCAAAGATTGATGAAGTGCTGCTGATCGCCGGGCAAAGCAGCCTGCGGCTGTCTGAGAATAAAGGGAAGCAAGCGGTGAAGACTGCGACCGACAAGCTGCGGGAAGATGCACGTGAGTATCTCTCGCTGCTGGTCAACAATTATCCGGACAGCCGGTTCAAGGATGAGGCCCTGGAGCAGTTGAAGTCTTTGGGAGGCCCGAAGGCTAAGGATAGTAAGCAGTGAGCAGTAAGCGGTGAGCAGCGGTGGAGTAAGCACTGAATGCCGACTTCGTTAGCTAGACGTATTATCCGGTTACTTGTTCTGAAATTTGAAATCTCAAATCTGAAATTCTAAAAACAATCCAACATGTCATTACTCGTCGTAGGTTCAGTTGCATTTGACGCGGTCGAAACGCCGTTCGGTAAACGCGATCGCATGCTGGGAGGCTCGGCTTCTCACTTCTCCATTTCGGCCAGCTTCTTTACCGACGTGCGCGTCGTCGCGGTTGTCGGCGGAGACTTCGGCCCGGATGAGAAGGCCGTTTTTGCTCGCCATAATATCGATACGAGCGACCTGGAAGTCATTCCGGATGGCAAGACTTTTCAATGGCACGGCCGCTACGAATACGACCTGAATGTGGCCCACACGCTCGAGACCCAACTGAATGTCTTTGCCGGTTTTGAGCCCAAGCTTTCCGAGAAATCGAAGCAGGCCCGCCTGGTTTTTCTCGGGAACATTCAGCCCGATTTGCAGCGCGGCGTGCGCCAACAGGTTCCGAATGCCGAGCTGGTGGCTCTCGACACGATGAATCTCTGGATCGATATCACGCGCGATTCATTGCAGAAAACCATTGAAGTAGTTGACCTCGTGATTATCAACGACGCCGAGGCCCGCCAGTTGGCCGAGGAACCCAACCTGATCAAGGCCGCCCGCAAAATTCTCTCGTGGGGACCGAGCACTCTGATCGTCAAGCGTGGCGAATACGGCGCGGCGATGTTTACCAAGGACGAGTACTTTGCGATTCCAGCTTATCCGCTCGAGGCGGTTTTCGATCCCACCGGAGCAGGCGATACGTTCGCGGGTGGTTTGATGGGTTATCTGTCGAGTCAGAAAGAGATCGATGCCGCCGCCCTGCGCCGCGCCATGATTTTCGGGTCGGTGATGGCGTCGTTCAACGTCGAAGAATTTGGCACCGAGCGCGTGCAAAAGCTGACTCACGAAGAGATCAACCAACGCTTTCGTGACTTCAAACGCTTTACACATTTCGAAGAGATACCATTTGAGCGGGCCGTCAGCGCGGTGTAGCGCAAGCTCTTAACTTGCGATAGTCGTAGTCTGGCCAATCGCGCAAGATAACATCTTGCGCTACAATCTCAATTATGTTTTGTCCAACCTGCGAAGCTGAATACGAACCGGGCATCACGCGTTGTGCGGACGATGGGGCGGAATTGGTTGAGGGTCTGACGACCGAGGCGGGCGCCACGGACGATAGCGAAGCGCGCTTTGTCATGCTCCATACAATGTCATCGCCTGCCGAAGCCGAAATGGTCATGGACATCTTGCGACAGAACGGCATCCGTTCTGCGATTCAATCAGGCGGCGCTGATGCGTTCTCGCCCTTACTCTCTCAGGTTTCGCCGGGGGGCGTATTGGTCGATCAGCGCGACCTCGATCGCGCGCAAGAGATTTATGCTTCCTTCTTTGGCGAAGATACCTCGCCCCTCACAGGTGGTTCCACATCGGAAGAAGATTTTGACGAAGCAGAATGAGTGGCACAGACTTTAGTCTGTGATTAGTCATTCCAGAACCGCTTGGATATGAATTGATCGCTGCCACCGTTCTGGACCAGAAGTGAGGGTCTAATTCCAATCAGGTTCGTAACGTAGTGAAGTCTGTGCCACCCGTGTATGAACGATATTTCCTCAGAACCGATTGTCGTCCTGATGACGACACCGAATCGCCAGGAAGCCGTTCGCATAGCAGAAATGCTGGTCAGCGCGCGCCTCGCCGCCTGCGTGCAAATCCTACCTCAAATTCAATCCGTTTATCGCTGGCAGGGCGAGGTTGAGCGCGCGAGCGAAGTGCTACTGCTGGCCAAGACTACCAGCGGCAGATTCGATGAATTGGATCGCGCCGTCAAAGAAATTCACAGTTACGACACACCCGAGATCGTCGCCTTGCCGGTCACATCAATCTCGGGGCCATATCGAAAGTGGTTGCAAGCGGCAATAGCGACGGGCGAGGATTGAGCCTCCCGCCTCTCTAGCAAACGCCTATAGGTAATTAGAAGGAGTTAGCGATGTCTCTTCCAGCGCGTCATGGCTCCGAGAAATAATCTCTACGATTTCTGCCGGCGAGTCAGTAACGTGCAGCCGCTGTAAATCTTCCTCTGAAATCTTTCCCTCGCCCAGCACCGGGCCCTTGATCCAATCAATCATTCCTTGCCAATAACTTGAACCGTAGAGCACCACGGGGAAGTTACGAATCTTGCGCGTCTGAATCAGGGTCAGCGCTTCAAACAACTCGTCCAGCGTTCCCAAGCCGCCAGCAAAAATGATGAAGGCATCGCTGTACTTTACGAACATCATTTTCCGTACAAAGAAGTATTTGAACTTGAGCGACAGGGTGGTGTAGTCGTTGCCCTTCTGCTCGTGCGGCAGTTCGATGTTACAGCCCACCGACATGCCGCCTGCTTCGAGAGCGCCGCGGTTTGCAGCTTCCATGATTCCCGGACCGCCGCCGGTGATGACGGCAAAGCCGGCGCGCGCCAGCAACGCCGCGGTTTCACGGGCGGCTTGATAAACCGGATCGTCGGGCAACGTACGGGCCGAACCGAATATCGACACGCCGTTGGTGACGTGGGCGAGGTCTTCGAAGCCCTGCACAAACTCACCCATGATGCGGAACACACGCCAGGTGTCGGTGTGGAGAAATTCATCGGAACGTTGCGGAGACTCGAGCAGCCGCTCGTCCTGGGTTCCGCCCGGTGGTGTCTTATCCGTTTCGTTATTGTTCATTCGTTAAGTGCGCAAATTCTATTGTGCGCGCCCATTATGATTTGTCGGCAGTTTTTGAGTCGGGCTAGCATCCGTTTCGTCGGGCAGTAGCCGACTCTAAACAATCGCGAAGCCTATTTTCACTAGAGTCCCATGATGTTATAGCCGCAATCGACATAGATTGTTGCGCCGGTAATGCCTGATGAGAGCGGACTGCACAGAAAGAGCGCTGTGTTGCCAACCTCGCGCGGTTCGACATTGCGATGGAGCGGCGAGCGTTCAGCGTGATGCTTCAGCATCGTGCTCAGGCCGGCGACGCCACGCGCCGAAAGCGTCTGAATGGGTCCGGCGCTGATCGCGTTAACCCTGATGTTGCTCGGTCCGAGGTCCGCAGCGAGATAGCGCACGCTCGATTCCAGAGCTGCCTTGGCGACGCCCATTACGTTGTACCCCTGATAGACCTTCTCGGCTCCGTGAAAGCTCATCGTGACGATGCTGCCGCCTTCGGTCATCAGCGGCGCCGCCGCCCGAGCGAGTTGCGTCAGAGAGTAAGCGCTGATCTCCAAGGCCGTCAGAAAGGCCTCGCGATCCGTCTTCAGGTATTCGCCTTCCAGAGCCTCTCTGGGTGCGAAGGCGATGCTGTGAATTAGAAAGTCGAGCCGCCCAAATTCTGCGGCCACGCGCTTGAAAGTTTCGTCGACTTCTTCCTGCTTGGTTACGTCACACGATATTAAAGGCGAATCAGGCATCTCTGCTTTAGTCAGGCCTTCGACGTTATCTTTCAGGCGATCGCCTTGATAAGTAAAAGCGAGCCGCGCACCGGCCTCGTGCAACGCCTGCGCGGTGGCCCAGGCGATCGAACGTTTGTTAGCTACTCCGAAAATAATTCCTTGTTTGTTTTTCAGCATTCGGACTGATCCTTAACTGTTATCAAAACTAGACGCCGAGTATTAAGTAAGACCGAGCCAAAGAGCAAGTCAATGCTGGGAGCGCGGCCGTTTCGCCCGCGTTTGAGCGCGTAGCGCGAACAGGACATCGAGCTTGCTTCGAGGTGTGCGGACCGGGACGTCCGCGGTCCAGCCAACTCTTAATGCTTGAAATGCCTGATGCCGGTGAAGACCATCGCGAGGCCATGCTCGTCCGCGGCGGCGATCACTTCGGCATCACGAACGGATCCGCCCGGTTGAATGACGGCGGTGATTCCGTGCTTGGCTGCTTCGTCCAGACCATCACGAAAAGGAAAGAAGGCATCCGACGCCAAAACGGATCCGGCAGTCGGCAACTGCGCGCGCATCGCGCCAATCTTTACCGAATCAACTCGGGACATCTGGCCGGCGCCGACGCCCACCGTCTGCCGGTCTCGGACATAAACGATCGCGTTTGATTTTGTGTGCTTACAAACCGTCCATGCGAACAGCAGATCGTCAATCTCTTGATCCGACGGGGCCCGCTTGCTGACGACTTTCAGGTCTTCGCGTTCCAGACGGTGAGTGTCGCGTGTCTGGACGAGCATGCCGCCGGATATCTGTTTGTATTCCAGTCCCTCGTGCGGCTCATGCTGGCCGGCGCTCAGCACTCGCAGGTTCTTCTTTGCTTTTAAGATTTCCAATGCGGCGGGTTCGTATTCCGGCGCGATGATTACTTCAGTAAAGATCTCAGTGACCGCGCGCGCGGCGGCCTCGTCGACCGGTGCGTTGAATGCGACGATGCCTCCGAATGCAGAGACCGGATCGCAAGCCAGCGCCTTTCTGTAAGCTTCTTCGTTCGACGCGCCCAAAGCAACGCCCGCGGGGTTCGTGTGCTTGATGATCGCGCAGGCCAGGTCATCGAAGTCGCAGACGAGTTGCCACGCCGCATCAGCGTCAACGTAATTGTTGAAAGACATTTCTTTGCCGGAAAGCAGTTCGGCGTTCCCGATGCCTTTGCGCGCTTTCGTGTCGTACAGCGCAGCGACTTGATGCGGGTTTTCGCCGTAACGCAAGTCGGCAGTTTTATTCAAAACCCATCGCGCGGTATCAGGAGGGTGTGAGGCCGTCTCTATTGAATGAAATTGATGCTCGCCAAAGCCGCCGCTGAACGATCCAATGCCGGGTGGCCGATCGCCGCGGCCCGCTTGCATGAAATCTTCGTCGTCGATTGAGCGTTTAAGAAAAATACTTATAAGAGCGTCATACATAGACGTGCGCTGAAAGGCCTTGAGAGCCAATGCTCGTCGAGTGTCGAATGAAATCGAACCGGCATGCTGGTTCAGTTCGGCAAGGATGCCTGGGTATTGATCCGGGGAAACAACGACGGTTACGCTTTCATGATTCTTGGCTGCCGAGCGGATCATGGCGGGACCGCCGATATCGATTTGTTCGATGGCTTCTTCAAGAGTGACGTCTTGCCGCGCAATAGTTTTCTCGAAGGGATAAAGATTCACGACCACCAGGTCGATGGGCTCGATGTCATGTTCGCTCATCGCCGCGAGGTGCTCGGGATTGTCGCGCACCGCCAACAATCCGCCGTGAATACGCGGATGCAGCGTCTTAATTCTGCCGTCCATCATTTCCGGAAATCGCGTCACGTCCGAAACGTCGCGCACTGCCAGACCGGCGTCGCGCAACGCCGCGGCGGTTCCACCGGTGCTGATAATCTCCACGCTGAACCGTTTTAGCTCACGCGCGAAATCGATGATTCCGGTCTTGTCCGAAACGCTAATCAACGCACGGCGAATCTTTACTAAGTCTGATTTATTCTCTTTGGTCATGGGCCAGGTTTTAGACTGTAGCTGCTTCTGAGTTGATGTACTTTGAATTTGCGATTTGAAACGAGAATGGCAGGGCGATGCGGATTGCCGTCCCGCGAAGCTTCGCCGGGATAAAAGCCGACGACGTATTGGCTGCGCAAGTCATCTTCGATCGCGGCGAATACCGGCGTTAGATCGACCGGACGGTTCGGAGCCAGAGCTGCCGCCGAAGTGCCGGCGACGAAGAACCTGCCGCCTGTTCTCTCTGCCAGATCGCGAAAGCCTTTGGCCGCGGGGCGGGGAACCAGGCGCCCGTCGCGCGGTGTGAACAAAGGGAGTTGAATCACATAGAAGGACACATTCATCCGACTGGCTGCCGCGATAACCTGTTGGGCGTTTGCCCGGCTGGCGGTATCCAGTCCATCGCTAATCAGGATCGCAATGCGGCGCTCGGGTGAATTTTCATTTCGCCCCGCGTAAGCCTGTATTGCGGTCAACGCGGCGTCAAATATCGCCGTGCGATTACCGAGGACGCCCTGGTTAACGGGAATGCTAAAGGCGGATAGCGCCCGGTCCGTTTCGCGGGTGAATGGCGCCAGCAGTTTCGCCTGTTCTCCGAAACGGATCACGGCCACGCTCGAGTTTGGGCCGAAACGCGAGCACAGTCCCCGCGCGGCCTCGCGCTGACGCGAGAGTTGCTCGCGTAAGCTGCCCGAATTATCCAGCACAAACGCCAGCGCGATTCGTTCGGTCCCGGATGCGAAGTAGTCGATTCTGGCTTTGCGCCCATCGTCGGTCAGAGAGAAGTCCTGCTGGGTCAAATCTGAAATACGGCGGCCGCGCGAATCAGTTACCGTGACCGGCACCGCGACGAGGTCCGTGCGCACCGAAATGACATCGACAGGTTCTGTCTCCTGCGCCTTAACGCAAAAGGAAAACAGCAGCAGAGTGATAGATGCAGTCAGACAGAGAGGGAATCGCGATGCGCCGTGCGGATTATGCAGGACCATGTTCAGGCCGGGCTAGAAAGAAAGCGCCCGAAGAACAGGATGCTCAGGATTATCAGGACCGTAATGACGATGATCTTAACGAGACTCATGGTCGCTTCCTCAGGGACGAAACCTAACTTGTTAGGGGCGATTTTAGTCGCCCCAAAGGGCGCTGTCAACGGTTGGGGTAGACGGTAGTATCCAATAATGTGTTGCTACGTGGGACAATAGGAAGCTATTGAGGTTCTAGAGCGCTAGCTACGTGCTCGGCAAAAGAAATTCTTGGTCACGGTCAAAATCAGTCCTTTTCACATTTCTTCACATCTGTTGACATGCAGTTACTGCGGACATCTACTGGCGCTCTAACACTTTCGCTACATGTTCAGCGAACTTCCTACTGAAGAAACCATCTTTATTGGTTTCGGGCCTTGGCACACTTACATCCACGAGGAACTGGCCTTTTCTGAAGGCCACCGCCTCTGATCCTCTTACATCAGCCACTAGACCTTCGTCACCTAACGTCGATAGCT
This sequence comes from Blastocatellia bacterium, assembly GCA_033858155.1. Classification (GTDB taxonomy): domain Bacteria; phylum Acidobacteriota; class Blastocatellia; order Pyrinomonadales; family Pyrinomonadaceae; genus UBA11740. Next base: position 17,717 of record JAWVCT010000062.1, read on the forward strand.
CTTCTTTGATAAGGTGAAGTTGCTTGTGCTGGTTCCTTGCTGAAGCCTGTTCTTGAGTATTCAACAGAGTCCTGAAGTCCTTAAAAGTGCTCTTAGCCTGTTCCAACTCGCGATACTTTGTAACAGCTATCTTTACGACGATGTCGCCCAACTCCCACTGCTGGATAATAACGCGCTGGCTTCCCTGAATTGGCTCGATGGAACGATGTGTCCAGCCCGGCATTTCCTTATTTATTTTTTCTTTTAATGATTTCCCTATGTTTGCGAGCTCGTCCAAATCTGCTCGCTCTTGATCTGATTGCGCTTGAGCAGTCGCGAATAACACGAGGGAAAGGACAACCAGAACACCAATCTTTTTCACTGCACGCCTCCGCTTAAGCTAGTTGCTGTTTCTCTTACGTCGAACAACAACGGGACCTTTGGCAAGAAACTGCCCATCACTGCTTCTCCACCTGAAAGAAAACCGGCGCAGAGTCGGCGGTCCAAGGGCCATGTATATTCAAGCGACAGCGATTCATCAGTCGATAGGATCCGGGCTCCAAAGGCCCATACCAATCATTCAAATCAAGCTCTCTTAAATCGACTGAAGAATAGGGCATCAGAAAAGTGGAATGCCTCAAACTCACAAACTGCGGATCGGCGTCCTTTGAACGAATCAATTCGGCAATTTTGGTGCGATAGGGCATTAACTTCCCATTCTTAAAAAGTTGAGGGCGGTTTTGATAATAAGGATCGACAACCCTCAGTTTGACTTGCTGATCTGAATCATTCCTCACTTTGACTTTTACGTAGAGCTTATGTCCTACGCGATAAGGTTTTTCACCAGGCTCACTAAGCAACTCGTCACGAGGGATATCCAAGCTAATGACGGTCAGGTCTTGTGACGATATTTCTTGAGGCGTCGTGGATGAGTCAGCCTGCGCCTCTAACGCGAAAAAGCTAAAAGACAGCACGATAACAACTGTGACATGTCTCAGTGACAGCATGGTTCCTGACGTAATCGAGCGTAATTTACGACCGTAGTTTGTAAATCTCATTGTCTGATTCCAGTTACGCCTTGCGTTGTTGCTACATACTCAGCACTAATCACTAAGGCCCGCCAAAACGGCCTCGGTATTCAGTCGACAACAAAAATGCCCTTAGCATCTCGTTATACTTAGCGTCTCCTCCATCAGGGTTCGTACTGTCTAGCTTAGTCACCCAATAGTTGAAACCATCCCAGTTATTATCAGGCGGAGCGTTGGGTTCACGGCGCAGAAACCCGCGATAGCATGCATACACAAATCCTGAATTGTAGTTATGAGTACCTCGCTGGCCTCCCAGTTCAGGATGCAATCCGACGAATTCCGATGAGTAGAAAAATGCTCTCGCAACGTCAACACGCTTATTGGCGATGCAGCTCTCACCGAAAGCGCACGGAGTGATATTGCTGCGCCAGAAATTCCACCCTTCTTGATCGGGGCCGCGGCTAAGAAAATCCCAATACAGTTGGCTAACGTAGGAGCGGGAGGCGTCGATCGGATTTGCCGTCACGGTTGTGCCTGGACAAGGTTGGTAAGTTAGAGTAGCTGTATCCGTCGCAAGGGACTCAATGACGTCGGTCTCGGTGGCATAGACCACGCCCGCAGTTGTATTTGACTGCAGCGTATAGAGAAGACTCGGCGGTGTGCTGTGGTAGTCATACACGACTAGTCCGCCCCAACTCCAGCGCAAACTCGCGTATGGATGTGTCGATCCCGCTAGATTCAGGACGCGCTGTAGGATGGGTCGCGTCGGATCATGATTCGTCGCGTTAGTCGTGAAGTAAACGACGTAAGTCTCAAACTGATCATCAACAAACTGCGCATCCTCGGACTGGTATTCATTTTCAACTAACATACCTGGATCGTCATAGTCGCTCATGTCAAGCACATTACCTTCGGAAAAATAACGATTGCTTTCAGGATCATAAGGATCACCACCATCAAGTTGCCAGCCGGCAGATTGAGAAGTACGCGCTGTGAAACAATCGATATTGCCGTCCTTAAGTCGTTTTCGATATGCACTACCCGCCTGAACGAATTTGATTCCGCTTTCGGCTGGATTTGAAAGGTAGCTACCCTCTGGGATTTGAGCAGTTGCTCGCCAGATAATTCCATCTCCATCTTGGGCATCTCCACGGTAACAACCTAAGGTATAACTTACACCGTTACCCTCCTCCGAACATTGTCGGTTTCTGTTAACTTGATCTGCTGACTCAGTAGCCCAGAAGCTTGTTAGAGTCGGGACGATGACGTTGATATTAACGGTCGGACTGACACTGACCCCATTCAACGTATAAGTAAGCTTTGCGGTCATCGTTCCAATATCCGTCGGACGAATAGTAATCGACGAAGAAGTCAACGAACCGCTAGTAACTGAGTAGGAGGGACCGGTAAGACTCCAAGAATAACTACCGCCGGATGTGCCTACAGAGCTTTGAAGTACAATATTCGCGCCCGCTAACGCGTGTTTGGTCGTTTGATCCAATCCGCCGCTTACTCTTGGGTTCGTAATGTTGGCGGTCAACTCAGGCGTGAACGTGAAGTCGTCATAATATAGGAGGTAATTTGAGTAGTACCAGTAATCGTCGTTCGAGACATAGCGGATGACTAGTCCAGTAACGTGCTGAATGCCGCTGAGATTAATGAGCAGCGGAGGCATCGGCTGGCCAGGGTATCCATGTTGTCCGCTAAACCACGATGATTGGTACAAGGAGTGGTTCACGTAGACATCAATCAATCCACTACTTCCCCCCGCCTGTGACCCAAGGATGCGAAAGGTTAACCCATTAACAGGCAGGGGAAAATTGACATAGAGGTCGGCCGTTGGCCAGTAATTGGACCCGGAGCCGGAGGTTGCCACTATTCCATTTGGACACGAGCCTCCAAGGTGGCAATCGTATGCCGTCGATATCGTCCCGCCGGCGTAGCTGGAAAAGCTTGCGATCGGATACTGATCTCGCGTGCTCACAAGGCGATCTTGCTGCCGTCGCGCGACCACGCCGGCTGGGTATCGTCAACAGCATCGGCGCTGAACGTCAGGCGTTGTTGATTGCTGCCGTTGCTGTTCATTACATACACACAGTCAAATCCCGCATGATCACGATCGCTGGCGAATACGATTCTCGATCCATCCGGCGACCATGTCGGTCCGCCGTCACTCGATGAACCGTTCCCGAGGTTCACTTGATTCGAGCCGTCGGCGTTCATCGAGTAAACTTGATAGTTAATTCCGTTGCGCATGCTTTGAAAACGATTTTCGTTCCATCTGGCGACCAGGCGGCCATGCTGTCGTCATTAGGATCGGTTGTCAGGCGAGTTACTCCGCTGCCGTCCGAGTTCATCACATAGATGTCCATGTAACCCGTGTCGGAATGGTCGCGATCACTTTGAAACAGAATCTTCGTTCCGGTGGTACCGGGTCTTGGTGAGAGTTCGGTTTTTCATTACGCCGTCTGTCCTCGCTTCTTTCGCCACCATCCGTAGATCGCTCCCACGACGGGCAAAATGATTGCGGCCCAAAGCCACTGCACATCTTTAAGTCCGGCAATGAAGGTGGACGCGCGTTGCCGCCAGCTCACGTCGATACGAATATCTCGATGAAAAGTCTGAAGCATGCTTTTGTCCTTGCCGTCATTCAGAATGGCGTTGAGGGTCAAATCGAGGCGTTGAGGGCCGCCTTCTTTCGGTTTGATCTGCCACTTCCAACGCGTGGTGCGGCCGGGCACGACTGGCTGGATTGCGGGGCTCGCAGGGGTAATCGTGAATCCCCCGCCCACAAGTTGCGCTTCCATTCTGTCGGCGTATTCGGTTGTTCCAGTGCCGCCCTTGCCGGGTTCACTGAGATTATGAAGCAACTCCTCTGATGACTTTGATGGACTGACGAGTAACTCAATATCCTTCGTCTCTTCTGCCTTCATTGAGTCCGGTGTGGTGAATGCTACATTCGCATCGCCTCGGAGCTGGCTGAGAATTTTGTTGGTTGAGTTCGTGTTTGCATCTGGCGACTTATCTGCGTTCGCTATTGTGTTGGTATTCTCGCTGTTAGGAGGATCTCCGCAACCGGCAGCCAAAATGCCCAGGGACGCCGTGAGGATGAGAGCCGCGATGTTCGACTTCGTCATGAAACTTCCTCTTTCAGATTTTATCGAGCTTCGAGAAACTCATAAATGCTCTGAAGCTCAATGGTTTCGCTTTGCTGTATGATGTGACCAGTCACGGTGACGGAACTGGCTCAGGAAAGCAGGCCTCTATGATCTTTGTCTGCTTCAACCGATCGGGCGCCACGCCATACAACAGTTCCTTAATGATGCAGTCACGAAGGCGCTCCTTCTCTCCTTCTCCGAATTTTTTAAGATAATCGCGAAAGGTGGGTTGCTCCTGCGAGAGGTTCTCAAATTCTTCGCGGGCCGCCTGATCTCCATCAAGCGCCGCTCGCCTCATCGACTCTGTCACCCTCTCTTTCATTGCCTTGTCCGCCAACCCCTTCGCCATTTTGGAGGCCTGTTGTTCCGCGGTCCTCTCTATAACCTTTCCTGTGCTCTTTTGTCCGCTCTTCTGGAGGCTCCTCTCTGCCACGGGCCCGGCTTCGTGGCATCCAAGAATAGCCAAGAGTAGTAAGGTGGACGACCAGATGAGATTCCTCTGAGCTGAGTGCATTACGACCTCCCCGTTACTGATACAGCTATCCCTGCCCGCGCGGGGAACCCGCGTCGGAGTTACCTACGCAAACTGACGTTTCAACTCTACTTCGCGCTGGGCGGCTCGGTTTTCTTCTTGCGCGTCAGCCCGGACTTGCGGGTGGAGTCGCGCACAAAGCCCATCGCTTCATACATCGGGTGATCCGAACCGAAGTCTTCGTGTCCTTCCACGCCGTCGCGGATCTTTACCGAGTCGTCGTTCAACCTGGCGTACTTTGCGTCACGACCGTCTTTCAACATTCCGATCTGCGTTTCCAGATCAGCGATTGCCTTGTCGTCAGCGTCCGCGGCTTGAATGTCAGCTTGGAAGTTGGTCTGCGTGATGCCTTTGAATTTGACGGTCGGCGCGCCCTGCAACCAGGCCTTGTTCATCTGGTTGACACGCTCGCGAATTCTTTTGTTGTCTGATGGCATTGGCTCAATCCTTTCGGTTTCTGTGGGTTAAGGCCGTTGAGAGCAAAAACTGAGCGGGTGGATACTAGCACAAATAAGTGCTACTTAGGCAAGCAATCTATTGTTCAGCAAATGACAGGAGCGGCGAAGGCATTTTCGACCGATTTGACGGGCTTTTATTGGATTTGGAAGGTGGTTCGCCGCACGGCGAGAGGTTTGGGCCAGGTGGCGGAAGCCTTGCACCCGCGGGTGAGAGCTTTACTCCCGGCGGCGAAGGTCGTACGCCCAACGGTGCGAGCCTTTCGCCAGGCGGTGAAAGGGTTTCGCCCGGCGGTGAAGGCTCTTCGCCTACCCGAGTTTCCAAATGGGAAGTTTGTTAAGGTTGTCCTCCGCCCATAGCATCGTCGCTGAGATGAAAGGTTAGAATGAGAGAGAGCTTTCGTAACCTTACGTTTTCGATCTGAGGGGAGAGGGATGATTGCCTTAGCATTCGCATCGCTGGCTATGTGTTCAACTCTGGTGGGCGGCTATCTCGCGATTGCCGCTCGGCGCCGGATTCATCTTTTGATGGGGCTGGGAGCCGGCGTGCTGCTGGGGGCCGTGTTCTTCGATCTGCTGCCTGAATCGTTGGCGGTCGCGCGCGATCATGGGTGGAGCTCCCGCGTTGTGCTGGGGATTGTGGTGGTTGGCTTCCTGCTATTTTACTTGACCGAGCGGCTGCTGATTTTGCACGCATGTCCTGAAGAGGACTGCGACAACCAGGTACATCAGCATCTGGGACGCTTTAGTGCGGTCGGTTTGATTGCGCACAGCACGCTGGATGGAGCAGCGATTGGGGCTGCTTCTCTGGTCAACTGGCGCACCGGACTTTTGGTAGCGCTGGCAGTCATCGTTCACGATATGAGCGATGGTCTGAACACGATATTGCTGGTTACTCATGGCGAGCAGCACCGCCGGAGTGACATCCTATTCCTCGTTGCGGACGCCTTGGCGCCGGTGGCGGGTGCTTTGCTGGCCCTGGTTATTCTGCCGCCGCCGCGCGCGTTGGTTGTTTTTCTCGGATTCGCTTCCGGGTTTTTCCTCTACACAGCTACGAGTGATCTCTTGCCTGAGGCGCATCGACGTTCGCCGAGCATCATGGTAGCGATGGCGACTGTTTTTGGGATTCTCTTTATCGGAATCGCAGTGCGGTTGATTGGAAGCTAGAGAGTCGGATCGACGATGATGATGGAGTCAGTACCGGGAGCGGTAGCGACCGGGTCATCGCTTTGAGACCTGATTGTCGCTCGAGTTAAGAACCCGGGCTCTACCGCTATCGTACTGACCTCATCAGGATGACGGTACGGGACGCGAGGCTGCCCCGAGCAACCTCGCGTCTCTCTGTGCCTTGAAGTTAGAAGGTCACACCTGCCTGAATTTGAAACGCTCTGGGCGTTACGAAGTGCGTACCACTAAAGGTCGAAAGAAAGTTGTAAAGCGCGACCTTGTTCGTAATGTTGATTCCCGTGAAGCGTAGGGTCACCTTAGTACGCTCGCCACGGAACAAATTATCTGTGCCTACGCTGAAGTCAAACAAATGACGCGGCGCGATTCGCGGGGGATTCGTGTCGTCGTTTGCCGTCCCGTCCGCTGGTATCCGCAACCGCAAAGCGCCACGATTCGCGTCGGCGCAAGCGAGAATAGGAGAGGTGGGCGTCGCGAAGGTGCTGCCGCAAAACAATCCAATCTGCGCCTGTTGATCGGCAGTGAGAGACAGCGCCGTGTCAAAGTCGGGAACACTTCCGGCCACCAGTCCGCTGTCGTAACGCCAGGTGAAGGCGACGTAAGGTGCGAGCCGCTTCCAATGCTCGAATTTGTATTGGACCTGCGTTGTTAGCTGAAACTTCTGGTCGTGATCGATACGGAAGACGCCCGCAGGCAAATCAGAATTGAAGAACAATCCGCCGCTTTCAGGCGGGAAGTAACGGGACCGGGTGTGCCCGGCGACAACGAAGGCACTTAGCCCTTTGTAATTGGTAAGGTTGATACGGCCGCCGATGCCATCGATCTTTGACCGCTCCCAGGCGATTGGAAATACAACGGACGTGCTTAGAAGCACATTGAAATCAAACGCATTCTGAGTGCGCTTATAGTAGTAATCGCCGTCAATCACGATGTACTTGCCGACGGCTTGCTGGAACCCGAAGTTAAACTGATGCCGTCTGCCCGGAGACAACGGTAGGTTGGTGCTATCGCCAAGGATGCCATTTGCTAAGCCACCGGCGCCGGTCGCGCTCGACAGAATCAAATTTTCGTTGTAGGGCGTCTCGAAGTTACGCGTGTAGGCGCCGCGCAAGATCGTGTTAGTCCGCTTTACTAGATATGAAACGCCGAGGCGCGGTTGAACTAGTCTGGCTTTAGTTATGCCATTGTAGTTGTCGAAGCGCACACCCAATAGAACCGTGGCGTTTCCCAAGGTAAGGCTGTCCTGTGCGTAGAACGCTTCCTGCTTGATGTCCGTGTGACCGTGAAAGAGGAAAGGGTTTCCACCGCGAGTTAGATCAAAGGGCAGCAGGCCGGGCAGGAACGCCGGATCGGCCGGATCGTTGAAAGTTGGATCGGTGATACCGAAATTAAAGCCTTCGGTCAGAAAAGTATGCGACATCTGGACGCCAAACTTAGCATTGTGCTTTCCCTTGACGTAGGACAAATCTGCTTTCAAGCCGACATTGTTCAGCCTGCGCGACTCCCCAAAAGTCAGCGGCAGATCCGAAAATGGATTTGGGCTGGCGAAGTACTTAACGTTGTCGAGCCGATAATAGGGATTGATCGACAACACTGTCGTGGGGCTAAAGACATGCACATAGCCCGGCGCAATATTGACTGTGTTAACCAGTTGACGCTGATCCTGGCCGACAGCTTGTTGATCGAACTGATTTGGAGTCTGGAAACGATTGCGCGCGAAGAACAGGTTTAGGTGGAAAGTGTCTTTGGAATTCGGACTGTAGTCCATCCGATCAAAAAGATTCACCGCTGTGCCGTTAGCATGCAACACCGTGGATTCCGGAGTATCGAGAAAGCGATTTGAGCGTTCGTAGTTGAAGGCGACGAAATTTCCCGCTTTAGCGTTGCCGTAAGCAATCGCTCCATCCTCGTGCGTGGTTCCGAAAGTCCCGTAAGTGCCGCCAAAACTGCCGGTGGGTTTCGTCTTGTTCAGACCAGAGCGCGTCGTGGAATTAATTACGAGGCTCGTTTTGTCGCCATACTCTGCGGCGGCGGCGCCGGTAACGATTTCCACCGATTCAATAGCATTAACTGGAATCTGTGTGGAAAAGATTTTGCTCTGCTGGTCAGTGACTGGCTGGCCGTCGATTACGATTTGACTCTGAAAGTGATCACCCTCGGGATGAAATCCACCGTTTGAGTCCGCCGCAACTCCCGGAGCTGATAGTGTCACGACTGTGCTCAAACCACTGCCGGGATCTCCTGCCGGCAATCGATTGATGAGACTCTTGTCGACGTCGACGTGGGCTGAAGGGACGTTTTCGAGAAGGTCGGCGCCGGTTGATGTGACCGTGACCGATGCCGTCGCCGTACCCACGGTAAGCGGAATCGTCAAAGTGATTGGGACTGACGTGCGGACATTGATGCCGCCGCGAATTCCCGCAAACCCTGTTGCGGAAGCGCTGTACACATAGTTATTAAATGGAACGTTATCAAAACGAAATACACCATCCGCGCCAGTGGTCATTGATCGGTTGTAGCCAGTCAAGGAATTCTCCAGCGTCACCGTAGCGTTCGGGACGACGGCCTTGTTCGGATCGACAACGATCCCGGTCACGGTAGCTGCGCTGAGTCCTTGTGCGCTCGCGGATTGGTCCGCCAGTAAGAATGTCGAAGAAAAAAGTAAGAAGGCGATTGTGATCGAAAGAAAAGTTCTCTGAGCCTTTATCATCGTAGCGGTCTCCTCTAGGAAATTTGTTGGCAGGCGAAGC
>JAWVCT010000063.1:0-23842 GCA_033858155.1 Blastocatellia bacterium
CGGCCAGTGGTTGAGCGCCGCCAAAACCCGGCAGCACGATTCGTTTTACTTCCTGCCCGGTCAAACGTTCGATCGCGCGCATCGACAACTCGTCGACGGGCGCGACGATGGTAATCGCCTGGCCCACGTTACCGGCTCTGCCGGTGCGGCCAACGCGGTGCACGTAATCTTCGGGCGCGGCCGGTACGTCATAGTTGATGACGTGCGAAACGAGGTCGACATCCAGTCCTCTCGCGGCAATATCTGTGGCCACCAGGACTCGCGTTCTGCCGTCACGGAAAGCGCTTAGAGCTGCCTCGCGCTGCGGCTGCGTGCGGTCGGCATGAATCCGGTTTGCGCTGTGATCGCGGGCCGTCAGAATGTGCGACAGGCGCTCAGCGCCGCGGCGGGTGCGGGTGAACACCAGCACGCGCTCAAACTTTTCGCGTTCCAGCAAATCAAGCAGCAAAGCCGTCTTTGACTCCTGCGCCACGGGATAAGCAGTCTGCTCAACCATGGTCGCGGCCTGGCCCCGCGTGTTGACTTCGATAAGCTTCGGCTCTTTCATCGTCGAACGAGCCAGTTGTTCAATGCTCGAAGACATCGTCGCTGAGAACAGCAACGTCTGTCGCTTGGTCGGCAACATCGCCAGGACCCGGCGGATGGCCGGCAGGAAACCCATGTCCAGCATCCGGTCGGCTTCGTCCAATACCAGGACTTCAACAGTATTCAAATTGAGTGCGCCGCGCTCTTGTAGATCCAGAAGCCGGCCCGGCGTGGCAATCACCACCGCCACTCCGCGTCGCACTTCGGAAATTTGCGTGCGGATGTTTGCTCCGCCAATCACAATGACACTGCGATTAGCCTTCACATTGTTTAGTTCGACATAATTCTTTTGAATCTGAAGCGCGAGTTCGCGCGTTGGCGCTAGCACGAGAACACGTACGCCTGGCAACGATTTTTCACTGATCCTTTGAATGATGGGAAGCAGGAAAGCGGCCGTCTTACCGGTGCCGGTTTCAGCACAACCGATTAGATCCTGGCCGTTGAGGACGACGGGAATCGCCCTGGTTTGTATTGGGGTGGGTTCTGTATACCCGAGAGACTCGCAGGCGCGCACTTGTGCGGGCGCAAGTCCCAATTGAGAAAAATTCATAAACTCCTTAATTTGTGAGCGACCGTGCTTTTCCAGCACTGGCCGCGAGTGATCTTGTAAAAGCAAGCCCGGTCGCCGTGGGGAGCGTCCTTTTTGGGACAACTCGCCGCGGGGACTCGAAAGACAGGTGGTTACTGCCTAATGCTTGAGATTGATTACCACCTTGGTTCGCGCTTTTGGCCGTAGCCGCCACCGCCACCATTACCGCCGCCGCCGAAGCCGCCACGACCGCCGCCGCCGCCGAAGCCACGACCACCGCCGCCGCCCGCGCGATTCTCGCGAGGTTTGGCTTCGTTAACATTCAAGGCCCGGCCATTTACTTCCTTGCCATTGAACTGAGAAATAGCGGCTGCGCCTTCCTCTTTGGTGGACATTTCGACGAAGCCAAAGCCCCTCGAACGTCCCGTGTCGCGGTCTTCGACGACCGCTGCTGATTCAACCGTGCCGGCCGAGGCAAATAATTCCTGCAGCTCCTGGCTGGTAGTTTGGAAAGCAAGGTTTCCAACGTAAAGTTTCGTTGACATAGATATACCTTTCCCCTTTTTTGGGAATGAAAAGAAGCTGACGAATCGGAATGGCTTCGGTGAACGGTAGCAGTCGAAGGACCGGATTTCGGATGCTCTAAAAGAGCGGCTTCGGAGTTTGTAACAAGCCTGCTCTCGAACTATCCAAACGCCAGCGCTAACTGTTTTGTGCGCGGGGCGCATCACCGTCGATGCGCGAGAGAAGGATTAACCGTAAGCCACTATGGACTATAAAGGGAAAAGTAGCAAGGCGAGCGAGCGGTCAAGGCTCCTTCGTTAGTGCTTTCAACGGTTTACTTCGGACGGGAATATTCAGCCGCATACTGCGGAACCTCGCTATTTGCAGGTACGCGGCCGTCATCAGTGGGCTTTCCGCCGACCATTCGCAGTGGAATCACGCCCGCCCAGACAGGCAGGTCGTAATCGTCTTCATCGTCAACCGGAGGGCCGGTACGTACTTTGGCGGATGCTTCAGTAATCGGCAATGAAAGCACGGTTGTTAACTTCAGCTCGCGCTCATTCGGCGCGAGCACGTCGTCCTAGCGGCCGGGAATCATGTGTTCCGATAAGGCCCGCAGAGCGGCGAGCTTTTCGTTTGGATCTTCAATCACGGTCGCACGACCAAAGATGACCACAGAGCGGTAGTTCATTGAGTGATGGAAGGCCGAACGCGCCAGTACCAGCCCGTCGATTAAGGTCACAGTCACGCAGACTTCGATTCCCTCCCCCAAAGCGCGCAGCATCCGGCTGGCCTGCGAGCCATGGATAAGCACGCTATCTCCCACGCGCGCGTAGCCCGTCGGAATTACGAATGGCTGTCTGTCAACAACAAAACCGACGTGACACATGAACCCTTCATCCAAAATCGGATCGATTACTTCCCGATCATAGCTGCCGCGTTGCGGCAGACGTTTCAGGGTGGTGCGCAGTGTCTGGGGTAGCTTTTCCATTGAGCCTCACTATATCCCGGTGAGAATAGTTTAGCCCATTGAAACTAATAAGCCAGCGGTTGTTCTTGGATGCTACCGCGCGGCTGAGCGCTCGTCTCGCGCTCGATCGTTTAGAAGCCGGACTTGTCCGGCTGGCGTTTAGAGGCCGTACTTGTCCCGGTTGGTAAGAGCACGTCGGACAAGTCCGCCATCTAAACAGTAGTGTCAGCTTGGAGGCGGCACGATGACTCAGACGAATCACTAAAACAAAAGCGCGCCGAAGCTTTATAGCTCCGGCGCACTCCTATTGCTGGGGTGCTGAGCCATCGAAGGACTCAGGGACACAGCGAGATCTCCTCAAACAAACCAATTAGCCAACACTAATTTGGTTGTCGACTGTCTTCACGCCCTTAACATTACGCACCGCGCGTTCAACCTGTGATTTCAACGCCTCGGTTTTCACACTTCCCATCAACGTCGCCTTGCCGTTGGTGACAGTGGCCGTAATTCCCAGCGAAGAAAATATTGGATCGGCGTTTAGCTTCTTGTCGATGGCTGCTTGAATCGATCCATCGTCCGGAACGTTCGACGCGGTCGACGATGATCCACCAGAGGCCGGAGCCGGCGCGGATTGTCCGTTAATAATTATCGGAGCGGGCTGAGTCGCTGGCGCGGGCTGCTGCACTACCACCGGCGGCTGCTGAGCCGGTTGCTGCACGATGGTGGTTTGCGGCGGCGTTTGAGCCACATTATCGTTGGTGTTCGCGTTGTTCTGCTGGTTCATTACAAACAGAATGATGATTGCGGCAAGCGCAATGACTCCCACCACAATGGCCGCCAGCGCTGCGCCAGACACACCACCACTCTTGTCCGGATAATGGGTCGATTCTGACTGAACCACCTCGCGCCTCGCGCTCGGAGTCTCGACTACGACGCGTCTGCTCTCTGACTGTTGATCGGCCATTTCTTGTCTCCTTTGCTCAATACCGAAAGTAAGATTCTAATCAAAGCTGTCCTGGAAGCACTTAACGCCGGTTTGAACTGCAAACATTATTCCAGCCTGCCGTTAAGAGGTTTTTGGGAAGTAATTGCGGTGATTCGAAAAGTCTTAGCCGGTTTAGGATCCAGGCGGCGCTGCTAAACGAGCGTATGATTTCAGTCCTCACTTGCATCAGGACAGAGCGAAAAATTGGAGGCAGTCACAAACTTGACGCCAGACCCTCGACAAGAGTAGTTTCCGCTTGTTCCATTCCACTCGCAGGAGACATTCAAAATGCATTCATCTATTCGACGCGCGCTTCTCGTAAGCGTTTCTGTCCTGCTCGGCACCGCGATCCTGAGCGCCGGTCCGTCCGGATATCATGTGACTAAGACCGTCAAGCTTGGCGGCGACGGAGGTTGGGATTACTTAACAGTCAACGCAGGGCGCATCTACATCTCGCGCGGCACGCACGTGATGGTGGTTGACGCCGACAAAGGCGCCGTGGTCGGTGACATCCCAAATACAAATGGCGTGCATGGGATCGCAATCGCGCCGGACCTGGATAAGGGCTTCATCAGCGACGGCCGGGCTAACGACGTCACGATCTTCGATGTGAAGACCCTTAAGGTTACCGGGACGGCGCCCACCGGAAAAAATCCTGATGCGATCATCTACGATTTTGCTTCAAAGCGTGTCTTCACCTTCAATGGCGCAAGCAAAGATGCGACTGCTATCGACGCGAAGACTGGAACGGTGGCCGGCACAATTGCGCTCGGAGGAAAACCGGAATTCGCGGTGGCCGATGAGAAGGGCCATATCTTCGTCAACATCGAAGATACCAGTGAGATCGTGCAGTTCGACTCCAAAAAGCTAACGGTTGAAAATCGTTGGAAGATTGCGCCGGGCGAGGAACCGAGCGGGCTGGCAATCGATCGGAAAAACCGCCGCCTCTTCTCGGTATGCTCAAACAAATTGATGGTAGTAGTTAATGCTAACGACGGGAAGATCATCACCACTCTTCCGATCGGGTCTGGCACCGATGCTGCCGGCTTCGATCCGGAAACTGGTTATGCCTTTAGTTCAAATGGCGACGGTACGCTGACTGTGGTTCACGAGGATTCACCGGATAAGTTCGCCGTGGTTGAGAACGTACCAACGCTGAGACGTGCGCGGACGATGGCTCTGGATCCCAAAACCCATCAGGTTTATACCGTAACTGCTGAGTTTGGACCGGCGCCCGCAGCTACAACGGCACAGCCGCGCCCGCGGCCGCCCATGTTGCCCGGCAGTTTTACCCTAATCATCCTGAGTCGCTAGCACCAGAAGCCCAACCGTGAGGGAGGGTACGCTAACTTAGACTCGCATCCAGAGAGCTTGCTGATAGGTAGTTCAAGGGTCTTCTAGTTGCCATGCTTACGCGCGGCCTTCTGACTCTTTAGATTTGGAGCACAACCCTTATGACTTCTCAGGAAAGACAGGAACTAATCGCCAAATACAGGGAAGGCTACAATGAAGTTAGCCGCAGTCTCGAAGGTTTTCCGCCTGATTCGTTGACCGCCCACCCGATTGAGGGGAAATGGAGCGCCGCCGAGATAGTTCATCATCTCGCCGACAGTGAAACGACGAGCGGCGTCAGACTCCGCCGCTTGCTGGTTGAAGATCACCCACTGATCCAGGGGTATGATCAGGACGCATATGCCGGACGTTTGAATTACAACAATCGCGAGATGGCCCCGGCGCTCGAAGCGTTCCGCAGCGCGCGCGCCACAGCGGCGCAACTGTTCGAGTTTATGAGCGATGCAGATTGGCATCGCGAGGGCACGCATTCCGAAAGCGGCTCGTACAGTATCGAAGACTGGCTGACGATCTACGCCTCGCACGCCCACAATCACGCCGCGCAAATTCGGCGACTGCGTGCGGCACTCACCACCAGTGAAGAAAACGCAGCCGCAACCGCATAGTTTCGTCTCCCAAATCTTCTTCCCTCTCTTGTCTTCTTCGCCCCTCTCGCTCTTGGGAGAGGGGTTTGGGAGAGGCTCTACGACCCATAGCCCTTTCTATCGTGACGGATGAGCGCATCTAATCACGCAACTTCCCCTCTCTGAGAAAATTTTTCCTTTCCGTTATTCGTGCTGTTTCGTGGATCGCTTTCCTGTAACAGTAAGAATCGATCCACGAAATAACACGAAACGGCACGAACAATTTAATGTAAGTCTAGTGCGCTGGTAGATCTCTCATCAAAATTTCAGATCGATCGGTTTTATTTTTCTCGTTCTCTTGACACCACGTAAGCGAAAAAGCAAAATCGCGCTCGCTTCATTTCTGAACTTTTTGATCAGAAAAATTTGCAACGCCAGACGAGTAATTCGAAAGAACGTAAAATGGCCTCCAGCGCTCCGGTTGTCGAAACAACTTTCAACGATCTCAAACTAGTCAGACGTGGAAAGGTTCGCGACGTCTATGCAGTCGATGAAGATCGTTTGCTAATCGTCGCTACCGATCGCATCTCGGCTTTCGACAGCGTTTCGCCTACGCCGATCGAACGCAAAGGCGAAGTGTTGACCTCGCTCTCGCGGTTCTGGTTCAACAAACTCGGTCACATTGTTCCTAATCACCTTCTTACCACGAACGTCGACGAAATGCCCGACGCGGTTCGTGGTCACGCGAGTGAATTACGCGGCCGGACGATGTTCGTGCGGAGCACTGAAGTCTTTCCGGTTGAATGTGTCGTGCGGGGATATCTTTCGGGTTCGGGCTGGAAAGATTATCAGCGGACGGGACAGGTCTGCGGCCACCAATTGCCGGCCGGTTTGCGCGACTCCGAAAAGCTGGCCGAGCCAATTTTTACCCCGGCGACCAAGGCTGAAACCGGTCACGATGAAAACATCAGCGAACAGCAGATGGCTGCAATCGTTGGTGAGGAAGCGACTGAATTCCTGCGCGATGTTTCGCTCCGCATTTATCAGGAAGCCAGTGAATATGCACGCAGCCGCGGCATCATTATCGCCGATACCAAATTTGAGTTTGGCCGGGATCGAGATGGCCAAATCATTCTCATCGACGAAGTCCTGACACCCGATTCATCGCGCTTCTGGCCCCTGGATGATTACGAAGTCGGGAAATCCCAGGCTTCCTTTGACAAGCAATACGTGCGCGACTATCTCGAAAGTATTAATTGGGACAAGCAGCCGCCCGCGCCAACTCTACCGCTCGAAGTGGCCAAGGCAACCACTGCTCGTTATCTGGAAGCCTACGAGTTGCTCGTAGGCGAGAAGCTCTGATTTGGAGTCCGCGGATTCCTGTTTGGAGTGCGGCGACTTGTCGCCGCTTTCAAAGGCGCGACTAGTCGCGCCGACCAAGTCGCTGGCAAGTCGGCGCACTCCAAAACAAGCTGTTCAATGACCCAACCCAAATTGGTTCATTGTCCGTCACGCCAAGAGCGTGAAATGTAATACCCAGGAGCGAACGCTCCTGTTAGGAGTTAGGAAAGATTTAGTTGAGCTCTGAAGGGGCGACATATTCTTACCGAACCCACATGCAGTAATTCATAGATTCGATTAATAACTTAATAGGACTGGAGAAAGATGCAAATACGCCCCCGCCTTGAAGCTGTCATCGAAGACATGCTCGACGGTCACATCATGCTCGACGAAGCTCTCGAGGAATTCGAAAAGCTTTACATACAGAAAGCGTTTACTCGAAACAAGAAACGCATCTCGCACACCGCCGAAGCCCTCGGCATCCACCGCAACACAATTTCCAAACGCGTCAATTCATATCGCGCCCAGGAAAGAAAGCATCAGACCAACGGTCACCGCGCAACTCACAAAACTCACTAGCGTGTGGCAGTAATACATTTGGAGTGCGCCGGCAGAGAGAAGCGGCGACGGCGCTTTGAATCGGACGTTGTGATCTTCGAATCCAAAGCGGTGTCGCGCTGCCCTTGCCACCGCACTCCAAAAGAACCCGCTCGCTACACGCTCTCGGTACCGACCTCACCGCTAAGCGCCCGACCTGCGGCTGAGCCCATCCTTACGGTGGGACCTAGTCCTCCTGCTCTCAATGGTCGCGCACTTCATCAAAGCGTCGCCGATTCAAAGCCGTTGCCCGTCAAGCGGTCGCCGCCTGAAAACGGTTTCCATTCCGAACGTCCTCTTAACCACCGGGCTGAAGCCAACGATGCTATTGAGAAAACAGTCACGAGTTCCTGACTATGCCGCTTCTTGCTAGCCGGTTGACAAGCGTCCCGCACCTTCATTATATTCTTGGCACTCAACTTTCTAGAGTGCCAACACTGGCGAGTAATACCGATGCAAGTTTTCCGTAATTCTATGTCCAATTCATTAGCAGAGAGGAGTAAGTAGCAGTATGTCAGTAAACATCAGGCCGCTTCACGACCGTGTGATTGTGAGGCGCATCGAAGAAGGCGAACAGGTTCGCGGAGGGATCATTATTCCCGACACCGCGAAAGAGAAGCCCCAGGAGGGCGAAGTCGTGGCCGTGGGCGAGGGCAAGTATCGCGAAGACGGCACCCGCCAGAGCCTCGACGTGAAAGCCGGCGATCGAGTTCTTTTTGGCAAGTACAGCGGCTCCGAGATCAAACTCGATAACGAAGAGCTTCTGATCATGCGCGAAGACGAGATTCTGGGAATCATTCAGCGCGCCGCTGCCGGCAAGAAAGGCGGCAAGTAGTCCCGCGACGAAAGGCCGATCTTTTAATCCAATCGAATTAATTAGGAGAAGAAACAAAAATGGCAAAGCAAGTAGTTCATGGCGAAGATTCGCGTTCAGCAATTCTACGCGGCATCAATCAACTCGCCGATGCAGTTAAGATCACGCTCGGACCGAAAGGCCGCAACGTCGTGATCGACAAGAAGTTTGGTTCACCCACGATCACCAAAGACGGCGTCACAGTCGCAAAAGAAATCGAATTGAAAGACCCGCTCGAGAACATGGGCGCGCAGATGGTTCGCGAAGTCGCTTCGAAGACCTCTGACGTCGCCGGCGATGGCACCACCACCGCAACTGTTCTGGCCCAGGCAATCTTTCGCGAAGGTGTGAAGACCGTCGCCGCCGGCGCCAATCCAATGGCCCTCAAGCGCGGCATCGATAAAGCCGTCGAACGGGCCACCGCGGAAATTCATCGCATGGCCAAGCCAGTCAAAGGCGATGCAATTGCCCAGGTCGGCACCGTGTCGGCAAATGGCGACGCAACCATCGGCACGATTATCGCCAAGGCCATGGATCAGGTCGGTAAGGACGGCGTGATCACCGTGGAAGAGTCCAAGACGATGGAGACTTCTTTGGAAGTCGTCGAGGGCATGCAGTTCGACCGCGGCTATCTCAGCCCTTACTTTGTGACTGACGCCGAGCGAATGGAAGCTAGTCTGGAAAACGCGCTGATCCTGATTCACGAAAAGAAGATCAGTTCGATGAAAGACTTGCTGCCCTTGCTCGAGCAGGTAGCCAAGCTGGGCAAGCCTTTGCTGATTATCGCCGAGGATGTCGATGGCGAAGCACTGGCAACTCTGGTGGTCAATAAGCTCCGCGGCACGCTCAACGTGGCGGCGGTTAAGGCCCCCGGTTTTGGTGATCGTCGCAAGGCCATGTTGGAAGACGTCGCCACGCTTACTGGCGGCAAGGTGATCAGTGAGGATCTCGGGATCAAACTCGAGAACGTTCAGCTTTCTGATCTCGGCCGGGCCAAGAAGATCACGATCGACAAAGACAACACCACGATCGTTGAGGGCGGCGGCAAGCAGCCTGACATCGAGGGCCGCGTGAAAACTATTCGCGCGCAAATCGACGAGACTTCTTCCGACTATGATCGCGAGAAGTTGCAGGAACGCCTAGCGAAGCTCGTCGGCGGTGTCGCGGTCATCAAGGTGGGCGCAGCGACCGAGACTGAGATGAAAGAAAAGAAGGCCCGCGTCGAAGATGCCATGCACGCGACTCGCGCAGCCGTGGAAGAAGGAATTGTTCCCGGCGGCGGTGTGGCCCTGGTGCGAGCGGCGAAGGCACTCGAGAAATTCGACGTGACCAAGGACGGCGGCGACGCTGACGAACAAATCGGCGTCAACATCGTCAAGCGCGCTTTGGAAGAGCCTCTGCGGCAGATTGTTCAGAATGCCGGCAAAGAAGGCGCAGTGATCGTCGAGCGCGTGCGCAGCAACAACAACGATAGCTTCGGCTTCAATGCCCAGACCGAGCAGTTCGAGGACCTGGTAAAGGCCGGGGTAATCGATCCTGCCAAGGTCACGCGCACCGCGCTGCAGAATGCGGCGTCAATCGCGGGACTGATGCTCACGACCGAGGCGATGATTGCCGAGATTCCTGACGAGGATAAGGGCGCTCCTGGTGGAATGCCGGGCGGCATGGGCGGTATGGGCGGCATGGGAATGTAAGGTCCGGCCCAGTAGCTTTATAAAGAACAAGAGCGGCTTCGACAATATTCGTCGGAGCCGCTCTTCTCTTTTTAAACTCGAAGATAAAAACGTGTGCCAGCTCGAAGGTAGCGATCACGGGGGCGCGATTCGGCGGCCGAACTGGCACTGGCGGGTGTCGGTTTTTCAAACGTCGAATAGCTCTTGCGATTGGCTGACTTTGGGGTCAGGCCCATTCGACGCGGGGATTATACACCTCCAAAACAGAGAGTCAACGCCTTTGTGCAAAAGCCTTAACTATCAAGGTTTTCCCTATTGCAGTCGAAAATAGCGAGCGCGGCGTTCAGTTCAAACCGGAGTCAGCGGCTGCTGAGATGCCTGTAAGGCGATGCCCTCTAGTCCGCCCTGGCCGCAGAGCGGTCACATCTTTACAGTTCAGGTCGCCCGAAGAGGCCCTTAGCTCGGAAGGAGCGTAATGTGCCTTTCAGCAAAGCGAGAGTTTCGCTCCTTCAGAGCTCCAGACGTTCATTGGGTTCTTGGTTCTATAAACATTTGGTCCCTACGGGACTGAACAGCTTACATCACCGGATCATGCTTCCTGATTTGACACTCTTCGGCGTGCCTTCCTATACTGCACAGTCTTTACACGCCACTGGCCAGGTAGCTCAGTTGGTAGAGCGCGGCCCTGAAAAGGCCGGCGTCGGCGGTTCGACTCCGTCCCTGGCCACCATTTCTCTTCAAACAACATATGTCAGAGCGGGCCGGTTTGAACGACGGCGAATAGCGCGGTGGGTTAAGATCGAGCCTATCGCGGCCAGAAGTTTTTGATTCGTTCTTCGAGGAAGTGAAACGGGACGTAGTCGACCTGGCGGCCCGATGCTCTGAGCTCCTCGACCATGCGCATGGCGCCGTCGGCATTAAAGCTGTGCACCATGATCGTCGCGGCGCGCTGCAGCTCCGGATGCGACGCCAGGAACGAGGCGATGGCATAGCCCGTCCGCTCGTCATCGGTCTCACTCGCGCCATAGTGTTCGGGGATTAGGTCGTGATCGAGAAAGATCGAATCGTAACTCCGCGTGCTCAATAGTTCCTTCGCCTGCGACACCTCGCAGGAGATATCCAGATGATCACCTTTGAAGCGTTTGGCAAACCATTCACAACGCCGCTCGTCATCCTCGAGGAGAAATATTCGAATCGGATGACGGCCAGAGTGCGCGCTGGCTACGCCGAACTTGTGTTTTAATCGCTCAACGAGTCCCATAAATTTCTTGCAATGATGACGGCAGAACTACTTTCGAAATCAGGGGTGAGAATGTCGATCTCCTGTCACCCTAAGCTAACGCGCGCGCCCTCATCGCTCGTATCGTAGTATCAATCCGTTGCTTCCGACTGCCCATCCGTTTTTCTTTGTCATGAACAGCGCGAACAGATTTTGTTTATTGCCGCTCTCTTGTTCCACCCAGTCGCGGCCGCCATTGCTCGAGCGCAGAATTGCGCCGCCGCGGCCGACCACCCAACCCTCATCGTCACTTATAAATTGCACGCTGAGTAAGGTCGCGCGCGCCGGCGACGTAACTTTGGTCCATGTCTGTCCGCCGTCGTCGGTTCGCAGAATCGTCCCCCGCTCGCCCACCGCCCAACCCTTTTTCTCGTCCCGAAAATCCACGTGAAAGAGGGTGACCGTGACGCCCGAAGCCTGCTTGCTCCAGGATTCGCCCGCATCGTCGGTGTGCAGAATGGCGCCGCCCGCGCCCACAATCCACCCGCGTCGTTCGTCCACAAAATCGATGTGAATCAGTTCCTGTCTGGTGGGCGCCTGCAATACTTGCCAAGTGACGCCGCCATCTCTGGTGATCGCGAGAATGCTGTTGGTGATTACATCGCCCCGGCTGGTCGAGCCAACCACCCACCCGCGCTTCTTCCCATTAAACCGCAAACTATAAAGCTCGGGAGTAGCGCCGTCGAATTCCGCGGGCAGGAATTTATGAGCTTCGCGCCAGGAGTGCCCACCGTCGGCAGTCTCGAAAATACTACCGCCCGCCAGGGCGAATCCCCTGTCCTTGCCCACGAAGTAAATGTCGTTGACCGAGTGTTCAATGCCGAGCGGTCGCTCGACCCAGTTTCTGCCGCCGTCTTCGGTGTAAGCGAAGAATCCGCCGTCGCCGCCAACCCAACCGCGTTTCGCGTCGGCGAAATAGACAGCATTCAGATCTTTGCCGCCGGAACTTACCCGCGTCGCAGTCCAGCCGCTCTGCGCCTGACAAATCGCCGCGCTCAACCAGCAGACAACTGCGAGCATCAATAACGCCCGCGGTTTCCATTTCACAGTAAGAATCGAGAAGTTTTGCACAGCGATCTTAGTTTAACAAAAATCTTGAAAATACCGAGTCTGCAAACAAGCGCTATTAGAGGTCGCGCAACTTCGGATTAGTAACGGTAACAACCACGACGAACACGGCAATGATTAGACCACCCACGGCCAGGGTATGCTGCACTCCGAACCGATGAGACGCCGCGCCGGCGATTAGGTTGCCTATGGGCATCGCGCCGATGAATGACAGCATGAACATGCTCATCACTCGCCCACGCATTTCGTTGGTCACGAGTTTCTGCAAAAGGGTATTGCTGACTGCTACTGAGCAGACAATTCCAAAGCCAAGCAGGAAGAGAAACACGAGCGACATTCCCACGTTCGTCGAAAGCGAAAAGCAGATCAGACAAACCGCGAACGCAAAATCACCGCCCAGCACGAACCATCCTTTGTGACGAAAGTCTCCCAGGTAAGCCAGGAACAGCGCGCCAAAAAGCGCCCCTGCTCCAGCAGTGCCCATTAGCAACGCCAGACCCGTGGCGCCCAAGTGAAAGACGTCGCGCGCGAAAACGGGCGTCATTGAAATGTATGGCGCGCCGCACAAACTAGTCACGGCAGAGATGAGCAAGAGTGTCGAAACGCGCGGCCGACCGCCGACATAGCGAAAGCCTTCGACCAGGTCATGAATGAAAGCGGCTTTGTCTTTCATCGACCTGACGGGCGCGCCGACTTCTGTCTCTGGCCGTTCAAAGCGAACCATTTTCAGCCCGACTACCACGGCAACAAAGGAAACGGCGTTAGCAAGAAAGCAGCCGGCTAATCCGAAAAGTTTGAATCCTACTCCGGCAAATACCGGCCCCAGCACGCGCGCGAGCTGGAACTGGGTTGAGTTCAGGGCCACTGCGTTCGCCAGGTCTTCGCGTTCGACCAGATCAAATACGAGGGCCATGTATGAAGGTCCGGCGACGGCGAGGCAACAGCCGGTCAAAAAGGACAGCGACAGGATCATCCACACCTGCACCACGTGCGTGGCGACGAGTATGCCTAACGTCAACGCCGCCAGCCCGGCGACGACCTGCGTATAGATCAGAAGCTTGCGCCGATCCATCAAATCGGCGAACACTCCTCCGGCTAGCGTTAAGAGCAACCCCGGTGACGTCGCCATGAATCCATCGAAGCCCAGCCAGAAGGGCGAGTTAGTCAATTGCAGCACCAGCCAGCCCTGTGCGACAGCTTGCATCCAGGTGCCGGTGTTGGAAAGAAACGCGCCCGACCAAAAGAGAAGGAAATTGCGGTGGCGTAGCGCGCGAAACATTTCGCTGACACCACGACTGCTCCTTCGTTCAAGCTCGAATTCACTGGGCATGTTTAATTAGTATCATTGGTTACAGGTTCCGCCAAAGTAGGGCGTGAAGTTGGCTGCTCTGCTTGCGTAAAAAGGAAGCACTCACCCACGGAACGAACCTTTGCCACTCACGGTCTCTCATGTTTTAATCGCGAATGTTTCAAACGAAGAACTTTTGTGGAGATTTGAGAATGACTAAGCTGTCTTCTGTGGGTGGAGTTAAGATTCGTTTTCTTTCACTGGTTGCGATCACGACGATTTTTATCGTGACTACTAAAGCGCAAACGCCTGTTCCGACACCATCGCCCGCGCCTGCGCAAACTTCACCGCCCGCAGCCAATCCGGCGGACGTGGCGACGTTGGACGCAACGATCGCGGCGCTGTACGACGTAATCTCCGGACCGGCGGGAAAGCGCAATTGGGACCGCTTCAGATCGCTGTTCGCTCCCGGCGCCCGTCTGATTGCGACTGGTGTACGGCCGACGGGCGAGGTCGTCTCGCGAGTCATGACGCCCGAAGACTATGCGCAACGCAACGGTCCGTACTTTGAAAAAAATGGATTCGTTGAGCGAGAAGCGGCGCGCCGAGCTGAAACCTTCGGCAACATCGCGCACGTTTTCAGTACCTACGAATCGCGCCACGCGAAAGATGATGCGAAGCCGTTTCAAAGAGGCATCAACAGTATCCAGCTTACGAACGACGGAAAGCGTTGGTGGGTAGTAACGGTGTTTTGGCAGGGTGAGGATGAAAAGAATCCGCTGCCGCAGAAATATCTCGAAAACAAAAACTGAGAGTCGAGCGCGGACATCCCTCTCCGCAGAGCGTACGTAGCAAGCTCACAAAAGGAACTTCGCGGTAATGCGGACGGGACGTCCGCGTTCCCAGGATCAAGTTCTCCGCCACGATGAGAGGGGCGCACCCAAACCACCGCGACGCTCGGCCACAATCTCAGCAAGGATCGCCAGTGCTACTTCTTCCGGCGACACCGCGCCGATGTCCAAGCCGATGGGCGCGCGCACTTTCTTTAACCGTTCTGCGTCGGCACCTTCTTCAAGCAGTTTGTCGAGCACGATGTTCGTCCGGCGCTTGCTGCCGATCATCCCGATGTAGGAGGGATTCGCCGAGATCGCCGCCCGCAGACAGTCTTCATCCTGCTTATGCCCGCGCGTTACGATCGCGACCGAGACGCCAGCACCAGACGCGATGGCTTCCCGCACAGCATCGGCCCAATGCTCGGCTACTACTAAAGCAATTCCCTGCTCGCTTGACGAAGCAAAGAGTTCGCGGCCGAGAAATTCCGCGCGATCATCGATCAGCGTTACGCGATAACCAACCAGCGCGGCCAGCCGCGCGAGCGCGGCGCCGACATGACCGGCTCCGGCGATAACCAGACGCGGCTCAGCCGCAATGCGTTCGAACAACAACTGCACACCATGGAACCGGGTCAAGGTTGGAGCAAAATCTTCGACCTTGACCGACCTTGCTTCTTCGCGCGCTGAAAGAAAATGATCCAACTGCCGCGCAACCTCTTCATCTAATTCCGCCGCGCCGAGCGTGCCGGTACGCTCACCTGATTCCGTCGCGAGTAATCTTGAGCCGATGCGCAGGTCGCCGGGGCTCTGCTCGGGCAAATGCATGACGGTTACGAGCAGGCCCGTCGCACCTTCATCCAGCATGCGGCCGATAGCTTGTGTGACAAGCTGGGCTTCACCTTTTGTTTTCTGGTCGCTCATGTAAACGAATTGCAGGAAGCGCAGTCCAAAGGACGTGGCGAGGCAAAAGGGGCGCAAATACTTAATCGTCAGCTTGCAGTTTCATATCATTAGCACCGTCGCTTTAGCGCGGTGACATTCCTGCCTGACGGAATAGAAACCGTTTCAAACGGTTTCCCACTCCCAAACACCGCGGATCACCGGGCTGAAGCCGCGGTGCTAATAAGAAGGACGGTCAGCATTCAAACTCTCACTCCTATGATCTATTTCGCACGGCATTGCTTGCGCATGCCAACCGCTCCAGCAGCGCGGCGCACCAGACACCATGGACCGACGAGTAGATATACCGGATTGCCGAAGAAGGCAGGCCGATTGCCTTCGATCGCGTGGCCGATGAATTGAAATACCCAACCAACCAAAAAGAACGCCAACGCCCATCGCCAGCTCAAGAAAAAGAGCGGCAGCGACACAACAACCATTGGAATGCCGATCGTGTGCGACAGCCTGTTGAGCGGATGGCGATGCTTGGATTTATAGTTTTCGATGGAGGAGTTCGTCATGAATCCGAATCAAACCTATCAAGAGCTAGGATACTCGGGCATTCAAGCTGCCCTTGTGTTGTCTCTCAGCAAGAGCCAAAGCAAAGAGACAATTCACAGCCTGCGAGACCCTATCCGCCCCCCCCGGTTCGAAATAAATCTCGCCACACTGAGCACAAACCCAGGCTTTGATGCCGGAGATTCGCACTTTAACTCCCTCTCTCTCAAACTGCTGCGTTATCGTTTTCCTACGCAACTTGCCCTTACACTCTGAACAAGGCGCTTTCATCAAGTCGTTCATTCGGTTGATCTCCGCTTGGTCGGCGTACTCCACCATGGCTTATCAGGAATGTAGGTCGTTATGATGTCGAGTACACCAGCATTCGCATAATCACAGACAACATGAAGTGGGCAGCGAACTTTCTCACTCAGACGAAAATAACCGACGATCAAGCAACGGCTCTCTTCCGGGTAATTTTCGAGGATTCTGCTCTTACCGGCAACCGCCGTGATGATGTCCTGCTCGGTGAATCCATCTTCAATCATATGCCGAACCGCGTGAATGCGTACACGATATTTCGTCGATAAGAGAAGACTTTTGATTCTCGATAGCAACTCATCTTCACTCATTCGTCATTATTCCCGGTGGCCATCCTATCAATCTCCCAAACGTCTATGAAAATATCCATCGTCCCCCCGCAAACCATACCTTCTTCGCTGGCTTCATCAGCCGTCAACGCGAAGTGATGCAGGCCAGGCTCGCCCTCGCGCAGAGCTTCGCGGGCTTCGGCCCACACTTCCGCTTCCACGCAACCGCCGCCGACCGTGCCCGCTGTCTGGCCACTCTCAAAGAAGAGCATCTTCGCGCCGCGCCGCTGTGGCGTCGAGCCACGCGTATGCGCCACAGTGGCGACCACGACGCGTTCGCCGCGCGCGTTCGCTTCGCCAATCAAACGGTAGAGATCATTTTGCGCAATCGTTCCCATAGTAATTGGCACAGACTTCAGCCTGTAATTTTTGCAAACCCAGCACGGAAAGTTCTGAAAAGGTACTCTCGACGCGTATCGTCAGTAACAACCCGATCCCGGCGTTGAAACGCCGGGCTAAATTCATCCGACGCTAGGCGTCGAAGACAATTGATCAGAATTCTCAATATCTATGCCGCTCATCGCGGCGGATATGGAGTCGGTGTGGGCGTCGCCTTCGGAGCCGGCGGAGAAGTTGACGTGCCTTCCGACCCGGCTTTGGTCTTCGCGTTCTGGATGTCGGCTTGATCGGCCGCGTCTAACTTCTTGCGCACGCGCTCAATCTCCGCATCCGAAGTCGCAATCGCTTCATCCAGGCGTGTATGGCTGATGGCGAGTTGGTCCAACTGTTTTCGCAGCCGTAGCTTTTCACTTTCGAGTTGCCGCCGCCGCTGTTCGCGCAACTCTTCGGGATGAGTAGTGCCGTAACCGGCGGTCGAGCGTTCGATATTCTCCGGCTTAAGCGCAACGTCCACATCCTCCGCTCTGGCTTCCAAGTCAGCTTCCTTGGCTTGCACGTCGCGAAGTTCGTTGCGCAGCGCCGCGGAACGCGATTCGGCCCGTGACAAACGTTCCAGATCAACCAGCGAACGCTGCGACTCTTCCATCTGGGTGAGCTTGTCCGTCAGCTTATCCACCTGCACTGAGAGAGTGCGAATGGTCTTCTTCATTGCTTCCGGATCCTGCTGGCCAGCCGGCCGTGCGGTATCAGCCGCGTTTGGGTCGGCGCTATTCGCGTTACTGGCATCGGTCGCGTTGTTGTCGGTAGTCGAGGGTTGATAGATCGCCGGGTTTTCGATGCGGGGCGCGGACGATGTCCGCCGGCGACGGCGCCGCTTTTGAGCGTTCGAATCCACCAGCATGAATCCCACGATCAAGAAGAGCGCCAGCACCGCGGTGATCAGACTTCGGACAAAATGTTTCGGCATCAAAAACCTCCTTGCAGATTTGAGGGATGCGGCCAGCGCAAAACTAGATGCTTCAGCTTTCACGCCGCTCGACCCAATTCGTTCCGAGAGTAATCTACCCCGGCTGAATCTGAAATCCAATCGCCATCGCTTTAACCGACTGTGTCAAAGCATCAATCCTGATCAAATTGGGTCCGGCTTCGGCATAAGCCCGAACGTTCTCGATCGTGATAGGGCCGGAAGCTTCAACAGTCGCCTGCGGCGAAAGGCTGCGGACATGGCCGATTAATTCCGCCAACTCGGCTGGGCCCAGCCCGTCCACTACCAGAACATTGGCGCCGTTCTCGATTGCCTCGGTGGCTTCCGGCTGATTGGCCACCTCAGCGGCGATCAAATGCCCGTGTCCGATCATCGCGCTGGCCTTCTTCACCGCGGAACCCAGCCCGCCGGCAATCCCGGCGTGGTTCGCCTTGATGCAGACGCCGTCGTCCAATCCATAGCGATGGTTAACTCCGCCGCCGAGCAGCACCGCATACTTCTCGAGCATGCGCAGGCCCGGAGTCGTCTTTCGCGTATCAGCGATTTTTGCGTTCGTGCCCTCGATTGCGCGGACAAACGCGCGCGTGATCGTGGCAACTCCCGAAAGATGCTGCAGGAGGTTCAGCGCCACGCGCTCGCCCGCGAGCAAGACGTCGGCAAAGCCACTGGTGCGCGCGATCACTTTGCCTGCTTCGACCTCTTCGCCATCGGACGCGAAGGCTTCGAGTTGCTGCTGCGGGTCAAGCGTGCCGAAAACTTCTTCGGCGGCTTCCAGTCCGGCCACTACCATCGTCTCGCCGGCGACAAATCGCCCGCGCGCCCGCGCGTTGCGCGCCAGCACACTCTGCGTGGTGATGTCACCGCGTCCGAGATCTTCACGCAGGAAGAGTCCGATGCTCGAATAGAGCGCGCCTTCATCAAGCCAATTCATGAAAGCCTCCTCGGAGCGCGGACATCCTGTCCGCACAGCGCGCGCAGCACGCTCATCTCGCGAGAATTCATCCGATCGCTTTGCTGGGAACGCGGACGTCTCGTCCGCTCAGAAAAACGACTGCTCATGAAAGCGCCTCCAGCATCTGGTCCAAAGCTGAGGTTCGCTGCCCGATGTCTACCAGCCGTGCCCGCAGCCCTTCCACCTTTTCAGCCGGCGCACGCTCGACAAAGTCCTGATTGCCAAGCTGCGCATCGAGCTTTGAGCCTTCCTTCTGTAACTTTTCTTTTTCCTTCATTAACCTTTCGCGCTCCTGAGCAAAATCGATCAGTCCCTCGAGCGGAATCGCTACTTCGGCTCCGCCCGACAATACTGCTCGCGCGGAAGCCTTTGGCATCTCGACGTTGCCGTTGATCGAAACGTTTGCCGCGCGTGTCAGCCGAGCGATCTGATCGGTACTCGCGGTAAATACGGATTTCAGTTCGGCGTTCGCGGCGATCATCACTTGAATCCGCTCGCCCGGCTTGATATTCATCTCCGAACGAATATTACGCACCCGCGAAACTAAATCGATAACGGCCTGCATTGCCGCTTCGGCCCTGTCGTCCATCAGGGCGTGATCACCTTGCGGAAAGGAGGCGAGCATGATCGTCGGCTCAGCTTCAGCGTAGGCACGATGCAAGAGCGGCGCGTGTTCCACCGGCAACTTGAGCCACAACTCCTCCGTCAGGTAGGGCATGAATGGATGCAGCAGTCGCAGTGACTGCTCAAGCACCGAAATCAAACGCGCCCGGGCAACGCCACGTGCCGGCGAATCCGCTTCGGCCGTCACCGTCGCTTTTGAAAGCTCGATATACCAATCACAGAAATCGTCCCAGAAAAAATGATAGAGGGTCTGGACCGCCCCGTGAAAGTCGTATTGCCCGAGCTTTTCATTAACCTCACGCGCCGTCTTGTTAAGTCGCGAGAGGATCCAGCGATCGTGCAGCGGCAAATCGCCATCGAACGGACTGGCCACTGCTTCCGCTCCTTCAGAATTCATCAGGCAGAACCGCGCGGCGTTCCAAATCTTGTTGGCAAAGTTACGATACGATTCGACCTGTCGCTCGCTCCAGCGCGTGTCGGTCGAGCCTACCGAAGCCAGTGTCAGACGCGTCGCATCCACTCCATACTTCGCAAAGACCTCAAGCGGATCGATCCCGTTTCCTTTCGTCTTTGACATGCGCTGCCCATGCTTATCGAGAACCGTGCCGGTAACGTACACATCCGCGAAGGGCTCCTGATTGATGAACTTCAGTCCGCTCATCATCATGCGCGAGACCCAGAGAAAAATAATGTCGCGCGCCGTGACCAGCACCGAAGTCGGATAGAAGGTCTTGAGGTCTTCGGTCTCATCGGGCCAACCCAAAGTCGAGAAGGGCCACAGCGCCGAAGAGAACCAGGTATCAAGCACGTCCTCGTCCTGCGTCAGCTTATCAGTGCCGGCTTTTTCTCTAGCTTCTTCAAGGGACCGCGCGACTATGATTTCACCGTCGCTCGTGTACCACGCGGGAATTTGATGACCCCACCAAAGTTGCCGCGAGATCGTCCAGTCACGCAGGTTCTCCAGCCAGTCGGCATAGACTTTTTCGTAAGGAACCTGCGGCACAAATCGCGGCTTTCCTTCTCCGCGCAGCTTTGCCAGAGCGAGATCGCGCAAACTATCCATGCGGCAAAACCACTGCGTCGAGGTCAAAGGCTCGATCACCGTCTTGCAGCGCTCGCACTTGGAAATCGAGAACTCGTAATCAACCACCTTCTCGAGCAAACCCAGCTCGGCAAACTTTTCAACCACCAACTCGCGGGCTTTGTATCGATCAAGCCCGGCAAACTCTGGGCCCGCCGCTTCCGTCATGCGCGCGAACTGATCGATCACGGCGATCTGTTCCAGGTTATGACGCACGCCCATTTCGTAATCATTCGGATCGTGGGCTGGCGTCACCTTGACCGCGCCGGTGCCGAATTCAGATTCGACAAAATCATCGGCCACGATCGGAATCTCGCGATTCATGAGCGGCAGAACCAGAGTCTCTCCAACCAGCTCGCGATATCTTTCGTCATTGGGGTTCACGGCCACGGCGGTGTCGCCCAACATTGTCTCAGGCCGGGTCGTCGCCACCGTGATCGAATCGCTACGGCCCTTCAATGGATAGCGAAGATAGTAGAGCTTGCCCTTTTGCGGTTCGCGCAGCACTTCGAGATCAGAGAGCACAGTCTGGTCGTTCGGGCACCAGTTCACAATTCGATTGCCGCGATAAATTAACCCGTCATCGTAGAGCCGCACGAAGGCTTCGCGCACTGCGCGCGAGAGACTCTCGTCCATGGTGAATCGTTCGCGCGACCAATCGACCGAAGCGCCTTCGCGTCTGATCTGCTTGAGAATCTGGCCGCCGTACTCCTGCTTCCATTGCCACACGCGCTCCTGGAACTTTTCGCGGCCGAGGTCGTGGCGACTCAGCCCTTCCTTCTTCAGTTGGCGGGTCACCATCAATTGGGTCGAGATGCCGGCATGATCCATTCCCGGCAACCAAAGCGCGCGAAACCCGGACATGCGTTTGTATCGCGTCAGCACGTCCATCATGGTGTGCTGCAAAGCGTGGCCCATATGAAGCGAGCCGGTAACGTTTGGCGGTGGAATTACAATCGAGAAGACTGGAGCAGAGGGATCTTTATTAATTTCGGGAGCAAAATAGCCGCGCTCCTCCCAACGCGCGTAATGATTCTGCTCGGCTTCGGTTGGGTCGTAAGTTTTTGGGATCTCGATCATTTCGTGATTCGGTAATCGAACTTATATTCGCTGCTCATATCGCCGTCTCTATCCGTACGGATATTAGGAGCTATCCTCCTCCTTCATAGTCTCGCGTCCCCTTCGAATCGCATCCAGGGATTATAGCTGAATGAACGCAAAAGACCTGACTGGCCGGTAACAAGATGCTGCAAGCATTCGAGTCAGTCTGATTTAGATGAAATTTTATTAGCACCTCACTTCAGTGAGGTGACTACCTGCGGGGCATTCCAGCTCGTAACCGTTTCAACGGTTTTTCTCAGGGAAGCCGTTGAAACGGCTGGTCGTTGACCTCAGCCCGGGGTCACCTCACTAAAGTGAGGTGCTAATGGGAAACGGCAAGATTCAATGCCGGCAATAGAAAAGGCGGGACAAGCCCCGCCTTTCAACAATCGCTGGAGTTATCCGCTCAATTCTGTTCGTCGAGCTTCTTTTTGATCAAGAGCTCAGCCAACTCAGGCACGACTTCCCAGGCAATCTCGCGGACAACCTTTTCGGACATGAGTTCGACCGCGCGCCGGGCAATGGCGTCGATAGCTTCCGGCGACAAGCCAGCATTAAGCGCCGATGATTCCTGATCTTTAAACGCGCTCGCGGTCGGCGCCGGCTCGGCAGGCGCGTCGCTAATAATCGTCGATTGCTGAAACTCAGCCACTGACTGTTCTTCATGCGCGGGTGCCGGCGCGACGATTTGAGCGGGCGCGGCGGATGCAGCTACCGCTTCCGGAACTTCTTCCGGAACCGCAACACCGCTGTCCGGTCCTTCATAGTCAAGATCCAAAACAAGATCATCGACGGCAGCGATTGGGGTTGAGCCAAGGTCGCCGAGATCCAAGAGCACGTCGTTGTATACACCCGAGGGCGACGACGGCGCCGCTTCGTAAGCTGGTTCGTGATTCATTTCGGGAACATCCGTCGATGGAGCGGTGGATCCAATATCCGCCGGCGCATCGAACCTATTATCGACTGCGGCCGCCGGCTGCATTTCAATCGTATCATCTTGAGCATAGCTGATGTCCAAGGCAGGTTCATCGTCGATGCGTTCGAGCTTCTGCGTGTTCGCGGTCTGAAGCTCGACGTCGGCGGCGCACGTGCTACCGGCCGGTTCAATATCTGGCTCAGCGGGCTCGTGTTCGGTCATAGAGGGCGCTTCAATAAAGACCTTCATATTTGTCTCACCCATAGCAGGTTCATCTGGCGCAGCCGTTTGAACGGCATGGAGGTCCAGCTTCTGCGTGGTAGCGGTTTGAAGTTCGACCTCGGCGGCAGGCGTACTTCCCGCCGGCTCTCCGGCCCGCTCAGAGGGTTCGTGTTCAATCATCGATTGCGCCTCGACGAAAACCTTCACCTTCGTCTCATCCATCGCGTGTTCATCCGGAGTAGCAGTCGGAACAGCATCGGATCGCTCCAGTCCCAAGGTCGAATAACTGCGCTTCGTGTCTTCCATGTCTGCGGATTTGCCACCGAGCAGCGAGCCCACGCGGCCCACCAGTTCGCGAATGGATCTAAATGGTTTCGTCACAAAGTCATCGGCGCCTACCCGGCGCGCCTCGGCCTGGTCGAAGGGTTCGTGCAGGCCGGCCAAAAGCATAACAGGAATGTGGCCGAACCGTTCACTTTGTTTGATCTGCTCGCACAATTCATAACCACTGATTCCCGGTGACGATACGTTAGCGAGGATAATGTCGGGCGTGGACTGCTCAAGTTTTTCCAGCGCCTCCTGGCTGTCACACGCTGTTATGACCTCCATTCCTTCATCAGTGAAGGTGAGGCCAATTACCGTGCGGTAATATGGCGAGTCATCCGCGACTAAGAGTTTTCGTCCAGCTAACAAAAGGGGCAACCTTCGTGCGAGTTGCCGCGCGGTTCGATTCGACTCAGCCATGAAAACAATCTGAGCCGGCGCGCGGCCTGATTCGAACCTAGCATTCGCGTGAAAAGGGCGTCAAGAGTTTTTGTGGGTTATGTGGTTGAAGTTCCGTGAATTAACGGCGAGGTCTGCGAAAGGCCCGCAACGGAGTCGGCTGGAAGCGTCGGTACGGTAAAGTGGCCCGCGCGTAAGCAAGGGCGCCATCTGTAACGACCCGAGACACTCCGCTTGCTAAGGAACCTTCCTAACGGCACCAATATACTTGACTCATTACGGCAATGGCTCTGCCACTCTGATGCGCGGCAAGTCTGCGACTTGCCGGCGGCGAACCTTCTTTTTCATTCGGGTCTTCGACCCGTCACGGTCAGAGACCGTTCAGATTAAT
>JAWVCT010000064.1:0-8654 GCA_033858155.1 Blastocatellia bacterium
TCTCGGACTTGCCGAAACGTGGCCCATTAATCTGAACGGTCTCCGACCGTGACGGGTCGAAGACCCGAATGAAAAAGAAGGTTCGCCGCCGGCAAGTCGCAGACTTGCCGCGCATCAGAGTGGCAGAGCCATTGCCGTAATGAGTCAAGTATATTAGTGCCGTTTCAACGGCTTAGATAAACCATTGAAATGGTTTTAGTCTTGAGTATGAAAACACTTTTCACCTCGCTGAAGCGAGGTGCTAATAACATCGTTCCTTGACAGTCTTTTCAGGCCGCGCCTATAGTTTGCGTACGAGTTTTTCGCCATGACACGCAAGCTTTATTGTTACCATCACTGGTGCGCCTGTACGTTTGCTTCTCTTGCGGGAGAAGCGTCCGGGCAAAACTTGCGTGCGTGTGAACTGGTGAGCTAGCCAACACCACAAATAGTTTTAGAAAGCCGGCCGCGACTTCCGGAAAGAGCGCGGCCGTTTTCATTTTTGCAGACCAATGATTACTGAAACAGAAATCCAGAGCCCTTTTCAGCCGGGCCTCTCGCGTGCTCGCGATCTCGAATCACAGATTGGGAACACTCCTTTGTTGGATTTGAAGCGGGTCGCGCGGGACTTGCCGCCGGGCGTTAAAATCCTGGCCAAAGCCGAGTACCTGAATCCCGGCGGCTCGGTTAAAGACCGCGCCGCGCTGGCAATGATCCTCGACGGGGAACGCAGTGGCGGTCTTTATTCGGGCAAGGTAATTCTGGACGCGACCAGTGGCAATACCGGAATTGCCTATGCCATGATCGGCGCCGCCCGCGGATACTCGGTGACTATCTGTTTGCCGGCTAACGCCAGCGTCGAGCGCAAACGGATGCTGCAGGTTTTGGGAGCTGAGATAATTGAAACCGATCCGATGCAGGGTTCGGATGGCGCCCAGGTGGTGGCCCGCGAGATGGCCACACGCGATCCGGTGAAGTATTTCTATCCGGACCAGTACAACAACGACGCCAACTGGGGCGCGCACTACCAAGGCACCGGGCCGGAAATCTGGGAACAGACTGAAGGGCGCATCACGCACTTTGTGGCCGGGCTCGGCACCTGCGGCACGTTCACCGGCGTGGGTCGCAAGTTGAAAGAACTAAAGCCTGAGACCCGATTGATCTCGATGGAACCCGATTCGCCGATCCATGGCCTTGAAGGACTGAAGCATTTGCCGACTTCGCGAATGCCGGGCATTTTCGATCCGACGCTAGCGGACGAAACTGTCGAGGTCGAGACGGAAGAGGCGCAAGCCATGACACGGCGTCTGTCGCGTGAAGCCGGCTTGTTCGTGGGGGTGAGTTCCGGCGCGAACGTCGTCGCTGCTTTGGCTTTGGCGCGGGGGCTACCACCAGATTCGGTCGTGGTTACAATCCTGTGCGACGGTGGCGAGAGATATTTGAGCGAACGCTTTTGGAGTGAGTGAAAGTAGTAAGTGGCACAGACTTCAGTCTGTGAATGCGCGCGGGAAATCACAGACTAAAGT
This sequence comes from Blastocatellia bacterium, assembly GCA_033858155.1. Lineage (GTDB taxonomy): Bacteria > Acidobacteriota > Blastocatellia > Pyrinomonadales > Pyrinomonadaceae > UBA11740. Next base: position 1,506 of record JAWVCT010000064.1, read on the forward strand.
CTGTGCCACTCAAATCTTGAATGAGTATGGCCGGCGAGAAAGACAACCTGGATATCACCACGCAGTTGGTTCACGCGGGCGAACTCGCCGAGCCGCCTGCGGGTCAGCCGACTTCGACGCCGATCTATGCCAGCGCGACTTTCACCTACGAATCGATGTCAGAGATCGACCAGGTCTTCGCCGGCGATAAGCCGGGCTATATCTACACGCGCTATGGCAATCCCACGGTCAACGCTTTCGCAGAGGCATTGCGCGCGGCGGAAGGCGGCGCGACTGCTTGCGCCTATTCCTCGGGGATGGCAGCGTTGCATGCAGCTCTGTTCGCGTGCGAGTTGTCGCCGGGCGCGATGGTCCTGGCTTCTCAGGATCTATATGGCGCGACGACGAATCTGCTCCAAACCATTTTCGGATCCTTTGGGATCAAAACCGTTACGGCGGATTTCAGCGACCTCGATAACGTGCGCGCGAAGGCCCACGAGCTTAAGCCTCGCGTTCTGGTCGCGGAAACTATTTCGAATCCACTGCTGAAGGTTTGCGACATCGACGCGTGCGGCGAAATCGCGCACGCAGTCGGCGCACGCCTGATTGTCGATAATACTTTTGCGTCGCCTTATCTTTGCCGGCCCTTGGAGCATGGCGCGGACATCGTGGTGCATAGCGCGACGAAATTTCTGGGGGGACACGCGGACGCAATGGGCGGCATCGCCGTGTCGCGCGATCAGGCCGACAGCATGGCTTTGATAGGCGTGATGAAACTGGTCGGCGGCGTGCTTAGTCCGTGGGAAGCACACGAGATACTGCGAGGCTTAAAGACTCTGGCGGTACGCGTAGATCGCCATTGTGAAAATGCGTCGGAGCTGGCTGAGCATCTGCAAAACCATGCGCGCATCGGACGGGTTTATTTTCCTGGCTTCGTCGCCGCCGAGCAGCGGGAGGCGGTGCAGCGAATTCTGAGTCAATCGGGCGGGTTGGTTTCGATTGAATTGAAAGACAATACTCGTGAAAGTGCTTTTCGTTTTATGGACGCGCTGAAACTGTGTCTGCGGTCAACCAGTCTCGGAGATGTTTTCACCAGCGTGCTGCATCCGGCGACCGCCTCGCATCGGGATCTGTCGCCCGCGCGGCGGCAACAACTCGGCATCACCGAGGGATTGGTCCGGATCTCAGTCGGTATTGAGAGCATCAAAGACATCATCGCGGATTTCGACCAGGCTCTCGAAGCCGGTACGGAACCGGTTGCAGTAGCAGCCGGGTAGTCGCGACTCCCATCGCTGGGAGCGCGGACGTCCCGTCCGCATTTGGGCGCGAAGCCGAATAGTGTTTTTGTGATTAGAGAAAGGGTTGAGGAGCGTGCTACGCACGCTGGGCGGACGAGACGTCCGCGTTCCCAGCAACAGCAGGATGATCACTATCAACGAACAGTACCTAACCGAAATGCGTCAGCATGGCGAACGCGACTATCCGTTTGAGTGTTGCGGGCTGATGTTGGGACAATTCGAGAGCAGTGGTCGAAAGATCTTGGCGGAGACTTATCCGATCTCGAACGCCCGCGAAGAAGAAGCGAAGCGCAATCGCTTTCTGATCCGGCCCGAAGAATTGATGCGCGGCGAGAAACATGCGCGCGCCAAGGGCCTGGAGGTGGTTGGCTTCTATCACTCGCATCCTGACGAGCGGGCCGTGCCTTCGAAATACGATCTGGATCATGCCTGGCCGACTTATTCGTATGTCGTCGTCTCAGTCGAAAAGGGACGGGCCGTCGACTTGCGGTCGTGGGAAATGGAACCCGATCGGTCGAAATTTAATGAAGAAGAAATAGCCACGTAAGAGGTTTAAGAGCGGGCTACCGCTCGCTCAGTCGGGCAGTAGCCCGACTCTAAAGAAGTGTAGCAAGAACTAGCGACCAACCGACTTTGTCGGACATTAGGAAGAAGGACACTAGAATGCCAGTCACAATCACGATACCAACTCCCCTGCGTCAGTTCGCCGCGGGACAATCGGAAATTCAGGTCGAGGCCACTACGGCGGGCGAGGCGCTCGATCAATTGACCACCACGCACTCTGAGTTGCGTAAGCATCTTTTCAACGATCAAAATGCGTTGCGCAATTTCGTAAACGTCTACGTGAACGACGAAGACATTCGCCACACCGACGGGCCCAACACGCCGGTCAAAGAAGGTGACACGATTCTGATCGTGCCCGCCATCGCCGGTGGTTCTGTAGCGCAAGTTGATAACTTGCGTCCAGAGGGAAGCGTCGGTGGCGGCCCTCCGCCATCGCAAGTTAACAACTTGCGCGACAATTTACCCATGCTTTCGAACGAAGAGGTCGCGCGCTATAGCCGTCACATAATCATGCCGGAAGTCGGCATGACCGGTCAGCGAAAATTGAAAGCAGCGAGCGTGCTGATGATCGGCACCGGTGGTTTGGGCGCGCCGCTGGGAATGTATTTGGCAGCCGCGGGTGTGGGACGGCTTGGGCTCGTAGACTTCGACGTGGTTGACGCTTCGAACTTACAGCGGCAAATCATTCACGGGACCAAAGACGTCGGCCGGCCAAAGATCGCCTCCGCTCGCGATCGTCTGGAAGACATCAATCCCCACGTCGAGATCGAAACCCACGAAACGCGTCTGACCAGCGCGAACGCGATGAACCTCTTCCGAAACTACGACATCATCGTCGACGGCACAGACAATTTTCCTACGCGCTACCTGGTGAACGACGCCTGCGTGCTCGCCGGCAAACCCAACGTTTACGGCTCGATCTTTCGCTTTGAAGGGCAGGCCAGCGTCTTTTGGGCGGAACGCGGCCCGTGCTATCGTTGCCTCTATCCTGAGCCGCCGCCGCCGGGTCTGGTGCCATCGTGCGCCGAAGGTGGGGTGCTCGGGGTGTTGCCGGGAATCATCGGCGCAATCCAGGCGAACGAAACGATCAAGATCATTCTGGGCGCGCCGGATATCATGGTTAACCGGCTGCTCTTGTTCGACGCGTGGCGGATGCGCTTTCGCGAATTGAAGCTGCGTAAAGATCCGAATTGCCCGGTATGCGGCGACAATCCGACGGTCAAAGAATTAATCGATTACGAACAATTTTGCGGCATAACTCAACCGACACAAGCGAGCCAAACAACTATGGAAGAAATCACAGCAACTGAACTGAAACAGCGCCTCGACAAAGGCGACGACATCCAAATCATCGACGTGCGCGAACCGCATGAATACGAGATCGGCCAGATTCCAAACTCGAAGCTGATCCCGCTGGGCCAGGTCATCAATCGCATCGATGAGATCGACCCTACTCGCGAAACCGTCGTGCACTGCAAGATGGGCGGCCGCAGCGCCAAAGCGATCGACGCGCTTCAACGCTCGGGCTTTACCGGCAAGTTAATGAACCTCGCCGGCGGCATTACCGCCTGGTCGAATGACGTCGATCCCAGCGTGCCGAAGTATTAGGCATCTTTTCCTTGCTGGCAGCTTCGCTGCATATTTCCTTGACAGCTAGGATCGTTGTACCTAACATGCCCGTCACGTTCAATGGCTTTATCCCATACTGAGGAAGCGCGTGTTGTTCCCACGATAGCCTCGCCTCAGAGAAACTTCTAACGCTGGCAAGGCTTTCCCTTGCACTTGGTCAGAATTGACATGGATAAGAAGCCCAGTTCAACTAATCTCGTTCAGAAGCTAAGCTTGTCCGATTTCAAGGCTGAAACTGTTGTATTTGAAGTACGGTTTCCGGCGTGCTATGCGCTCTGGGATAAGTCGGGTTCATTATGGACGAGAATGCTCGATCAATGGCCCTCTCTAAAGAATGTTGACGCATCACCGGCAAAGACAACCTTTTCATTAGACGATAAGTTTGCATTAGCGGTAGAACTTGAAAAGGCCTTTGGCATCGGCTACCTATCGCGAACAAACTCTAAAGACTTCTTAGAGACTATTCAGTCCTTCATAGATGGGGTTACTAAGGAGCTAAGAATTCAAAACTATACGAGGATTGGTTTTCGGCAGGCATTTTTTCGTGAGTTTTCAACCAAGCAAGAGGCTAGCCGGGCGCTAATAAATTCGGGAATCATACACGTTCCAAAGTCACCTCAGTTTGGAATTGAAGGAGAGGCAATATTTCCGGAATACGCCTTACGGTGGGAAGGCAAGTCAACTGGAACCACCGTTCGACTTAGAGCCGAAGAACGAAAAATTGAGTTAGAGCCAGCACTGGGCGTAACCGAAATCGAGACTGTGCGGGTAACAAAATATCGATTGGCGTTAGATATTGACTACTACGCGTCCGCAACCATCGCCGTTGGACAGATCCGAGTAAAGGATTGGATTGAACAAGCGCTGCATTTAGTCACAAGGGATGCCAATTCATTTCTGGAGGCGGGCCGATGAGCACGGTCCTTCATTTCCCTAATATTTATGAGCCCATTTCGGACGTGACTGGTCCGCCTGAAGAATCGCCAGGCTCGCCACCCCGCCTATCAACGAAATTGCGCGTTGCCAGCTCCGAGTCGGAAACTCACAGCCGGGAGCCCATAAGTATCGAGGAACTTTATAGCGCCCCCGAAGTCATGGCTCCCGAGTTAGGGACGGGCCTTAGACTCCTTGCCGAGGGAATTGATTATTCGGAAGGGGCATTGCGTGCTTATGAAGACGATGACACTATCCTCGCCGATGACTCGATGCTAAAGCTGCAAGCGCTTTTGCCCGAGCTATTCTGTTGTCGAGGACTTGGAGATGGGTTTGGATTGGTAATCAATGCTATCACCTCCGCATTGCAAGGATTAGATGGCTTACCACCTAATGCCCTTCAAGTACAGGGTCTGACCAATGCGCTTAAGCTAATTCGCCGAATGCCGTTTCTAGACACTGAAGCAGCCACTGATGGGATAATGAAGTTAGAGGAGTTAGGCCTTTGTGTCGATCCCCCAGGTTTTGAGGAGTTTATGAGCGGAATCTTTGATGAGTAAAGCTTTCGTCGACACGACAGTATTCACGGATGCAATAATAAAAGGCCCTCCTTACAATAAGGCGGCCCGTGATTCCCTGAAACGATACACTGAAACTCATCTTCCCACTTATGCGATCAAGGAGTTCAAGGCTGGACCGCTGTCTCATCACGCATGGCTCCACAATAAGTTCGCGACGCTCAAATCATTCCACAAGACATTGAATGCTCTGCATGGGATGGCAATGTCGCCAAGAAAGTACCGTACAGCCACTGCGCTGGAGGCCCTCAGAGACGCCGCTAAAGCGACGGGAACCGTCTCTTCAAAGACTCTTATCGCAAAGTACGGAGCAAGAGCAGGAGAAGACTCGGTGCTTTCTGACAAATACCGGCTGGCGATTAGATATCGAATTTTTAGGGCATGGAAGATCAGAAGGACTACGACGTCGCGAGTGGTATTGCCGATCCCGTGTTACAAGGAGATCGCTCCATATGAGGAGAGAGGGCTAATTGAAATAACACCCACTAAATGCGACGTAACTGAATGCTCTTTGGCGTCTGCGCTTAAGAATAACCCGAAAGATCTCGAGAAGCTCAAGGACTCCATCGGTTCACCTACCAATCAAGAGCAACAACGTAGATATCAAGCGCTCCGTCAACTGATTCGTAAACCCAAAGAAGCCATGACGGAGAAGATGTGTCGGGCACTCGGGGATGCAGTTTTCGTTTTCTTTGCTCCAGACGATTCCGTAATACTTACCACTAATACAAAGGACCACGAGCCTCTCGCTAGGGCGCTGGGCAAGACAGTCGAGACTCCATAACTCTCCCCGAACCGTTGGATCCTCGCGAACGAAGATCCGATTGCCTAAATCAAATAGGGTTTCGAATCGATATATCTAGCAAATACTGGCGGGCTATCCTGCTTGACGGCTTTCGCGATGGGGTTTCTTTTGCGACTCTTTGCCGAGCTTCGGCACTGGCCTCTCGATTACCTGTTGAAATCTCTTACTGTTCTCCGCATCGCTCACAGCAATTAAGGTTAGCGCCCGGGTCGGCCTGCCAATCGCACTGTCGCGCTGCATCCTTGCCCCTCTCGGTGTATGATTAGGCCCGCAATAATCCCCGCAGCGAGGTAAACATCAGACGTGAGTGAAGCAACCCTGGAAGCGATTGAAGCCAACGACGTAATCCCAACAACTGCGGAACAGCCACACAAGTGGGTCTATCTGTTCGAAGAAGGCGGTGTCAACAAGTCCCTGTTCGGCGGCAAGGGCGCCGGACTCTGCGAGATGACCCAGGCCGGCCTGCCGGTCCCGCCGGGCCTGATCGTCACCACCGAAGTCTGCAACGCCTACTACGCCAACAACAAACAATTTCCCGAAGGCATGTGGGAGCAGGTAACGACCGCTCTCCATGAGATCGAAAAGAAGGTCGGCAAGAAGTTCGGCGATGCCAAGAACCCGCTGCTCGTTTCGGTTCGATCGGGCGCGGCGTTTTCGATGCCCGGGATGATGGACACGGTCCTGAACCTTGGCCTTAACGAAGAGACGGTCACGGGCCTGGCGGAACAAACTGGCGATCTGCGTTTCGCGCTGGACGCCTACCGGCGCTTTGCTTCGCTCTTTGGTGAGATCGTGATCGGCGTCGCGCACGAAAAGTTCGAACGCGTAATGGATCGCTTCAAAGCGCAGACCACCGGCGGTCGTGACACCGATCTTAAACCTGAAGAGCTACGCGGAATTATCGCTGCTGAAAAAGAAATCATCCTCGCCGAGCAACACACAATCCCCGACGATCCTTATGAGCAACTACGCGTCGCCATCGGCGCGGTGTTCAATTCCTGGATGGGCCGGCGGGCGATCGATTATCGCCGCATCAATCGCATTCCTGATGACTTGGGCACCGCCGTAAACGTGCAGGCGATGGTGTTCGGGAACATGGGCGCCAACAGCGGCACTGGCGTAGCCTTCACCCGCAATCCTTCGACGGGCAAGAAGGAACTCTACGGCGAATATCTTTTGAACGCGCAAGGCGAAGATGTGGTCGCCGGCACGCGCACTCCAAACCCGATCAGCCAGCTCAAGAAGGAGCTGCCGAAAGTTTACGAGCAGTTCAATGCCATCACGCAGTTGCTCGAGAAGCATTACGGGGACATGCAGGACTGCGAGTTTACGATCGAGCGCGGCAAGCTCTGGATGCTCCAGA
>JAWVCT010000065.1:0-34734 GCA_033858155.1 Blastocatellia bacterium
AGGCGAGCGTTTCATTGCGAATTCGCTCTTCCGCTTGTTTGCGATCCTCAATGTCGGTAGCGGTCACAAACCACTTCGCGATTTGTCCTTTTTCATCAAATATTGGTTTATACCGAAACAGGAACCATTGAAATTGGCCGTCTTTACCCAGCGAGCGTTTTTCGATCTCAAATGGGACTCTGCCCGACAAACCAGCGCTTCGTTCGGCGTTGGCTCTTTCCACATCGTCAGGGTGAAGATCTCGCGTAAATCGAGCATTCGTTCCTGAGCCTTGCATCTCTTGGAGCGTTCGGCCTAGATAATCGAGCAGCATCTGGTTCACCTGAAGAATAGATCCGTTACCGTCGAGCACGAGGACGTGCTGAGGCAGGAAATCGACTAATTGTCTTAGCTCTCGCTCGTCATATCGCAGCTTAGCTTCAGCGCGCTTGAGATCATCGATGTCGGTCCCGCTCGCGTACCAACGCAGCGGCTGGCCGGTCTCATCAAGCAGAGGTTTATAACGAATGAGAAACCATCGGTACGTCCCGCCTTTCCCTCGCGCCCGTTGCTCGTTTTCGAATGGCTTGCCGCGCAACAGCGCCTGCTGTCGTTCTTCGCGTAATCGCTTGACATCTTCAGGATGAAAGACGCGATCACGAAAGTCAGGCCTTGTTACGTCAGCAACGGTAAGGCCCGTGTAATCCAGTACTGCCTGATTGGCATAAATGATAGTCCCGCGCGCGTCCAGGACCGTGATTGTTTGCGGTATGAGATCGACTATCTGTTGAAAGTCGACGGTCGGTTTTGATTTTGAAGCGCCCATCGCTAGGAACCGGAATGCCGTTGACTAAGATAACAAGTCAGGTCGTTAGATGCGAAGCCCGTCACGGAATTCCCTTCCGGCGATATTATTCGGGTTGCTTTGTCATCGATGATTAACGCCAGTTGGGTTGTCGCCTAAGGAGCAATTGGCGTAGTCTGCAAGCGTTGAGAGAGATTAATCACGATCCGACTAGATATCCTCGCGGCTAATTGCATCGTCAGGAAGATACGGCCTTTTTGTACTGTGACTCGACGCCCACTCACGCAACAAGCGAACTCGCTCTTGGGAACTGAGGCCCTTACTTCTTTCGGACTCAGTTCCTTTCCCGTCAATTAGCTCCCGCAAATAGACATCTACGGAAACGCCGCGTTCTCGCGCTCGCGCCTGAATCTTGGAAGCTAATTCTGGCTCAACTTCAAGCATGGTCAACATGGGAATCTCTTACTTTTGAGATCGCATCGTCTCAGGTTTCTGGACGATGATTCGAACCCCAGACCTCCGCATTGCTAGTTCGACGCTTGGTTTCTTCTCTACCAGTTCACCCGCGCTCCTCCGGGGAGTTACGTCGCGATTAAAGTATTAGAACGCATATAGATAACGAGCAGCTGATTGACTCTTCGGGCGAGCGATTCAAGAGGCAATCTCAGCTTCAGGCAGAAGATCGGAATCAATCTAAGGTCTTGAGATGCCAATTGGCATTTCAAAGAGCCCGCAACTCCTCGTCGGCTAGTCTTAGGCCACAGTCAATTCCAACAGCTGAGTTCTTTATTTTGAGCCGGCCCTTCAGACGCTATTCAGATACCGTTTACCCGCCCTAATTAGCCGAGAGATTTTGTATTCCCAAGTTGTTAACATTTTGGTAACATGCCGGGCAGTTGCGCTGCCCCTCAGCGCGCAAGAGTTAAACCTGAACCGGCACATGCTGACCTTTCGCCGGTCCAATTCTTGAAGGAGAAGGAGTGCGATCCGGACTTCAAGGCAGAGTCGTCTCTTCATTTGCCAGAGGAACTTCCCTCTGGATCGCCCTACTGCTCTGTCCTCTGCCGCTCTTTAGCTCTGAGAAGAGTCAAAATAAAATAATCTGCCGCGAGGGGTTCTCACTCATTAGGAAGGTGGAACTAGCCAAAAAGCTCAGCGCGATTACCGGCTGGCCCGACGTGACCTTCGATGAGCACGGCGTATTGCAAACAGGAGTCAAGGCCGCGGTCGGCGGCTCACAAATGGCCAGGGACCTGCTTAGCAAAGCTCTCTCGGGTAGTAATGTTTTGATTCTCGAGGATGCCAGCAATCGTCAAGATGTAGTTTTCGGCCGAGTAGTGCCTGGACGATGGAAGAACGGCGCCGGCGAGAAACCATTAGCTTATGTTGTACTAATCGACTTTGCTGACTTCGATCAGCTTCTTGGCGACACGGAGGCACTCAAGGCCTTCGACGTCGGGTGGGGCTTCATGCACGAAATTGATCACGTGGTGAATGATTCATTGGATTCGTCAACCTTAGGTATTCCTGGCGAGTGTGAGGACCACATTAATCAGATGCGGCGAGAATGTCACCTCCCGTTGCGAACGGACTATTTCTTCACGTTCTTTCCCCGAGCAGAGGAAAGCGCTTTTCGCACAAGATTCGTGCGGCTCGCCTTCGATCGCGATGATGTTACGAAAGCGAAACACCGCCGTTACTGGCTTATCTGGGACGCAACAGTCGTAGGTGGCCTAAATACGGTAGAGCCGGTCGCCGAGTTAAGGTAAGCAGTTTCCAAAGCGCTCCGATTTACGGGACAGCCGCCACCTTATCGATTTCCCAAGATTTCTCTCTTAACATGTTCAGCCTGCCATACGTGCCTCAACTGATGTGCCTGGATCACCTCGAAGCAAGAATACAAATTGTAACGAACGTGTTTTGAAAAGGGTGACAGCACAACAATCCTATTCAAATCCAAACCGTCAACTTGCTCAATTGAGTTCTGCAGCTCGCGTTGTAAAGTTAGGAAGCGCGGCAAAATATTTTCTATGGGCCCTATTATTGACGGCTCCAGTGCGCTGTTCGTACTAAACTTTACTTGCGCTGGCGGCCTAAGGATCCAACGGACCGCTCGGCCTCGCAAATCCATCTTATAAGGCCCACCTCCGACAACTCCATTCCGGTGAGCATCGTCCGATGCATGCGCTATTACTGTCAGGAACGTCTCTGAAGACAAGTTCAGGTGCACCAGGCAGGCGGCGATGCACCATTGGCGAGGATCGAGCTGCAAGGTCAGCTGTTCGATGGAGAGTCCATCGACTAAATGCCGCACCAGGTCTGACGCGAGATCAAATTTGTCGGCGAGATTGACAAGTTGTAGATGCAATCTTTCTTATGAGCGACTGCTGTAGGATTGTTTACTTCGGCAATGTCCATGTGCGGGTCGTTAGCGTTTGCTCTGCTCCTCATCTTCAGAGGCTCTAAGCACAAACCGCCTTCTTCGCGACTCTGCCGTCAGTTGTTGCAACGTCGAATGAACTCTGAACACGGTCTCTTTCAGGTGGTTTAATTCACCTGGCTCTCTTTCTTTCCCGGTCAATAACGCCGCCGCGATCTCGCTGCTGAGTTCGTGTTCAATCGCCATGGGACAAACCTTCTGGAAATCCACTTCAAGAGTTAGGCTATCTTGAGAGGCAGGCATCCTATACCGCCGATGTTACGGTGGTGTTAACAAGATGTTAAATTAGACAAGTTGTTCGTCCATCGACTGATACTGCAAGTTCGCCAGCATTGGCCAGCCCGAAAAACAAGAGCGACACCACGACGTCTCAAAACCCTGGAGTGGACTTCTTCATCTCATGAGCGCGGATTTCCAATCCGCGTTTCTTTGACCCTTCATAGCACTCTCAAGAGTTCATTTTGATTTAACCCCACGTTCACGCCCCTGTAACCGCAGTCTTGTAGCTTTGCTCCTTACAACACGATTCGAATTTCACGGTGTCTTGTGTGTTCCTGTCCGTGGTTTCCGGACATTCGTAGCGCGAATTATCGAGCCGACAGAACACACCGAGGCAAGCAGCCCACAACTCAACAAGGAGATTTCAATGCAACAACGACGACTATTTGATCGCCCGATTCGTTTCAGCATCCTGATACTGGCGGCAATGCTCTTGACATCCGCCGCCGCGTTTGGCCAGTCCGATAGCGGCAGTATTTCCGGCACCGTAAAAGACCAGAACGGGGCGATCGTGCCCAGGGCTGCGGTTACCGCCAAAAATCAGCGCACAGGCGAAGAGAGGACGAGTACTACCAACACCGACGGAACCTTTTCAATTCCGGCCTTGAAGGCGTCAGGCTATACGGTGACCGCGTCGTCCACAGGACTCGGAGCTACAGTAAAGGACGTCGAGGTCAACGTCGGCCGAGAAACAAATCTCAACATAGGAATGAGGCTGGGAGACGTTACCGCCTCGGTCAACGTTGTCGCCAGTGAAGAAGCCACGGTAACGACGGGTTCGGCGGCGATGGGAGCAAACGTTAATCCGCGCGAAGTCGAAGGCCTGCCGATTAATGGGCGTCAACTGTCTCAGCTTTATCTGCAGGCTCCCGGATCAGTCAACAGCGGCTCGGGTACCTATGGTGACATTCGCTTCTCGGGTCGGGCGGTCGAGCAAAACGAGATCCGCTATGACGGCATTGAAGGCACCGCGATCATCGACACTTCCCCAGGTAATCTTAATGGCGAAATACCGACCCCATTCCGGCTTCAGTCCTCGCTTGAGAATGTTCAGGAGTTCCGCGTGGATTCGAATAACTATCCGGCAGAGTTTGGCACCGGAACCGGTGGACAGATCAGTGTGGTGACAAAATCGGGCGGCAATAAGTTTCACGGCTCGGCGTTTGAGTACTTTCGGAATGATGCTCTTGATGCGGCCAACTTCTTCGACAACATCATCGGCCAAAAGAGCAAGCTGAGACTAAACCAATACGGTGGTTCGATTGGCGGTCCAATCAAGAAGGACAAAGCGTTCTTCTTCTTCTCGTACGAAGGTTATCGTTTGCGGAGTGGGATAAACGCGATCGAAACAGTTCCGGGTCTCGCCTCGCGCATCTGTCCCGGAGGGATTATCCTGGGCACGACTACGGCATGTAACGCAGTGACAGTCGCGCTCATTCCTGCTTTCCGCGCCGCCAATGCCGTGACCTTGCGGGCCGGACCAGATCTATTCGACACTGTTCAGCTTCAGGCCAACAACATCGTCAACGAGACATCCGCGGCTCTGCGAGTCGATTACAGACTCAACCAAAAGCACTCAACTTACTTCAGGTTCTTCCGGGATCAGGCGTCTAACATTCAGCCTGACGGCGTGACGGGCCGGCAGATCATTATCCGCCAAATACCTCAGAACGGGGTCGCCGCTATCCAATCGGTGCTGCGTCCAAATCTGCTCAATGAATTCAAATTCGGTTACAACGGCGCGTACTCACGGATCGTCGGCCAGGCCCCGATTGTAAACGGTATTGACCTGTCGAACCTGTCATTCAACATCGCCGGCAGTGTGGCCGGCTTTGCCCTGCCAGGTCAGGGATCGAACGCGGGTGTCGCGGTGCCCGGAGGTCTGATCCGGGCCAACAGCGCGCAAAATGGTCGCGGTCAACCTTATACGCCCTACTCGCTATCGTTCATAGACAATCTCAATTGGACGCACGGCAATCACACGGTGAAGTTCGGCGCCGAGCTTCGCGAGGTTCGGATGTATACCGATAGACAAGGTGGCATCACCTACACCTTCTCAAGCATTAACAACTTCCTCGCAAACACGCTTCAATCCACGCAGTACCTCGGCGATTTGTCAGCGCCTTCGCCGTTCTTCAACAACTCGACCGGGCCAGCTTTTGCCAAACAAAACTATTACATCGGGTACGCCCAGGATGAGTGGAAGATCAAACCGAACCTGACCCTCAACTACGGCTTGCGTTACGAGTACTACACGCCACTGAAAGAGGCGAACAATAGGCAGATATACTTCGACATCAACACCGGAACTCTGCGCGATCCGAGTGGTGATCCATACCACACATCGAAGACCAATTTCGGACCACGCGTTGCGTTAACCTGGTCGCCGAATCCGAACGGCGCGGGCTTTTTCAGTGGCGGCCGAACTGTCTTACGTGGAGGCTTTGGAATTTACTACGGTCCCGGACAGACCGAAGATCAAATTCAGCCGATTGAGTCAAACCGAATTAGTTCCACTCTCAGCGGGGGAACTTTTCCCCAAGACCCGACCGTGATCGCCGCCGCCTTTATCAACAATCCCAACAACCGGCAGTATCAGCCGCGTGCCTATGCGCCGGAATATACCGTGCCCGAGAAGATTTACCAGTACGGCTTTTCGGTGCAGCAAGAGCTGCCTTACAAGATTGTATTCACCGCCGGCTTCGTGGGCTCGCAGGGACGTAATCTGTTCTTGCGAAGCATCGCGAACCGAATCCTGCCCGGCCAGACTACGATAGCTGATGGCACAAACCTGCCAACCAGTTTTGGTATCGTCAACCGGACGAACGCGGGCGGCCAGGTGATCGCGGTCAATACGATCAGAGAATTCTCAATCGTGTCCGGCGCCTCTTCGGTGCTGAACCCCTATGCCGAGATCGACGACAAGACCAGCGGCGGCCATGATACTTACAAGGCGCTGCAATTATCTCTGGGTCGTCGATTCAACACCGGCGTGACGCTTAATTCGCAATACACGTTTTCGAGTTCGGTTGGAAATACGTCCGGCTCGAACGAAGCCCGTACCGCCGCCAACAATGCGCGCGCTATCGGCGAGTTTGACTACGACAATGGCTACAACAACTTTGACGTGCGGCATACCTTCAATCTGAGCGCTCTTTACGATTTACCGTTCGGCGAGGGAAAGAAGTACGATTTTGGTGGCCTTGGTAATGCCATTCTGGGCAACTGGGAGATTGGGACCATACTTAACGCGCGTTCCGGATTGCCGCTCGAAATCGGCATCGTTCGGCCCGACGTCGTCATCCAGTGTAAAAACGCCGCTGGTTGTGTCGTTCCCACAGCCGCAGGAGCAACCACCTTCGCCAACGGATTCGTCGCGCAACTGCCGAGCACAATCAACGGCGCCAATCCGCTGCCGCCGGGTTTCATCGCGGTCGTCAATACGCCGGGTGGCGGCGCCTCGCGGAATGTTCGCCGGCCTGACTTTGTTCCAGGAGTGAATCCTTATCTCACCAGTGATCGACTGATCTTGAATCCGGCTGCATTTACTACACCGCAACCTGGGACGTTCGGTAACGTGCCGCGGAACGCTCTGCGCGGACCGAACTTCCAGCAGTTCGATCTGGTCTTCAATAAACGCTTCAGGTTTTCTGAGTCAATGAATCTCGAGTTTAGAACTGAGGTCTTCAACGTCTTCAATCGCGCGAATTTTGATGTACCAGGCTCGCGTTTGAATCTGGCGCTGCCCAGCGTAAGTCTGGCGGGAGGCGTCTACTCAATTTCCACCAGCAACGTCGCTCAGCCGGGACAAGCCTACACGCAATCCGCCGCGGGTGGAACGTTTGGTTTACTTCGCCAGACGGTAGTCCGTGACGTAGGCCTCGGCACCAGCCGCCAAATTCAGTTCGCGCTGCGCCTAAACTTTTAGGTCCAGTAACGTCGGGATCTCCCGCGCTTTTGAGGGTTCGAGAGATCCCGATTTCTATATGTGCTCAAAGAGGTCGAGAGCGATGTCACTTGCTGAGAATGCTATAAGGGACGGCCAGGTCCAAAGCCAATCGGCAGATGATGTTTATGACGACGGCTATTTGCGCATTGAGCATAGGAATTATTACATGGCCTGCGGCGGGCAATCGATCCGATTACCGCGGACGGAATTCTTAATTATCTCGCGACTGGCTCATTCTGTTGAGCGCGCAGTCTCCGCGGAAGAACTCTGGCTATACGCTCGGGGAAATGAGAAGCCGCTTAATGCGGAAAGTCTGCACGTTTTCATGTATCGGCTGCGAAGCAAGCTTCTGCCTTATGAGCTCCACATCGACACAGTAGTCAACGTTGGTTATCGGCTGCTTCTGCCAGAGCCATCGCGCGCCGACCAAAGCTAAAATCGAAGACAGTATTCGCTGCTACTGCGCTTGGATTACTGAGTCGCGTCATATATCGAGGACGCCGATCTCCTGATGCCGCAAACCTCACCGCCGACCGATAAGCGATTCGTCTAATTCAAGTGGCCCCATGTTAGCTCGTTAACGTCGTGTTCACATCTCCTTCAGGTCGATGTAACACGTGGGCGGTAGAGTGGTACGGAAATCAGCTTAACCCGATCGCAGACCTCGAGCGCCATCAGCGCGACATCTTCATCGCGCACGTCGCCCAGGCGATTCGCAATTGCTCTTAACTTTAGCCGCGGAAGAGTCGCTTTGCGAACGTAAGGTTTAAAGTCGCTGATGGCACTTCGCAGGCGACGCGAAAGCACCCGCATGTCGTGAACGCCTTCAGGATCCTTCCAGTCGAGCGCTTTGTCTCGGAACCCACACATCGCTTTGAGTTGAGCTCGCAGGACCAGCCGAACAATCTTGGCGGCCGGCCCGGCACAATCCAATCCTGCAATGTCTTTAACCTTCGCCATGATTTCTCAAGCACGCTTTAACGCGGCGCGACGGCTGAATGCCAGCCGGCAATTGAAGACTTGTTCGAACATTTCGCGCTTCTGCTCGGCCGCAAAGATCTCTCGGTCGCAGTTGCCGGCGCTTTGCAGTTCGATGTGAACGAGACGCCCATTGCGAACACAGCGCACGTCGGTCACGCGGCTGTCGTGACGACGATCGAGCGCGTCGGCAATACGCAGAATGGCCGCCAATGCGTTCACAGTTTCTCGGTCGGTTTGATTCAGTGCTGCATAGTATTCGTGACGCTCCTTCGGCTCTGATCCGCGATGATATCTGGCAACATTCGCGATCACGTCGCGTTCGGCTTCGGAAAAGCCGGTGAGCTCGGAATTCTTTATCAGGTAGAGTGAGTGTTTATGATGAGATTCGTGCGCGATGTGATAACCAACGTCATGAAGCAAGGCGGCGGCCGAGAGCATCGTGCGCCCATGGCGATTGAGATTCGAGGGCAAGCTTGATCTCGACAGATAGTCAAAGACTCGTTCAGCTATGCGCGCCACTTGATGCGCGTGCGTTTCCTCATATCCGAAGCGACGGCCCACGGCATGAACCCCGCGCAGCTTGTAATCTGCCAGATCCTGCAATGGCGGATGCGCCTCGGCCTCGATCTCGCGCAGCCGATCAATCAGGACGCCTTCGCGCAGTGCCCAGCTACAGGTGCGCAGAGTGTCGATACCAAGCGCGCGCATGGCGCCTTCGAGAATTTGTCCTCCGGCAATAATGATCTCGGAGCGTTGTGTGCTGATCCCTGGCAGCGCCCGTCGTTCGGCGAAATTCATCGCCGCTGCGCGAGCGTTAAATCGACTGAGTTTCTCGAGTTCGATTTCATCTCCGGCCGGACGCGCGCCTTCGCTCTGCCGATCTTCTTCGCTTAAAGCGCGCAGACGCAGAGAGGTGCCGATTGCCAGGATCGTGCCTGAAGTACCAGTCGCCTGTTGCCAGCGCGCACCTTTCAGTTCGCGCGCGGGACGCTCAAGCGCGGCGCGCACTTCCTCCTTCAACGCCTTCAACTCTTTTGGCTTGGGAGGGTCGTTGAAGATGAATTGCTCGGTGAGTCCGACGGCTCCCAGCTTAACTGAAAAAAGGCTGCCTGGCGCGCCGTCGCGCATGAGCGAAATCTCCGTCGACCCGCCGCCAATATCAAGGTTAAGGATCGAAGCATCGGGTCCCGCGCAGCCCTGGGCCGCCGCCAGTCCGATCAATCGACTTTCCTCGATCGCCGAAAGAACCTCTACCGAGACTCCGGCTTTGCGTTCAACTTCTTTGATGAACTGAGCGGAATTGCGGGCTTCGCGAACCGAGGCAGTAGCTACGGCGAAGATTCGTTCCGCACCCCTGGCTTCGGCGATCGAACGAAAACGTTTGATGCAGTCGACTGCGCGTTCAATGGCAGCCGGAGACAGCCGCCCGTCTCGCAGCGTATCGTGGCCGAGTCGTACCGTTTCCTTTTCTCTCGCAAGCACCGCGAGAGAGTCGCTCGCCGCAGCGTCAACGACCACTAACTTGATGGAATTCGAGCCAACGTCGATGGCGGCAATCTTCATGCGGACTTTTCCTGTGCCTCAGCTTTGACGCGATTCCTCGATCGTGGCTCAGCGCCGGCCTTGAGCTTGTCCTGCGTTTCCGTCGCCGCAGTTTCCTTAACGGCCGTGACCGCTTCGATCCCTGGCTCATCTTCAATGATTCGAGAGATCGACTTTCGCAGCCCGCCAGCGACCCGCTTCACAGTTCGAGAAGCGTCGACGACTTCAAAGCCATATTCGCCGCTCATTCGATCGAACTCCTTAAGCAGCAATTTCTGATAAGCGATGAAGCTGTCGTAGTAATCATTATGCGGGCCCAGATCCATGCCTGATTCCCAATAGTCAAACCCGCGCCCGGAAGCCAGTACGCGGCCGGCCAATTCTTCCGCTGAACGTACCCGAAGATAGAAGACAGCATCCGGAACAAGAGCGATGCCGTAGATCGCGCGAACACTCGGGATCAGCGCCGCGTACGACCGCGCGCGCGATAGCTGAATAAATATAACGATCGGTGAGCACAATGAAGCCCGCGCGCAAAGCTGGTAGCATCTGATTCTCAAGCCTGTCGGCGAAATCAGTCGCGTAATAAAGCTGCGTGGTGAGACGGCCGAGAGTATGCCCGGCCCTTGCGTCTTTGATGCCTCGTCCGGCCAGCACCGATCTGGTCATGCCGGTGTCGAGTACCGCGTGACCGGCCGATTCCAACCATGTTCGCAAAAGCGCAACATGAGTCGATCGTCCCACGCCATCGGTTCCCTCGATGACAATCAACTTTCCGATGTATGGCTCGATCTCGATGCCGGGCAGCGCCGTGCCGTAAAACTTCATCTCCTTCATTTGGCCAGCACCGCCTTCTCTTTAAGTTGCTCCTTTAGGTAGCGGCTGACGATTTCGCGCATCTGGCGCTGCTGTGTGCGAATTGGTTGAGTGCCGTCAATCACGGTCAGGCCAAACTCGTTGACCATGTGATCGTACTCATCGAGGATTTTGCCCTGAAAGATCTTGAAGCTTTCTTCTTCATCGTCGGCCCAATCCATATCCATGCCGGCTTCGTAGAATTTCAGTTGGGGACGAGCGGACGCAATACGATCTATGGCCACGTCGAGCGGAGCACGAAAGAAAAACGCCGCCGTTGGCTTGACGGCAAACTTATAGGTTTCGCGTACCCAGGCGCGATCGCAGCCACGCGCCACATCTCGCGCAAAGGCCGTATAGATGTATCGATCCGCCAGCACAATCGCGCCTGCTTTAAGGGGCGGAACGATATTTCGCTCTGTGCGATCGGCGAAGTCAGTCGCATGCAGTAAGGAGAAGGTCGTGGGCGTGAACAAGCGCCGCTTTTTGGCCCGTCTCGTTGTGTCTTTGACCAGAGGCGAGGAGTTCCATTCAGAGAAGAAAACGGAATAGCCTTCTGACTTGAGCCATTGATATAGGAGTGCGAGTTGAGTCGACCCGCTGCCGTCCGTTCCCTCAACGACAAAGAGACGTCCAGGGTAGCGGTGATGCCCATAAGAGATCATTCGGCCCCCATCTTCGCACGGCCATGTTACAGGCATGTGAAATCACACTGCTTTCGTCGATTTAGAGCTGAAGGCAGTCGGCTTACTGATATAAACTAGCGTGTCTGCTTATCCCCTTCGATCTGGATGATCTGGATGAATGAAATGAAGACTCTGTTATTGCTTCGGCACGCAAAATCAAGCAAGGACGATCCTGGTCTGAAAGACTTTGAGCGACCGCTAAGCGAGCGAGGCGAAAAGGACTCCCAACTTATCGGCGAATATATTCGCAAGAGGACGATCAAAGCGGACCTGGTGATCAGTTCGCCCGCTGAGAGAGCGCGACAGACAGCCGAGTTAGTCATGAAGCCGGCTGGCCTGAAGGTCGAGCTGAGATTCGATAAACGGATTTACGACGCAGGCGTTCGCAGTTTGCTCGATGTCGTATCGCAAATCGAAGATACCGCAAATGCGATAGTCATGGTCGGTCACAATCCTGGATTCGAAGAGTTGCTCGAGGCCTTGACGGGCGAAGTCGGCAATTTGCCCACAGCCTCGCTCGCTTGCCTCGAACTAAACGTAGACAAATGGAGCAAAGTGCGGGCTGGCGTGGGAGATCTGAAATGGCTAATGGCGCCTAAGGAACTTAGAAATAGTTGACAGCTCAAGGAATAGAACTCGGACTCGGTACCGGATGTATTTATGTTCACACTTTTAACGGCATACCTTTTATTTAAATGTGCTCATGATGAGTCCCGGGGGAACGTAAGCCAATGCAAATCGATCCAACTCCATTTGAACTAACAGCTTTGACAAAGCGGTTACGAGGTTTGGCACTGTGGCCTGAGGCCCACTCTCGCAACAAGCGAACTCGCTCTTGCGAACTCGCTCTTGCGAACTGAGGCCATGCTTCCTTCGGCCTCAGTTCCTGTCTGGTTGATTAACTCCAGCAAATACACATCTACCGAAACGCCGCGTTCTCGCTCGCGCCTGAATCTTGGAAGCTAATTCTGGCTCAACTTCAAGCATGGTCAACAGGGGAATCTCTTACTTTTGAGATCGCATTCGTCTCAGGTTTCTGGACGATGATTCGAACCCCCCCGACCTCCGCACTGCTGGTTCGACGCTTGGTTACTTCTTTACGATTTCACGCCCGCTCACTCGTAGAGTTACGACGCGCTTAAAGCATTAGGACGCACGTAGATAACGAGCAAGTGGTTGACTCTTCGGGCGACCGATTCAAAAGGCGATCTCAGCTTGAGGCAGAAAGGGTTGGTCACGTTTGGTCAGATGGGAATTCGAGGCCTTCGGAGCGATCCAGTAAATAACTGAAAAAAGAGATTTGGTGGAGCAGAGGGGGATCGAACCCCTGACCTCCGCATTGCGAACGCGGCGCTCTGCCAAACTGAGCTACTGCCCCACGTCGGACGAGAATACCGTTTCGAGTTTCAGGTTTCAAGTTTCATAGCATCTATAGCGACTTCCCTAGTACCCGCACCTTGGGCAGATTACACAGATCGCTGAATAGATGGAATCTGGGTAATCGGCCGATCAAACCAGGCTGTTGGCAGCCTGGTCAAGTGCTTCGCTGAGCTTATCGAAATTCTTTCCACCGCCTTGCGCGATATCCGGTTTGCCGCCGCCGCGCCCATCAATTAGCGAGCAAGCCGCGCGCATGAGTGTATTCATATCGCCGACGGCATCGGTCGAGCGCGCGAAGACTAAACGCGTAGTGTCGCCATCGCGCGAACCTAAAAGCGCCACGGTGTTTGGATGTGCGATGAGCGCGAGCGCCAGATGCTTGAGTGAATCAGCGCTGCGATCGTCGAAGACTTTAGCGATGACTCGAATGCCGTCAGAAACTCCTCGTTGGATATCTGGTGAAGAGAGCTCGCTTACGATCGCGCTGCTGCCACGAACTAGATCCTCTGCTTCGACACGGCAGGATACTTGTTCAAGCTCCCCGACACGCCGCCGCAGTTTTTTATTCTCTTCAACTAATCGCGCGACGAGTGGCGGAGAGTCTTCGCGGCCCGCACTGAACAACTCAGCCACATCGCGCGCGGTTCGGTTCGCTTTGCGGTAATCAGCCAGCGCCCGAATTCCAGCCATGAAGTGGATCCGCGTGAGCCCCTTGGCTCGTTCCCATGAACGCACAGCAATGACACCAACCTCGCCGGTTGATTCCGCGTGCGTGCCACCGCAGGGAGTCAGATCGAAATCACCGATCTGAATCAGTCGCAGCTCACCTTGACGGGCCGGCTCTTTCCGCAATGGCAAAGTGGCTGCTTCTTCAGAGGTCACTTGTCGAATCAGGATCGATCGACTTTCCCAGATGATCTGATTGGCGAGATCGACTGCCTGTTCGATTCGTTCGTCGGTCGGATCGACGAGCGCGACGTCGATCTCACATTCGTGATCGAGGACGCGAAAGCTGTGCGTGGGCGCGTCGAACAGTTGGACGAACGCTGCCGAAAGAATGTGCTGACCGGTGTGCTGTTGCAGATGATCCAGTCTCCGCAGCCAATCGATCTTGCCGTGGACGCTGTCGCCTACCTCAGGCGCCGGTCCCTGGATTACATGCAAGACCCCATCGTCTTCAGCGTCGATGCAATCAATCACTCGGGCATCGCCAAGCATGCCTGTGTCTGTAGGTTGGCCGCCGCCAGTCGGATAGAAGGCGGTGCGATCTAGCGTGACCGCGATCTGGCCATCATCGAGCTCGCTCAGACTGATGACGCGCGCATCGAATTCGAGAAGACGCGAATCCCGATAGTAGAGTCGCTCAGTTGCAGGCATGGTGACATCTTAATTTGCTCGTTACCAAAGTCAAAAGGGAATCCACCGATTTCGCCGATTACACAGATAACAAATCCGATGTGACATGAGTTGGCATGTATCTCAATCGGAACTGCCGGCTTGGCTTTGTCAGTTGCCGGAATCCGAGAAATCTGTGTAATCTGCGAAGCAAATGATTAACCGGATCAGAGTTTCTATTACGCGGGTCGCCTCCCTTTTCTTTTTGCTGCTAACGATTAGTTTTGCGGTCGTTGGTCAGGAGCAGCCGTTCAAGATCACTTACCACCTGGCTATGCCGCATCCGAGCTCACACCTTTTTGAAGTGAGCATCGACGTGGACATACCGTCCGCAGCGAGTGTTGATTCGATCGACTTTCAAATGCCCCAATGGTCGCCAGGTCGTTACGCGGTCTTTGATTTTGCGAAGAACGTTCAGGAGTTTGGGATCGAGGAAATACCGCCGCCAAGCGCGCGCTGCGCCGAAGCTGCCGGGCAACTGAAACGAGTCGATACTCAAACCTGGCGCGTGTTTATGTGCAAGGCAAATAGCGTCACGGTGAGCTACAAGGTCTTTGCCAATGATCTGTCCGGTACTTTTTCAGAGCTTGATTCACGCCACGCGAATTTCAACGGCGGCTGTATCTTCATGTACGTCGTGAATCACAAGCAGGATCCGGTGGCGCTTTCGATCGATCCGCCAAAGGGCTGGCGCATGATCAATGGCCGCATGGACCGGACAGATCAACGAGACTGGCAGTTTCCCGACTGGGACATCATGATCGACACGCCCACCGAAATCAGCCCTGACTGGACCGAAGATAATTTCAAAGTTGGCGGCAAGACGTATCACGTTGTGGTTCATTCGCTGGGCAACGAAGGCGGCAAGCGCGGCGCCCTGGTACGCAATATCGAAAAGATCGTGAAAACCGAAACTGCGATGTGGGGCGCGCCGGAATTTGATTCGTATACGTTCCTGATCCACTTCGCCAACGACGGCCACTCAAATGACGGCATGGAACATCTGACCTCAACCCAAATCATCATGCCCGGAGCCCTCGCCGACGCGAACATGGATGAAGAAGCGCTGGACGCTATTGCCCATGAATTCTTTCACGTGTGGAACGTGAAGCGGCTGCGGCCGATTGAACTGGGCCCGTGGGATTTCACCAGACCGGCCAACACGCGCGGGCTCTGGATCGCCGAAGGCATCACGAATTATTACGGCCATCTGATGCAGCGACGCGCCGGGTTGTGGGACGACGCAAAGCTTTGGGCCACGCTGGTACGCCAAATCACCGAAGTCGAGAATGCTCCCGGTAGTCGCCTGATGAGCGCGGAAGAGTCTTCACTGTCAGCCCCGTTCATTGATGACGCGCCGCACGCACAACAGACGAATCTCGCTAACACCTCGATTAGTTATTATCCGAAGGGTGAAGTGCTCGGTCTGGTTCTGGATCTATTGCTGCGCGGCAAGAAAAACGGCAAAGCATCGCTCGATGAAGTCATGCGCCGCATGTACCAGGAATTTTATTTGAACAGCCCGAACGCGTCTTACTATCTGCGCGGGCGTGGTTACAATAACGAAGACTTTGAACGTGTCGTTTCGGATGTAGCAGGTACGGACATGGGGGACTTTTTCCGGCGCTATGTGCGCGCAGTCGAGACGCCGCCATACGAAGAGGCCTTTGCGCAGGTAGGACTGCGGTTTGTGCGCGAGCCGCAGCAGCCCGTGTCGGTCGGTATCGGCGCCGATGAAAACGATTCGAACAATTTAAAACTCGCCAGCGTCCGTCCCGGCTCACCTGCCGCGGACGCGGGCCTGGAAATAGGCGACATCATAAACACGTTCGGCGGGGTAAAACTTACGCCGGGGAATCTAATCAAGGTGTTGAGCCGGTACAAACCCGGCGACCGCGTGCCGCTCAACGTACTGCGCGGCCGGCGCACAGTGCAGATGTCGATCGTGTTGGGCCCGCCACAAATTTCGAGTTACCGCATTGAAGAGATGACGAATGCCACAGCGGAAGCGAAGGCATTGCGCGTGGCGTGGCTCAAGGGTGTTTAGAGCTTTGGAGTGCGGTGGCAAGCGTAGCGCGACACCGCTTTGGATTCAGTCTTGGTTGCGGCCCCGTCGGCAGAGATCCAAAGCGCCGTCGCCGCTGCGCTCTGCCGGCGCACTCCAAATTTCTAGCGTTTCTGTAATCGCGACGCAAGCACCTTGGCGGCTGTCGCGCCGCCGCCAACCGCACCGCTGATCGTCGGCGCTAAGGGATTCGCAACGTCGCCAATCGCGAACACGTTTTCCGCGCTCGTCTCTTGAGTGCCATTGATCAAAACATAGCCGCGCTCGTCGACCTGCAATTGATCACGAAACAGTTCGCTGTTCGGCTGAAACCCAATACGAACGAGCACGCCCTGCACAGCCATCTGAAACGATTTGATGGCGCCGGAGCGTTCAATCTCGACGGCTTCGACCTGATCGCGGCCAATAATGCGATGCACAACTGATTCTGGAAACGCGGTGATGCAGTGGTTAGTGTGTAATTGTTCAGTGAACTCTCGGCGGGCGCGCAGCTTCTTGCCGCGGTGAACCAGCGTAACAGTAGGACAGACTTCGGCCAGCAACAGAGCGTTCTCAGCCGCGGCATCGCCGCCGCCAATTACGCACACGTCCTTGCCCGCAAAAGCCTGCCGATCCGCCGATGATTCGATCATGCCGCGGCCGACGAATTCATCCTCGCCCGGAATGCCTAGCTTTCGGCGGCGTAACCCCGTCGCGATGATGATCGCGATTGATTTGAGTTCTTCGCCGCTGCGCAACACGACGCGTTTGGCTTTCAAGTCCACGCCGGCAATGTCGACCTGGGTCCACAGATCAAAATCATAATCTTTGGTTTGCTCGACAAAGCGATCGCGCAACTCGCGACCGTTCGCCGCATGAAGACCGAGATAGTTGTCGAGCGGATTGTGAATCGAAAGAAGCTGCCCGCCGACTTCTTCGCTCTGCTCCAGTACGAGCGTGTCGAGGCCGAGCTCGTCACACCAACGCGCGCCCGAGAGCCCGGCAGGGCCAGCGCCAATGATCAAGACGTCGTGCATGACGAAAGAAGTTCATCACAAAGGCACGAAGAACACAAAGACGTCTGTCGTGTCCATCGAAGTGATGATTGACAACCGCGTGCGCCCGGTGCGACGCTGAACCGTTCCACTAAAACACTCGGAAAGGAGAACGACCCATGCGTCTGACCGAAATGGTTTCGTGCTCTGGTTGAGCGGCTAAGCTGGCCCCTGGGGTCCTCGCTCAGGTGTTGAGCGGGCTTGAGAAACAACCTTTCGATCCCAATCTGCTGGTCGGTTTCGACAAAGCGGACGACGCCGGAGTGTATCGACTGCGCGACGATCTCGCCTTGGTGCAGACGCTCGATTTTTTCACGCCGATTGTCGATGACCCGTTCGATTACGGCTGCATCGCCGCGCTCAATTCGATCAACGACGTGTGGGCGATGGGCGGGACGCCGATCACGGCGCTGGCCATCACTTGCTTTCCCAAAAAAGGTTTGGACTTTGCAATCCTGGGCGAGATCATGCGCGGCGGTTTGTCGGTGCTGACTGAAAACAAAGTCGCACTGCTGGGCGGTCACAGCGTCGACAACGAACAGATTATGTTCGGATACTCAGTCACCGGCGTGATCGATCCGAACAAGGTTGCGACTAACGCCGGGGCGCGGCCAGGCGACGTGCTAATTCTGACGAAACCAATCGGGACGGGCGTCATCTCAACCGGGATCAAGTTCGCGAAAGCCTCCGAGGCCGTGGTGGCGGAATCCATCGCGACGATGTTGACGTCGGGCAAATACGCCGCCGAAAAAATCGCAAAGTTTGACGTGAAAGGCGCAACCGATGTCACCGGGTTTGCTTTGCTGGGCCACACATGGGAGATGGCCCGCGCCAGTGATGTCACGATTGAGATCGATGCGGCGCGTGTGCCTTTGATTGGCGGCGCGTTGGACTTGGCTGAGGCTGGACTATTGACGAGCGGCGATAAGACAAATCGCGATTACGTTGGTGCTGACGTTGGAGTCGCATCGACGGTTGATTCGAACCTGATGAAGTTGTTCTACGATCCGCAGACAGCGGGCGGGCTGTTGTTAGCGATTTCAGAAGACCGCGCCGAAGAGCTGTTGGCAGAGTTGCGCACGAGTTATTCGAAAGCAGAGATTGTTGGGCGCGTGAGCGAACGTGGGGCAAAGGCGATCCTTGTAAACTAAGGCGCAATTGATGTTTGGTAAGCTGCCTTACACGGTCTTGAAGGACGCGATCTTCGCGCATCCGACGCTGGCTAAGTCTTTGAATAATTTGTTTATGGTGTTGGACAGTTAGCAAACAAAATGTTCTTGAGTCCAGCAAGCTAGCCTGATTAAATGGACCCTGGATGGACTTCGAACTTCTCAGCGACATCACGGAAATCGAACCGATCGCTGTTGGTAGTCGGATTCGGGATATTGCTAAGTTACGAAGGAAACACGGAAGGGGGCGGTGGCGAAAGCTGAAGGGCGTCGCAACCATTCGTCTTCGAAATGGACACGTCCGTGTCGCCGAATTACACTGGTACGAAGCTCATGGCATAGGACGCAAGGATATGAAACAGACAAAGAAACCTGCGTTGAGGTTTGTCGTTTGCATCGACAACAAGGATTATCCAGCGTCTCTGGAACTGCACAAGATCTATCGAGTATTGCCGGACGAAGACGCAGCCGCCGATGGTGACCTTCGCGTGATAGATGAGAGCGGTGAAGACTATTTGTATTCGGGGGAGAGGTTCGTTCCGATAGCATTACCGGAAGCCGTGCAGAAGTCATTGCTGAAAGCAGCCTAAGGCTAAATAGACGCGTCGTGAAGCCCCACTCCCGCCTGAGACTCGGAATGTAAATGTGTGAAAAGATAAAACCAAACATGCTTTTTTACACAAAGAAGTAGGAATGCTCATGGTTTCAGCGATTTCGGGATTACTCAAGAGCGAGTCAACTTCGATCCGCGATCTCTACCGACAGGTCCGCGCGCGCACGCTGGAAATCGTCGCGCCGCTCGAGATCGAAGACTATGTCGTGCAAACCGCAGAGTTCATGAGCCCGCCGCGCTGGCATATCGGTCACACTTCATGGTTCTTTGAAACCGTTCTGCAAAAGTACCAGGCCGGGTACCAAACCTATTCGGAAGAATTTCTTTTCTACTTCAACTCTTATTACGAGGGCTTTGGTCAAAGGATCGAGCGGCCCAAACGCGGCACGCGCTCGCGGCCGACCGTGAAAGAAACAAAGCAGTATCGCGCCCACATCGACGAACGGATGACGCGCTTCATCGAGCAGGTCTCAGAGCACGACCAGGCGGAAGAGATTCTGGGAATTCTGCGGCTGGGGCTCGAGCATGAGATGCAGCATCAGGAACTTCTGGTTTACGACATCAAGCATCTGCTTTGCGATCAGTTTGATGCACCGATTGCGGCGGCGCCACGTGCGCTTGAAACCGTGAGCGGCATGGCGCAGGTTGATGGTGGATTGTTCGAGCTGGGATATGAAAGTGCCGGCACCGATGCCGGCGAGCCGCCCGCAGAGATGCGGGCGCTCCAATTTGCTTTCGATAACGAGAAGCCGCGGCACAAGGTTTTTCTCCAGGACTTTTTGATCGATCGCGCGCCGGTAAGCAATGGCGACTATCTCGAGTTCATCAAGGCCGGTAGCTATCAGGATTTTCGCTGGTGGCATTCAGCCGGTTGGGAGAAAGTTAATCAAGAGCAATGGCAAGCGCCGCTCTACTGGGAGCAAAGGGACGGCGAATGGATGATTCGCGATTTTGCCGGTTTGCATCGCGTCGCGGACAAACTCGACGAACCCGTTTACCACGTCAGCTTTTTGGAAGCTTCCGCCTACGCGAAATGGGCGGGCAAGCGCCTGCCGACTGAAGCCGAGTGGGAAAAGGCCGCGAGTTTTGCGCCCGCTCTCAATACCAAAAAAGAGTTTCCCTGGGGTGACGCTCCTCCTGACGAAACTCTCGCAAATCTTTTCGAGAATAGTTTGTGGAGCGTCGCACGAATCGGGTCATTCCCGGACGGCCAGAGTGCTTACGGATGCCAGCAAATGATTGGCGACGTTTGGGAATGGACGACTTCGGATTACTCACCTTATCCGGGATTCCGATCTGAGTTCGACGAATACAACGACAAATGGTTCGTCGGCCAGAAAGTTTTGCGCGGAGGCTCGTTCGCCACGCCGCGCCTGCACATCCGCACGACCTATCGAAACTTTTTCCATCCCGAAGAGCGCTGGATGGTCGCCGGCTTCAGGTGTGCGAAGGATGTGGCATAGGCTTCAGCCTGTGATTTGCACCTTCGGATCACAGACCAAAGTCTGCGCCACACTACAGGCTGACGAGGAGTTCCTGTGCCGCCTCCTCCCAGCGCCAACGGGCTTCCTTTCCCTCGAGATGAATGCCGCCCAACCACTGATCGATTCCATTTGTAATCACAAAGTCTTCGGCACCATCCATAACCGCCTTGCCATGCTTTGTGATTTCAAATGAGGTGAGCAACATTTCCGCGGCATCCGTCGTCGCTCCCTTGACGCTGCTGCTCAACCTCAGCAGAGGCGTCGATGCGTTGGCCAGTCGTTTCAATTCGAGATACAACTGTGCGTCGCCAAAACCGTATTCGGGTTCGCACCTGGCAAAAGCCGGAAACAACGATCTGAAGTTTCGGTAACCTTTGGCTATTAATTCCAGGCCGGCGTTTTCGATCCTTCCGAGTCCATTAGTGGTCGAAGGAAAGCGCTGGATATGTTTGATCAACGCCCTCTTCAGAAATGGCAATGACGACGTATCCGAATCCCGCAGAGATAGTAAGCTGGCGGCGTCCGCTGAAGAGTATGCTTGCCAGGCTTTCGATCCCAGCTCCAACTGAGTCCGTGTGACTTCCTGGCGTTGCGGAAAAAGCGCGAACAACTGTTCTTCGTTCAACTCGCCGAATCCTCTGAATCCTTCAACGCCAGGAACCTGGTCGAGGGAGATCAAACTCAATCGGGTCGGCCCAAGCTCGCGTTGCGCGAACCAGTGAAGTAGATAGATCAAATGCACCTGACAGAACAAATCATGCTCGAACCAGAGAACAACTTCATCATGATCGGTAAAGGCCGCCAGGGTCGCTTCCTGTGCAGCTAACTCCCGATCGCATTTGTCCTGCGCGACGCCGTAAGCAGCCGCCAAATGCTGCGCACGTACGCGGCGAAACTCGTCTGCCGACAGGTTGCCCGGCGCCGGCCCGCACACCAGGGCCTCCCGCCAGGCGAGGTGCTTGCCCGGAATATCAGATTTCTTCGCAGTTTCGGCCGCTGAATCGCCGTTGTGAATGTGAAGCATTATGGTTGGTGACCCTCGGCTGTTCATTCTAGCACCGGGATCGAATACAATCAGCGGCGGCCCGGAGCGCCGGCATCTTGCCGGCGGTGCGCAGGCTTCCAAGGCCGCTTTCGTGAATGCTAAATGATCGACCTGCTCGTCAACTACAATGAATTCTGGAAACGGCTAAGCGAAGACATTGCTTCAGCTCAACGGTCGGTCTTCGTCCAAACGTTCGCCTTCGAAGGCGACGCGGTCGGCAAGAAATTGTCCAGCGCCTTGCTTTCATCGACCGCGAAGGACAAGCGCGTGCTCGCCGATTCGTTTACGCGGGTTGTGCTGAGCGATCGCTTTCGTTACTCGCCGGCGAATTTCTTCGATGAGGAACTGCGGCACGAGGCCCGCGAAACCGCGGCCATGATGAGCGAGCTCAGAGGCGAGGGAGTCGGGATTCGTTTCACAAACCCATATGGTTTTTCGCCGCGCCGGATCCTCAGCCGCAACCACAAAAAGTTGATCGTGCTGGATGACCAGACGGCCTATATCGGCGGAATAAACTTCAGCGAGCACAACGCCTCCTGGCACGACATGATGCTGCGCATCGAAGACGAAACCGTCGCCCGGTTTCTGCGCGAGGATTTCCTGGCAACATGGGATGGACGCGATCGCGTAGCGCAGCGGCAGTTTGAGGGCCTTGAAATATTCACGGCCGATGGCCGCGCGAACCGGGCGGAATTTCAGCGGGTGCTGGATTTGATCGATGGAGCCCAACAGTCGATTTTCGTCGAGAGTCCTTACATCACTTTTCCGTTTTACGATCGGCTGCGCGCCGCCACACGACGGGGTATAGCCGTGAAAATTGTGACGCCCGAGCAGAACAACTGGCGCTTCTTTGCGAACTATGCGCGGCTGGAATCAGCACGCTCGGAGATCGATCTGCGGTTGTTCCAGGGCGGCATGAGCCATCTGAAGGCCATGCTCATCGACGGCGAACACCTGATCGCCGGCTCTTCAAACTTCGATTACCTCAGCTATCGGATTCACCAGGAGCTAATCGCGATAATTACGAGTCCACAGGTCGTAGCTGACTTCACCCGGCGAGTCATGGCTCCCGATCTCGCGAACGCCCGCAGCGTGAAATGCACCGCCAGCACGCTCAGCAAACAATGGCTCAGTTGGAAGATGAAACTGTTGGATGCCGCGATGGAAGTGCTGACTTAATGGCGAAAGGCAACGTCTGACTTTGGAGTGCGGGAACTTGTTCCCGCTTTTTTATGTCGATTAAGAAAAAGCGGCGACAAGTCGCCGCACTCCAATTATTCAGCTTGTTCGCGCGCGTGATATGACGAGCGCGTCAGCGGGCTGGACTGCACATGTTTGAATCCCATCTGCAATCCAATGTCGCGCCAGAGATCGAATTCCGCGGGTGTGACGTAGCGTTCGACGGGCAAGCGTCGCGCCTGGGGTTGCAGGTATTGGCCGATAGTCATGACGTCGCAGGAAACGGCGTGCAGGTCTTTCATTAACTCAACCACTTCGTCGAAAGTCTCGCCCAGACCAACCATGATGCCGCTCTTGGTGATCATGCCGCTCTGGTCAATATCACGCCGGGCAGCAGCGCGCTTGATCAAGGTCAGAGATTGTTGATAGTCGGCATCGGGACGCACGCGGCGATAGAGCCGGGCAATCGTTTCAGTGTTGTGATTGAGAACGTCCGGCCGCGCCTCGAGCACGGTATTCAAGGCGGCTTCGTCGCCATTGAAGTCGGGAATCAGCACTTCGACTTTGCATTCGGGATTAAGGGCGCGGACCTGACGAATGGTGTCGGCCCAGTGCGCCGCGCCGCCGTCAGGTAAATCATCACGATTCACGGAGGTGATTACCGTGTGCGCGAGATTCAAATGCCGAACCGCTTCCGCGACGTGACGGGGTTCATCCTGATCGAGCTGCCCAGGCTCGCCTTTGCCAACCGCGCAGAATCCGCAGTGACGCGTGCAGATGTCGCCGCCTAACATGAACGTGGCGGTACGATCGGACCAGCACTCGAAAATGTTGGGGCACTTGGCTTCCTGGCAGACCGTGTGCAGATTCAGCCCCTCAATCAACTTGAGCAGATGGTTCTGGTTCGTCGGATCACCCAGACGAATGCGCAGCCATTCGGGCTTTGGCTGACGTGGTCTTTGGTTGAGAACGTGAAGTTCGCGGGCCAATCGATTTACCTCTTTGCTTGAGAAAACATTCTAGCATCCGTTAACGGAATTCAGCATCCAAGCCGAGTGCCTGGAGGATGGATCATGTTGAAATCCGATTGGCACCGCACTTTAGTGCGGTGTTGCGGCGATAATACATCGACGAACGGTTTTGAAAGGGTTCAGGAATCGATGAGCCTATTAACCACCCAGCTCAAAAAATCTGTCGGGAAAACCGTCTCTGTGGCCCTCTGTGTAGCCTCTGTGACTCTGTGGTGAATATTTTCGCAGTGAATTCCACCACGGAGACACGGAGCATCACAGAGGCTACACAGAGGAATACCTTTTCCCGACAGCCTGCTGAAGCCAGGTGCTAATGAAATTCATACCAGTTCAAACTGAGCCAGCATCGACACTTCTGCGCTATACTGCGCGGCATTTGACAACCTGTTCACGCAAACTTTTCAGATTGCGAAATTGGAGGGAGCTTATGAAACGATCCGTTGTTCTCTGCGCCGCAGCTCTGTTGCTAGTTGGTAGCGCGATCTGTACCTTCGGCGACATTGCGCGGCCGAAGCCAACCCCGGAAGCCGGCAAGAGCATATTCCACACCGGGCTGCAAATCGTGCCGGACTCGAAGTCGTACGAGGCGCGCCTGCAAATCTCGCAAGAGACTTTACAGCGCATCCGCGAAGCGACGGCGAACACCCCCGCGAACACGTCGATGACGCAGCGCCTCATGCAAAGCTCGACCCGAACGGTGATGGTTGGAATGTTCATGTTCCTCGCCGTTTCTTTCGCGGGTGTGTGGCTGGCCCGGTCGAGCCAGCGTCGCAGCCAGAAAGCGGTTGCGGCCGTGTTGCTCGTCGTCGGCATGTTGGGCGCGGCCACGGTAATCGTGCGCGCGAATGCCGGACCGCCGGGATATTACTACTGGCAGAAACTGCCTGAGAATTTGAACAAAGGCCAGGCTACGCGCGGCGGAGTGAACATCGAGATTGTTCCCGGCGATGACGGTATCAAGCTGATCGTTCCGATCAAGAAGACGAACACATCGGGCGAGGAGTAATCCCCTTTACGGAACTGCTCGCGGTAGCGAGCATCTTTACCTGCGCTCCAAATGGAACAAGCAGCTAACATTTCTCTAGCCGCCTGGCGCAACCCGCGGCCGATCACTCGCACACGCACAAGCGTGCGATTGTTCGTGGTCATGTTAGTCGCGAGCGCTTGCATCTCCGCAGCGCTGGCGAGCTGGCTACCGCTGCAGGTCTCGATCGTCACCGTGTTTCTTTTTGCCGGGCCGCACAATTGGTTCGAGTTGCGCTACTTCTTAATGCGCCTGCCGGCGAGGTTTGGCCGTTCCCGCAATTTCTTTGCGGTGGCGTTCGCGGGGATCCTCCTGCTCACCGTTGCCTACCTCGCGATGCCTGCGTTGTATTACGCGAATCTTTGGTCGGGCGCGAATTGGCCGGATGCGATGGCGACGTGGAACACGCTCCTGTTGTTGTGGCTGGGCGCCCTCGTGTTGATGAGGGGAAAGCAGAATTCGCGGCGCGATTGGTTCTGGGCGCTGCCGGTCGTGTTCATGCTGTGCGCTGTGAACTGGCTGGCGCCACAGCTTTTCAGTCTGGCGATTGTTTATCTCCATCCGCTCGTCGCGCTCTGGTTTCTGGATCGGCATCTGCGGCGCACGCGGCCAGAGTGGCTGCGCACTTATCATCGCTGTTTGCTCCTGCTACCGGTGCTGATCGTGGGGATGCTTTGGCAGCTTAGTCGCACGTCTTCGCTGGCGGATGACAACGGATTGTTCTGGCGCATCACCCAACACGCCGGCGCGGATCTCCTGCCGAATGTCTCGAGCCACGTGCTGGTTTCTCTGCATGTCTTTCTGGAGATGCTTCATTACGGAGTGTGGATCGTCGCTCTACCGCTCATCGGCGCAACCGGCGCAGTGTGGAACGTGAAGACGATTCCCCTGGCCCGGCGTCGCGGAGGTTTTCCAAAATTGATTGCGGCGCTTCTTGTCTTCGGATTATTCGTGGTCGCCTTACTCTGGTTTGGATTTTCAGTTAACTATCCGGCCATGCGTGATATTTATTTTGCTGTCGCGATCGCGCATGTCCTGGCGGAAGCGCCGTTCTTGCTAAGAATGATCTGACCTTGGAGTGCGGCGGCAAGCGTAGCGCGACGCCGCTTTGGAAAGTACTCCGGAAAATCAAAGGCGCCACCGCTTAAACTAAATCCAAAGCGCCGCCGTTGTCGGCGCACTCCAAAAAAGATGCCCCCTTCCGAACTCTGGCGCTTTCTTCCGCTCGGTTATCTTTTCTCAATTCTGATCGAGACGCCGATTCTGCTGGTCGGTCTTTCCGGCCGGCATCCGATCAGGCGCAGACTGTCTGCCGGCATCTGGCTGACCGCCTGCACCTATCCGATTGTGGTGCTCGTCCTGCCTCTGACGCTCGCCCAGACTTCGCGCGCATTCTATCTGGTAGTCGCCGAGGTGTTCGCACCCGTGGCTGAGTGTATTTTGTTCTGGCTGGCTTATGGCGAATCAGAGCAGATCGGTAAGGCTTCGATGTGGCGGGACTTTGGCGCGATTGTCATCGCGAATCTTGCTTCTTTTCTAGGTGGAGAAGTCTTGAATTCTTACGGTTGGTTTGGATTGCTCAGTTGACCCTGTACGGGGCCCAGGCGCAAGCAAAGGTTCGTGTTGGACCATGATCATTCGACGCATACTGCGCTTGCGATACCAGAGAAACAACACCAGTCCACCGGCGATCAGGCCAATAAAAGCTATAACCAAAAGCACTACTGCGGCCAAAGATCCCACACCTGTGGGATCGGGCGCTACATCAAGTAAGATTGTTTGAAACATCAGGCATCCCCTTCCTCAGTCAGCATTCGCGCCAGCACGTCGCTATCGATATTACCGCCGGATAATACCACGCCGACTCTCTTCCGATCAGCGGGCAACTTCTGAAAAAACACAGCGGCGGCGGCGGCCGCGCCGGAAGGCTCGACGAGTAGTTTCATTCTAAATAACATGAACCGCATCGTCTCAGTAATTTCCTCGTCGCTCACTGTCAGCACATCGTCGGCGTTTGCGCGCGTGATCGGAAACGTAAGCGCGCCCGGTGTCTGCACGCGCAAGCCATCCGCGATCGTGGGCGGCGGGGGAATCGCGACCCGCTCCCCTTTACTGATCGATTGTTGAGTGTCGTTGGCGGTGTCCGGTTCGACGGCATAGCAATGGATCGACGGCTTGATGGATTTTGCCGCAGTGCTTACTCCGGCAAACAATCCGCCGCCGCTGCAAGGCGTTAGAATGCTATCAAGTTCCGGAATCTCTTCGAGAAATTCCAAACCGCAGGTGCCCTGTCCGGCCATGATCAAATAATCATCGTAAGCGGGCACCATCACCAACCCTTCGCGTTCCGCGATGTCGCGGCCGAAGGCGTCGCGATCATCTTTATGGCGATCGAAAAAGCGAATGTCCGCGCCGTAATTGCGCGTCGCTTCGACCTTGGCTTTGGGCGCGTCCGCCGGAATTGCTACGACTGCGCGGATGCCGGCTTCGCGCGAGGCCAGCGCCACGGCCTGAGCATGATTTCCGGAAGAGACGGCTATCACGCCGCGCTTTTTTTCATCATCCGTCAGCGAGAGAATTTTGTTGGTGGCGCCGCGAATCTTGAACGCGCCGGCGCGTTGCAGGTTTTCGCATTTGAAGAAAACCTCGCGTCCGGCAAACTGGTTGAAAGATCGCGAAGTCATGACGGGCGTGCGATGAATGCGCTCGGCGATGCGCGCCGCGGCTTCTTTGATTGATTCAAAAGTTAACATCTGAAAATTAGCTGAAAGATTCCATGTGAGCGCTCGATGTAGATCTCATCGATGTGGTTAGCTTGAATTGTAGTGTTCCTTAACTCACGCATTACACCTTCTAAGAATACCTTTCCAAATATTAGACGGCTTTCGATCAGCAAAATTCTCTTATCGACCAGAGCGTTAAGCTGCGAATCACTCTCCTTAATCAACCTATTGATCTCACTCAGAATTCTCTGATAACTAGCCTCGGCAGAGTTCGAGGTCTCGTTTGAGTAGTTAGTTCCAGAGTAGTGATTAGGCGGCGCACCGCCGATTCGTTCAATGGATATCGGTCCAAACACTGTGCTGACCACGGTCTTGTCTCCCTTTTCTGTTAGCGGTCTAGAAGCATCAAGAATAGCGTCGCGAACAGAATTGGATTTTAGCTGGGCCCGCATTTTGGTAGGCGTGCTGTTGACTGAAGGAATAGTCAAATTATAGAGTCCCGAAATACCGCTCCCTTCAATTTCTCTATTGAGATCCTCGCAGATGTGGTGAGCAAGTTCAGCCCACTTTTTCCGCGCCCCAATGTTCTCTCCCTCTTCATTGAGGCTCGTGATCTCAAGCGCAACCGTGCTTCCGTCTTGACCTCGCAACTCATAGTCGAAGTTTCTTTTCCCACCGTCGCTCGGTACATCCTGATCCGTTACGCTGTAGCGAATTCCATGATGCTTCTGGAGAAAATTTTTGAAGCGACTCATAACGACTTCTTCTTGCTTGCAGTTCATATCAAACACTTCCGCGAAGTGCTCAATGATGCGATCTTCGACTGTGCTCACTTCAACTTCGCGTCCCAGCATTTCCTTCATCGAAGTTACCGGCTCGCCTTCGCAGGCAATAATCAAATCAAAGTAACTGAGATCGGTATTCACGTTCAGCGCGAACCCATGCGTGGTTACCCAGCGCGCGATGTGTACTCCGATGGCGGCAACTTTACCGCGCTGTGTGTGCACGCCAGTCAGTCCCGCGATGCGAAACGCTTCGATGTCAAAGTCGTTCATCGTGCGCATCAGGACTTCTTCCAGATCGCGCACAAAGCGATGCACGTCTTCGCGATCCGGACTCAATTTAATAATTGGATAGCCGACGATTTGACCGAGCCCGTGGTAAGTAACCTTACCGCCACGATTGGTTTCAAAGACCGTGACACCTCGTTCTTGTAAGACTTGCTCTGAAGCGGTGATGCCTCCGCCAGTCGCCCGCCGGCCGAGGGTCAGCGTGTGTGGATGCTCGAGCAAAAGCAATGTATCGGGCTGTGCGCCCGTGAGAACCGCGCGCTCGGTTTGCTTTTGCAGGTCGAGCCCCGCGCCGTATTCAACGCGTCCCAGTCGTTCGACTTTTAAAGTTCGCTTCGGCATCTTGTCAGAGCCGCCTACGGTAGCGGGCGGTTGATCTTACGGAGCAACCCGGAATTGTACCAGCCGCCCGAGAGCGAAACCGAATTCATCTGTGTGGTCTGGTTCCTCTTTGCGCCTTCCGTAGTGCTTTGCGCCTTTGCGTGAAACCGATCGCCAGCGAAAGAGAACTTCACGCAAAGGCGCAAAGAGGAGCGGAAGGCGCAAAGGGCAATCGATTCCGCTTGACTGGCAAAGGGTAGATGCCTCAGGCTTATTGGAAACTTGTTAAGGAGTGATGATGAAGAAAATCCTGGTTGTGGTTTGCCTTTTACTGTTATCGACTACCGCTCTGTCACAAACGCGTTCACGCACCACCCGGCGCGGAACGCCGGCCGCAAAAACTGCCGCGCCGCAAGCGAACGCCGAAGCGAAGACCGCGGGCGCAACCAAAGTAGCGGACCAAATCAAGAACCTCACCCGGTTCGTTTATTTGCTGGGCGGCGTAGCAAAGGGGATCGAACAGGTCGACGAAGCCGCGCGAAAGAATGAAGCCTCGCCCACGGCCCTACAACAGAACGCGCAGAACAAAGCAACGGTTAAGACCAGCTTGGAAAATGTCCGCTTGGGGCTCGACCAACTGGAGATTTATTTTCGGAGCACGCCGGAACTACAGGGTTATTACACGAAGTTAGTCGGCTCAGCATCGGGCGCCGCCACCGCGGAAGAGCAAGCGGCCGCCGGCCACTTCGATCAATCAGGACGAACGCTGCTGGGAGTTGTCAGTCGTTTGACTGATGTGCTGTTGGTGATGCGGTGATGCAACAATCATTGGATTGCTAACCGCCAGCTTCTCCAATAGAATTCGTCAAACCTCTGAAAGCTCTTGAGGTGTCGCCAGTATGAGCACTGCCGTTCTGGAAAACGAAGCATCGGTCGCTGCGGAGATCATATCCGTCCTTTCCGCAGGTGTGATCGTCGCACCTCCGCAGAACTTGTTCCTTGAAATCTCGGTACCCGATCTTGGAGGCGGCTACTTCAGACTCGAGCTAACAGATTTGGACGACTCGGAGGTAGAAGATGGTCGCATTGTCGTTAGAGCTGCGGTCGACGCCCATGCCGGAATGGTTGTGACACTCTTTGGAGAGTCGAATAGCGAGGGATTTCATACTAAGCGCGTAAGCATCGGCTTTGAAACCGCTTTAAAGACCGCCGAATCGGATTTTCGTAAGGCAACTCTGAGGGCCGCGCTTAGCCTAGCCACACAAACGCGACTCGTGACGCCAGGACTAAGCTTAGACCTCTGGTTCAGGCTAAACGAGCCCTTACGGGACATCAGTGAAATGCTGAAGGTTCGTCAGACGATGTATCGACTGATGACGATTGAGCGGGCTACGGGACGACGATTCAAGGTGCCTCCCTTCATTGTTGGTGAAGATATGGAGGCGATCAGTTTCCTATATCACGCGATTACAGAACGCTCGTTCGGATGGCCTTTCGAGGAAGTTCTGACAGTGTCCTATAAGGCGAGTAAAGATATGGGAGCACGATTAGAGCAAGCAACCCAATCGCCAGACTTTACTTATCCTTTTTCTCACCACAAGTCGTTGTTTGGGATTGAAATTCCTTTAGGCGAAATAACCCTGACAATCATAAACAAGTACATCGAAGACTTCGAACAAGTATTAGAAGAGTTTAAGAAGGACGACGGTCACACAGTGGCAGTCAAAGTCAGATCCCGAATTGGCCTAGCCCATTATGGCGTGCCCAATGCTCCGCGACTACCCGCTGAGACCTGGAATAACGACTTGCAGATGCTCATCGACATGGAAGGACAACTCGATGCCGCGTTGGTGGAACGTTACAATGACTTGGCAGCGGCGAGTTTGGCGGGACTAAATGAAAGCGAAAGGTCAGAAATTACAGCACGTCCGGAAATCGGTGAAGCCTTCTTGATCGAAGATACGCACACGGAGAGTGTGTGATGGCTCTTGGATCGGTCCTTCCTGAAACTTCTCTTGTTTTAGATACCAATATCGTAACCGCCTGGAGATATCGGAAGTCGGGCGTTGTAATAGCGATAACGGACTACCAATCAAGACTCAAACTTTTACCTGCATTAACATCAATTACAGTTCATGAGACGCTTTACGGTTTCGAAAACAAAGCCGCGAAGTCCGGCAATCTTGATGAACAAACCAAACAGGATCGTGTTGCGATCGAGCAACTAATCAATTCGTGTGTGGTTTTACCGTTTGATCAGCGGGCTGCCGAGATCGCCGCCTACATAATTCCTCGTCTGCCAAAGAACATTCCTAAACAAACGCTGTTGGATGGACTAATTTCTGCCACTGCACTAGCTCACGGTTACGGGATTGCTACGAATGATCACGGCTTTGAGCTTATCGGCCCACATACTCCGGCCGACTTGATCCTGCGACTTGACTTTTGGACACCCTAAACCCAGGGGGATCTCATATTCTTCCGCGAGCTATTCCAACCGATAATTTGGCGCTTCTTTCGTAATCACTACATCGTGCACGTGCGACTCGCGCAAGCCAGCGGGCGTGATCCGCAGGAAGCGTGTCTTCTCCTGAAACTCGTTGATTGTGCGACAACCGGTATAGCCCATGCCGGAACGCAAGCCACCCACGAGTTGGGTGACCATCTCTGCGAGCGTGCCGCGATAAGGCACGCGGCCTTCGATTCCTTCGGGCACCAGTTTCGATTCGGATTCGATTTGCTCCTGAGAGTATCGATCGCGCGAGCCCTCGCGCATCGCGCCAATCGAACCCATGCCGCGATACATTTTGAAGCTGCGGCCCTGGTAAAGAATGACTTCGCCGGGCGCTTCTTCAGTGCCGGCGAAAAGCGATCCGACCATCACTACGTCGGCGCCGGCGGCGATGGCTTTGGCCATGTCGCCGGAAAACTTTACCCCGCCATCCGAAATGATCGGGATGCCCGTGCCGCGCGCGGCCTCGACACAGGATTGAATCGCGGAGATCTGCGGCACGCCCGCTCCCGTCACGACGCGCGTCGTGCAGATCGATCCGGGGCCGATGCCTACTTTCACTCCGTCCACGCCGGCCTCGATTAACTCGCGAGCGCCGTCGCCCGTCCCAACGTTGCCGGCGATCAGTTGCGTATCGCGGTGGTTGCGTTTGATCTCGCGCACGGCTTCAATCACCCGCGAGGAATGGCCATGCGCGGTGTCGATAACGAGACAATCGACGCGGGCCTGCACCAGGGCGTCCGCGCGTTCTTTGAAATCACCGGTGGCTCCGATCGCCGCCGCCACTCGCAATCGACCAAGATCATCTTTCGCGGCCGTTGGATACTTGATCGCCTTCTGGATGTCTTTGACCGTAATCAAGCCCTTTAAATGCTTGTCTTCGTCAATCACTAAGAGCTTTTCAATGCGATGCTTTTGCAGGACCTGCTTTGCCTGATCGAGCGTGGTCCCCACCGACACCGTGACCAGCGGCTGCTTGGTCATGACTTCGGAAACCGGAATGTCGAAGCGCTCTTCAAAACGCAGATCGCGGTTCGTGATGATGCCGACCAGGTGTCCGTCTTCGTCGACCACGGGCACGCCACTGATGTGATAACGCTGCATTACGGCCAGCGCTTCGCGCACGGGCCGGTCCTGCCAGATCGTCACCGGGTCGACGATCATGCCGGATTCCGAACGCTTTACCTTGTCGACTTCTTCTGCCTGGCGTTCGATGCTCAGGTTCTTATGCACGACGCCGATGCCGCCTTGCTGGGCGATCGCGATCGCGAGCGACGCTTCAGTGACCGTATCCATGGCTGCTGAGCAAAGCGGGATCTGTAAGCGTATGCCGCGCGTGAATTGGGTCGAGGTGTCGGTTTCCGTCGGCAGCACATCTGACCGCGCCGGCACCAGCAGAACATCATCGAATGTAAGTCCTTCAGGAATCTTCTCAGTTATCATGGCCTTGTAAAGTTACTCCTTGAATTTGCTTTATCTAACTCTAACGCAAAAAGAAAAGGCCCGCAGTTCGCGGGCGGGCGGTCGTGTTTCGGAAAACCTCTTGACACGCAAGTGAGATCAGTACGGGAAGCAGTAGCGACCGGGTCTGGTACTCGCGATCTCGAACCGCAGGGAAGGTTGCGACCCGCTCGCTACCGCTCCCGGTACCGACCCCACCGCCAGGCAGACCGCGGAGTCTCGCAGCATTATGCGTACCGCCTGTTCTACACAGTGAGTTC
The DNA here is from genome assembly GCA_033858155.1 of Blastocatellia bacterium. GTDB lineage: Bacteria > Acidobacteriota > Blastocatellia > Pyrinomonadales > Pyrinomonadaceae > UBA11740. Next base: position 33,283 of record JAWVCT010000065.1, read on the forward strand.
GTGCTCGCCCTCCCTGGTTTGTGGAGAGTCGGGAATATGAATTTCACGGATTGCACGAGGCGAGCCCGGCGCGAAGCGTTGTCCGGTTGTTTTTGGCGCCAGCCGTCGGCGGTAAAAATGTAAGCCACCCAATACGCAGGCCGACAAAATCGCCAATATTACGATCGCAAACAGCAGGTTCCGGAGCGGCGAGCGATGACCGTCATCCGTATAGACCAGCGACTTAAAAGATTTAGTTGGCGATTCTTCATCGGGCTCACCGAGCTCGCGCAACGTCTGACCATATTCGTCAATCGCCTGGTTCTCGTCATAGCCGATGGCCTTGGCGTACGCGCGAATGAAGCTGCGATTAAAAATGCCGCCGGGCAAACGTCGATAGTCGTCTGATTCAATGGCTTCGAGATAGCGCATCGAGATCCGCGTCTGGTCTGAGATGTCGCGTAGAGCGATCCCTCGCGTCTCGCGTGCGAGTCGCAGTTTTTCTCCGATGCTTTCAGCCATTTTAAGTCGAGTCGGCCTCAGACGACGCTGATCATGCGAGGGGATAGAACAGCCCGCCAAAATGAACCGAGTGCCCACCCCAGTAGAACCTTACAGGCACCATCAAGCTGTTCTTTGGCCGCACTATAACGCCCGCTAGTAAACGTTGTCAAACTTTATTGATTTCAAGTTTGACCTCTCTTGATTCTTATCGCGCAGGGTGGTAGCTTGAGTCGTTCGCAAAAACCAATCTGCTTTGTTTTTAACTTCTACAATCTTGAAAAGTGAGGACTGACGGAGATGTCTCTTGAAGCACTCGGAATGGTCGAGACCAAAGGCTTTGTCGGCGCTGTTGAAGCGGCCGACGCAATGGTCAAAGCAGCCAACGTGCAACTGTTGGGTAAGGAATATATCGGCGCCGGATATGTGACCGTATTCGTGCGGGGTGACGTGGGCGCCGTGAAAGCAGCGACCGATGCCGGTGCAGCCGCGGCCAGACGTGTGGGCGAGTTGATCAGCGTGCATGTTATCCCGCGCCCCCATGCAGAGGTCGAGCGCGTCCTGCCTGTCAATAACGTCACCGGATTCAGCCCCGACGAAGCATCTCAGATGCAGGGCGGAGCACGCGGCCAGTTGGGCCAGGGCGAAGCCAACCGCTCGTTGACCGCGCGAGAAAGCACCAGAGAAAGAGCCAAGTAAAGAATCATTGCCGATTTTCGATTGCCGATTGCCGATTGGGGACGACCAGTGATGGCCTCTATGGTCGTCGAGAAAGAGTTCAAATCGGCAATTGGCAATCGGCAATTGAGGTTTCCAATGTCGGCCGATAAAGATTTAATTTCCGTGCAGCAGGCCCGCGACCTGGTTGAAGGCGCGCATCGGGCTCAGGCAGAGTTGGCCCGGTTTGACCAGGCGAAGATCGATCACATTTGTGAAGCGATGGCCCAGGCAGCCTTGCGCGAATCACCGCGC
>JAWVCT010000066.1:0-7396 GCA_033858155.1 Blastocatellia bacterium
AGTATTTGCCTCAAGGAGAGACCATGGAATCCCAAAAGATCATTATTGAGAAGCACTCCGATGGTTACGTCGCTTATCCTCTCGGCCTCAAAGGCGTCGTTGTGGGCGAAGGTGACAGCTACGAAGAGGCGCTCGCCGACGTGGAATCAGCGATTCGTTTTCATCTTGAGACTTTTGGAAACGAAGTATTCGAGTTTGATTCTCCGGTGTTGGAAGTGTTTGTTGCCGAAACCCAAGTAACAGCTTAGTGCCTAAGTTCCCAGTCGACGCACCAAAGACGAAAGTAGTTAAAGCGCTCGCCCTGCTCGGATTCAGAATTGTTCGAGAGCGAGAGCACATTGCGATGGTGCGCGACAATTCAGATGGCACGCAAACGCCTTTGACGATGCCCCATCGGTTCTGGGGTAGAGATTGTCTGTGACCATCAGCATAAAGCAATGAAGGCTGCGGGAAGACATCCCGTTTCTAGGTGAAATATTAGCCGCCTTTCTTCAATCCGATTCGTATATGCGAACCCGTAAGAACTAGGATAAGTTCTAATAACTTTCGAACCGTGCCGCTATCACAGAGCCTGCTGTTTTCATAACATTAAAAAGCTTTGTTCTGGTAGACTCCGGAATCGATCATGCAAATGGGGAGCGAATGAATGGCAACCTACGCGATATGGAACAACAAAGGCGGAGTCGGAAAGAGTTATCTAAGCTTTCAAATTGCCAGTGAATATGCCAGAACGCATCCAGACCAGAACGTTCTTGTTATTGATCTTTGTCCTCAGGCTAACGTATCTGGAATGCTGCTGGGCGGAATGACAGCCGGTGAGCAGCGGCTGGATCTGTTCAGCTCACGTACGCCTAGGCAAACAATTTCAGGGTACATTGAAGACCGCATCAGTAGTCCCTACCTAAATCCAAAGACGGGGGCAATGTTTGTCATCAATGTCTCGGAGCATAATAACCGTGCGCCCAAGAATTTATTCTTAGTGATCGGGGACGAACAACTCGAGATACAAGCATCGCGGGTGAGAGGAGCAACTCTTCCTGGACCGACTGAAGCCTGGCGAATGGTACATACTTGGGTCAGCAATCTGATCGAAGACATCAAAAACTCGTGGAATCAGAAGAACGGTGCGGTTTTTATCGATTGCAATCCTAGCTTTACCATTTACACCGAGCTAGCAATGTCTGCATCTGACCGATTGATAATCCCATTCTCTGCAGACGGGTCATCAAAGCGTGCCGTTAGGGCTGTTTTGGCTCTCCTTTACGGAATCACGCGGGTGCCTGGAACACCGCAGTCAGAGTTTTACCTCAACTCGGATCAATTTAGACTCTCCACGCCAAGAATCTATTGCTACATCGGAAACCGTCTCACGCAATACATTAAATCCGCGAAGGCTTTTAGAAGCGTTGTAAATGAGATCGGCAACGAAATTTGGTCTGTATGGAAGAGCAATCCGAATGTCTTCTATGTCCATCCAGCGGGAGCCGCGAGCCCTTCGAGTCGAGCGGGATTTAATCAAATGTTTCAATTCGAGATCGTAGATGCAAATACGGCATCCGTTGTTTCGAGTTCTCTCGGCATACCAATCATTGAGATGACAGCCGGACTGTATCCTGTCGCTGGAAAAAGCGTGATGGTCAATCAACAGCAGTTGTGGAAACAACAGCCGAATGTTAAGGAGCTGGTAGAGGCGATCGAATAATGACCACCTTTGAAGAAATCTTTCGTAAGGTAATGACTTTGCCGCCGGACGCGCGTGCGTAACTCACGGAGCGATTAGTCGAAAGCCTAGCGCAGGATATTTCTCCTGAAGTCACCAGCGCGCAGCTTGCGGAAGTGCGGCGGCGAATCGCGCAAGTTGAGTCTGGAGAACTCGAGCTAATTCGCGGCGATGAAGCCCTGGGCCGAGTACGAAATCTACTTGCTCAACACCTGCCATCGACCTGACGCATGCCCAGCGCCGTGCCAAGCTCGTTGCGCTGACTCATCCGAGGCCAAATCCTGCCGGTATGCTCCAAAATAGGCCGATTTTCGACGAAAGTGGCTCAACAGCTCTTCTTTACTCTCAAGTGTTGGCAGCAAAACTGTAGCCGCAATCGATTCGGCTGCACTTACAATTAATCGGAATGCAGTTTTCCTTAATCAGACTGCATTTCTATTTGATTGAACTGTAGTCCGAATTGATCGAACTGAAGTCCGAATTGATTCAAATGCACGGGGAATCGATTGGAGTGCACGCGGAACAGATAAAACTGTAGCCGGAATTGATTGAAACGCGCCTGGGATTGATTTGGATGCACGCCAATTCTATTGAAACGTACCCTGAACTGATTTGGACAAGCTACCAGTCGTAGCGAAGGGGTGCTGCGGTCATCCGGGTTGAGTTTATGACCCGGTCGCTACCGCTCCCGGTCCTGTATCTGTCGCCCGCTAAAGCGGGCTTGTGTTCTCATTGGAAAGGATCGTGGGTGACTTGCGCGCTTTCGCAGGTTTTACTGACCTCATCTCCTAGCGCAGGCTCTTTGCTCGGTGTTTTGGAGTGCGCCGGCAGAGCGAAGCGGCGACGGCGCTTTGGTTGAAACCTTAAGAGACGGTGATTAGCGAAGCCAAAGCGGTGTCGCGCTACGCTTGCCACCGCACTCCAAATTCTGTCGCTCGCTAAGGCGGGCTCGTTTCCTTTTGAGATCGTGGTTCCCGGCTCTACGCCCGGGGTTTTAAATATGCCGCGCCTTCGGGGCTGTTTCTGTTCACGGGCGCGCTTACCCGGCGCTGAAGTCCTGGGCTATTATCATTCAGTCCGCGATGCGGACTGAAGCACATGACCATCACAAGTCCCAGCGCGGTCGCCAGCCTCTTGCTCACTCTCGTGATCGTTTCGATTGGTGGTTGTCAAAGGAAGAGCGCGAGCGATCAATCCGTTAACCCAACACCGCCCGCCACCACCGGCCCTCGCGCCCTGCGCGATGTGAAATTCGATCGCACTCCGGCGCGTCTTGAACGCGGGAGATACTTAACCGAAGGCTTGCTGCAGTGCTTCGTCTGCCATTCCGATCGTGATTGGAAATCACCGGGTGGGCCACCTCTGCAAAACAAAAAAGGCGCGGGCCATGTCTGGGAAGATCGGCCGTGGCTGGTGGCGCCGAATATCACGCCCGACGAAAAGACCGGCGCGGGCACCTGGACTGACGACATGTTCGCGCGCGCTATTCGCGAAGGCATCGGCCACGATGGCCGCGTCTTGCATCCACAGATGTGGTATGGACCGTTTCGGAATCTGGCTGATGAAGACCTCGCATCGATCATCGTGTATCTGCGCTCGTTGCCGCCCGTGAATAATCCGCTGCCGCAAACTCAAATTCCTGATGAAAGAAAAACGACTTTGACCGCGCCGCCGCCTTTGACCGAAGCGGTTGCGCAGCCTGATGTTTCGACGCCCGTAAAACGCGGTGCTTATCTCGTGCGCATCGCGGATTGTCAGGGTTGTCATACGGCCTGGGAAGCGCCGCTTAATCCGGGGTTCTTTGGCGGCGGAAACGAAATCGCTATGTGGGGTCAACCAAAAGTGTTCAGCCAGAACCTGACTCCGGATTCGACGGGCATCGGATACTACGATGACGTTTTGTTTCGTCAGGTGCTGCGCACGGGTTATGTCAAAGCGCGCAAGCTCAGTCCGGTCATGCCCTGGATCGTTTTTACGAATCTGAATGACGAAGACGTTGGCGCTGTCTTTGCTTACTTTCGATCCCGGCGGCCCGTGTCGCACCTCGTGGACAATACCGAGCCGCCGACCATGTGCCCGATATGCGGCCAGCAGCACGGCTTTGGCGATCACAACCATCCCAAAATCCAGCAGACTGTCAAGGTCGATCCCAGGACTTTTGATGCTTATGCCGGCGAGTACCGCTTTGATGACGGCTTCACCCTGTCGATTTTGAAAGAAGGCGAGAAGCTGCTGGTCCAATTCGAAGGGCGGGGTCCAAAATTTGAATTGCTAGCTATCGCTGAGAACGAATTCACTGCCAAAGAAATACCGGATGTGATTAGTTTCGCCAGGGATAACCAGGGGCGGGTGACGTACATCATCGAAAACGTGGACGATATTGGAAAGAAAATCCGCTAGATAATAGAATCAAAGCATGTTGGTGAGAACTGTTAAAGCCACCAGGTACGTAACGCCGCTGCGCGAAGGCGGATCGCTGCCGGCTATTGTCGAAGCTGACGATGACGGCATGTACGTGGTTAAGTTTCGCGGCGCCGGTCAGGGCGTCAAAGCTCTGCTCGCCGAGTTGGTGGCTGGCGAGATCGCTCGCGCTTGCGGGCTGCCGGTACCGGAGATCGTCTTTGTCGATCTCGATCCCGAGCTCGCGCGGACTGAGCCTGATCCTGAAATACAAGACCTGATCAAAGCGAGTGGCGGCATCAATCTCGGGTTGGACTACCTGCCCGGCTCGGTAACATTTGATCCGGTCGCTGAGCAGCCTGATGCTGACCTCGCCTCGGGGATCGTCTGGTTCGACGCCTATGTGACGAACGTTGATCGCACGCCGCGCAACAGCAACATGCTCATGTGGCACCGGCGTCTTCATCTGATCGATCATGGTTCATCGCTTTACTTTCATCATGCCTGGAACAATTACCTAACCAGCAGTCGCGATCCTTTTGCCCTGATAAAAGATCACGTGCTGCTCCGGTTTGCCGGCTCACTTAACGAAATTGATGCCAAGATGTCGGCGCAACTGACGCCGGAGCTGATTGATAGCATAGTTAAGCTGATTCCCGACGATTGGCTGGTAAAGGATTCTCCGTTTGCAGATAGCCGTCAACACCGAGAAGCTTATGTTAAGTACTTCCTGAGCCGGCTGGAGCTGCCGCACTTTTTTGTGGAGGAGGCGATCCGTGCGCGATCACTACAGTTATGATTACGCCATAGTTCGCGTCGTCCCCAAGGTCGATCGCGAGGAGTTTATGAACGTCGGCGTAATCGTCTCGTGCCCGTCGCGGAATTTTCTGGCCGCGCGCATCGAGCTGGATGAAAGACGTCTGACGGCGCTTGATCCTAGCCTGGACATTGAAACAACCCGGGCCCACCTGGCCGCCATTCCGGCGATTTGTGCCGGCGGAGATCAAGCAGGGCCGATTGGCCAACTAACCCAAAGACAGCGCTTCGATTGGCTCATCGCTCCGCGCAGCACCATCATCCAGACCTCGCCGGCACACACGGGCGCCTGCGAGGACCCGACTGCCGCGCTCGAACATTTGCTGGACATGATGGTGCGATCGGCAGGAGTCAACGTTGAGTAGGAGCGCGCCGGCTGCCAGTTCCTCGGGTCCCTTCAATTCGAGTTCTCAGTCATTCGCTAACAGGTCTGTCTGAGGTTAGCAAAAAAGGGACGGACACGATGCGGGTTTTTTCAACCGCAAAGCGGTTACCTCCTCACAGCCCAGGGGTTGCCGCCTCGGTTACCCTGGGGAAACATTAGAGAGTAATTATCAACCGCAAAGCGGTTGCGTCGATTGCATCAGAGAAACGAGACATATTACAGGCGCAACCGCGTTGCGGTTGCAGAATCAATCGTTCTCTTTTACCCAGGGTAGCCGAAGCGGCAACCCTAGGCTGTGAGGAGGTAACCGCTTCGCGGTTGGGCGCAAGGTACCCTTCGGGAAAGCCGGCTGAATCGAACTCCAATTCCGACGATGAACGAATCTCAAACACAAACGTTGCGTGCTTGACCCATCTGCTAACGTAGATGGTACTGACTTCATCGCGCCCCTGCCGATCTCCTCTCCGATCCCACTTCGTATCTGATAATCTGGTTGCGGACTCTTCCTGACGCATGTTCATCGACTTCACGCCTTTAAGAATCTCCCGCGATTATCGCCTGCTCTTCTTTGGTCAACTGATTTCTACTTTCGGCTCGGCGATCGGTTTTGTCGTGCTGCCGGTGCAGGTCTATCAACTGACGGGTTCGACCCTTTTAGTCGGTTTGTTGAGCGCATCGGAATTTGTCCTGATTCTCTTGATGGCGTTTGTCGGCGGCGCCTATGCCGATTTTATCGACAAGCGAAAAATGCTGCGGCTGACGGAAATCGGACACACTCTGGTGACCGTGATGCTGGTTTGGAATGCCGTGCTGGCTCGGCCGCAGGTCTGGCTTTTGTTTGTGGGAGCCGCGCTGCACGCCGGCCTCGCTGCTTTGCAGCGTCCGTCGTTTGAAGCGATGCTGCAAAAACTCATTCCCCTGGAACTGATGTCTTCGGTCAGCGCGCTGAACTCTTTGCGTTGGAACATGACGACGATCGTCGGTCCTGCAATGGCGGGAATTATTCTCGCGAGATTCGGCGCCGGCATCGCTTACTCGATCGATCTGGTGACATTCATCGCTTCACTCACGGCGGTGTTTCTGATTCGCGCCGTGCCCCGGCCGAGTCAAACCGGCGACCGCCCGACATTACAGTCGGCTGTTGAAGGCCTGCACTATGCGTGGCGTCGCAAAGAAATTCTCGGCACTTATTTGATTGATATGAACGCGATGTTTTTCGGAATGCCGACCGCGCTCTTTCCAGCGATGGCCACTACGTTCGGGGCCGGAACGGTTGGGTTCTTTTATGCGGCGCCGTCGGTGGGCGCGCTGGTTGCGACCTTGACGTCGGGCTGGGCTAAGAAGGTCAATCGTCACGGTTTAGTGGTCGCGATTGCGGCCGCGCTTTGGGGAGTGAGCATAATCTTTTTTGGCTTCGCGCAGAATCTTTACGTAGCGTTATTTTTTCTCGCGCTGGCGGGCTCCTTTGATATGGTCAGCGCCGTTTTTCGAATGACCATGTGGAGTCAGACGATTCCGCATCACCTGCGGGGACGGCTGGCTGGATTAGAAATGATCAGCTACACCTCTGGACCGAAACTCGGCGACGCGGAAGCCGGAATTGTGGCGGCCCTTTTCAGTGTCAGGACCTCGATTGTGTCGGGTGGAATTCTATGCGTCGCCGGCACCGCAATAATCTCTGCGCTAATTCCCCAATTCATTCGCTACCACGGCAGTGAAGGCATCAGGCAAAAGGAATTGGAAGAAGCAATGCGCGAAGCCGAAACGCAACGTTTTGTCATGGAATGATTCCGAGCAAAGCGTCGCAGCCTGATGGGAGGTACCGGGAGAGACGGCCGCGCATAAAGCATTCACCAGAGGTTCGCAACGGACGCAGAGGAAGAGAGCGTGCCGCGTGCTTCCGGGCAGGCACACTCCTGCATACTACTTCTCAAACAGATCATTCAGTTCCGCGAACGGAGCCGCGCCGGCAAAGGCATCGAACGTACCAGTCTCGGCGATGCTTTGCGCCGCGCGCATGAAAGCGCCCCACGCGACTCGCGCCAAAGCTGACCCGACTGAGATACGGCGCACGC
>JAWVCT010000067.1:0-34708 GCA_033858155.1 Blastocatellia bacterium
ACTTGAACAACGCCAAAGAGGCGATCGGCCTTAGGGGACTTGAAATAGGGACCGTAACGCCCATCGGCCTTCCCTTCTTTTCACCTCGCGAACGGATCGGTATGATGCTGATTGAAGTTCGCATCCCCCAGGAGCCGGCAGCGCGCGCACAGTTCGAGTCAGCGTGGATGAAAGGCGCCTTTTCAGCGTCTGTCTACCGCGAAGAAATCTTGGCGATTAATCCGCCCTCGGTAATGCATCCCGGCGACAAAGCCGATATTCATTTCAAGGTGAAGAACATTGGTTCTGAAACCTGGCCCGCAGTGGGGACCAAGGACTTCCGGTACCAAATCAATATGGGTAATCGCTGGATCGCCAACGGTACGTCCGCCGAAGACAATCGCGCCGCCATGAAAGCCGACCTGCCGCCGGGGGCCGAAGCCGAGATGACCTTGACCGTTAACGCGCCGCGGACGCCGGGTGACTACACGCTCGAAATTGATATGGTCCACGAAGGCGTGACCTGGTTTAAGGAAAGAGGAGCGCGGCCTTTGCAACTTCGCATACGCGTCCAACCTTAACCGGGTGGCACAGACTTCAGTCTGTGATTGTCTTTCTTAAGCCCGCGAAGCGGGCGACCGCATAAAGCCTGGGGTGAAGTGGAGCGGAACCCCAGGATCATCGGAGTAAAAAGAAAGAGCCCTCGAAGCGGGGCGAAAGCTCTCCGTCATAAGTCGCTCACCGGTTTTGCGCTATCGCACGCTTCGCGCGCTTGGTTTTCTTACGGTCGTCCACCTGGGGTTTCGCTTCGCTCCACCCCGAGGCTTTATGCTTGCACCCGCTACGCGGGCTTAGAACAGTAAATGAGAACAGAGAGGAATCATTGATCATGAAGTTGAGAATTGTTTTGCTGGCTGCCGCTTGCGGAACTTTAGGATTGGCAATCGGCTGTAGTCCAAAAAAGCCGACGAGCAGCGGGTCGCCCGGTGCGCCTACCACCGCGCCCGTGGTTTCCAGGACAGCGGCCCCTTTGCCCGACAGTGGCTTTAAAGCGCAGATCACCGTCGCCGACCCGCCGACAAAGCTGCGCGCGGGGCAGAAGGAAAACATCACAGTCAAGGTGAAGAACACGAGCAACGTCGTTTGGTGGCAGCGCGGTGGCGAGATAAACGATCGGCCCGACAATAAGTTTTACATCGCCGTCGGCAATCGCTGGCTCGATAAAGACGGGAAGCTAACCTCGGAAACTGAGGGACACAACGGAATTACCAAAGATCTGAAGCCAGGTGAAGAAGCCGAAGTGACGCTTCAGATTACCGCTCCCAGGCAGCCCGGCGATTACATCCTTAGCTTGGACCTGGTTCAGGAACAAGTTGCCTGGTTCGGTGACAAGGGCTCCCCGACCACGAAGGCAAAGGTCACGGTCGTAAAATGAAAGGAAGGGGTCAGAGGTCGGAGATCAGAAAATGCCCCCTGAACTCCGATCTCTGACCTCTGACCTCCGACCTCTGACTTCTGACTCCAATGAAGCTTGCTTACTTCAGCCCGCTCGGTCCGCAGCGTTCAGGGATCAGCGATTACAGTGAAGAGCTGCTGCCGCATCTGGCAGAGGGAGCCGAGCTCACGCTTTTCGTTGACGGCTTTCACCCTTTGAATCGTGGGCTCACGTCGCGGTTTGAAGTCTGCGACTATCGCCGGCAACGCTCAAGCTTGCGCCGGCTTGAGCAGTTCGATGCCGTCGTTTACCACATGGGCAACGACCATCGTTATCACGCCGGCATCCTCACCGCGATGCAACAGCGTCGTGGCGTGGTCGTCTTTCACGACTTTGCGCTCCAGGAATTTTTCCTGGGACTCGCGCGCGAACGCGGTAACCTTCGGCTCTATCTCGACGAAGTTGAATTCTGTCACGGCAAAGCTGCGCGCGCGGAAGCGGCCGACGCCCTAACCAGAGGCGCACAGCCCTCGATGCTTTCCCGGCCCGTTGATTTTCCTCTGAACTGCCGGATCGCCAACTCAGCGGAAGGCATCATTGTCCATTCAGAGTGGAGCCGTGCCCGTTTTGCCGCGATTGTGCCTCACGTTCCGGTCGCGCGCATCGCCATGCCGGTAAAATTTTCCGACAGCACGTCACAGCCGGCCCGCTCGTCTGACCTCGTGAGGATAGCCAGCTTTGGTCTGATTACGCCGGGCAAAGGGATCGAGCAAAGTATGCGGGCTCTCGCGGCCCTCAAAGAGAGCCATAACTTTCGGTACTCTCTGGTTGGGGAAACAAACCACTATTTTGATGTGCGCGAACTTGTTCGTCGTTACGGCATGGAAGATCGGGTCGAGATTACCGGCCACGTAACTCTGGAAGAGTTCAAGCGGCGCATCGATGAGACGGACATCGCGCTGAATATTCGCGAGCGAACGGTGGGTGAGACGAGCGCGAGTCTTTGCCGGCTAATGGCCGCGGGAGTTTGCAGTGTCGTGGCTGAAGCTGGTTGGTATGCCGAACTTCCGAATGACTCGGTGGTCAAGATCCCGCTTAACTCTCAGGCGGATGCGTTGCTGCTCGCATATCTTTCGCGGCTGATCGAAGATGAATCATTGCGGGCGGCCATCGGCCGCAACGCCCGGCATTATGCGCTTGACGAATATGACGTGGAGGCTCGTGCGACTGACTATCTGGATTTCATTCGCGAGGTGATCGATCAAAGACCGCGGCGTAGATTCGTCGACGATGTTTCCCAGGAACTTTCTCTGCTCGGCATCGGGACTTCCGACGAGCTAGTCATGCGCGGCGTGGCCGAAGAGGTGGCAACCCTGTCTCCCGCCAAACCACCGCGGTTCGAAAGTGTTTCCTCGAACGGCAAGCCTGAGGCCGGGTCGCCCAACGGCAAGGAACCGCCGGAGTCGCGCCCACCTCGGGTTAGCGCCGGGCGGATGACTAAACCCGAAGGCGTTGATTACAAAAGCGCGGCAGTAGAATACCCGGCGCGGCTGGATGCCGAGCGCAGTCATTATCTCAGGACCAAGCCGTTCTACAATTTGGCGAACAAGCCGGACAAGCATCAGGGCGATGGCATGGACGCCGAAACGCATCGTCATTTTTGCGACTTTGCCAATATCGCGGTCACGCTCGGACTGCCCGCTGGGAGCCGGATTCTGGATGTGGGCTGCGGCTCGGGTTGGATGAGTGAATACTTTGCCCGTCTCGGATACGAGGTGAAAGGCATCGACATCAGCCCGGCGTTGATCGGGATGTCGCGCGATCGCGTCGCTCGTGTTCCTTATGATGTGGATCACGAGACGACCCTGCGCTGTTCATTCGAAGTGCACGACATCGAGGCCGCGCCTCTCGCGGAAAAGTTCGATGCTGTTCTGTGTTATGACTCGCTGCACCACTTCGAAGACGAAGATGCTGTGATGCGTAACATCGCTGCGATGCTCCCGGTGGGCGGCGTGCTTTTCATTCTCGAAGGCGAGCGCCCGCCGGCGGGCTCGGCGACCGAAGCGGAACTCTATGGCGTCATGACCGAATACGGCACGCTCGAATCGCCATTCGATTATGGACTTCTGCGGCAGATTCTCGATGAGCACGGCCTCGCGGTAATAGGGGACTATGCCAGCGTCAACGGACTGTTCGAGCGGGAAACGATCGAAGACGATCGGCTACCGTTAAAGAATGTTCCGCTTAACTATCATTATCTTGCTTGCAAGAAGGTCGCCGACGGCGCGGCCGCTTCAACGGTTCCCGACAGCCGGGCGCCCGGCCTATTACATGCTCGGATTACGCTGATTGATCGTGGGCCCGATCGCCTGACGCCCGGAGCCGCTTTCAGAGTTGAGTTGAAAATCGAAAACACGGGCGACACGCTCTGGCTTGCCGGTCGCGAAACGCGCACGGGCGTCGTGATGCCGGGCGTGCGCATCATGGACGACGCGGGCTCGCTCGTCGGCGAAGTTCATGGCGAGCCTCCGCTGCCCCGCGCCGTCGCGCCCGGCGAAACCGTTTCTTTGAAGATCGAACACGCGGCTCCGCAACGTCCCGGGCGTTACACGCTCAAATTCGACCTGGTCGACCAACATGTCTGTTGGTTTGAGGATGTTGGGTCGCAGGCGTTCACGATCGCTTTTGAAGTGATCGAGTAAGGTATCTTAAGATCGTCTGCCACGAAAAAACTCTGGCGCTCAGCGCGCTCCGGTGGTAGAGTTAGCCGTCACAAAAACAGGCCAATCCCTTATGTTTGCTGGCCTCTGCCATGACTGCCGATAAAACTGCGACACCCTCTTCTCTGGACCAGGCGGATACCATGCCCGCCTTTCGCGCTAAATCTTTCCTGACCAATGACCGAAAATAAAGGCCGCGAGTACTGCCTGATTGTCGAAGGCGCTTACTTAACTGAGGGCGATGCCGAGCATGCGCTGCGCGATCCCTTCATCGAAGATTGGGTCGAGCAGACGGGCCGCTTTAAGATTCACAACATGGATGAAATTCAGGTTACGCCGGGTGTGACGCTCGGGTCACTGGGGGTCGTCATGCTGGACGATCGCGTCTTTGAAATCGCGAGTGCCGACCCCGAACATCCGCTAACCGAACACAAAGCAAAGGGCGTGGCCGAAGCCCTGAAACGGCAGGACATGTTCGATGAGGTTAACGTCGAGTTAAGGGAAGAAGAGATCGAGGCCGCGGATTAACGCAGATGGACGCTGATCAGAAATCAGGTATGTCCGAGTTTCTCGAAGGCCGCGTCAACGTCGTCGTTGGGGACATCACTCGACAAGATGTCGAGGCGATCGTGAACGCAGCGAATTCTTCTTTGCTGGGTGGCGGCGGAGTTGACGGCGCCATCCATCGCGCCGGCGGGCCGGAGATTCTCTCCGAGTGTCGCGAGATTCGTCGCACCCGTTTTCCGCAAGGGCTGCCGACGGGCGAGGCGGTGATCACCACCGGGGGAAAGCTGGCCGCGCTTTATGTCATTCACACGGTCGGCCCTATCTATGGCGAGGAGCACGGCAAGGAAGCCGAGTTGCTGGCCAATTGTTATCACAACTCTCTTACGCTGGCAGTGGAAAAGAATTTGACCTCCGTCGCTTTCCCAGCCATCTCGACCGGCGTCTATGCTTATCCGCCAGAGAAAGCGGCCGCGGTTGCTTCGTCAACGATTGAAAACTTTTTGTCGACGGATCGGCAACTGAAGGAAGTCCGGCTGGTTTTCTTTCAAGCACGAGACGCGGAAGTGTTTTTGCAGAATCAGAAGTTTACTGAGTAGAGGATTGAGTCCAAATATCTTTGCGCCTTTTGTTTTCCTTCGCGCACTTTGCGAGAAACTTTTTTCACAACCCCGATTATTTCACACAAAGGCGCAAAGAAAGGCCCAAAGTAACCTAGACCGTTACTGCCTAGTTGACGCAGGCTCGGGACTTCTGCTAAATCACTCCTTCTCTTCCAGCGGCGCGGCCGCTTTCTTTATGCTCTAAATTCAAATTGTTAATTGTTTATAAAGCGCACGAATGCAAACCGAGATAGAAGACGATAGTGAACCGATGACCGTGCCGACGCCGCGCGTGCTGCCGCCGCCCCTGCAGCCGTTGCAGTCTCTCTCCTGGAATTACTGGTGGAGTTGGGCGCCGGATGGCCCGGAAGTATTTCGCGATCTCGACCCGGGACTGTGGCAACAGTGCGAACAAAACCCGCGCCCTGTATTGGCACAGATTTCTGATCTAAGACTCGCACAGGTGGCTGCGGATCCGGCCTTCGCCGATCGGGTTCAAAGGTTGTCAGCCCGCTTCAACGATTACCTGAGCGATACGCAGCCCTGGCCAAAGCTGCAACTTGCGCCGCGCATCTCGCGCGAAACTCCGGTCGCATATTTCTGCGCTGAGTACGGCATACACAACTCGCTGCCGCTTTATTCAGGGGGACTCGGGATACTGGCCGGCGATCATTTGAAGTCAGCGAGCGACTTGAACCTGCCGCTGGTGGCAATCGGTTTGTTTTATCGCTTCGGTTATTTCCGGCAGCGCCTGAGTCTCGAGGGATGGCAGGAAGAAGCCTATCGCGAAAATCATTCAGACGAACTCTCGCTTCACAGCGTGACCGACGCCGAAGACAAGCCGCTGCTGATTGAAGTCATGATGCGCGGGCGCGCTGTCCACGCGCGCGTGTGGCGTGCTGACGTGGGCCGCGTCCGGCTTTACCTGTTGGACACCAATGTCGCCGAGAATGAACAGGTCGACCGCATGGTCACCGGGCATCTATACGGCGGTGACCGCGAAACTCGTCTGGTCCAGGAGATGATGTTGGGAATCGGCGGCGCGCGTTTGCTGCAAAAGCTAGGCATCAATCCCGGCGTGTATCATCTCAACGAAGGCCATTCGGCGTTTCTTACCCTCGAACTTACCCGGCAGTTGATCGAGAGCGAAGGCGCTAGCTTCGCCGAAGCCG
The DNA here is from genome assembly GCA_033858155.1 of Blastocatellia bacterium. GTDB lineage: Bacteria > Acidobacteriota > Blastocatellia > Pyrinomonadales > Pyrinomonadaceae > UBA11740. The sequence continues at coordinate 6,413 of JAWVCT010000067.1, forward strand.
CGAATCGCGTGCGCGAGCGTTGCGTTTTCACGACCCACACGCCGGTCGCGGCCGGGCACGATGAATTTGACGCCCGTCTGGTCGATCAATGTTTTGGTGACTGGCCGGAGACGGCTCTAGGTTTATCGCGCCAGGAGTTTCTGAAGTTAGGTCGCGTCAACGGTGATTCGCAAGAGGCATTCGGCTTGACGCCGCTGGCCCTGCGCATGTGCCGGTCGACGAATGGCGTCAGTCGCAAGCATGGCGAAGTCTCACGCGAACTCTGGCAGCGAATGTGGCCGGATCGCAGCCCGGCCGAGGTGCCGATTACTTCAGTCACGAATGGCGTACACCCGTCGACGTGGGTCGCGCCGCTGCTCCGCCGGCTTTATGAACAAAGCGTCGGCGAGGATTGGATCGACCGATCTCGCGACGCGAACGTCTGGGCTTACGGCGTGGAAAAGATTTCCGACGAAGAATTGTGGGAGGCGCACACGCTGTTGAAACAGCGCATGGTGGCCTATGTTCGGGACCATTCGTTCGACGCTCGTTTGGCCCGCGGCGAAAGCGAAGAGCACATCGAAGCGGCGCGAACGATGTTCGATCCACAGGTACTGACTATCGGTTTTGCGCGCCGGGTGGCGGGTTACAAGCGCTGGGACCTGTTGCTGAGCGACCCGGAGAGTTTGACCGGGCTCATCAGCAATCGCGAACGGCCCATCCAGTTTGTATTCGCCGGCAAGGCCCATCCGCAAGATCAGGAAGCGAAGCGAATCCTGCAAAGGTTGATCGAATGGCAGCGCCATAGCTCAGTGGGTGACCGAGTTTGTTTCATCGAAGACTATGATCAGGAAACGGCGCGACAGTTAGTGCAGTCGGTCGACGTCTGGATGAACGTGCCGCGCCGGCCGATGGAAGCTTCGGGCACCAGCGGGCAAAAGGTCGCGATCAACGGCGGGCTGAATTTTTCGGTGCTTGATGGTTGGTGGCTGGAAGCCTATGACGGCGATAACGGTTTTGCGATTGGCGACTTGAGCGAACTAACTCCTCAAGCAGCCGATCGCAGCGAGGCCGAATCAATGTACAAGGTGCTCACCGATGAAGTTGTGCCGCGCTATTACGACCGTGACGATCAGGACATTCCGCGCCGCTGGGTCGCGATGATGAAGCGATCGATTCAAACTCTCGTGCCGCTTTTTAGCAGCGACCGAATGGTGGCCGAGTATGCCGAGCGAATCTACTGAACGCGTTTCAAGTTCTCTCTCATTAGTGCCGTCGCTTTAGCGCCGTGACGCTATGTCAGAATCCCGACCGTGAGGGAGGGCTACGCCCGCAAGCACTCGTAATGAAGAAATCGGTGCCGGAAGGTTCGGAAAAATGTCACGTACCACATTAGGTGATGGAAATAAGAAACCGTCCACGAATTCACACGAAATAACCGAATCAAAGCCTGTGTTTCGTGTGCGTTCATGGATCGCATGGCAGCCGCACCGATATGGCCCGCGGCTGGTTTCACCATTCACTTATTCGCACCCCTACCCTCTTCGTTGTAAACTACTGTCCGCATGAAATATTGCTCGACATGTACCGAAAAATTCGATGATAGCCTGAGCTTCTGTCCTACCGATGGCGAGGTCCTGGAAGAAGATCCCGCGGCGCTCATCGGCAAAGTGCTGGACGGCCAGTACCAGGTCGAATCCCTCTTGGGCAAAGGCGGCATGGGGGCGGTTTATCGCGCTCGGCACATTCTGCTCGGCGATCGCGTGGCGATCAAACTGTTGCCTCCGGAAATGCGCAGCAACACTGAATGGCTGCGCCGCTTTCAACGCGAGGGACAGGCGGCGCGCCGCTTTCGTCATCACAATGCGGTTACCGTTTACGATTTGCGCACCTCAGCGGATGGGACGATCTATCTGGTCATGGAATATGTCGAGGGCCACACCCTCGATGCGGAACTGCGGAAGCGCGGAAAGTTTTCGCCGGCGGATGCAGTGGCGGTGCTCGATCCGATCATGGGCGTGCTCAACGCGGCGCATGCCATGGGCGTGGTGCATCGCGATCTCAAACCCGAAAATATAATGATCGGTAAGGCGAGCACCGGCGGCGAGCCGGTCGTGAAGTTGCTCGACCTAGGCATCGCCAAGTTGCGTGAAGTTGCCGGCGCCGAAAAGACCGGCAGCACGAATTTGACTATCGCCGGTCAGATGCTGGGCACTCCTTATTACATGTCACCCGAGCAATGGGGTGAGTTACCTGAGGACGGCAATTCTGAGATTGACGGCCGCGCGGATATCTATAGCCTGGGCGTGGTGTTCTATGAAGTGATCACCGGCCAGCGGCCATTCAATGGCGTCACGCTTTCAGAGTTGCGGCGCCAACACATCAGTTTCACACCGCCGCCATTGCGCGAACTTGACGCCGGCGTTCCCGAGGCTTTCAGTCGAGCAATCGCCCGGGCGATCGCCAAGGATCGCAGCCAGCGGCAGGCGACAGCAGATGAATTAGAAACCGAATTGCGGAGTGCGTTGAGGGCTGAGGGAATAGCATCCACTTTGTTCGTGCCGGGAGTTCCGACCGCGTCTGACGCTATTGGTTCCGGTTCACCGCGAGGCCCGCTGACCGCAGCCGAACGGACCGCGGCTACTATGGTGGGCGAATCGATCCCGACAGGTGTTGGAGACTCGGCTGCGCCGCAGAACGTGGCCCCTCCCGCGAACATTCCCAGTCAAGCAGCGACGATGCCCACGGTGATTGCCGCTCCCAAACAATTTGAGCCGGCGGGCGCGGGTGTCGTGCAACCGACGATGATGGTGTCCAGCCAACTTGGCGGAGTCGCGGCGAGATCGTCTGCCCCGCCCACGCAGCCAGGTGGTCGTTCGGCGCTTCCGTTCGTCGCCGTGGGAATAGTTGTGCTGCTGCTCGTTGTCGGCGCCGGTGGTTACGCGGTGATTCATTTCATGGGCACCAGCGCGAACAACAATACTGCGCGCGCGGATTCAGCAAACAGCAACAAAGGCGCCAGCGGAAGTGACCTGGCCGCAGGCGCGCATGAAGTTGGCCGCTACTGGGTCGAGGTGAACACTCCGAATAAATCTGAGGCGGTGCTGGCCGGTGAGTCGCTGTCGATGAAATCACTGCAGCAGTTTAAGTTTCACTTCTCGCCGAGTGAGAATGGATATCTGTATATCATCGGTCCGGGTCAAAAGAACGTGCCGACGACCTTTTTGACCACCAAGCCAGTCTCAGGTGTAAAAATCGCCGGCAATGAGATCAGGAGCGGCGAGGACTTTGTGTTTCCGGCCGAGACGAATACGAGCACAAGTTGGCTTAACCTTGATCAGACCGCCGGAACCGACGAGTTCACTTTGATCTATTCAACCAGCCTATTGCCGGAGCCGGCTTTTCTGAACCAGCCGGCGGGACATGAACTGACTCAGGATGAGCAGCGACAACTCGATACTCTTCGTCAGCAAAACAAGACGAATTCAGCAGCAGCCGAGGTCGTGAGGACAGGGGCGAAACCGTTCGTTTCCGTGAAAGTGCCGCAAAATGCGGAAGGCACTCCCGTCATATTCATGGTTCGGCTCGAACACAAGTGAGTTTGGATTTTTCCTAAGGAGCAATAAATGAGATCGAGAATTATCATAATGTTGTTAGCGCTAGCCGCCCTGGCCGGTGGTCTGTTGATAGTGAATGCGCAGGAGCCTGACGATGACGTCCGGGGAGCGTTTCTCAGCACACGACCGAAGACGACGAATCCGAATGCCACGCGACGGCGACGGCCCCCGCGCAATGCGAACGTGTCGGTGACGGCGGCAATGAATGTGAACGCGGGTGTGTCGCAGACGACTAATGCGAACTCTACGAAATTTACCAACCAGAACAGTTCGAGACTGAACGGCCGGGCGCAGGCGATAGGATTGGGTTACACACTCTTCACGCGGGACGCAAACGGACGCAGCGTGCGCGTCGAACCCGGGCACGAATTTCACAGCGGCGATCGCGTTCGTATCTCGCTCGAACCCAGCGTCGACGGCTATCTCTATGTCTTTCATACCGAGGGTGCTGGTCAACCTGAGATGATTTATCCCGACGCGCGACTCGACAGTGGCGAGAATTGGATCGAAGCGCACGTGCCGATGGAGGTACCGTCGAGCGAACAGGCCGACGAGCGTTACCACTGGTTTGTGTTCGATAACAACCCGGCCACTGAGCGCCTTTACGTTGTCGTGACGCGCCAACCGCTGCCTGCGGTCCCGACCGGCGACGAGCTGGTGAAATTTTGCGCGGCGAATAAGGATAGGTGCCCGTGGCGTCCAATGTCCGAACTGTGGACGCAGCTTCAAGATGCTAACAAAGCCGAGGTAAAGGTCGTCACCAGCAAGACGTTTGGCCAGTCGCAGACTGAGAAGGAGAAGGTCGCTACGACGCGCGGGCTGGGACTGGATCAGACCGCGCCACAGCCGGCGGTGATTCGCATGAGCGCATCCACGAATGCCCCAGTGCTGGTGACTGTGCTGGATCTGATTCATAGGTAAACTGCGCGGCTTCGCCGCCTGATACCGCTCCCGGTACTGACTGCATCGCTCAACCACATCAAGCGGCAAGCCGCTGGCGTTCAAGGTTAGGGGAAAGGCAAGACTAAGATGATTTTGAGAAGGTCTTTTACGCTGCTCTTAATCGCATGCTCTCTGGTATTCATTTCCTTTCCATTGTTTTCCAGTTCCGCTGCAAGCTTTCCGCTCGCTCTAGTCGAACCTCAAAACGATCCCGGAGCCGCACTCAGTCGCGGCCGGACAATGCTGAGGCAGGGCCATGCCGATCAGGCGCTCGGCTATCTTGAAACAGCTCTCAATCTCTATTCCCAGACAAACAATTCCCGCGGGATTGCGGCGACGGAAGACGCGCTCGGAGATCTCTACCTGATCCAGGGCCAGTACACGGTCGCCCTCGGTCACTATCAAAAGTCGTATCAGGCGTTCGTGGTTGCGCGCGGCAAGGATCAGACCGGCCAGGCCGCGGCGAACAGCGTCGCCAGTCGCGCCGGCGCCACCGCGAGCGCTGCAACCGAAACCGCCGCCAGCACCGCCGACAACGGCTTTAACGCAAACCTGATGCTGGCCAAGATTGGCGACACGAATTACCGCCTCGGTCGAATCTCGGACGCCGGCACGGCTTACTTAACGATGAGCGTGAAAAAACCCGAGACCATTGGGGCGAAAGCCACGCGCCGGCTGGGTGGACTCGGCGGCATGCTCAGCAGCATCTCGACAGGTAATGTCAGCGTCGCGACGCCGACAAGTTCCGCGATCGGTTTGCTCGAAGCGAAAAAAGAGCTGGACGAATATCGCGTGGCCATCGTTTATATGACCTACGAGTTGGGCACCGGGCGCATCGCGTTTGCAAATAACGAGATGGAGACCGCGCGCAAACATTTCCAAAACGCCCTCGATGCCGGCAATGGAGGGTTGCCCGGCGTGGCCAATCTGGGCCAGACGCGGCGCTTTCGTACTGCCGCGCGCACCAGTCTGGGCGATGTCGCGTTGCGTGAGGGCCGTTATAAAGATGCGGCGAAAATGTTTGCCGACGCTGCTGCCGGCGCGCAAAAAGACAATCGCCTGGATCTGATGTGGCCGGCGAAACGCGGTTTGGGTCGCAGCCTTTGGATGCAGGCCGGGCCGGACCCTAAGGCTTCGAAGCTGCGCGACGATGCGCTGGATGCATATCGCGAAGCGCTCAAGACGGTCGAGACTATTCGCGCCGGCAGCTTGCGCGCGGATGAATCGCGTTCGACGTTTTTGGCTACGACGAAAGACGTCTATGACGAAGCGGCCAGCGCCTTTGCCGAAATGGCTCTGCTCAGTTCCCCCTCGGGCGGATCGTTGACCGGCAAGGCCCTCGACTACTCCGCCGAGTCTTTCCGAATTACCGAAGCCGGGCGCGCTCGATCGCTTTTGGACATGTTGAGCGAAGTGAATGCGCAAATCACCGAAGGCGTGCCGGCGGATTTGCTCAAGCGCAAGCAGGACAACCTCGATCGCCAGCAGGAAATCGCCCAGCAGCTCACGGGCGTGAGCCTGGCCGCCGACCAGAAACAGAAGCCGGCGCAGATGGAGGGGGATCTCGACAAACTGCAGACGGAATTCGATGACATCGAAAACCAAATTCGCACCGCCAGCCCGCGCTATGCCGCGTTGACCGGGGCACAGCCGCAAACACTTGCGGACGTGCAGCAGAAGGTCCTCGATGATGGCACGGTGCTTTTGGAGTACAGCCTTGGCAATGACAGTTCGTACCTGTTCGCGGTTGGTCGATCGAGTGTGGCGCTTTTCAAACTCTCGCCGCGATCGAATCTGGACAAGCTGGCCACGGACTTTCGCGCGCAACTGATTCCGCCGAGGTTGCAGCGAAGAATTGTCGGCATCGACGTCGTGGCCGATCCGCAGCGTGGCCTCGGGCTGGTCGAAGGTCCTTCGGAAAACCTGCCGGCTTTTGTCGCAGCCTCGAACGCACTTTACAAAGCCGCGGTCGAGCCGGCCATCAGTGCGATCGGCGACAAGCGCCTGCTGATAGTCGCGGATGGCGCGCTGAATTACATTCCGTTCGAGGCGTTAGTTAAGACTACGGACGGCGCCGATTATTCCGCACTGAGTTACCTGGTTAAAACGAACGAGATCGTTTATGCGCCCTCGGCTTCAGTCGTAGCGGCGATCCGTGGCGCTAACCCGACCGCGAGTTCCGTTGCGGGCAAGCGCATCCTGCTGGTCGCCGATCCGATATTCAGCTCCGACGATCCGCGCTTGAAAGCTGGCGGCGCCGTGCAAGCGACTGGCGAAGCACGCGGCCTGGGGCTTGGGCTTGAGAGCGCAATCAACGACGTGACGGATTCATCCGCGCCGGCCGGCGGGCTGCATCTGGCGCGTCTGGTGGGCACGCGCACCGAAGCGGAAGAGATTGCCAGGATTGCGAAGACCAGTGGTGGTCAATCCGATCTCTGGATCGATCTGAATGCTAGCGAAGACAACGTGCGCAGCCGCGACATGAACAACTATCGCGTCATACATGTCGCCACGCACGGACTGCTCGACGCGCAACGGCCGCAGTTCACCGGAGTCGTTCTGTCACTCGTCGGCAATAAGAGCAACGACGGTTTTCTACGCACCGATGAGATTTTCAATCTGCGGATGAACCCTTCGCTGGTAATGCTCTCGGCCTGCGAGACAGGACTGGGCAAAGAGAAACGCGGCGAAGGCGTGATCGGTCTGATGCGCGCGTTCATGTACGCCGGCGCGCCGACGGTGGGAGTTAGCCTATGGTCCGTTGCGGACAAGTCGACCGCCGACCTGATGACCGATTTCTACAAGCGCTTCCTGGGCGCTGGCGCGCCCGCGTCGAGCGCGATGCGCGATGCCCAACTCTCAATGATCTCGGCCAAGAAATACAGCGCGCCATTCTATTGGGCGCCATTCGTGCTGGTCGGCGAGTGGAAGTAGGCCTTCACCATCCCGAGCATCTCGATGAACCTCGAATTGGCCTCACGCGGACGACGGGACTGATTGGAAAGTGTAGCTTGAGAGGTGAAGAAGTCCCTCGATCGGCCACGAGATTTGTGGCGAGAAGGAAACTTAAATAGAGGAGTTATGCGAACAGATTCGTGTGGGCCCAATCCCGAATGGCTTCCGCAGTTTGCCGGATGTCCGTTTGGACCCGAATTGCGGGATTAACCATTACGCGCGCGATGTTCTTGGCCTCCGGGCTCTGTAGTCGGTTGGTGAACCCCAGCAGTTCGCCGTCCGAGATTTCACGCTTCTCAATAGTTTCTGCGATTCGTGCGAGCATTGAAGCGTCCGACACTTGTAATTCTTTCATTAATTATGAGCCTCCAAGGATATCCGACGATCTCCGACAAAACGCTAATAAATCGCCTCTTCCTTATACCACCTTCCGATTTTTCCGTCAATTAGGATGACATAACTAATCGGACGTAGACACCAAAACAGGGATCGGATCCCTTTCGAGGACCGGGTATCTGGTTTTCTGGCTATCACCTCGGCCATCAGCAGAAAACTCCTCTCGAGATTCGACTTGCAAGCTAAGAATTATCCCTTCAGCATTTGCGGGTAGCGCAATGGATTTTGCACCCTTAACTCCATCCTTCCACAGTGCTATGTCACGAGATCGGGGCGCACCCGGATTCCTGAGATCAATACTCCGTTCCGCCATCCCCAGACTTGTTACTGTGAGTACCGACGATCCCGGATCATCTGCTAAAACCGTAGCGTACTTGGCCGCCCATCTGTGAAGGAGTTGCGGGCCGTCCATCAGCAATGCCACAACCAAATTAGGACCAACTGCACGAACGATATCGGAAACGGGATCCTGACGCGCAAGATCCTCACAGATAAGCACGCAGATGGTTAACCAGGGCCGCATGGAAATGAAAACCAATTTCCGGTCGGACATATCTGTATTTTCCCACCAAAAGCAATCCGCATCGAGAGAGCTCTCGAGTTCATACTGCCGAACTTGATCGCTGTTGAGTCGCCAGCGATGGTGTTTTTGCTGCGTGAACGACGTGTAGTGACTACCAATTGGGACGTCCACCGCTACATAATTTCGCGCATATTCGAGATTAGGAGCCGGATCTTCATGCACACCCGAAATCAGAAATGCCGCACGTTTAAGGATCTCATCGCGCGCAATCTCATGCGTCTCGTATGTCAAAGACAGTTCCGGAAAGATAACCCCATCAACTTTCTCGACCAGTTGTTGCGCACTTTCGATGGTTTTCCTCAAGTGTGTCCGGAAGTCTCCTTCGAAGCGAGGTTCGTACGAGAAAAACTGCATCTGTTTCGGCATCGAGCCAAGTCCGCAATTCCCGACTGGTTTGAATTGATCCGCATTAACGACTGTGGGCCATGGAAGCACCAACAAGTTGAGTTTTTCCGAATAGACATTTTTGGGAAAGACATGCCATTCCGGCTTGACCTCACTAGCTCGACATAACGCCAAATTGTGCGTCATCGAACGGATGGTCATGCCGCTCTGGGGGGTATGAAGCTTGGGCAGCACCCGCAATCGAGATGGCCCAATCAACTTGCTGCAGAGAGTGTAGTTGTCCTCCAGAAAATCCAGAGCAACTTCTTCAAAATCATCCTGTAATGGTGGAATCCCGACTCCTTCACACGCTTCGTCCGCCGCAGCAACGAGCTCGAACAGCGCTTCATAGAGGTTCTTGTTATTTCCGATCGAGTCGATTGCTTCGGCATCCGCCGAAAGGACAATGTCCCAGGCTTTCGTCACGTCATTTGGGAGTGATGTCCCCGCAATGCTGTTATTGCGCCAAGTCTTTCCGACCTTGGCAACATGTTTGCACCAAGAACGTCCTCGCCTTCGCTGCCACTCCCCAACCAACCTCGTATATGCGCCTGATTGTTGAAGCAGCGCTGCTCCCAAAGCAAATACGTCGGGTGGCCAACGTGGCATGTCCGGTGACTTCCATGTCCCAGGAGCCAGGTAGTCCAGAAACTCGTTTACGTTAATACTACGGGAATAATCCATGATAAGTGACCTCCTCTTGAAAGCCGGCTCGCCCTGAGGGAGTGCCTCCGCTTGCTAAATGGACTGAGGAAAAAAGTGCGCTGGAACCCGTTGCAGAACACACTATCGACTACCGACTCATGATCGAACGCTACTACTCTGCCTATCCTGCGGGTTCGCCAAACACCTCCGGGAGCCGCGTCTGCAAATATTTTTTGGCGACTCGTTCGGGAACGATTAATACGGTGTCATCAGGTGCTTCGTTTGAATCAGTTCGCCAATCGAGACTCCCGACAGGCAACTTCGGCGAAATCGCAGCTAGCCCAACACGGGACGATGTTCCAACCGAAGTTGATTGGCTCTCTATGATCTGTTTGTAAATAAGGGTCTGGGTCCAGAGCATACGCCAGAGCACCGGTCTCGTTTTGGGATGGAATCTCTCCAAAATGTCCGCAAAATCCTCGAACTGTCTCCGTACCTCGGACCCATCCTCCGCGAACTCGCGTTCAAACTCTCCGTAGGTCTTCCACCTAACCTTGCCAGCTTCGATAGGAGCAATCAGGGCGTCGATCAAATTATCGAGAATTCCGAGATACAATCCCTGACGCCAGTGTTTCTGCTGGTCTTCCTCTCTTTTCTCTTTCCAACCTTCGACGTCGGGATCATAGTCAATCTTTGGCTCAATACTGGCGAAATCAAAACTGTCGGTGAAGGTTAGATACAGGAACTTCAACAGCCGATACTGGTTTGCGATGTGGGCGTCGAGCGTCAAATCTACGAAAGTTAACCGCTGCTGAATGAGACGAAAGATCACCAGCGGACAAATTAACTTATACATAGTCGAACGCAGATAATATCCATCGCTATCGAGCCAATCAGGCAAGTCTCCTAGTCGAGCGGTGCGAGCGAGACTGTAAATTCGATGATAAGCGTGCTCCGACAACTCCGCCAGCTGAAAAAGTAACGGCTCACATTCTGCATAGAGTCGCTTGTGCGCGTCGTACTCGTAGTCTCTTCGGGCGTCGCGTTCTTTTGCCTGCTGGTCAAGCTTCGAGCGGGCAAGCTCGAGCTCCTGCTGATTTCTGGCGCTCAATTCAGCTCTGACCGACTCGAGTCTTGATTGTGTTTTCTCCATCAGGTCAGACTTGACCGTCTCTAGTTGATTCTGGCTCTTGAGTGTCAATTGGGATTGGAGATGAGCCAAATCGGTCTGGCTGCGCTGTGTGAGCTCTGCCTGTTGTCGCTGCAAGGCACTCTGATTGGTTCGTGCGATGAACGCATTCGCAATAACGATCACTGCGGATATCAGAGCGCCTAAGATGGATGCGCCTGCAGCTATAAATGCCACGTTATACTTTACTTCCGGGAGCTCTGTGGTTTGTAAGGCGAGCAGCAGGAACAAATCAAAAGCCGCAATCATTATAGTTCTCCCATCTGTGTGCGCGGGCGCGGTTCACCGGCTAGGTGCTAAACAAGTCGGTGGCACGAATCAGGAAATGCCGACATGCCGGTTCTCTTCGCGGTGCTGATGAAACGCGCCCGTTTGTTCATAAGGGCGGCCTCATGAATTCGAGTTTGGTTTTCCGCGGGCGCGTTCCGCACTCCCAGGAGGCGGCAAGTCCGAACCTCAGCGATCGGCTTGCCTTGTTCAACGGAACGCGCCCACGTCTTCATGAGGAGGCGCCCTCATGAATTTGGTTGCGGAAAGAACGCAAGTTAACAACTTGCGCTACCTGTCTGTCGCTCGCCAAAGCAGACTAAGAAAACTAATGATCGGATCCGCGCGGCAGCGTTGTGGAGTGCGGTAACTCATTACCGCTTTTGTAGGTCGCGACTTGTCGCGACCATGCCTTTGCGTTGCGGCGTCAAGGCGCCGCCTACCAAAGCGGCGACAAGTCGCCGCACTCCACAAAAAACGCCGATGGACCTCAGGCCGCGGGCGGAGTGCTGCTACCTGAACCCGGCTCGGCGCCCGGGGTTTTTGGCGGCGTTGACCCGGCAGCGGCGGCGCGCCGGGGCGCTTTTTCTATGTGGCTGGCGGTGGTCCATTCGGCCAGGACACCCGGGTTGTCGGCGTACTTGACCTGCACGATGCCTCTCAGCTCGCGCAGGATCTCCATGCCGCGATCGATTTTGTCTTCGATACCGGCACCCGAGGCGGCGCGATCGCCCACTGCGTTTCCCTGTTGCGCGATCGTTGCTTCCAAGGCACTGATGTCCGCGTTCAGATCCTCGAGAAAATCCGCCGGCATTTCGCGCGCCAGAAATTGCGCTTTCAAAGGCAGGGCATTGGTGGCGTAACCCCGCGCGGCGTTGAGCAGTAGTTTGTCGTTGTCTTCAGAGGGCAACGGAAACTGGCTTTGTAAACCCATCGTGCGGGCGATGCGGTTTATCGCCTCGACGTCTTCACGCAGAGCGAGCCGCGCCTCACGCCGCGATTGCGTGTGCTGGCGGGCCTGGCCTGTACTGGCTGCCTCGGCCGCGGCGTCCGCGTCGAGATCGGTGATTAATCCCGTCAACTCTGTGACCCGTTGGCGGGTTACACTTGTTTCGGAAAAATCCGTAACGTGCTGGGCAAAGAATTCCCGCACGCGCACAAAAGTTCGATGCTTTCGTCCGTCGTTATCAGTCATAGTGAAACCTCCCAGAGGAAAAATCGGCCAAGGTTTTCACTTCGCGATCTGTTTTGGATCGTGAGGTGACTTCAGTTGTGTTGCAGCCGGTGGGAACCGTTGGTTCTGAGCGGTGGTTCGCCGGCTTTCCCGCTTGATGGCCGCAGATTTTAGCACGAGAAAGAGACAGATGGTAAGGTTTTTTGCAAGGCTGGTTTGTGGCTTTGCCGCCGCACATGGCGCTATGCCTTTTGGACTATTGTTAGGTCGTGGAATAAAGCCAAGCGGCTACTGCAGGAGCCGCGACAGGGTGGTTCGGACGCCCGTTTCTGCCTTCGCGCGTGGAGAAATCGAGGGATTTGCCAGCAAAACGGTAGGTCTTGGCTCATGGATCTGCTTTTTTAAGAAAAAGGATGATGGTTTTTCCGGTCAGGATCGAGACTTTTCCAGCCAGGATCGAGAATTTTGGGCCTGGGATCGGGAGTTTTGGCGGGCAGGATCAGCATTTTTGCAAGCAGGATCGCGATTTTTCACGCTTAGGATCAGAACTTTTCCTTCCAGGATCGATATTTTGGCGGTCAGGATCGAGGCTTTTCTGCTTAGGATCACGATTTTTCAGGGCCGGATTGGGGCTGTACCGTTCTGGGCGAGGGTTGTTTCAAGGAGTTCGCCCTGGCGCGCTCAAGCGGACGGGACGTCCGCGCTCCCAGCATTAAGATCGGCGTTACCGGTGGGGTCCTTTTTTCGCGCGACGCGGTTCAGCTTTTACGCGCGTATCGCAAAGGCACTGTAACCAACAACGGACCACCGGCTTTGCGCGCGACGCGATAGACAGTTTGTGGCGGCGGGCCTGCTTGGGTGAGTTGCCGGCCCTTTGCAGCCCCGGCCACCTTCTCTTCATTAGTCCACGTGCGGCCGGCGCCGCCGACTAATTCCAAGCGCTCGGCCGCGCCGCCCCAGACCTTCTCGTAACCGGCAAGTTGCGTGTTCTTGATCGGCAAAGGCTGCTCGGTGATTTGCAGCGGCAGCGGCTGTGACACGAGAATGATCGTCAACACTTCGGCAACCTGATCGCGGCGAGTGCCGGCAGGTTGGGCGGTGAAGTAGCTGTATTGATCCTCTTGTGACGGGATGTCGATCAGTTTCCCCGGCGCGACGCGATTGTCGCCGCCGCGAGTGCGGAGCGTGGGAAAGATCACCACGGGTTCACCGAGCGATCCGTCGGCGTACTGTTCGCGATCGATGATGTAAAGAAACCCCGAGCGCGGCGACTCGACCGTCAAGCGCACGCGGTCGCCGATATTCAAAGGCGTGTCCGCCTCAACTCTCTCGGGCGTCCATTCGGATTGCTTCAGGCCGTCCAGCACTAGGACGCGCCCGCCCGTGTCCGCGGGTTGCGACGGTCGCAGACGCCAGACGGTAACTCCAATCTCTTCGGATGATGAAGTGGCTGCCTTGCGCCCACCCGCCGGCCGCACCGGACCAGTGCGCCGGTAGAGAGGGGCTTTGACCGCGGCGCCTGCGCTAACGCGCGTGCCGCCAATTCCCGCGGTGACATCCTCTGCCGGCCGCGCCTTGTTGAAACGATCGAGGACGATCTGGCGAGAGTTCGGTTCTTCAGATTGGGCAATGGCTGTGTTTTTGAGTGAAGGGAAGCAGAGCAATGCGAGACCGATCATTAAGATCCATTGCTTCCGCGTCAAATGTTTGCGGCTCATTCGATCCTCCATGCAGCTTAGAGATGGGCGAGTAATCGCCCGCTTCGCGAAGTTGACTCGGGGCTGAACATACGTTCGTCAAACCATTTCGCGCTTCGCGCTCAGTGCGGGCAGGGATGCCCGCGCTCCGTGTCGCGCTCCATTAGTGATGCTCCAGCTCAATATTGTTCACCAGCACATCGCCTTTGGCTTTTACGGTTGTTTGCTTCTTCGCGGAATCTTTCGTGACTTCGGGTTTTGGCGATGAATGCTTTTGCAGAAAGTCTCGCACGGCGCGCGCCTGTGCAGGGTCTTTAATCTCGCCCTGGACGCTATCGGTAACTGTATTCGTCACGGCTTCCAATTCTTTGACCGGCGTCGGAGAGAGCACGATCCAGAATTTCTCCGTGCCCTGATGATCGTCAAACGTCATCCAAGCGGTCTGAAGGTTTTGATTCTCGGTGACGTGCGGCGATCCGTTGTTCGTCTTCGCTTCGGGGAACAGCAGGTTGTAAGTTACGGAGTCGCCGGCCGCCGGGCCTTCGTTCAGCAAGTAGAGATAACCCTGCTGCGGACTGGCGAGGTTCATTCGAAATTTCCAGCCATTCTCGAAAATCTCCTGCCCCGAGGATTCAAACTCACCCTGGAAAGGTTTTCCGTCGCGCATTTTCTGGACCGTCAGAGAGTAAGCCAGCGACCGCTCTCGCGCGCCGGAAAGTGCGCCGCGCTTCCAAATGAAAACGCCGGCCACGATCGCAGCCAGCAGAACTAAACCCAATCCAACCATTAACCACGGGCGACGAGCCGGCGCATCGAGAGACTCTGGAGCGGAATACGCCGACGCTCCCAGCGTATCAACTTTCGCCGGTTCAAAACGCGCGGCGATCGTCTTGGATGAAAGATCCGCGGTCTGTCGTGCGGGCGCGTTAGCATCGGTAGCCAACTGCGTCGCGGGAATCGGCGCCTGGCTGCTTCGGTCCGGATTAAATGTCGCCGTGTCTTCAGACAGAGCTCGCGCCAGGGCATCGCCCAACTCGCGCGAGTTTTGAAAACGCTCTTTCGGATCGAAACTGAGCGCCCGCAAAATCACCGCACACGCTTCTTCAGAAAGACTTGGACGCAAGTCCGACGGTTTGATGCGCACACCGGCGCGCTGCATCTCCAGTAACTCGAATCCTGTTTCCGGATTGAAGGGTTTGCGTCCCGTTACCAATTCGTAGGCGATCGCGCCCATCGCGTAGATGTCCATGGCGGCCGAAACCGGACGCCCGCTTAGCTGCTCAGGCGCCATATAAGAAACCGTTCCGGCCGTGGCTCCGGTGACGGTGCTGGGGGCGACGATGGAATCTTTCAACTTGGCGATGCCGAAATCGATGATCTTGACCTGTTCTTCGCCGCCCCCATAGCTTTGCAGCATGATGTTTTCGGGCTTCAAGTCGCGATGAAAGATCCCTTTATCATGGGCGGCGCTTAGTGCTCTTCCAATCTGCTTGATTAAATCGGCGGCGCGCTCGAGTGGAATTCCTTCCGGCCTGATTAATGAACGCAGGGTGACGCCGTCAATAAACTGCATCACCAGATAAGGCTTGCCGTCGGGGAGCTCGCCGGTGTCGAGAATGCCCACCACTCCCGGATGATCGACGCGGGCGAGTGCTTCCTTCTCCTGCTGAAACTTCTGCACCACCCAGGTGTTCTGCAGAGACTTTTCGAGCAGCACCTTGATCACGACCGGCTTGTCATGGAGTTTTCGATCCTGGGCCAGGTAAACCGCGCCGACTCCGCCCTGGCCCAGTTCCTTCTGGATGAAATAACGGCTGTCGAGAGTCACGCCGATCAACGCCGGCACGGGCGGTAGGCAAGTTTCGTTGAGCGAACTGCTTTCACCTTCGTCAAATGTAATTGTGGGTGCGGACAGATTGGCGGGCACACTCAAAGCGTGGTCTGAAGTCGGGTCGGGCGTCACCGTCTCGGATTGATCCTTAAGTGTCACAGTTACGAGGTTGATCGTCGAGACGGTTTATCGGTTCATTTGTTTATGCGGGCCATTCTACAGGCTTCGATTATCGCGTTGATTACATCCGCGGTGATGTTGGTGGCCGGCTTAACCGGAGTAAAGATTCCGCCGCTGGCCGGTGTTCCGGTGTAGAACATGAGTTGGCCTGATTTGGATTGCTTGACGTTGGCGCTGCCGGCAGTAAGAAACAGATTCACGTGTGGCAGCACATATGCAGATTGGCCGGCTTCGACGCGTTTGATCTCGGAGCACTGAATGGTCACGTTCTTTTTTTCATTATCCTTTTTTGGCTCGAATGCGAGCGTGCCCGGAGTCACCGTCAGCGTGCCTTCAGTGCCCGAGGCGTCCTTAACCGCAAAGAGATGTGAGTTGCGAGCGCGTTCATTTTCATCGGAAGCCAACTTCGCCTTCTCTTTTTCGTGGGCTTCGCCTTCCAGCATGGCCACGCGGCCGTTCGCGATTTCGACAAACAGCCCGTTGGGAAACTTGCTTACATATGCTCTGAAGTCCGAAGGGTTGCGGCTGTCTTTGATAGCGTTCCAGTAAGTCATCTCGAGCGACTCACCCGATCCCATGTTGCCATTCGATCTCACGGGTTGCGAACGGGATTTGGCCAGAGCGGCAAACTGGCCGTCGGGATACTTATCGAGATAGGCTTTGAAGTCTTCGGGGTTGTTGCTGTTCTTGATACTCTCCCAAAAACTCAGCTCGATAGCGGCCGGATCGACCATCGCTACATTTGGAGTTGAATTGTTCGCCGCGTTGGTCGCGGAATTTGTGACGGCGACTACCAACTCGTCGGCGCGATAACCTTCGATAACCGCGAACGGCTTTTGCTGCTTGGTAGAGCCCAGATCGATGGCGAGGCGCTTGGGCACGGTATCCTGGACGTATTTCACTAACTGCGAGAGGGTGACTTCGCCTTTATCGTTTGCGGCCGCGCCTTTCAAGCCTTCGACCACAGCCCAGCTAAAATAACCTTGCTTCTTTTCCGTGTACTCGTAGGCTCTCTGGCCGATGCCGGTGGCATAGACGGTGGCGAATGCCTGGACCTCGCGATTTCGAGTATCGAAATTGAAAGCGTTGGTGTACGCGTTGCTCAACGGATTGGGCGCGTCGGCGCGTCCGCCGGGATCGTTGCGGCAGGCATCCAGAAGAACTACAACTTGTCCCACACCGGTTTCCTTGATGCGCTCTTTGACGCGATTCATGCTGATCGCAGTTTCTTCGAGAAACGAGATCTGATCGCTAATCTGGGCGTCAGACGGCAAGAGAAAAGCCTGGCCGCTTCTTTCCATTCCATGACCCGCGAAAGACACGAGCAATAAACCGTCTTTCGGAACGGCGGTGCTGAGGTTCGACAAACGACGCAGAATGTTGACGCGCGTTGGCTGTCGCTCAGTCGGCTGATCGGTCGAGAGCAGGATCACCTGGTCCTGCGGGAAGCCGGCATAACGCACCAGGGCATTCGCGATCAAACGCGCGTCATTGTCTGATCCTTTTAGCGGACTGATCTGAGGGTCCGTGTACTTGTCGACTCCGATCACTAAGGCCCAGCGCTTGGCGCTAACCGGCAAGGCGTTGATCTGATTACCCTGTGGAACCGGGGCAGACGCGGACGACGAGGGAGCGGATGCCGCCGGCTGGGTTTGCGGAGGAGGTGGTAGTTGCTGCAACTGTCGCGAAAGTGGCTCGGTAGTCGTCGTTGGCGATTGTGTCGTCGTTTGCTGTGCGGCCGACTGCGGGTTAGTCAGCGGTGGCGTCGCTTGAACTGTTTCCACCAAACGTGCTGCTGGTTTTTCAGTGGCTTGTTCCTGCTTTTGCGGAGCCGGAGTAGCCGGCGGCGATGCCTGCTCTGAAGTTGTCACCGAAGCCGTGGCTAACGCCGTCTGTATTTCCTTTTCCAACCTGCGCGCGAGCTTGGCATCGACCGTGTTCAGTTTTTTCAGTTGCTCGTTCGCCAGATCTGCTTTACCGAGACGGGCATAAGCCTCGCCCAACCCGTAATAGGCTTCACCGTAATCGGGCTTGAGGCGGACCGCGCTCTTAAGAAAACTTATCGACTTTTCAAAATCCGCGCCCCTCAGATAAGCATACCCAATACCGTAGTAGGCTTCGGCAAAGTTCGGATCCAGACTGGTAGCTTTGACTAAGGGAGCAAAGGCCTCGCCGTGACGACCCATCGCGTTGTAGAAATAGCCCAGATCATATTGCGCGGTAGCGTCGTTGGGCGCCAAGCGCACTTGTTCCTTGTAAGCAACCAGCGCCTGTTCCGAATTGCCGCTACTCAAGTACGCATCGCCTAAACCGCCGTAGGCGGGCGCATAGCTCGCATCCAGGCGGATGGCGATCTTGTAGGTTTCGATTGCTTCCGGCCATTTCTTCTCATCAGCCATCTTATCGGCCTCGTCAACCAGGCCGGCGGCGCGACTAGGGGACTTCTGCGATGCTCCGCCACGTTTTTGGGCGTAGCCCATAAGCGGCATAAGGTTAATAAGAAACGCAGAAGTGATCAGAAGCAGGATCGACTTCGAAAAGGGGGTTAAAGTTTTCATAGTCAAACTCCGAACAGGCGTGTTAAGAGCCAGAGCCTATGACGGATTGCGTCCGGTGTCAATGGCTGTCTGGCCGGGGGTTAGCCTTTGTTAGAACGTTGTCCGGTCAGCTAAGATGAACTGGTTATGAATCCACAAAGTTCAGCAGCCGTGAACGGCTTCGTCGAGCTTCCGGATATAGATGCGTTGGACCGTTTTCTGGCTCAGTCCAATGGTTCTCCGGCCATAATCTTCAAACACAGCAATCTGTGCGGCATCAGCGCGCGGGCGCACGCAGAAATGTCAAGGATCGAGCAGCCTGTCGGTCTCGTAACAGTGCAGCAAGCGCGCGACGTTTCGAATGAGATCGAGGCCCGAACTGGGGTGGCGCATGAGACTCCGCAGGTTTTCATCATGCGCGACCGAGAGGTCCTGTGGACGGCTTCGCATGGACAGATAAAAGCCGCGGCTGTCGCGGCGGCGCTGCAGCAGATTAGTGGTGAGATTGTTTAGAGGCGGGCTGCCGCCTGCCCCACCTGACGAGGCCGAAGCAGTCGAGAGAGTGAACCTCTATGGTTGACAGCGCACCAAGACGCCAGGCGATTGAGCCGCGGGAGATTTCGCAGGAGAGCAATACGCAACTGCGGATCACCTGGGCTGACGATCGAGTTTGCGACTACAACGCGGCGGCGCTGCGGCGGGTATGTCCGTGCGCCCAATGTGTAAACGAATGGACCGGCCAGCGGACACTGAAGCCGGACGTGATTTCCGACGAACTCGAGATCAACGATCTTACGATTGTCGGCCGTTACGCGCTCAACTTTCGTTGGAGCGACGGCCACGAAACCGGCATCTATAGTTTTCAATACCTGAGAGATCTTTGCGAACAGTAGGAGCAGAGCTGCTCAGCAGCGGCCACTTGTGCCGCTTGCTCAAGTTGTTCGGCGGGCAAGCGCCGCCTAAACAATCCGGAGTCTTGCCGTCCCGATGACGCAAACTACTCGCATCCTGATCGTGACCGCTCGTGATGACCAACGGACACCCACGCGTCAAGCGCTCGCGCTCCAGGACTTTGAAATTGTCGATGCTCCGGAGTACGCCGAAGCCTACACCCGTCTGCTTAATTCTCAGTTCGACTTGATTGTGATTGAGAGTGACGGGGTCGCCCGGGACAGCATTGAATTCATCAAGCGTGTTCGCGCTACGCCGCAATTAGCTGGTATCTTAATTCTGATAATGGCTGAGTGGGGCACGGGCGAACCGACGCTGGCCCTGACCGCCGGCGCCGACGCCTTTGAGCCAATCGATGCGCAGCCCTTTGATCCAAGTCGTTTGATATCTTCTATTGAAAGATTGCTGGGCCACCAGGAGGCGGCGGCAAATTTAAGAATCTTATGAATGAACGTGATTTTTTTAACGAGAAGCAGGAATCGAAATCCGCGAGCTTTAGCTGCCCGCACTGTCGCGCCCGTAACGATTACGAAGTGCGCTGGTTGAAGCGAACCAAAAAGCCCGCGCCCCCACGCGGCGCCAGCGAAAACGATCGCCGTCAATTTCAAAACTCGCGCGACTACATGGTGCGCATCGATGACATGCTGGCCTGCCGTTCCTGCCGCAAACGTTTCGACATCCCCAGTTCGCAGTCCGTCGTCTTTATCTAGTGGCATAGACTTTAGTCTGTGATGTGCTCTCGTGAGAAGCGAGTCACAACCACCGTTTACGCTTAGCTGGTAACATGCGAGATAGCGAAGACGCACCTCAATCCATCCTGGTTGAGCCCCGCTATATCGAAAATCCCGCCGACTGTTTTTTCTATCACACAATGGATCTGCCCGGGTTTGGCGAGGTGCGCGGGCACTGGGATTTGCGCGGCAGATTCAATGAATACATTGCCGGCACCGATGTCGCCGGCAAGTCAGTAATCGACGTCGGGGCCGCGACCGGCTTCCTCAGTTTTGAGGCCGAGAAACACGGCGCGCGCCGAGTCCTCTCATTTGATATTGGCAATCCGCGCCAACAGAGCTTTCTTCCTTTCAAAGACAAACTCTATTCCCGAGATCCCGAGGCCTGGGCAAAAGAATATGGCGCGGAGATCGAACAATGGAAGAACGCCTACTGGCTCTGTCACCGGCTGCTGGAGTCCAGCGCTGAAGTTTACTACGGAGACATTTATGACCTGCCGCGGAAACTTGGGCAGTTTGATGTCGCCATTGTGGGTTCGGTGCTGGAGCACTTAAGCGATCCAATTACGGCGCTGGCTTCGATTGCGCGGCTGACGAAAGAAACGATCGTGATTGTCTCGCCCATGCTCGAGACCGAAGATCGGATTGCCCGCTTCGGGGCCCTGGCGGATCATCCCGAGAACGATTTCACCTGGTGGATTTATTCCGCAGGGCTTTACCGCGAGCTCTTCAAAATGCTTGGCTTCGGCATCACCCGCATCACACAGGCCGAGTACTACTATCATCACGGCGAGCGTTTCGAGACGCGGCACACGATCGTCGCCGTGCGTGATTGATCGGAGTTGGTTCGTCGCGCAGATTTTAGAAAAGCGCTAATCTCGAAATCCGCGTCACAAAAAGGCGCCGCCGGAGTCTCCTCCCGCGGCGCCTTTAGCACAAGACGTGCTCTGTTCACTTACGAAGCAGTGGCGTATTGCCGGTTAAGTTCTGCCCGCAGCCGATTGAAATACGAATCAAACGTGACAAAGCCGGTCGTGCCCTGGAAGAAGGCCCGCCCGCCGGTGTCATGCGACACGCGATTCAGAGAGCTCTGTCCGTAACTAGCCGCGAGAAAACTGCGGCTGGTCAATCCAACTGACGGCGCATAGAAAGAAAAGATCGCTGTGTTGCGCCGGTTCGCTTCGCTTATGGTTCGTTCGATGTCGATAGTCTGACCTGCGGACGTGGCATCGAAGCCGTGCGAAGTATCAAGTCCGTCCGAGATCAGCAGGACCGCATTGTGTCCCTTCCAACTTGGATCGAATTTTTTGAGCGCATCGATCACTTCGACGTATGGGTTGTACGCCGACGCCGACGTGCTGGCGATCGGAATACGTAAGGATTTGGCTGCGCGATCGAGGTCGCTCGTAAACGGCTGTCGCACTTGCAGCGAGCCGGCCGTTATGTAGCCAACCATCACTCTCGAGCCCGCCGGCAACGAGCGAATAAACTCGCGCGTCACACCCAGTTCGTTACCGACACGGGAAATCAGATCATCCTGAATCAGGACAGCAATATTAAGCGGTTCGCTGACGCGCAACGCCTCGGTCTCATTAGTTTTTGTCTTTGCAGTCGCAAGCGAAAAGGCGCCGACACTCATCATTATCATCATCGACGCCGCCAGGAACGCGGAAATTCTTCTAAACATACTTTCACCTCAGAACTGGCGAAACCTTTCGCCATCAATTTAATTCTTGGCTGATGTTGGGGTCGGCTTTAGGATGCTTTCCGTGACGAGAAGGTTGGTTTTGTTTAGAGTTCAACCTTTACGTTGTCCGACAAGATAAAGCTTCAACTCTGAACTTACTTGTGCAGTTGGCAGGCGCCGCTGGCATCGCATGGAGGGGGCACGCCGAAAAGCGTGTACCGCCGCGCGGCCAACCATTGATAGAAGATAGGCCCGAGCTTTGTGAACGGCCAAACCGACATGACCCGCGCCATCCATTTCCAGCGCGGCAAGACTCGCACGACTTCAATCCAGGCGAAGTACCCTTTGCTCCAGCCGTCTGCGGTTTGGGCGTGCATCTCGTTGGCCATCTCTTCGCGTGTCCGCGGGGCGGCGCGTTGCAAGATCGCGGGGTCGTTATAGTCGAGCCACTCGATACGCCGATCGCGATCCAAAGGTTCTACATGGGCGCGCATCCAGCGACAGAGATTGCAATGGCCGTCAGTGTAGACTTCGATCTTGCTCGTCTCGTTCATTCGTTCAGAGTCGGGCTACCGCCCGCCGGATAGTAGTCGCTCGCAAGGCGGGCAGTAGCCCGCCTCTAAACAATTACGTCACTATTAATACAATAGCGCGCATCAGCGAGCAACGGAGCTAAGTTGAAGCGGAGGCAAGTGTGATCAGGACACTTGCTGGCAGAATGAGGAAGTCCTAACCCATTCCGAAGCCGCGTGGCGGCGAAATATTTATAGCCCAAGCGCCAGAAATGTTTCCTGCTCCCAAAGGAGCGGCTCTTGCTGCTCCTGAGGAAGCGAATAGTTTTGGATGAACAGGCCCATAAACATTTCGCGCCTAACGGCGCTCCAACGGAATCGCGGCGTGAACCCAACCCCTACTTGCCTTTCGCGCTGCCGCTCGGCTAAATTATCGCTCAACCCGCAGTCACATCCTGGCTCTTTCATCCGCGGATGAAACCGAAGGGATGTCTGTCACCGAACTCGATCTCTGAAAGGACTCATCCGCGTTTATGAAAGTCTACGCCACCGAAGCAATTCGCAACCTTGCGGTCATTGGACACGGCGACGCAGGGAAGACGCAACTGGTTAGTTCCCTTCTCCACGTCGCAGGCGCCACGCCCCGTTGGGGCAAGGTCGACGAAGGCACGACCACGACCGACCACGAAGAAGATTCCATCGCCCGCAAGATCACGCTCAATCTCGCCCTCGCCCACGCCGAACACAAAGACACCAAGATCAATTTTATCGACACACCCGGATACGCGGCGTTCGTCTCGCACGCCCGGCCGGCGGTGCGGGTCGCGGACTGCGGAGTGGTCGTTGTCGACGGCGCCAAGGGCGTCGAAGTGCAGACTGAAAAAGTCTGGGGCTTTGCTAACGAGTTCATGCTGCCGCGCATGATGGTGGTGACCAAGTTAGACAAAGAGCATGCGGATCTCGGAATTGCGCTGGACAGCGCCCACAAAGTTTTCAGCCGCGCGATTATCCCCTTCACGCTGCCGATTGGAAAAGAACACGACTTCCGCGGCGTGGTCGATGTCGTCCACATGAAGGCCTATGAATTTGACGAGAACGGTAAAGCTAAAGAGATTGACATCCCCACCGAAGGCCGCGACGTCGTAGACAAAACTAGAGAGCGCCTGGTTGAACTGGTCGCCGAATCCGACGACGCGTTGATGGAAAAATATTTCGAGCAGGGCACGCTCGATGACGCTGATGTCTTGCCGAATATTGGGAAAGCGATTGCGCAAAGCAAGCTGTGCCCGGTTTACTCGGTTTCGACCACGACCCTGGTCGGTTTGGCGACTTTGCTGGATCACATCGTCGAGTTTGCTCCCGATCCGGCGCATCACGAAGAGGAGCATGGCAAAGACGAGAAAGGCGAACCTGCGACGCGAAAGTATTCGAGCAGCGAGCCTTTTTCAGCTTATGTCTTTCGCACCGTCGCGGATCCCTTCGCCGGCCGCATCAATGTAATGAAGGTCATTAGCGGCAAAGTCGGCACCGACGCGAACGTGTACAACTCGTCGCGCAGCGCCTCTGAGCGGCTCGGTGCATTGCATACCACGCAGGGGAAACAGCTCGATAAAGTTTCGGAGGCTAACGCCGGCGACATCATTGCCTGTGTGAAGCTGAAAGAGACCCAGACGGGCGACACTCTGTGCGACAAAGCCAAGCCAATCATCTACGACCCGGTGCAATACCCCGAGGCCGCAATTGCTTTCGCGATTGAACCCAAGTCGCGGCAGGACGAAGAGAAGATCAGCGTAGCGATTCATAAGATCCTGGAAGAAGATCCGGCTCTTAGCTTCACGCGTGACGCGCAGACGAAAGAGTTTCTGCTCGCCGGCTCAGGCCAGGTCCACGTCGAGACGATCGTCGACAAGCTGAAAAAGCGCTACAACGTCGAAGTGATGCTGCATCCGCCGAAGGTTCCTTACAAAGAGACGATCACCCAGCGGGCGGAAGTGCAGGGCCGCCACAAAAAGCAAACCGGCGGTCGCGGACAGTTCGGCGACTGTAAAGTCATTTTCGAACCAATGGAGCGTGGCGGGGGCTTTGTCTTCGAAGACAAGATTTTTGGCGGCTCTGTGCCGCAGCAGTTTCGGCCGGCGATTGAAAAAGGAATCATCGAAGCCGCTTCGCACGGCGCCATCGCCGGTTACCCGCTGGTCGATTTTAGAGTGCAGTTGATCGACGGCTCGTATCATAACGTGGATTCGGACGAGCACAGCTTCCGCGCGGCCGGGCGCAAAGCATTTCGCAACGCGATGGAAAAAGTGAAGCCGGCGCTGCTGGAACCAATCATGGATGTCGAGATCGATGCGCCCCAGGAATGCAGCGGCGACATCATGGGCGACCTCAATTCAAGGCGCGGCCGCGTGCAGGGTATGGACACGCGCGGCAAACAACAAGTCGTCAAAGCGCAAGTGCCGATGTCTGAGATGCTGAACTACCAATCGACCCTGAACTCGATCACCGCGGCCCGCGGCACTTTCCACATGCAGTTCTCGCACTACGACCCCGTGCCGAGCCAGATTGCGCAGAAAATTATTCAGCAGGCGAAGGACGAAGGCAGGATTCGGGTCGCGGAAGAGGATTAGAACGTCCACGAAGTGGACGGATTAAATAGCCGGTGGCAACGCCACCGGATCAGAATCAACGCAAACCTCCGACCCTGAAAGGGTCGAATATCCAAGGAACTCCCATGGCCCAGACTCTTGTCAGTCTCATGGCGCACGTTGTTTTTTCAACCAAGAACCGTGAACCGCTTATCACACTCGAAATAGAACCCGAACTATTCGCCTACATCGGCGGCATTCTGAAGAACAATGAATCGCGCCTGCTTGACGCGGGCGGAACCTCTGACCACGTCCATCTGCTCATTTCGCAATCTAAGAACATCGCGCTCAGCTCTTTGATGAAGGATGTCAAGAAAGACAGCTCTTCATGGATAAAGACGAAAGGAAGCGAGTTCAGAAACTTTCATTGGCAAGATGGGTATGGAGGCTTTTCGATTGGAAGGCCGATGGTCCCCGCCTTGAAACAATATCTGGCCAACCAGAAAGAACATCATCGAAAGCGAACGTTTCAAGAAGAGCTGGTTCAATTCCTGGATGAATACGAGGTCGAATATGACGAACGATACTTGTGGAATTGATCTGTTCGACCCTTACAGGGTCGGTGTCTGTGGCGCCAGCATTCCGTGGGCGTTGCCCACGGCTATTTAATCCGTCCGCTTCGCGGACGAAAGCGGCAGTCTGATCTCAACAATCAAACCTCCATCTTTCGCGTTCGCGGCTTTGATAGTTCCGTGGTGCAGGTGCACCGCGCGGGCGGCGATTGAGAGGCCCAGGCCGGTGCCGCCCGTCTTGCGATCGCGATCGTCTTCCACGCGATAGAAGGGCCGGAAAATCTCTTGAATTGATTCCGGCGGCACGCCTTTGCCGTGATCACGGACGCTGATAACGGCGAATCGATCGTCGTTGGCTGCTTCGGAAGTCAACGAGATCTCCACCTGAGTGCCCGCGTCAGTGTAACGCACTGCATTGCGCACGACGTTTTCAATGGCGCTTCTGATAAGTTCGAAAACTCCTCGCATCGCCAGGGGCTTGTCGCTGATTACGAGAACTGAGCGCTCCCGCCCACGAGCTTCAAAATCAGCGTCTTCAGCCACTTCTTTGACCAGAGCCGCAAGGTCGATCTCGACATTCTCCGATCGGTCAGTTCCCGTCTCAACGCGCGAGAGCGCGAGTAGTTGTCCGATCATTTCGTTAAGACGTTCAGCCTCTCTGCCGATCCGATCCAAAGCCGATGTCGCCAAAGGTCCGGCTGAACGGCGGGCCAGCCCGAGGGCGACTCCCAGCCGCGCCAACGGTGAACGGAGTTCGTGAGAGATATCCCCCAAAAGTCTCCGCTGGGCTCCCACCAAAGATTCGATGCGGCCGGCCATCACATTGAAATCACGGCCCAGATTCCCGATTTCGTCGCGCCGCCTGACCAGCTTGTTATCCACCCGCGCTTCAAGATTACCTGCCGACAACTCATGAGTCGCGCCGCGCAGTTGCACGATTGGAGTAGACAGGTAGCTGGCAAGCCAGAAGCAGAACAATCCGCCGACCAGGAGGACCGGCAAAAAACTTCGCGCGATTATCCGCAGGCCAAAGGCCAGCGATCCAGGTTCTCCGAGTCGCGGAGGCGGGCCGGGAAAATCCGGCTTCGGCAGCACACCTGCCAGAACATAACTCGCACCCCGCGGTCCGCGGATCAGGTGAGCAGCAAAGGGACGCGGCTGCTGCGGTAGAAAATAAAACACGTAAGGCGATTGTTCCGTGACGCGGCTGATTGCGTTCAAAACACCTTCGGGTACCGTTCGCCCTGAGACTTCGTTTCCCATGCTGTCGAAAAGCACGGCGTTGATGTTCGACACATGCTCGACCCGTTCCAGATAGGAAGCCAACGCCGTCTTGCCGTCTCTTTCAAAAATTTCCACGGCCGATTGCGCATAGACACTAAACATCGGGGCCATCGGACTCTGGCGGGCGAACTGCGAGCGACGCTCAATGAAAATGCCGGTAACGAACGAAGCAACGTTGGCCACCACCATTACCAACCCGAACCAAATGAAAATTTTTAGAAAGAGGCTGCGCATGAACTATTCAATCTTTGGCTCGGGCAAAGCGTAAATATAGCCGACGCTGCGCACGGTCTTAATGCGCTCGATGCCATCGACATGGTGGCCCAATTTTTTGCGCAGGTTGCTTACGTGTGTGTCGATGCTTCTGTCGAAAGGCGAAAGCTCCCGGTGCAAAACGTCCTTGACCAACTCTTCCCGCTCGATGATGCGGCCGGGCGCTTGCAAAAGTTTTTCCAGCAGCGAGTATTCAACCGCGGTAAGCTCGATTAGTTGCCCGCCACGACGGACCGCGCGCGTCCTTTTGTCCATCTCGATATCGCCGACGATGACGACCTCCGGCGCGTTTGTCTGACCCGGATCAGCCTGAGAGCGGCGCAGGACTGCATTAATTCGCGCGACTAGTTCCATCGGATTGAAGGGCTTGGGCAGGTAATCGTCCGCGCCAATCTGAAGACCAATGATCCGATTTACGTCATCCCCGCGGGCCGTCAACATTACAACGGGCAGAGATGACTGGGCCCGAATCTGCCGCAGAACTTCAAAGCCGTTCATTCCGGGTAACATATAATCCAGCACCACCAGCGCGTGCTCGCCCGAGAGCGACCGCGTCACTCCCTCAGGACCCTGGTGTACTGCCTCGACTTTATAGCCTTCAGGTTCCAGGTACTCCGCGACCAATTCACAGAGTTCAATGTCATCGTCGACTACGAGTATTTGCTGCATAGCCTGTCTCGCTTCGGATTCTGGCCCCGACGTTTTCACCAGACCCATCTTAATTCCGATCTCCTTTTTGTAAAGCTCACCATCCGAGGAAGTCCCCAACTTTGCAAAATTTTGCAATCGCTTGACGAAGTCTTCACGTCCCGACGCATCTCCTGACGTCTAAGATACGTAACAAGAGACAGCCGTATTACGAGCGGTGGTTTACGAAAGAATGATTCGAACGAAAAAGGGAGAAAGAAATGAAACTCAACTGGAAGAAATCGAGCGTGATCATTGCCGTCGCCGGCGCGCTATTATTGACGGTCGCCGCGGTGGCGTTTTCACACGGGCACCGGCACCAGGGCCCGCCGCGAGGTGATGGTTTTCGCGGTGAGCGGGGGCCACGCGACGGTTTGGGGCCGCTTCGCGATCTCAATCTAACCGCCGATCAGAAGACCCAGATCAAGAAGATCACGGACAGCTTTGAAGAGGGCAACAAAGCGCTTTTTGATCAGATGCGCGCCCTGCACGGAAGCGAACCCGATCCGGCAAGCGGCAACTTCGACGAGGCAGCCGTGCGCGCGGCGGCTGAAGCGCGGGCCAAGATCCAGGTTGAGATCGAGGTTTCCCACGCGAAGATGATGTCGCAAATTGCGGGTTTGTTGACGGCTGAGCAG
>JAWVCT010000068.1:0-37597 GCA_033858155.1 Blastocatellia bacterium
AATCGCATTGAACAACGCCAACGCGGGCGCCATCGCGTCCATAAAATTAAGCTGGCGGATTCGATCCATCGCCAGCAGAACGTTGAGGCCAAGCGACAGCAGAAACTGGAATGGAATCGAGAGGGCCGCGATCAGAATCAGGTCCGAGGAAACACCGCCAAACAGCGCTGGTGTGAACTTCGCGAGGCCGACCACCGCCAAAGCTACGACGGTCCCGCCGCACAGCGAAAAGACAATTGCATTTGCCCACACCGGCGCCAAACTCCGCCGATCCTTGGCGATGAAATAAGTGTTGGCTGAGGTCAGCCCCAGACTCCCGATCGCCAGCGCAAGTACAATCGTCGTGTTAAGCACCGCCAGCGATCCAAGCCCTTCCGGTCCCAGCCATCGCGCAACGATCACGCTGGCTCCGACCGTGCCCACAAGCATCAACAGCCGCGTCACGATCGTCAGCGCCACTCCCGACGCAAAGCTGCCGAAAGCTCCCGCTTCAATTGGGGTCACAGCCGCGGCAGTCTCCGCTGGTGCTCCGATGATTGCGTGATCGCTCATGCCTTGTTCGACTTGGGTTACGTCGTGTGGAGATGCTCTCTCATTAGCACCTGGCTTCAGCCAGGTGATCACCGAGGCCTTTGGTTCCCAAAACCGTTTCAACGGTTTAGCGCGAAAACCGTTAAAACGGTTGGTCTCACATTTTGACCGCCTCATCACCGCGCTGAAGCGCGGTGCTAATGAGATTAGTTCCTGCCCTCAATCCAACGCTCGTACCACAAACTCAAATTCAGCAAACACCAAAGGTTCGCGCTCCAATCGCGAGTTCCGCGTTGATGTTCGTCGGCCATTCGCTGAATAAATGAATAGTCAAAAAAGTTTCGCTTACGAATTGAAGAGCTCGTGATTTGCTTAACCAAACTGTCGCCTTCAGGTCCGCGAAACCACTCGTTGATGGGCGCGCCAAAGCCGCGCTTGGGTTGGTAGAGCACGTCGTTTGGCAGCACTGATTCCAGGGCCCGCTTGAGAATGTGTTTTCCGGTCGAGCCTTTCACTTTCAAATTTCGCGGAAGGCCCATCGCATATTCAATCAGATGATGATCGAGAAACGGAACCCGCGCTTCAACCGAGGTGGCCATCGTGATTTTGTCCACACGCATCAGCAGCAGCTCAGGCAAACGCAGTTTCAATTCGAGGTAGGTCATGCGCGCGGCATAATCCGAATTGGGACGAGCGGCGGCAATCGTTTCCTGATATTGCCGCACAACATCGTAGGTGGACAGCCCGTTGGATCGCGCGCGCATCTCGGGCGAGAGCACCGCCGGCTTCATCGTTTCGTCAAACACGATCGCGCCGCCCCAGAACAGAGACTCGTTGGCTCCCAGCCGCCGCACCAGCTCGCCCGCCATTCGCTTTTTCAGCATCTTCTTCACCAGCGGCTTTGCCAGGGCCGTGGCTGCGCGCCGGGCAGAGATTGGAAACCGCTCAGCATGGCGCCAGAACCTTTCTTCGATCCGCAAATACGTCCGAAACCAATCATAGCCGCCAAAGATTTCATCCGACCCCTCGCCGACCTGCACCACGATCGTGCCCGTGTCGCGCGCCAGTTTCGAAACATAGTAAAGGGGCACGCACACCGGATCGGCGATCGGCTCGTCCTGGTGAAATACCAGCTCGGGCAGAAACTTCTGCATCTCTGCGCGGCCGATCATTACCTCATGATGATCCGTTCCGAACCGTTTCGAGATCGCCCGTGCGGAATCCAGCTCGTTCAGTTCATCAGTATCATGAAAACCAACCGTGAAAGTTCTGACCGGCTGGGTCATCAGCTCGGACATCAGCGCCACGTTCGCCGACGAATCGACGCCGCCGGAAAGAAAAACGCCGAAGGGAACGTCCGCCATCATGCGCTTCTTAATCGAGGCCCGCAGCAACTCCAGAATATTTTCCTGATGTTCCTGTTCACTCCGCATCACCGGTGATTCAGGAGGCAGCGCGTCCCAATATTGGGTCATGCACGCTGCGCCATCGCGATTGACGACCAGCATGTGGCCGGCGGGAAGTTTATGCACGTCACGAAAGAGAGTTTGCGGCGCGGGCGTAGTTACGAAAGTGAGATAGTGATAGAGCGCCTCTTCGTCTACTTCCGGCGTCACTGAAGGGTGTTCGAGGATGGCCTTAATCTCGGAAGCAAACATGAACCGCCCATCCTGTTGATAGAAGTAGAGCGGCTTGACGCCCGCGCGATCTCGGGCCAACACCAGTTGTTCCCGGTCCGCGTCCCACAAAGCAATCGCATAATCGCCTTCGATGTCGTGGACAAAATCAAGACCGCGTTCTTCGTATAGATGCAGGATGGTTTCAGAATCAGTGCGAGAAGCATAGACGTGGCCGCGTTGTTCGAGGCCTTCACGCAATTCAGCGTGGTTGTAAATCTCTCCGTTGAAAACCAACCAGACGCGATCGGTACAGCCACGCATTGGCTGGTGACCGGCTGCCGACAAATCGATAATTGAAAGGCGGCGAAATCCAAAACCGCCGCGGCCTCCGTCAAAGATCAATTCGCCCGCATCGTCCGGCCCACGGTGGGTCATCACGTCGCGCATCTTTTCGATCAATGCACGCTCGACTCGGCCCTCCGCCGCGCCATATTCCCAGACTCCGCAGATGCCGCACATGCTTAAATTTCAGATCTCAAATTTCAGATTCAGCCAACTGGCTGCGCGACAAAACTTCAGTTTGTCGATCCTACTTACTCCCTCTCCCTTTGGGAGAGGGTTGGGGTGAGGGCCTGAACGCAGACCCCGATTTTGATCTCAGGTTGTCGTAGGTAAACACGACGAATAATCAAAAATATCTTCGGCTAAGCTTCGCACCCTCTCCCCTGGCCCCTCTCCCATCGGGAGAGGGGAAGAAACCAAGCAAGCTTCAACCAACTTGATCAGCATTCCTAAAATCTGTCCTCAATCGCAAGCGTTCGCTCTCATCCTCCTTTGCACCAACCGGAACCAGCACGAATTGCGCGGTCACCGGCAACGCCGCTTGAACAGTCCAGCACACCGACTCTGACGCCTGTTTGGCTCCGTAATCCCGGGAAGAAAAGCGCGATTCGAGAACGGGTTCGGCAGCCAGCCCGCTCGCTACAATCAACAATCGCGTGCCGCTCATCTTATCGTACACCTCGATAGTTCCGTCAGGACGTATGCTGTTTTCAAGCCCCGGCGCGAGGTGAAACCGAAACCTGAGCTCGTGAGTTCCTTCGCCGCTCAACTTGTCTTCTACCTTCCAGCAGCGTCGCTGTTTGTCGAAGCGGACGGTGCGCCGATGAGTGAGCGGCTGCGGCAGGCGCTGATAACCAAAATGTTCCGCGACCAACACGTCAACGTCATGGCTGCTCTCCCAACTGATCACGCGCGGTTCAGCTTCGTTACCAACGATGAACGGCGCTTGCTCGTCGGAAATGTTCTGCTCAACCTCGTCAACTTCGACGGTTGAGTGATAAGCAGTCGAGCGAAATCGTTGCCGTTCGCGCAGATCGGCCGTGTAAACATACGAGCCCGGGTCAACGATGAAGGCCGATCCGCAGGCAGAGACTTCAATGCTGAGCGCGTCGTTGTGGCCGTGAGAGCCGCGGCCGTTGACTCCGCTGCCGCTCGCGTTGAAAAGCAAATACAGATCGTCGTGCCGCAAAATGTAAGTTCCGGCATCAGGAAAAGCTTGCGACTCTACGGGCCCGGCGGCAGGCAGCGCTTCATAATCGCGAAGACCCGGCTCTCCTAAAATCCACAGGAGTTCCTCTGTCACACCTGCCCCTTCAATCTTGAAACGCGGCTCCTGAAAGATCGCGGCGCCCAGCGCCAACACGTAAGCATGATCGTCGCCGCGGTGGGGCGCCAACGGAAATACCTGCCCGCTGTCTGAATCGCCAATCAATGGCGCACGGCCGTCCGGTCGCAGGTAAGCACGCACGTATTCGATCATTCCGCGCAGCTTGTCCCAGTATTGCCCGTCGATTTCGATGGCATTGATATGGCAAAGCACAAAGGAGTAAAGCCACAACTCGAGCTTCAAACGGTGGTACCCCGTCGAAGCTTCATAGTCCGCTCCGTCCGGCAAAAGTTGCTTGTCCATCTCGCGAAGCAATTCCTGCAAACCAAATTCGCGCCATTCGCGCGCGGCTTCCAGTTCTGGCAATAACACACCGAGCCACAACAAACCGGTCACGTCCGCCAAATAATGATTACTGGTCGCGATGTGTGAATACTCCAGATTGCGCCGGATGTGCGCGCCATGCTGATCGAACATCCTGAGGAGTTCGGCCAGGTCGGCTTCATTCATTTGCGGCGCGCGCAGAAACAGCTCGAACGCGGCGAGCAGGTTGATTGCGCGCAAGGCAACCTCCATTGCACAATTCCAATTCACGCCCCGGCCCACTGGATTCTGTTCCCGCCAACTGGCGAGCTGCCGAAAAAACTCAGTACTGAATCTTTGATTATCAGTGACCGCATAGGCGCGCCCCAGCGTAATGAGCTGCGCCATTCGGTTCAGTTCCCAAACCACGCGCACATCTGAGCCATCGTCCCGGATCAGATTGATTTCTGCATGATGAGCGAGTGGCCAGTCATAGCCGGACAGCGGATCCAGATTCCAATCGATCTCCCCAGCGCCGAAACATTTTTCGCCAAAGCCCAGCAACGCCCAGCAATGCTCGTTGGCAATGCGCTTCGCCTGGGTTATCAGTTCAGTTGTCTCGTCTGGGAAAAGCTGCTGCTGCAAAGCGGCCGCCTGCTCCGCTCCGCCCGCGAAACCGGGAAAGAATTCCGGCGACTGGCGCGAACGAAAGTGCGCCAGCAAATCCCGCGGCGACAGCCGGGAAAATTCCTCGGTTAACCGTGCGGGTTGTCGATCGATGAGGGAGAGGCTGGCGCGCTCCCGGCGTCGATCAAGGGAAGCGCGCAGCCGCCGCAGCGTTTCGCGTGCAGCCGTACGCACACTGACCTCGCCGCGAAGCATGCGCTTAATCTTTGTGAATGTGATCATTTGCCGGAGAAGAAGTGAAAAGGGTAAAGGGGAAGAGATGAAAGGGCAAACTGAAATGCCCGGTGGGAAGATTAGTGTGGCGAGATCTTGACGGATCTCTTATTAGCACCGTGGCTTTAGCCCGGTGAATTTAGTGCACGACAGAAACTGAAACCGTTTTAAACGGTTTCTCCTCTCAAATCCGATCCCGAGGCTAAAGCCCGGTGCTAATGAGAAGAGTCAGGGGCGATGTGGACTGTTATCCCGCTTTTTCTATCAGCGCATCAAGGATTCGATCCGCAGTGTGGCCGTCCCAAAGCGGCGGCACGCGCGGCGTGCCGGTGTTTGCAGACTGGTCGAGAGCGCTAAACGCCGCTTCAATGATCCTCGCTGAATCCGTGCCGGCGATCGTGTTCGTGCCCATCTCAACGGTAATTGGCCGCTCGGTATTCTCGCGCAGAGTAATACAGGCAACGCCCAGCACAGTGGTTTCTTCCTGAATGCCGCCGGAATCAGTCAGGACCAAACGCGAGAGATTGAGCAGTTGCAAAAAGTCCAGATAACCAAGCGGATCAATAAGCAACAAGCCTTCGATGTTTGCGACTCTGTCGGTCAGCCCGAGTTCAGTAATCATTTTGCGCGTCCGCGGATGCGCGGGAAAAACGATGGGCAAACGCCGCGCAATCTCTTTCAGCGCCGTGATGATTTGAATGAATGCGGCTGGCTCATCGACATTCGCCGGACGATGCAAGGTCAGCACCGCGTATTCTTTCCCAGCCAACCCCAGGTCCGCGCACACATTGGATTGTCGGGCACGCTCAAGCTGGCCCAGCAGCGAATCGATCATGATGTTGCCGACAAACCTGATTCGTTCGGCGGGGATTCCTTCGGCGCGGAGATTCGCATCGGCATCCGGCGACGGGGTCAAAAGAAGATCGGCAATCTGGTCCGTCAGCACGCGATTGATTTCTTCGGGCATGGTTCGATCTCGACTGCGCAAGCCGGCCTCTACGTGTGCGACTCTGATGCCGAGCTTCACGCATACCAGCGCGCACGCCACGGTCGAGTTGACGTCGCCGACAACGATCACCCAATCCGGTTTCTCCTTAATCACAACCGGTTCGAAGGCCTGCATGATCGCGGCGGTTTGCTGCGCGTGACTGCCCGAGCCGACGCCAAGATAGACGTCGGGTTCAGGCATTTCCAGGTCGCGAAAAAACGCCTGAGACATGGCTTCGTCGTAATGTTGTCCGGTGTGAACGAGGAGGGGCTGGAAAGCGTCGAGGCGTCGTCGCATGGCCGCTACGATAGGCGCCACCTTCATAAAGTTCGGCCGCGCGCCGGCGACTATGATGATCTTGAGCATTCGAGTTCGTGCGGTCTCCCACGTTAATCGCTCATTTTCCATTTCTCATTTGACATTTTTCATTTGCTATTTAGGCCGGGTGTCTTGGAAGCGCACGCGTAAGCAAGGCTTTCGTGTTTTCAACCCAGCCCTCCTAACGTGGATTTCTGAATTCATTGCATTGAATGGCAAATGAAAAATGGAAAATGAGAAATGGAAAATGAATCTTACTACACTTCAACCGGCAAACCGGTCCGCAAAGACTCCAGCACGCGAAATGTAGCGCGCGTCGTCGTGGCCAGATCATTCAAACCAACTGGCGCCGGACCGCCGTCGCGAACGACGGCGCAGACTGCGCGTACTTCGTCATGCTGGCCCTTGTCCTGCGCACGAAGTTTGGTTTTGGTTTCACGCCCCTTGTCCCAGGCGCCGGCGCTGCGAAAGTCGTCGATCACGAATGACTTCCCGCCGCCGAAAATTTCAATCCGCTCTTTGGGCAGGGCCCGGTCGCCTTCCGCCAGATATGCGATCGCTCCGTTCGATCCGTCCGCGAAACGCAGAGTGATAAAGACCGAGTCCTCGTTGTTGACGTCCTGGTTGTTGCTGGAGATCGCTTCGGCGTAAACGCGCGTGGTCAAAGAGCCCGTAATGAAATGCATAAAGTCGATGAAGTGACAAACCTCGCCGATGATTCTGCCGCCGCCGACTTTGGGATCGAGGGCCCAATGGCCGCGCGGAACCCGGCCGGCGTTAACGCGATAATTTATCGACAGCGGGGTGGCTCGATCTGCGAACCAATCTCTCGCCTTGATCGCCAATGGTGAGAAGCGCCGGTTAAAGCCGACCATCAACCTGCCCGCGGATTGCTTAGCGGCTGCCAACACTCCGGCTAACTCTTCGTCATTCAAGGCTAGCGGCTTCTCGACAAACACGTGGCGGCCGCGCTCCAGGCTTTGTTGCGCCAACTTTGCATGCACGTCGTGACGCGTTGCGATCACAATTAGATTTGCCTGCTCGTCATCGATCACTTCCTCGGCCCGCGAGACACAGAAACGAAATCCGTGCTGCTCGCCCACGGCGCGCGCCGTCACTCCCGAAGCAGTGGCGATCGACTGAAACTCTGCGCCGGCCGCTTTGAAGTTCGGCAGCAGCATGGCTTTCGCATAACCACCGGCGCCAATCAAACCCACGCGCACGGCCGCAGCCGGCGCAGACGTCTTTTCGGAGAGGGCAATGCGATGATCGGATTCGCCTTCGCTGTCGTACTGCAGGACGACGCCGAGATAAGGTTCGTCGCCCGTGATCAATTCATAAGCGCTTTCGCTTTCCGTGAGCTTGAACCGGTGAGTAGTTAAGGCCTCGACATTCACGCGGCCTTCAGCCAGCAGATCGAGAAAAGCTTCGATGTTGCGCCCTTCAGTCCAGCGCACATACCCGAACGGATAATCGTGCCCCCGCTCTTCGTATTCCGGATCGTAGCGGCCGGGTCCATAGGACATCGAGATCCGGAAAGAGAGTTCGCGATCGTAATAAGACTTGCGCGGAATATTGAGCCCCACCGCGCCCACTACCACTACTCGACCCTTTGGCCGCGAGAGCTCGCCCGCCAGTTCTACCGGTTGGTTCGATGAAGTCGCAGCGGTGATCAGTACGGCATCCGCTCCACGCCCGCGCGACCATTCCATCACGCTGTGCTTCGCTGCGCCTTCTGGCGCGCAACCTGAGTCAGCACCGAACTGACGGGCCAGGTCAATTTTGTTCTCATCGACATCGATGCCGAACACGCGACAGCCATTCGCCTTCAGCAACTGCACGGCCAGTTGTCCGATCAATCCGAGCCCAATCACCACCACGGACTCGCCCAGGGTCGGCTCTGTCAGACGCACGCCCTGCAGCGCGATTGCACCCACAGTGCTAAACGCTGCCGCGTCAAAGCTGACTTGAGACGGCAAAAGAACGCACAAGTTTTTCGGGACCGCCAGGACTTCCGCATGCGAAGCATAGCCCACCCCGGCGCACGCTACCCGATCGCCTCGATGAAATTCCGTGACGCCTTCGCCGACTTCCGACACTGTGCCGGCGGCGCTGTAACCCAGCGCCACCAGCGATTGAAGCTTGGAACGTACGGCGTCGATGGTATTCAGCACGCCTTCGGTTCTCGCCTTCTGAATGACTTGCTTGACCAAAGCAGGCTGATCGAGGGCGCGTCCCATCAGGCTCTTCTGCCCTGCCTCGACAGTCATCCGTTCGGTCCCGGCGCTGATCAGCGAAGCGGCCGTGCGCACAATGACAAATCCCGGGCGGACGGCGGGCGCCGGAACGTCGGTTACCGATACCGCACCTGTTTTAAGGTTCTGAAGAATTTGTTTCACTGGTTAGGTAGGCGCAGACTGCCAGTCTGCGCAGGTCGGCGTACCGAAAACCTCATCGGCAAGCGGCCCCGTTTCGTTAGTTCTCTACTATGAAAAGCCTCTCGCAACCGGCTCAGACTATCCTCGATTTAGGTTTGTCGAGTCAATCGCGTGCTGAGCCGGCGGCGATAGTTTTCCCCATCGGCCGGAACCATCACCGATGTTAATTCATGAATTAGATTGACAATCGAGCCTGTCTTTTGTTAGTTATGCATCGCTATTGCGGTCTAAACCCGGAAAAAAGAGCATCACTTCAGTTCATCGTTTGAGAGGAACACCGTCGCGTTCGCTGCCGGGTTTTTCATCAGAGTGCGCACAGATTGCTTCGGACAGGCCTCATCGTTTGGAAAGCTCGCAGTGAGAAATCAAAAAAGTAGGAGAGATTAAATCATGTCGCAAAATTGGACTCCGCCCCCCGCGTCAGGCGGATCGGCAACTGTACCGAACTATCTGGTGCCTGCCATCATCTCGATATTCTGTTGCTGGCCGCTGGCAATCCCGGCAATTATTTTTGCCACTCAGGTAAACGGAAAGCTGGCCGCGGGCGATACCGCAGGCGCGGAAGACGCGTCCAAGAAAGCCAAGATGTTCAGCTTTATCGCAATCGGCATCGGCGTACTCGGCATTGCCGTCTATGTGATCATGCTGATTCTTGGTGTGGGCTTAAGCGCGATGGGCAATCGCTAATTGGTTCGCGGCGACAATTCCCGGGTGGCGTTAGGCCTCGGCCTACACTGACGCTCTGGTTCACGTCACTCGGAATGGTGTTGTTGGATAACACAGCGTGCGGGCTTGCCTGTTCGCCGACATCGAACTGCCTGGATCGGTAGGGGAATCCTCTCAGATGGCTGGAGGATTCCCCGTTCCAGCTTGAGGATTCGGATACGATGGCTGTTTTTTGCACCAAGTGCGGC
This sequence comes from Blastocatellia bacterium, assembly GCA_033858155.1. GTDB lineage: Bacteria > Acidobacteriota > Blastocatellia > Pyrinomonadales > Pyrinomonadaceae > UBA11740. The sequence goes on from JAWVCT010000068.1 coordinate 9,681, forward strand.
GCGCAGAACGACGATTATTCACAAGTCTGTTCGCAGTGTCAGTCGCCGCTGCCGGCAATCGGTGGACAACCGACGGCCTATCAAGACCAGACAGACTATCAGCAGCCCTTCCAACCAAGCTATCAACCTATCCAGCCACCGGCGCCACTGTACGGCCAACCGCACACTCAGGACTGGCAGTCTGCCGGAGCTGATAAAAAGATCGTCGCCGGCATCCTGGGAATCGTTCTTGGTGGTTTGGGAATTCACAAGTTTATTCTCGGTTATCAAAAAGAAGGCTTGATCATGCTGCTGTTCTCAGTGCTCAGTTGCTTTACTCTCGCCGGCGTGATGCACGTGATCGGAATTGTGGAAGGGATAATGTATCTCACCAAGTCGGATGAAGAGTTTGTGAGAACCTACGTTCAGGGCCGCAAGGGATGGTTCTGAGAGTTTGATCTGCTGAGTTCCGACATCAATAAGCTGCGAGTGAATCATTCCGCGGCGGCTCAAGCTTTTTCCGAGTCGGCTGCGGTTTCTAGATCAGACGAGACAATCGGCGGCTGGCCATTAGTCACTTAAGGTATAATGCGAGGCGCTCCGGGAGAGTCTACAATGCAAACGGCGCTCAAGTACGATACCCAAGTTAAGGATGGTGGACGATTGGAACTGGACGTGCCGTTAGCTCCAGGAGTCCACGTAACTGTCTTTGTAATCGAATCATCTGACGGAGACGCCCACGATTTGCTTTCGGCCAGCGAGAGCAGCCTTGAGTTCTGGGATAACCCTATTGATGCTGGTTATGATAGCCAATCATGAAAGAATACATTAAGCCTATTGAGGAGATCATTAACGAGTTGCCTCCTAAGCAACAGTCAGAGGTGCGAGATTTTGTTGAATTCCTGCTAGCAAAGCAACGATCAAGCCCACGGATGAAACCTCGATTTGATTGGGCCGGCGCGCTCAGGGATATGCGTGACGAATATACTTCTGTTGAACTGCAACACGAGATCACGGGCTGGCGAAGCGAAGTGGAATGAAGCTGCTTATTGACACCAATATCTTCCTGGAAGTACTCCTCGAACAACGCCGCGCCGCTGACGCTAGGGAGTTACTGGCAAAAGCTAACCAACACATCTGTCTTATCTCTGACTTTTCGCTTCATTCTATCGGAGTGATTTTGCTCAGGCGAAACAAGGCGAATGCGTTTCGTAGCTTCCTCTCGGATATGATCACAAATGGGGGCAGTGCTGTCGCGCTGCTCGAAGCGGATGAGATGCGCGTCGTCATAGACCATGCGACGAATTCAATCTCGATTTCGACGATGCCTATCAGTATGCAGTGGCAGATAAGTACGACCTCACGATTGTCAGTTTCGACGCGGACTTCGATAGGACGACCCGGGGCCGCAGTGAGCCCTCTATGATAACGTGACTCGCAGATTTCAGATCATGACTGGATTTCATTTCATTGAGACGACCAACGACCGCGCGCGCCAACTGGCGATCGCGTCAACCGTTTGGCTGGGCTTGGCGTCAATCGCCGTCTTTCTCTTTTTCTTCAATCCCGCGCTGCCGGGAAATCAATTCTTTCCCAAGTGCCCGTTCCGTCTGGTGACTGGATTCCAGTGTCCCGGTTGCGGCTCAACTCGCGCGTTTTACCAACTACTTCACTTGCACCCAATCAGCGCCTTCAAGCTCAATCCACTCATGATCCTGACGCTGCCGTTTATCGTCTATGGCTTTCTGGGTTACACGCGCAGCGCTGTCACCGGCCAACCTCAGCGGCGCGTTTTCATTCCGCCGCTTTACCTTTGGGCCTGGCTCGTGCTTCTGATCTTCTTCTGGATCTTTCGCAACACGCCGTGGTATCCGTTCGTTTCATAAGGCGCCCTCGTTTAGAGGCGGGCTACTTGCCCGCCGAGAATATGCGACACCAAGGGCGGGCAGTAGCCCGCCTCAAAACAAATTATTGTTGGGTATCCGACGAGCGGATTGAAACGAAGCCTGACGACCCCGGTGTCTTTTCTTTCCTAAGGCGAAGTAAGAGTGAAATCATTACGCCAAACAGGATTGCCAGGATCACTCCACCGAAGAGCAATTTCCCCAGGTCGTTAAACCCGCATTCCTCGCAGTCTGAAACGACAATCACAGCGTAAAGCGCATCCTGCAATCCGGCGAAGATCAACGCGCCGATCGGAGAGCTGAGAATTAACTCGAAGAGTTCGAACATGATGAAACCTCGCTAACGTCGGTTACTGACTGCCGGCTTAGACACTCGCGCTAGTCCCTTTGTTCCTTTGTCGTCGACACGAGCCGAGGAAGACGCACCTGTCTTCGGTTTACGATTTACAGTTCACGACTTACTATCCTTTCATGAACTCTGATCCGGCAATCCGCATTGCGATGCTGCCGCGCGACACGAATTCGCAGGGCACGATTTTTGGCGGCGTCATTCTCAGCTACATCGACATGGCCGGCGCGATCGAAGCGCACCGCCACACGGGCATGGCTCGCTTTGTGACCGTGGCCATGCGCGAGGTGATTTTTCACGCGCCGGTTTTTGTCGGCGACCTGGTGAGCTTTTATTCTGAGACGCTGAAGATTGGATCTACTTCAATCACCGTCCGCGTAATGGTGGAAGCGGAGCGCTACGGCGGCGAGGGCGAACGTGTGCGCGTTACCGAGGCCGAAGTGATCTATGTGGCAGTGGACAAGGAACAGAAGAAAACGAGGATTGTGGTTAAGTGAACATTTTGGAGTGCGGTGGCAAGCGGAGCGCGACACCGCTTTGGATTTCCGCAGGCCTCCTCGTTCTCGTCGATCAAGCCAAAGCGCCGTCGCCGCTGCGCTCTGCCGGCGCACTCCAAAGTCTGTGCCACTTACCAACGATGATAAGCGGGATGCCCCGGCTTCACGGCAACGAATGTTCCCCGGCAAGTAGCACAAACCTTACCGTGAGCGACCAACTCACCTTCGACGATCGCGCGATCCTCGCTTGACTCAACTACGCGCGCGCGCAGCTCCACCGGTCTATCCGTGGGCGTCGGCCGCAGTAACTTAATCGCATAGTCAGCGGTGACCGTGCAAGGCGGATGATCCAATCCGTTCTGCTTCATCAGGTGATACGCGCCGGTCCAGTTGCAGTGACAATCGAGCAGCGTGCCGATAATGCCGCCACTCAACATTCCAGGGAAGGCCTCCTGAAAAGTCTCAGGCTGGAACGTCGCGATTACTTCATCGCCGCTCGGAAAGCTGCGAATGTGCAATCCCTTTTCATTCGCCGGGCCACAGCCGAAGCAGGCATTGTTCGGCGCGTAAGTTTCCTGGATACTTTTTTCAGTCATAATATTTAGAGTTCAAGCTTTAGCTTGCGCTTATTTGAGAGCAATCTAAAGATTGAACTCTGAATTGCGCAACTGTTCTCGCAACTTAAACCGCTGCACCTTTCCGGTCGCAGTGTAGGGCAATTCCGAAACAAAAAGATAACGGCGCGGCTGCTTAAACCGCGGCAGGGCGGCGGCGCACAGCGCGCGCAGCGATTCCTCGACAGTCCCGCGGGCGTCGTCGTTGCTTACGACAAATGCGCACACGCACGATAAATTACGCTCATCAATTCCTTCTACCACCGCGGCGGCGCGCACCGCTTCGTGCCGCAGCAGAACATTCTCGACTTCAATCGGCGAGACCCACTGGCCCTTCGGCTTGAAACAATCATCGCTGCGACCCATGTGCCACCAGAATCCAGCCGCATCACAACGATAGAGATCGCCGGTCCGTACCCACCCCTCGACAAATGTTTCCCTACTCGTCTCGGGCCGCTGCCAGTAGCGCGCCGCCGCGCTACCGCCCCGAATCCAGAGATTGCCTGCTTCCCCCTCTGGCGTCGCAACGCCGTCGTGATCAATCAGCCGCGCTTCATAACCACCCAATAACTTGCCGCTGCTGCCATAAAGCACCTCGCCTTCGTGGTTGGACATGAACATGTGCAACAACTCAGTCGAACCAATTCCGTCCAGCACCTCAACGCCGAAAGTTTTCTGCCAGTCTTCTCCTAATTTTGCCGGCAGGGCCTCACCCGCCGAGACGCACAAACGCAAACTCGACGTGTTCAATTCGTGGTCGGCGCGATGATGCTCAAGCAGCATGCTGTAGACCACCGGCACACCGAAAAAGATCGTCGGACGATATTCTTCGAAAACCCGGCTGACAACCTCCGGCGTGGGTTTGTCGCGGCAAAGAATCGTAGTTAGCCCGTTGAGCAGCGGGAAAGTAAAACCGTTTCCCAAGCCATACGCGAACGGCAAGCGCGAAGACGAAAACAGCCGATCACCTTCGCGCAGTCCCAGAACTTCGCGACAAAAAGTATCGTTGGTGTAGAAGATATCCGCCTGACGATGCACCGCGCCCTTCGGTTCGCCGGTGCTGCCTGAGGTGTAGAGAATGAAGGCATCCGCATTCTGATCCACGCAAACTGGAAACCCTTTGCCGAGTGGGCGGCGGTTCGCGGCGGCAAACGATTGGGCTTTCGTTTCCCCAATCGTAGCAGCTATTGCTTCGTCGTCCCGGTTGACTACAAACAAATTCTTCACCTCAGTCTGACTCTCCGAAGTTTTGAATAAGTTCTCTGCGGCCGTGGCTTCAATGATCGCCGCGCATGCGCCGCAGTCTTTCAAAATGAATAATTGATCTTCGCGGCGCAGAGCCAGATTGATGGGGACGGCGATCGCGCCGACCGAGATGATCGCCACAAACGACATGATGAACTCAGGCGAGTCATTAAGCAGGATGGCGACTCGATCTCCAACTCCAATTTCCAGGGCAGTTAACGCTTCCGCGACTCCTATCGTTCGGTCGCCCAGTTCCGCGTAGGTGATCTCTGTCTGCTCGTACAGCACGGCAACTCTGGCCGCGCGTTCAGAGGGATACAATCGATCGAAGAGATTTTTAGCGTCCATGAAAGATTGTTAGGACAACGTTTGGTTGAGTCCGGCCGGAATGTACTGGTTCAAGTTGCCTTCCGCTCTTATTAACACCGTCGCTTTAGCGCGGTGAACTCAGCGGGCTGCTACAATCGGAAACCGTTTAAACGGCACTAATATACTTGACTCATTACGGCAATGGCTCGGCCACTCTGATGCGCGGCAAGTCTGCGACTTGCCGGCGGCGAACCTTCCTTTTCATTCGGGTCTTCGACCCGTCACGGTCAGAGACCGTTCAGATTAATGGGCCACGTTCGGCAAGTCCGAGACTTGCCGCGCATCAGAGTGGCAGAGCCATTGCAGAGGCCGCATCGAAGTTCGACAGAAGCCCGCGCGGAGTCAAGTATGTCGCTGCCGTTTAAACGGTTTCCATTCGCACGCGATCACTAATCACCGGGCTAAAGCCGCGGTGTTAATGAGAAAAGTCGCCAGGATTTCAAACTGCACTAGTGGTGTCCGAAACAAAACTTTTTCACCGCGACGAAGGTTGCAGAATCTATCACAGATTATCCCTCTCAACTCACCCGTAGTCATCCTTTGCGCCTTCCGATTTCTTGGCGCCTTTGCGTGAATATTTTGGCTCATTTTATTTTCACGCAAAGGCGCCAAGAAGATCCGGAAGGCGCTAAGAAAACGGAATGCCGTAGAGCATTGGGTTCCTGATCGTTAGATCTCGCCCGTTCTCACTTTGTATCACGCTGCGTTCTCCTCTATCATTGCACGACTGACATCGGCCGGCCTGGCCGAATTCGATCAAGGGGCCGTAGCTCAGCTGGGAGAGCGCATGAATGGCATTCATGAGGTCAGGGGTTCGATCCCCCTCGGCTCCACCAATTCTAATTCACAGCAAACGAGCGGAGGCTTCCTTAGTCTTGCCCATCAATTCCTTTCCGGCTAATGATCTTTAGCGACGCGGGACGTCCATGTTAAGAGATAAGCTCAAGCAGCAAGCGGCCCCTTTCGTCCAACGCTTGATAAGTCGTTTGCGCCTGCAAAGCCGCGCCGCCGGACTAAAACAGGAACAGCAGCTTCATGAGCTTGAGGCCGAATTCGATGAGCTTAACAACGCCGTCACTCAACTCAGATCGACTATCCAGGAAATGGGGGGCCTGCTACCGCCACCTACCAAACTGCAAAAGCGTGTCATCTGCCGTGGCTTTGAGCGGTTTATTGAAAACGGTCTGGCCACAGTCAGAGACTTCGACCGCATCCTCGAGCCCACGGGCCGATCGCTAAAGTCCTTTGAATCGATTTTTGATTTCGGCGCAGGTTGCGCGCGGATATTAAGGCCTCTACGTTCGTACGTCGGCCCGTCAGCGAAACTCTACGGCACTGATATCGATACCGAAGCGATGCAGTGGTGCCAACGGAATTACGCCTCACTGGCCGCGTTTGAAAACAACGAGCCGTGGCCGCCGCTGAAACACTCGGATGATAGCTTTGACTTTGTGTACTGCATGTCAGTATTCACGCACTTGCCCGAGGATATGCAGTTCAAGTGGCTGCAGGAACTAAATCGCATCGTCAAGCCGGACGGTTATTTGATCCTGACTACTCATGGAGAGTTTTATTACGACCGCATCTCTCCCCAGCAGCGCCGCGAACTGGAGGCCAAGGGTTTTCTTCACTTCAACAATGGACTTACCGAAGGACTTCCTGAATTCTATCTGACGACTTTCCACACCCACGATTATATCCGGAGCCGTTGGGCCGATTATTTGGAGATCGTCAAGATAGAGTCCCGAGCCATCCTCGGCGCTCAGGACGCGGTGCTCTGTAGAAAAAAGAATTGAAGTTCGAGTTCGAGGAACTAGGTCGGCATTCGCTTTCGACCGGCGTCGAGGCCGGCATTGAGTTGGGCGTCGAGACTCTTCCGAAGGCTGCCGGCGACTTCCGGCATATCTGAAAGATAGGTCTCACCGGACCGGGTATCGTAAAGAACTTCGCGTGCCCCACTCGCCAAGCTGTGAAATGTCTCCATGCCGCCTTCCGCCTGAGCGCGAGCGAAAAGATAAGGCGACCGGAAAACAGAATGAGCCAACTGATGCGGGCCTGCGGCAAAGCTGTCGTGCGGCGTGATATCCCGGCCGCTGCTGAGCTCGCCCCAGCGCGAAACTCCCGAAAGACTGGATATCGGTGGCAGGCCCTGAATGTCCAATATCGTGGGAAAGAGGTCTATGAGATCAAACACCCCGCCGATGCGAGAGCCGTTGGCAGCAAGTGCTTGCTTTGGCGGCTTTATGATGAGAGGCACATGCAGCGTATCCGGGGCGAGCAGGAAATGATGGTAGGGAATCGACGAGTTGTCGAGCAGTTCACCATGCGGCGCCACAAAAATAATTAGGCTTTGATCGTACAGCCCGGCCTCCTTCAGATAATTAGTGAGGACGTTAATCTGCGCATCGAGATAGCTGACTGTGCTCAGGTAGATGCTGAGTGGATAGCGAAAATCCACCACGCCGCTCAGCCACGACATGATGTCTATCTCGGCCTGCTCAAGCAACGTCATCACATCTTTCAACCATTCAACCAGCACCGGCGGCGTCTGGCCTGCAGCCATTTCGGCTGTCTGTTTGGCGAGCCATTTGCCAAATTCGGCGGACGAATGGCCCTGCATGGCTCGTGCTCCAAAGTTTATGACGTGCTCCGCAAGATCGGGTTTTGAGTTGCTTTGACCTTTCAGAACTGCTGCCGTGTCTTCCAATATATCCACCACTTCGGCAACCGGTCGGCCGCGCTCGAGCAACGGCATCGCGGCCCGCAGTATCAGAAGCGATTCAACGCATCGGATCTCGGCTATCTTTGACGCGAGGTGCTGGTTTTGCTCATCTGTGGGATCGCCCGCGTAGTGCATCGAGTTGAAAGGTTCCGGAGGCATTGTCGGCGGATGGACGTCGAAATAGTGAATCCACGAGAAGCAGGGACGATCCGGCCGTTGTTCGAAGTGACGAATGAATTGCCGGTTCGTGACTGCGCTGTCCTGCATAGGATTTGACAGCATGGGGACAGTCTCTTTGAAGACCTGATCGAGATCGTTGCTCCGGCCCGAAAGCTCCCGAGAACCTGCAGCAAACAGAGTGTGATAACCATGCGCCTCTAATACGGTTGGCAGACTAACCTGTGAAACAGGGAAAGGCTGCCACTCCCGACTGACTCCGTGAACGCGCGGATGCTGGCCCGTCAAAATCGAGACATAAGAACCAAGTGTCATACAGGACTGCGACCATGCTTGTTCGACCAGCACGCCCTCGGCGGCCAGTCGATCGAGGTGAGGAGTAAGGGCCTTCGGATGACCGTAGCATCCAAGGTATCGCGAGGGCAGAGCATCAGCCGTGAGGAGGAAGATGTGTGGATGATCATCCCGGCGAATGACCGGCTTGCTTGCTAAGACGGCATGAACAATTCGTGGATTTGCCCAGCCGGCCCAGGCGTATTCGGTCGACTGCCGCCAAGCCACGCTGGTTCGCAGGATCACCCGAATGGACTGTCCCGCATAGCGCGAGATATCGAGCTCATGTTCTTGCCATCCGCGATCTGACTTGCGCGTGCGCGGCTGCAGCTTCGTCTCAAACACCCGCTGTCGCTTTCCCGCCGATTCAATGCTGATGGTGAACCGAACTGCGCTTTTGATTAGGGGCCAGGCGGCTTCTTTGATTCCGCAGGCAAACTGCAAGACTGCCTGTTCACCGATTTCAAGAGCGGGGAAAGTAATGGTCGATGGTGGGTGTTGAAAGATGGCCGTTTCAACTTCGCGCGCCAGTATCATCTTTTGGAGTTCAACATGATTGGGCCCGGGAGCGTCGATAGCCGCTGACGATAATAGATCGACTAGATATTCTGTTCGTTGCATCGCTTGTTCGAGTAGACGTCCTGGTAGATACCGAGCATTTCGAGTGCATTATCATCCATGCTCTTGATCGACTTCGCCACGGCACGCGGTGGCAGCGTTTTGGGATCAAGTGCCGCTAGAGCGTTGGCCCAGGCTTCAATATCGCCGGCGGGTACGAGCCAACCATCAACCCCCGGCTGGATCGTTCTTCCAAGCGTACCGATGTCGCTGGCGAGCACCGGTATCCCAACATAGCGGGCCGCCTTAACGACCAGAGGCTCATTCTCGTACCAGAGGGCGGGCATCGCCAGGACGTGAGCCGTTTCAAGCACGCGTCCCATCTCGTCGGGCGGAAAGACCCCCATCAGCTTCACCCGCGGGTCCGCCTTAACCAGTTCCTTTAGTGACTCGAGATATGAATTCGAACCGCCGGCATCTCCATACAAGAGCAACCGAACTCTTGCTTCAGGATGCCGCGCCAGCGCATTAAGCAAGATATGCGGCCCCTTATGGTAGACGAGGCTGCCAATGAAGACAATTTCCAGCTCGTCCGTCGGCGATGATGTCGCAGGCTTTAACCCATCGGTTTCGAGACCGTGTTGCAGAACCTGAATTTTCTCTGCTGAGTAGCCATTGCGCACAAACATCTCTTTCTGAAAATCGGACAGAGCGATCACACGGTCCGCACGCTCGACTATTTGCCGCAGATAGTTTTCTCTCTGGCGAATCGCATAGATGTCGCGCCAGAAGCGAGGCAAGCGATCCTTTAGCAAAGTGACGCCCAGCGTAGAGAGCCCACGCAGTAACGGCGTGGGAAGCTTTTGACCCTTGCCGGCCGCAAAGCCATGCGTCGCGTGCAAACACCGCATACAGTCTAGATCGTGCGCCGGACCGTCGCAGAGCTCTTCGTTCCACCGCACCAGAATATGGCGCGGACAAATGAACCAAAAATCCGCCAGCGTCAGGACCACCGGAATGTTCATGTCATAACAGGCTTCCAGCGCGGCGCCGGATAGTTTCATCGCGTGAAGAGCATGAACTAGATCGGGCTTGGCGGTTTCAAGCTCCTGCCGAACCAACTCACCTATGAACGGATTGTCATATTCGGCCCGGGCCGGATTGGGCGCGCGACTTAGATTGTGATGTATCTCGGTTACGGCAATGCCATCGTGCTCTGTGTGCTCAGCCGTGTAATGACGTGAATCCAGCGAGGGCGATTCAACATGGGTGATCACGCTAACGGAGTGACCGGCTCGCTGGGCGCGCACTGCCAAGCCGTGGGTATAGACCTCCGTGCCTCCAGTATGGCGGGGCAGATACTGATGGGTAAGATAAACAAGCCTCAATGAATGCCTCCGGCGAATCCGGCCTTTGCTTAGTAAGGTCAGCCGCCCAGATAGTAAACAACCAAGTCTCGCACGCAGCAAGTCAACGGTTCGCCGTAAGTACTGGGTTCAGTTCAAATCAGACTATTCTCATTAGCAACTCACTTGAGTGAGGTGTTACTCGACGCTCACTAGTCTGGTAACCGTTTCAAGGGCAGCGACATACTTGACTCCGCGCGGGCTTCTGTCGAACGTCGATGCGGCCGCTGCAATGAGTCAAGTATATAATTACCGTTTAAACGGTTTTCCAGGGAAAGCGGTTGAAACCGCTATAGTTTCTTCGCGGGGCCGTGATCACCTCACTGAAGTGAGGTGCTAATGAGAAGTGAGAAGCCACTGCCCGCGCGGTAACCTATCTTGACTGGCTTGATCGATTATTCATAGACTCCTCTATTCAAGTCGGGCATCTATTTCAGAAGCGCCGAAACTCGATCAAGTTAGTTTTATCATGCCGCAAGTCAGCCTGATTATTCCCACCCACGATCGTCCGCATCTACTACCTCGCGCGGTTGAAAGCGCGCGAGCTGCAGGCGCGAATGTTGAGATAATTGTCGTCGACGACGCCTCTACCGACGAAACCGCGGCAGTGTGCCGAAACTTAACAGACATAAAATATGTTCGCCTCGAAAGAAATCAGGGAGTAGCTGGAGCTCGCAACGTCGGCATCTTCGAAAGCACCGGCGAGTATATTGCTTTTCTGGATGATGACGATCTTCGGCTTCCCGGCTCGCTCGATATTCAGATAAGAGCACTTGAAGCAAATCCGGAAGCTGGTTTTGTTTGCGGCGCCATGATCATGGCCGATCAGGATTACCAGCCGACGGGTGAAATCGTGCGTCCGAGTCATCCTGGAGGCGATGTATTTTGGGAACTGCTGGAACTCGAATTCCCAGTCATGCCGTTATGCATTTTGATCCGTAAAGAGTCTCTGCTCCGCATCGGCTTGCTGAATCGACATTTGGACGGCATAGACGATTGGGACATCTTCACGAGGATCGCAGAACTTTACCCGGTGGTGGTAATCGAGACGCCTGTGGGCATCTACCGGCAACCTACGCCGTTTTCAGGCCAGGGCTCTTCCGCCCGAGCAGCCCAACTTCACCGCGTGGCTCGTCATCAGTGGAACCTTCTTAAGTTGCCGCGCGCAGCCGCGGCTTCGTCCAGTGAGCGCCGCGCCGCGCGCCAGAGAATGACCAATCGCATCGCCGAGAATTTGCTTTGGCAGGCAGCACACCATCTTCCAAACGGAAAATTCGGAGTCGCTTACTCCCACATCTCGGTGGCGCTTAGACTTGCCCCGCTGTGCGCACTTCGTCCGGCCGCTTACAAAAAACTGGTGAGGAACGTGATCATGAAGACCAGAACGACTCGTTTTCATGATTGATCCCATCGCGGCGCCGCTCGCGCGTCGCTTTTGATCTCAGAGCGCGGCTTCCTTTATCGTATCTGCCACATAGTCGATCTGTTCGGGGCGTAGCTCGGGATACATCGGCAGCGAAAGGATCTCGGTAGCGACTTTCTCGGTGATCGGCAGCGAGACGTCGCCATACCCAAGCTTCAAATAAACGGGTTGCCGGTGCACTGGGATTGGATAATGAATACCCGCCTCGATTCCCTTATCTTTCAAATGTTTTAGCAAAGCGTCGCGATGCGTTGTGCGGACGACGTAGAGATGATAGACGTGGCGAACGTTTTGAGATGCGAAAGGTGTCTCGACCTCGGCCGTGGCCAGCAGTTCATTGTATAGCTCTGCATGTGAGCGCCGGGCCGCAGTCCAGGTTTCAAGATGGGGCAGCTTCGCGGCCAGAATTGCCGCTTGGATCGCATCGATACGCTGGCCGAATCCCAGTTCGTCGTGCTCATACTTCGAGATGCGGCCGTGGTCGCGTAACTTGCGCACCTTCGCCAACAACGTTTCGTCATTGCCGCTGACCGCACCCGCGTCCCCATACGCGCCCAGGTTCTTGCTGGGATAAAAACTAAAGCAAGCAAGATCACCGATACTCCCGCAACGCCGGCCGTCATACTCCGCGGCGATCGCCTGCGCGGCATCTTCGATCAGCCAGAGCTTGTGACGAGTGGCAATCTCTCGCAGGGATTTTAGTTCAGCAGGCTGGCCGTAGAGATGAACCGGCAGGATTACCTTCGTGCGTTCCGTAATCGCCGATTCAACCAGATTAGGATCCAAGTTGTAGGTCCGCGGATCGATATCCACAAAAACCGGCCGCGCCCCGATTCGGGAGATGGCTTCGGCGGTCGCGATAAAAGTATGAGCGGTGGTGATCACCTCGTCGCCCGGCTCAACTCCAACAGCCAATAGAGCCAGCAGCAAAGCACCGGTTCCGGAAGAAACTCCCACGGCGTCTTTGGCGCCCACGGTCGCAGCCAGGGCGGTTTCAAAGTTCGCCACCTCGTCACCCAAAATAAAACCAGCGCTGTCAACGACACGTTGAATGGCTGCGTCGATCTCGGGCTTGATGGCGGCGTACTGAGCTTTCAAATCAACGAAAGGTACCTGAATAGTAGTAACTCCTTAGCAAACTGGTGCTTCGCGAATCTATCGCAAAACTGCAACGGCTGCGAATGTGTAGCATGTTGCTCATGAAAATCCAACTGCCTGCTTGCTGCAAGCAACAGACCTTGGGGTTCGCTCTCATTAGCACCTCACTTCAGTGAGGTGATCGCGTTCAGTGAGGTGATCGCGTTCGCCGCGAAAGATGTTAGCCGTTGCACACTAACGAGCGTGGCGTCACCACCTCACTTCAGTGAGGTGCTAATGAGACGGGAGTCCCCTTGAGTAGCAGTCCCCTGATTGTTTATGAGAATATTCTTTCGCTTCGTTAATCAAATCCATGACGCGCTCCTCGGAGCCCATATGGAGAGGTCGCCTGAAGACTCTATTCGGCGGCTGCGGAGGAATCGATTCCCCTATCGATGGTTCGGAACTTGATCGGGAAGGCCAGGGTCTTCGGTTTCTTTCGCTGGCCGATTTTATCCGGACAAGAAGCCTCTAATGACTGATTCGAATCCAAAAGCCAGCATCATCATAACCACCCGAAGCCGCCCACAACTCGTGCCGCGAGCCGTCCAGAGCGCACGAGCAGCGGGCCGCAATGTCGAGATCGTCGTGGTTGACGATGCTTCCTCCGACGAGACGGCTGAAGTATGCAGCGGCCTTTCCGGAATCACTTATGTCAGAGTCGAGCGTCAACAGGGAGTCGCCGGCGCACGGAACATCGGGATGGTTGCGAGCCGCGGGGAATACCTGAGTTTTCTCGACGATGACGATACCCGTCTGCCGGGTTCTCTCGACGCACAGATCGAAGCTTTGGATCGCCACCCACAAGCTGGATTAATTTATGGCCGGGCCGTCTGGGGGAATCAGGACGGCGCGCCCACCGGTCGCTCGTATCCCGCAGAGTGCCCGCGCGGAGATGTCTTCTGGAAACTCCTGGGTCGCAATTTCATCCCCTGTGGCGGCGCGCTCTTTCGCCGATCGTGCCTGGCGCGCGTCGGTCTGCTCGACGATCGCATTCCGGGACTCGATGATTGGGATTTGTGGGTGCGCATTGCCGAGCTCTATCCAGTCTTGAGCGCGGAAACGCCCACGATCATCTGGAAAAGATCGACACCAGTTTCGGGCCAAGGGACGTCGAATGCCGCCGGGTTGGTATCGATGAGTGTGCATAAATTCCGCGAGAGCTGGATGCGTCTGCCGCGCGCTGTCAGCGCGACGCGATCAGCCCGGCGAGCTGTCTGGCTCCAGTTTTCCGAGAACATGGCAGAGCACTTGCTCTGGGAATCGGCGCGCGCGTTACGGCTTGGCGAGCTGCGTAAGCCGCTGCGGAGCCTTTCGATTATTCCGCGCCTGCATCCATTGACGCTGATGCAGATTGCCCGGCATCGCGTCTTTCGGACGCCGCGCGCTGGACTGCCGGAATCCCTGGCTTCGTTTAGTATTTGAAGTGGTACGGGCGCCCCACCCGTGAAGATACGCGCAGGATGATCCTGCCACAACCAAGCTGTAGCAGTACTGATAAAACGTATGCGGATTCTCCTGTGTAAAGGTCAGATATATGGTCCCATTAGCGGCTCGGACGAGACGCTGGTCACCTACGCATCGCAATTGCAAAAGGCCGGCCACGACGTGTCTGTCCTGCTGATGTACCTTCACGCCGAGGAAGATCAATACTACCAGCGACTGCTCGAGGCCGGAGTTCCGGTTTCCTGGATCGCTTCGAACCTGGCGCACACTTCGATGGGCGCTGGTCGTAAGCTAGCCTACAAAATGTTTGATACATTTCCGAGCTCGCGGCAGTTCATTCGGCGACGCACGTTGCGTCTGGTTACCGGTTTAGCGATGCGGCATTACAAGCAATGCCTCGAGTTCATGGAAAGCCAAAACGCTGAACTGATTCACGTGATGACTCCGGACCCGAGTGCCATGGTGATGATCCAGGCCGCACACGACACGGGCATCCCGGTGATCTATCAGGAACTAGGTATTCCCTATCATCCTCCAGACTTTGAATCGTACTACGAGCAGTTCACCTCGGTGCTCAAGCTTTGTTCAGAGATCGTTGCGCTCTCGCCAAAATTAATCGAGCACTGCCGCGAAAAGTTACCGGGCGCGAAAGGGCTGTCGATCCTTCCCATCATGTCCGACGAATTTTCTAATGGCCGCAAGCCGCACTATCCTGCGCCCGACCGGATCACCTTCGGCTTTGCCGCGCGCATGGAAGAATTGAAGGGCCCGATGATCTTAATGGAGGCATTTGCGGCCGCCCATCGGCAGTGTGAAAAAATTTCTTTGAATATCGCCGGAGACGGTTCGCAACGCCACAAGATCGCCGCTCGGGCCAAGGCACTCGATGTCGCCAGTCGTTACCGTTATCACGGTGTCTACACGCACCCTGAAGAGTGTCGCGCGTTCATGGAAAGCCTGGACGTGTTTGTAATGCCCTCCTTCACCGAAGGCACTCCGAACAGCATTGTCGAAGCGATGGCGTGCGGGAAGCCAATCATCGCGTCAGCAGTGGGCGGCATTCCGGACATGATTGGCGATGACTCGGGCATCCTCGTGCCGCCGGGCGATACTGCCGCGCTGGCCGAAGCGATCCTGCGACTGGCCCGGGATGCAGGCCTGCGCCAGACCATGGGCGCCGCCGCTAAAGCGCGATACCAGGCGCTGTTCTCGCCAAAGGTCGTGATTCCTTTGATGGTCGAGACTTATCGCAGAGTCACGCGGAACGGTCATAGTATTTCGGCAGCCGCCGACGGCAATGGACACGTTCATCCTTGGGCCCATATCACCTATTGAGCCGGATCCTTGGTTTGCTGCTAGGGTTCAAGATCCCGAAAATGAATTCAGATGAAACGATCACCTCGTCGCC
This sequence comes from Blastocatellia bacterium, assembly GCA_033858155.1. Classification (GTDB taxonomy): domain Bacteria; phylum Acidobacteriota; class Blastocatellia; order Pyrinomonadales; family Pyrinomonadaceae; genus UBA11740. Next base: position 25,248 of record JAWVCT010000068.1, read on the forward strand.
TGCGCGGCTGTTAGTTGCGCGACGGTGGAACAACTGGCTCGCGGCTTTGTTCCTGTTCCTGGCGACCGCGCTGGTAGTCATTTGGCAGAACTCTCGTCTCGCAGTTCTTTGGGATCTCAGCTACACGCTTGAAAATTCATACCGCATTTCCCTGGGAGACATCCCGTATCGCGATTTTCCTTTTGCGCACGCGCCTATCACGTTCCTGATTCAGGCCGCCATCATCAAGCTGGGCGGACGCGCGGTGTGGCATCACGCCGCCTACTGCGCGATCATAGGCGGTCTGTCAACCGTGCTCACCTGGCGCATCATTCAATCTGTCTTGCGCCCGGCGGTGACTCATGCTCGATTGATCGCGTTTCTGTTGAGCCTGCCACTGATCCCTATCGGCATCTATTGCGTCTTCCCGCATCCGTTTTATGATCCCGACTGCACCTTCGCAATCCTGCTCGGTATTTTCCTGCTGCAACAACTCGACCTCAAGCCGGCTTCTGTCGTGCGCGCGTTGCTCGCCGGGATCGCGCTCGTGATGCCATTGTTCGTAAAGCAAAATACTGGGCTGGCGTATCTCACCGCCGCCGCCGTTTTACTCATCGTCGTGATCGCCGTCGAGCGTTGGCGGCATCGTCCAGTGCGCGGGTACGTGTTGGCGCTGGCCGGCGCCGCCGTCAGCCTCGCTGTCGCCGTAATGTTGATTCAATTTACGGCGGGCTTCAGGAACTACTGGCATTGGACGATCGAGTTTGCCGCCCAGCGCCGCACGCCTGCGTGGGCGGAGATGCTTGGCATCTATGCCGACAAGACGATCTTGATGTGGCTGGCGTTGATTGCCCTCGGCGTTATAGGTCTACGGTTCAAAAGCCGAGGTAGTCGCGCGCCTGATCGCCTCTGGACACTCTTATCAACATTCCTGATCTCGGCGCCTTTTATCTGGCCGGCGATTTACCTTCTGCGCGAACATGATGCTTCAGAGAGAGCCGATCGCCTGTTGGGCGTTTGGCCCGTGCTGCTGATCTTTTCTTTTGTCGTCGCAATCGTAGCAATGAGGAGACGACGCGGAGCAGCGCTGGCAATGCCTTTCCTGATCATCGGCGCCATCCACGGAGCTTTCATGTCGCAGCAGCTTTGGGGATCAACCTATGCTATCTGGCCGCTGTTCATGATCCTGCTGGCGATGACGGTCGCCGGCCTCGCCTCTCTCCCGCGTTTAGACGCGGGACTTGTCCCGCAACCGATTGGGCGGACAAGTCCGCGCTCTAAACATTTACCAGATCGTTCATCATGGCTGACCATCCCCTTTACCGTCGCGGCGGCGCTGTCCCTTTTGATCTCCGGCGGATTTTATGTTCGCTCACACGAGCGTCTGGATTATGCCAACCTCGACGAAGGCGAGCTCAAAAGATCGACGCTGCCGCAATTGCGAGGCCTTTCGGTCCGCGGCGATTGGATTCCGAGTTTCGAAGAGTTGGTTCGTTATACCGACCGCGAGATTCCGCGCGCTGAAGGCATCCTGATCCTCCCCGGCGAAGATCCTTTTTACTACGCCACCGGGCGCCGCCCACAGTTCCCTGTGCTGCTATTCGATCACACGGTCAATCCATACTCGCCGCAGGAAATTCTCCAGCTCACTCGCGACCGCAATATTCGCTGGGTGATCGTCAAACAGGATATCCAGGACGAAGATGAGCAGATTGAGCAGGAGAGAGACCGCATCACTGAAGCCCTCGATCAAGACTTTGAGCAGGTTGAGAGCTTGAGTAACTACGACATCTATCGACGGCGGGATCCAAACAGCAAGAACGACGACGATGACGGTGACGAAGACAAATAATTCGGCCAGTCCGGTATGACAAAAGGCACGCCGCAAGTGTCTGTCAAAATTTGACCTGTGTCCTTGGACATACGGTCAGTGCCGACAAACACCCTGGCCGTATTAGCCGGCACCCGGCAAATGTCAGCCAGCATCTGGCAGATGTCATCAGCATTTGGCACGTGTCAATTGGCATTCGGCAAATCTCAGTCATCATCCGGTACGTGTCAATTGGCACTCGGCAAATGTCAGTCAACATCTGGCAGATGTCATTAGCATTGGGCACGTGTCAACTGGCATCCGGCGAATGTCAGTCAACATTTGGCACATGTCGATTAGCATTGGGCACGTGTCAACTGGCCAATGTCAGTAGAAAAGAAGCCTTAAATCCGCTCACCTTCCTACTTTCTTGAGGAGAAATACTCACAGAATCACCTTTTTACTTCGGTACTCGAGCAGATTGTAAAGGGCGGGAGAGAGCATCGCCGCGCTACCTTAAACCCGCGCCCTTCGCAAGATGCCTTAATACTTTGCTTCTTCACGTCGACCATGAAACATATTTTTGGAACCTCGCCCCCGTTGGTTGTTTACCTTCCCTGAACCGATCAGAGTGTTATTTACCTGACTTTCCGCAGCGCAGAGCACGCATTTGCCCCGCAGGCTCTCCAGCATTGAAGTCTTTGGGTACCGTATTGCGACGACCACGTTCGCTAGTTTGCGACCACAAGTAAAGGGCATCAAACACATGAAAACCACCATCGCAACATTCAGTAAGGCACTTTTGCTGGGCCTTGCAGTTCTAGTCATTGTCGGCGCGAGCCACAGCAGCGCGAGGGCCGATGAGGTAACTATCACGGGTTTTACCACAGGCTCGATCACTGGTGTACCACCATTATCGTTCGCCGGTAACAACAATTTTACCGGTACGACGTTTCTTAGCGTGGGCTCTCTAAGCGGCTCCAACAACCTGGGTACATTTTTTCTAAGCACGGCGCCCGGGCAGGCTCTCGCCGGGCAATTTACTCTGGACATAACATTTTTAGGGCCAACCGGCATCAATGGTGGACAAGGGACCAGCTACACGGCGAGCATCCAGGGCAGCGTCTCGCCAAACGTTGATCAGGGTGGAGTGAATATTCATTTCGGTCAGCCCTTACAGGTCTTTAGCTTCACCAACGCGAACGGCGCGGGCACATTTTCACTGACTGTCGCCGATCTATTTGTGCAAACGGGTCAAGCCGCCAACTTGACGGCAGGGTTTACTGGGGAACAGGGCGCCCCTTCGGTTCCCGAACCCGCCACCTTGGTTCTGCTCGGAACGGGATTGACCGGCATCGCCGCAAAGTTGCGCAAGAGAAGGAAGTCGCGGAACAAAAACGTCTGAGCTGAATGTTGTCAGAAGGTTGAAAAGATCAAGGCCGGCGGAAATCAATTCTGCCGGCCTTGTTTTATTTTGAGAAAAGCGCCAGAGCGCGCCATTCGAACTAACGATTCTCAACGATCGCTCGCTGCAGGGCGCTGATAGAATCCTGACGAAAGCGCTCCTGAAGGTATCGGGCAATCGGATACCCAATTCGCGCCCACGCCGCCCGCGGTTTCGAGACGGCCCGAATTCTGTACACGACCTCTTCCGATTCCGGCTCGATCGTTACTTCAAAAATCTCTTCGCCCATTTCCGCGTGGTTGGTTAAGGTTCCATAGGCAAAGCCAAAGCTCGGTTCGGTTTGTCGATCGCCGATGCCATACACTACCCGACAGCCATTCAGAGACCAGAATCCCAGGTGATGAACGAGCACGGCGACATTGGTTCCTGGTTCAATGGCCACATCCTTCGGGAACAACTCAGCCCAACCCAACTCGTAGTGTCTCCAATGGGCCAGAGCGCTTTTCGCGCGCTCGAACGTTTCCTGACCGTGTCCGATCACGGCGCTGGCCAGATCGGCGTTGAAACCCTTTGGAGATTGCCGCGCGATTCCCACCGGCTCGTACGACAGCGGCAAGTCGCGCGCCTGATCGAGGAACTCAGCGATCTCGTCTCGAGAAGGGCGGCGGATTAGGAGCATTAGATTTCTTGAAGCAGGCAGATGAGAGGTCAGAGTTCAAGGAGCAGTGGCGACTGTCACTCGCGGTCCGTTCATCTAAGCGTATATATCATCATGAACAATACCGCGAACAGAGAAAGATTCATCATCAGATTTGCGACTATCATTGATGGGGTTATTTTGTAGCTGGAATAATATGAAGGCTCAACATATTGCTGATCGCCCTCTTTCACCTTTGATAATAAATCGATTTTTCCCTGAGACCGAAAATAATAGGCTATGGAAACGCAGGTATGAAGAGAAGCGACAATTATGATTGCGCCAAGTACCATCACATAAGCGGTCTTCCGCTCCGCCAGGAATTTTCTGCTGGTGTCGGAGGTTAATATCCAGCCCATGGTGAGGATAATGGAAGCCAGCGTTTTCATTACGTTTTCAACATAACCCTTAAAAGTATCGACCAGCGATGCGTAGAGTAAATTGAATCTGTCTTTAAGATCCATGTTGACGATTCCCTCCCCGCGATCCAGGTATTTTGTAGAAGTAATCTTACGTCAGAATTGATCGTGCGCACCGGTTCGGAACCACGTCGCGTTCGATGGTCACTACCCATTTCGTTGCTGCCACGCCACTTGTGCAGCCCTGATCAGTTCCTTGAGACCAGGGTTATTGAGTTCCGATGCCGTGTGAAGTTGCACGTATTTGTGGGTCCTGCCGCTGCCCTCGAGCAGTCCATTCGGATCATGGAGTCCAGCTCCACGCACGAACCCGAGCTTCACCCCTGACTTACTCAGGATCAAAGTGCACACCATACCGCGATAGCCTGGGCCGTAACCGTAACTCAGGACTGCCGCGGATGGGTCGACACTCTCTTCCGCGCCCGGCAGTAACTTCAGCAGCGCCCGGCGGGCCTTGTTGGCCAGGGCTTGCACATCGTCGGGATACGGTTTCAGGATCTCTTCGGCGGAACGAGGCGTCATTTTTCTTTTCCTCAACTCGGACCGAAACTTCACCCAATCAGAAACTTCAACAATCCGCCGGCGGCTGAAAGACCGCCGAGGCGATCTTCATCTGTGGAATAGTATCCGAGCGAGCTATCGCGATTGGCCGCGGTGAGCTGTTCGACGCGAAGTTGTTCGCGCTGGAATTCAATCTCGGTCTTCTCTTTCTGTCGCGCAATCTCGAGCCCGCCGCCGCGAATGAACTGCACGATGCCGCTAAGCTCATCGCGATCGAACCAGGTCCCGTGGCCTTTGCACACATCGACGATCACACCCGAGCAACGCGCAAAATTGATCCGGATCATCAACTGGCCACACTGCGGACACGGAGCATAGCGAATCCTCGCCGCGTCCGCCGCGGGCGACGCGTGCCCGGGTGCCGGCGACGCAGTGCCCAACACGACTGACTGCTCTTCTCGATCGGCGCAAATCTTTTCGAAGGCCGCCACCTCCACCCACAGTCCCGCACAGTGTTCGCATTCGCGCATGGCTGTGGAGCCGAGCGTGATGGAAGCCATCTTCGTCCGGCATCGCGGGCACGGCAACACGGACAGTTCCGCCGCGGTCGCCTGCGCTGCCGCCGTGCCGCAGTGCGGGCAATGCTTGCTGCCAATGAACATCAAAGCGAAGCAGGAGGGGCAGGAGATCGTGGCGAGCTTTGATTCGCAATACCGGCATTGCGGCGAGTCAGACGATATGGCCGCGCCACAGTTTGGACAGTTGAGGGTTTGTGCTTGCATCGATTTTGCCTAGGACTACCGGCCCAGCTTAGCACCGAGACTACGCCTCTGCCACGGAAATTTACCCGCGATCATCCTTTATTTTATTAGCCCCTCGCTTCAGCGAGGGGATCAGGCGATCACTATCTGACGATAACCGTTTCGACGGTTTTCATCCTAAACCGTCAAAACGGTTTAGGGATCAACGAGGTCTGTAAACACCTCGCTAAAGCGAGGTGATAATGAGGACTTCACTTCAACCTGCCGATGAGAATCACTGGACGAACCAACGCGCTCTGTGCGATGCTGGCGCTTCAAGTCCCACTCGTAAATTACAATTATCTTGTTCGTCTTTCCCTTGGCGCGCAATCGCATGAGCACCGTGCTCGACGAAACAATTCTCGAAGACCGGCCGGAAGTTGACCTTTCGGTACTCGCCGCATCTCTGCTCACTGAGCGTGAACAACCCGTCGTGTTGGCTTTTGACGTCGGCACTTCCGGCGTGCGCGCTGGTCTCTTCGACAGTCGGGGCGACGCGATTGAGGGCTCTCAAACCTCGATGGCAAACGAGTTCCTCGAGCTCGCAAGCGGCGCTGATCTCGACGCCGACGCCTTAATCGAATTTACTGTGCGGTCGATTGACCTCGCTGTCATGCGCGCCGAAAGTTTCGTTTCGCGAATTGATTACGTAGCAGCTTCGTGCTTCTGGCATAGCCTGGTCGGCGTTGATGATGAGGGGCGCGCAATCACACCGCTCCTTGGATGGGCCGACACTCGCGCCACGGACACGATCAAAGAACTTCGATCGAAATTTGATGAGCAGGAAGTCCATCCGCGCACCGGCGCTCGTTTTCATCCGAGCTACTGGCCCGCAAAGTTGTTGTGGCTGAAGCGGGAGTCCAGCGAACTTTACCGCAACACAAAGCGCTGGCTCTCGTTTTCCGATTATCTTTTCTTGCGTTTGTTCGGGGACTCGCGCACCAGCGTTTCGATGGCTTCGGCTACCGGGCTTTTTAACCAGCACACGTGCGAATGGGATGGCGAACTGCTCGCCGGACTAAACATCTCTCTGGAGCAACTACCAGTTATTGCGCGGCCGGGCGAGACTGTTCGGCAACTCTCGGAAGGTCATGCTTTGCGTTGGCCCATGCTCGACAGCGCCGCGTGGTTCCCGGCAGTCGGTGATGGCGCTGCCAATAACATCGGCGCGGGCTGCGTCGATTCCGACCGGGCGGCGCTGATGATCGGCACTTCGGGAGCGATGCGCGTGCTGTACAACGGAACTCCTCCCGCAATGCTGCCTTCAGAGTTGTTCTGCTATCGTGCCGACCGCGATCGCGTTGTGATTGGCGGAGCATTGTCTGACGGCGGCGGGCTCTACCGCTGGATGAAAGATAGTCTCGCCCTGAACTACGATGATTTTGAGTTGGAAGCAAAGCTTCGAACGATGGAACCCGACGCGCACGGCTTAACGATGTTGCCTTTCTGGTCAGGCGAGCGAGCAACCGGCTGGTCAGGTTCGGCGCAGGGTTCGATCGTCGGGCTGGCGGCGCGGACAAAACCAATCGACATTCTCCGCGCCGGCATGGAAGCTGTTTGCTATCGCTTCGCTCTGTTGGCCCGGGCGCTGGACAAAATCGCGCCCAATGCAACGGTCGTCGCCGCGGGCAACGCTTTACTTTCTTCCTCGGCCTGGGCGCAGATGATTGCCGACGTGCTGGGACGACGGATCGAACTTTCGGCAGTGAACGAAGCGTCGAGCCGCGGTGCCGCCTTGCTCGCGCTGGAAGCTGCGGGCAAGATAGACAGCATCGAAACAGTCGATCCTGAGCTGGCGCCGATGGCTTATGATCCCGACCTGACGCATCATCTGCGTTATGCGGAAGCAATCGAGCGGCAGCAGAAGCTTTACGAGAAATTGATCTAGTTCGCGATTCGTTTAGAAGGCGGACTTGTCCGCCAACGCAGAAATCGATTGAGAACTCGACGGACGAGTCCGTCGCCTAAACCAGGAAGCCTAAAATGAGCGCCAGAATGCAGGAAGAAACAGACGCCACACCGGAACTCGACCAACTTTGCATCAACACGATCCGCGCGCTAACGATCGACGCGGTGCAGAAGGCCAAGTCCGGACATCCCGGTTTGCCTTTGGGCGCCGCGCCGATGGCTTACGTGCTGTGGACAAAGTTCATGCGTTACAATCCGCGCAATCCGAAGTGGGAAAACCGCGATCGCTTCCTGCTCTCCGCCGGCCACGGATGCATGTTGCTTTACTCTCTGCTCTACCTCACCGGTTACGATCTGTCGCTGGATGAGATCAAGAACTTCCGCCAGTGGGGCTCGAAGACTCCAGGCCACCCTGAATACGGCGTGGCGCCGGGAATCGAGATTACAACCGGTCCGCTCGGGCAGGGTTTTGCCAACGGCGTCGGCATGGCGATGGGCGCGGCGCACCTCGCTGCAAAATTCAATCAGAAAGATTTCTCGCTGATCGATCATTACGTCTATGCCATCGTCTCGGACGGCGATTTGATGGAAGGCGTCGCGTCGGAAGCAGCATCGCTCGCGGGTCACCTTAAGCTCGGTAAGCTGATCTATCTCTACGATGACAATCACGTAACCATCGAAGGCTTCACCGATCTGGCTTTCACGGAAGACGTCGCAAAACGCTTTGAAGCTTATGGCTGGCATACCTCGACGGTGGAAGATGGAAACGACCTCGCGGCCATCGAAGCGGCAATTCGCGACGCGCAGTCGGTCGCCGATCGTCCTTCACTGATTTCGGTGAAGACTACAATTGGTTACGGCATGCCCACCGCCGGCACACGCAAAGCCCACAGCGATCCGCCCGGCGAAGAAGCTGTGCGCGAAACGAAACGACATCTGGGTTGGCCAGAAGACAAACAGTTCTTTGTGCCTGAAGAGGCGATGGCGCATTTTCGTAAAGCCATCGACCGCGGTACAGAGCAGGAAAAAGTTTGGCAGGAACTGGTCACAAGTTACGCAGAGAAGCATGCAGAACTCGGCGAACTCTGGCAGCAAACCATTAGCGGCGATTTGCCGGCTGATTGGGAAAAGCATCTGCCGACTTTTGAAGATGCCGAGCCCGTCGCCACCCGCGTGGCCAGCGGCCAGGTGATCAATGCGCTGGCGCCGCACATGCCCATGCTAATTGGCGGCTCAGCCGATCTGGGAGTCTCCAACAACACGGACATCAAAGACGGCGGAGACTTTGAAGCCGGACGTTACGACGGTCGCATCATTCACTTTGGCGTGCGCGAACATGCGATGGGCGCGACCCTCACCGGGATGTCGCTAAACGGTGGGCTGATTCCTTACGGCGGCACGTTCATGTGCTTTTCCGACTACATGCGCCCATCGATTCGACTTGCCTGCCTGTCGGAAGTGCAAGTCATCTATATTTTTACGCATGACTCGGTCGGGCTCGGCGAAGACGGTCCCACGCATCAGCCGGTCGAGCATCTCGCCGCGCTGCGCGCGATCCCACACCTGTTTGTAGTTCGTCCTGCCGATGTTCACGAAACGCGCGAAGCCTGGCGACTGGCGATTCTGCGCCGCCACGCGCCGACCGCACTGGCTCTGACCAGACAAAAAGTGCCGCTGATCGATCGCAAGGTTTATGCTCCAGCAGAAGGCGCGCGACGCGGAGGCTATGTTCTCGCTGAAGCCGAGACCGTTGGTCAGCGGGGCATTAGCTCGACCGGCAGGGAGGGCACCGCATCGACTGAGACCCCCAAACTGATCTTGATCGCGACCGGTTCCGAAGTCTCACTCGCCCTCGAAGCCCGCGAGCAATTACAGAAAGACGGCATACCCACTCGCGTGGTCTCAATGCCCTGCACTGAATTATTCGAGGAGCAGACGCAGGACTATCGCGACGAAGTTCTGCCGCCCTCCATCACTGCGCGACTAGCGATTGAAGCAGCAGTGCGACAAGGCTGGGATCGTTACGTCGGTCCGCAAGGCGATGTAATTTGTCTCGATCGCTTCGGCGCTTCGGCGCCAGGCGACGTCGCTTTGAAAAATCTTGGCTTCAATATTGAGAATGTGCTGACGCATGCACGGGCGTTGTTGTAGGCAAACAAAGCCATGAGTTCGAGGAAGAATCGCTTCGAGTTGGCACAGAATTACGTCATGGAAAGGATTGTCGAACTGCGGGAAGAGCTGGAGGACTTGCTAGATTACTTGGATCTACTAGAGGCTCGGGCGCAGAACTTTGGAAAACAGAGGTACAGCACCGAAGAGGTGAAGAAAACATTGAAGCTCAGCTAGCCCTCACTCATCCACTTGGTTTTACATCAGTTGACAATTTAGCGGCTCGGATTCCTCCGGAGGATACTATGGCGATCATTCTCGCGCGGCGCGGTAAACCCGCCATAAGATTAGAGAGGACTACCATTCAACAAGAGAATTACCTCCAACGCTACCTCGATGATCACCCGGATATGCTGCCGCTGGATCAACTTGAGGCGGGAATCCGGCCGCTAGTTTTAGTCCGCGAGTTCTCGACTACAAGTGGACCGATTGACGCGATTGCCGTGGATCAGAATGCCAATATTTACTTGATCGAAACGAAGCTTTACAAGAACCCCGATAAGCGCCTCGTCTTGGCGCAGGTGCTTGACTATGGTGCCGCTCTCTGGAAAGGGTATTCAGATCCCGCTGACTTTATCTCAGACTTGGATTCCAGAATGCAGCAGCGCACGAGCAGAAGTTTTTCTGAAGCGATCATGGAGTTCTACGGTCTCGAAATAGAAGCGGCGACCGAGTTTCGTGAGAATCTTAAGACGACAATTGCTTCCGGTCAGTTTCGCTTTGTCGTGCTAATGGACACTGTCGAAGAGCGGCTTAAGAATCTGATTGCATACGTGAATGCAAATAGCGCGTTTGATGTGCTCGGAGTAGGCCTTGACTTCTATCAGCACGACGATATAGATATCTTGATTCCGACTCTTTACGGTGCTGAGGCAAAGAAGGCTGTCACGTCTTCCAGGCCACAACGTCGGCAATGGGACGAACCGACGTTCTTTGCCGACGCCTCGCCTCGGCTCTCGGCGGAACATTTAGAAGCTCTCCGATCACTCTTCGAATGGTCCAAAGTAAATGCCGACAATCACGATCCTTCTTTTGGTGGGGGAGCCATTGGTTCGTTCAACCCTAAGTTCGCAGCGGTCTGTCCGAGATCAGTTTTCACAGCGTATTCAGACGGCAGACTGTGGGTCAATTTTGGCTGGCTGGACAAACCGGAATCAGCGAAAGCTTGGCGCGAGCGGTTAGGCGAGTCCCTGCAGCAGAGCGGATTTTCGATTCCTCAGGGATTCAATGACCATAATACCCGCATACCAGACACTGAGTGGGTCCCGAGGCTTATGGACTTTCTTCGAATCCTGTCGACTGAGATCGAGAGTGCCAAGGTAACCACCGAGCACGGCGTCCTACCGGATCCCGGATAGCGCGTTCGTTTCTCGAACTTGCTTGCTTCTTTGAATCTAAGCCGCTGCTAACCGCCCGGCCCCGTCAACTCTTACGATAGACATCAAGGATTCCTCAATGAAAGCAGTCACAATAGTTTCTTTCGGCGGAGTCGAAGGCCTCGCGATCCGCGAAGTCCCGGACGCGCCGCCCGCGACTCTCGACCGCGTACGAGTCCGCGTGCGCGCCGCGGGATTGAATCGCGCCGATATCCTGCAACGTCTCGGCCACTATCCGGCGCCGCCCGGTTATCCGCAGGACATTCCCGGAATCGAATTCGCCGGCGAGGTTGAGCAGGTCGGCGACGAAGTGCGCAGGTGGCAAGTCGGCGATCGAGTGTTCGGCATTATCGGTGGTGGCGGGCAAGCGCAGTACTTGACGGTTCCGGAAAATCACCTCGCCCCTGTTCCGCCGAACCTTGATTGGGCGGAAGCCGCCGCCGTGCCCGAAGTTTTCATGACGGCGCACGATGCTCTCTTTACCCAGTGTGGTCTGACTATCGGCGAGAGGGTTTTGATTCACGCGGCGGGATCGGGGGTCGGCACGGCCGCGATTCAACTCGTACGCGCAACCGGTGCTTTCGCCTACGGCACGTCGCGGACGGCGGACAAACTTGAAAAAGCAAAAGAGTTCGGTTTGACAGAGTCGGTTGTTGCGGGCGGCGATCCAATGGAATTCGTGACGGCAGTCAAGCGTTGGACGAAGGACGCAGGCGTGGATCTGGTGCTGGATCTGGTGGGCGCGGCGTACTTCAAAGCGAACCTCGCGGCGTTGGCCACGAAGGGCCGTCTGATTCTTGTCGGCACTACCAGTGGCGCCAAAGCTGAAATTGATTTCTCGGTCGCAATGCAAAAGCGTTTGCGGATCATTGGCACGGCATTGCGCACTCGTTCGCCGGAAGAAAAAGCCACCGCCGCCCGACTCTTCGTAGAGCACGTCGTGCCCTTGCTGAGAAGCGGTGCGGTGCAGCCGGTAATCGACAAAGTTTTCTCAATGACAGAAGTACACGCGGCCCACCAGAGGATCGAATCGAATGAGAGTTTCGGGAAAGTTGTCTTGATGATCGATTGACTTTGGAGTGCGCTGACTTGTGAGCGCTTTAAAAAGCGGCGACTAGTCGCCGCACTCGAAATAGGGCACGCGGATCAAACTCGATCTGGAATTTCCGCGGGCTTTACAGGAGAATTCAAACGTCTCGCCGCTTCATCAGAAATAATGCAGAGGCCGTGGCGGCCTTCGCCGGCCAGCCGATGCACTAACCGCCGGGCATCTTCGTGGGTGATAC
>JAWVCT010000069.1:0-61077 GCA_033858155.1 Blastocatellia bacterium
TGCCGATGCGTTGGAGTCTGAACCCGCGTTGGGCCGTGGCCGTTCGACCAGAAGTAGCATGGGACAGCCAGGGTCGCTGGACGCTGGCGAGGCAGACAGTCGCAGCACTGACAACCACCCTCGAATATAAGCTCCCCTACAAATCGAGCGACACAATCTTTCGGCTGGAGCATCGCTATGACCATTCGACCGGGCCAGATGGCGGATTCTTGAGAGGGCGCATAGTGAGTCCGGGCTTGATTGGGTTGACTCCGGGTCAACACCTTTTGATCTTCGCCACGATATTTACATTGGACCGTTAAGGGTGAATCTATGCGTGATCTAGTTTTTATTGCCGCAACAGTTCTTTTCTTTTTGATCGCGCTCGCCTACGTGCGTGGGTGCGAGAAGTTACAGTGAGGAGAGTTCCAAGATGAGTCTGGAAACGATCTTGACCCTGGCGGTTTCCGCTTTACTACTGATTTACCTCATTTACGCGCTTCTGCGTCCGGAGAAGTTTTGAGATGACATTCAATGGGTGGGTACAAATACTTCTGTTCTTCGCCTTGATCCTGGCGGTTACGAAGCCGCTGGGCGTCTTTATGGCCCATGTCTTCAATCGTGAGAAGACTTTTCTAGATCCGGTGCTTCGCCCAATGGAACGACTGATCTATAAGCTGACGCGCGTTGACGAAAAGCGCGAAATGCGCTGGACGGAGTACGCCGGATCGATGCTTTTATTCAGCGTCGTTTCGATGCTCGTTCTATATCTGATTCAGCGTTTTCAGGGTGTTTTACCGCTCAATCCGCAGCATCTACCGGGCGTTGATTCTACGACGTTCACGGGATCGTCTTTCAATACCGCCGCCTCGTTTACGACCAATACAAACTGGCAGTCATACGTTCCCGAAACAACTATGAGCTATCTCACGCAGATGGTGGGACTGGCTTATCACAACTTCGCATCAGCGGCGGTCGGTATCGCCCTGGCTATTGCCTTCATCCGCGGCATCGCTCGGCGCGAGATGCAGACTATCGGCAACTTTTGGGTTGATATGGTTCGCGCCTCGCTTTGGGTCCTACTGCCGTTCTGCGTCGTGGGCGCTCTCCTGCTAGTCTCGCAGGGAGTGGTCCAGAATCTAAGGCCGTATGACACAGCGAAGCTGCTCGAGCCGCAAACCATAGAGGTAGAAAAGAAGGATGCGAGCGGCAACGTCTTAATCAATCCCGATGGCACGACCCAAAAAGAGAAACAGGCCGTTACCGAACAAACAATCGCGCAAGGGCCAGTTGCGTCGCAGGAAGCGATCAAGATGTGGGGAACCAATGGCGGTGGTTTCTTCAACGCCAACTCGGCACATCCCTTTGAGAATCCGACGCCGCTTTCAAATCTGCTGCAGATGTTTGCGATCTTCGCCGTTTCCGCTGGGCTGACTTTCACGCTTGGCCGGATGACTGGATCGCAGAAGCACGGCTGGGCTGTATTCGCGGCCATGGCGGTATTGTTCTTCGCCGGGGTCACGACAGCTTATTGGGCTGAGTCTCGCGGCAATCCTTTGCTCGCCGGGACTGACCAGATTGCGACTGTAAATCAATCGGGCGGAAACATGGAAGGGAAGGAAGTGCGCTTTGGCATTGCCAACAGTGCTCTGTTTGCAACCGTAACCACCGATGCCTCCTGTGGCGCGGTCAACGCGATGCACGACAGCTTCACACCAATAGGCGGTTTGGTTCCGCTCGCCAATATCATGCTCAGCGAAACAATTTTCGGCGGCGTCGGAGCCGGCATGTATGGAATCTTGGTTTATGTGGTGCTCGCGGTGTTCATTGCCGGGTTGATGGTCGGGCGTACCCCAGAATATCTCGGCAAGAAAATCGAATCCTACGATGTGAAGATGGCGATGCTGGTCACGCTGGTTTTTCCGCTCACAATTCTACTTTTCGCGGCGATCTCAACAGTTGCGCCATCGTTCGGCACATCGCAGTTGAACAATGGTGGGCCGCATGGCTTATCGGAAATCCTTTATGCCTTTACCTCCGGCACTGGTAACAACGGCTCAGCCTTTGCCGGTATCTCGGCGAATACGTACTGGTACAACACTACTATTGGGCTGGCGACACTCATCGGTCGCTTCATGATGATTATTCCGATGCTGGCAATCGCCGGCAATCTCGCACGCAAGAAGATCGTCCCGCCGTCATTAGGAACATTTCCGGTGACTACGCCTCTGTTCACTACCTTGTTGGTGAGCGTAATAGTGATCGTGGGCGCGTTGACTTTCTTCCCGGCGTTAAGCCTGGGGCCAATCGTAGAACACTTATTGATGAGTACGGGCAAGACCTTTTGATAATCATGCAAAAGAAAACAGCAATTTGGAATGCGGCGATCGTAAAGCGTGCGATTCTTGATTCAATAATCAAATTGAATCCTCGCTCGATGATGAAAAATCCGGTGATGTTCGTTGTCGAAGTTGGCAGCGTTTTGACGACGCTCCAACTAATCCGCGGATTAGTCGCGCCAATTCCTGGCGTAACCAACACTAAGTTTGAGGTGCAAATCACGCTATGGCTCTGGTTCACGGTCTTGTTTGCCAACTTCGCCGAGGCGATGGCCGAAGGAAGGGGCAAGGCGCAAGCCGACAATTTGCGCAAGAGCAGAACCGAGACAACAGCCAAGCGCCTTCTGAACGGCAAGTTCGAAGTAGTGAGTGCCACAGCCCTCCGCAGGGAGGACGTGGTGCTTGTGGTCGCAGGGGAGTTTATTCCCGGCGATGGTGAAATCATCGAAGGAGTGGCGTCGGTCGACGAGTCAGCTATCACTGGGGAATCTGCACCCGTGATTCGTGAAGCGGGCGGTGATCGTTCAGCCGTCACTGGCGGTACGCGTGTGTTATCCGACCAGATTAAGATCCGCATCACTTCGAATCCGGGTGAGACATTTATCGACCGCATGATCGCGTTGGTGGAAGGTGCGGAAAGACAAAAGACACCCAACGAGATCGCGCTCAACATTCTGCTCGCAGGCCTAACGATTATCTTTCTGCTCGCAGTTGTCACGCTACAGCCGTTCGCCATCTACTCCAGCGCGCCACAAACAATCTTTGTGCTGGTCTCACTGCTGGTCTGTCTAATTCCGACGACCATTGGCGGCCTCCTTTCGGCGATCGGAATCGCCGGAATGGATCGGCTCATTCAACACAACGTCCTGGCAATGTCCGGCCGGGCCGTCGAGGCGGCGGGGGATGTGAATACTCTCTTACTGGATAAGACCGGAACCATCACGCTTGGGAACAGGCAAGCTACTGAGTTCATTCCACTGACGGGAGTGGACGAGAATATCCTGGCTGATGCCGCACAACTTTCCTCGCTTGCGGATGAAACACCGGAAGGCCGTTCTATCGTTGTCCTGGCGAAACAAAAGTACGGACTGCGAGGACGCGAGCTCGCTATGCATGAGGCGACGTTCATTCCTTTTACTGCACAGACAAGAATGTCAGGCGTGGATGTCAATGGGGTTGAGATCCGCAAAGGCGCGGTCGATGCAATTGCGAGATACACTGCAGGAAACAGTCAGGGCCAGACGGCCGAACTAAGCAGTATCGTGGAAAAGATCTCTACGGCAGGCGGCACGCCGCTCGTTGTCGCTTATGACAAGCGCGCTCTGGGAGCAATCTACCTGAAGGACATTGTGAAAGGCGGGATGAAGGAGCGTTTTGCCCAACTGCGGCAGATGGGAATCAAGACCGTAATGATCACGGGTGACAATCCACTTACTGCAGCAACGATTGCTCGTGAAGCCGGCGTGGATGACTTTCTGGCACAGGCTACGCCGGAAGATAAGATGAAATTGATTAAGGATGAACAGGCAGGCGGCAAGCTGGTAGCCATGACAGGCGACGGAACTAATGACGCGCCGGCTTTGGCGCAAGCTGATGTCGGCGTCGCCATGAACACCGGAACCCAGGCTGCCAAGGAAGCCGGGAACATGGTTGACCTGGATTCAAATCCGACCAAGCTGATTGAAGTTGTCGAGATCGGAAAGCAACTGCTGATGACGCGCGGCGCGCTGACAACATTCTCGATAGCAAACGACGTAGCTAAATATTTCGCGATCATTCCTGCAATGTTCGCGGTCGCTTTTCCAGTCTTGAGTTCACTGAATATCATGGGGCTGCGGACACCTGAGTCCGCGATTCTTTCAGCCGTCATCTTTAACGCCTTGGTGATTATTGCGCTGATACCCCTGGCATTACGAGGCGTGAAGTACCGAGCGATGAGCGCAGCGGCGCTATTGAGGCGCAATCTGTTTATTTACGGATTCGGCGGTTTGGTCGCGCCGTTTGTTGGCATCAAGATTATCGATCTGATTATTCATGCGATCGGTTTGGCGTGACGGCGAGGTACGTATGAAAAACCTATTGACTGCGATTTTAATGACGATTGTGACGATGGTGCTGTTTGGGTTGATTTACCCGCTGGCCGTTACGGGAATCGCCCAACTTGCGTTCCCTGACAAAGCCAACGGACAGCTAATCAAACGCACCGACGGCAGCATTATAGGTTCGCGAATTATTGGACAAACGTTTGGCGGGCCAGGTTACTTTCATTCGCGACCGAGTGCGGCCGGCGCCGCTGGTTACGATGCAGGCGCATCGTCGGGATCAAATCTTGGACCTACAAATCAGAAGTTAATTGACCGGATAAAAGGTGATGTCGTAAGACTGCAAGCCGAAAACCCAGGCAAAGCGGTTCCGATCGATCTCGTAACTACTTCCGCGTCGGGACTCGATCCGCACATTTCGCCGGCAGGGGCTGATTTTCAGATACCGCGCGTGGCGAGCGAGCGTGGTCTGAGTGAAAGCGAAGTCGGTTCGTTAGTTGCGAAACACACTGAAGGGAGGACATTTAGAATATTGGGTGAACCGAGCGTAAATGTCCTTCTATTGAATTTGGAGCTTGATGAGCGCAAGCCGATGATGAAGAAATAAGACGATGCAAGAACTCATTCGCAGACGTTCTCCTGAATCGCTTTTGGCTAAACTTCAAGAGGAAGGCAAGGCGCGGCTTCATGTCTATATTGGAGCCGCCGCGGGCGTCGGCAAGACCTACCGCATGCTGGAAGAGGCCCATGAACTAAACCGACAGGGCGTTGACGTGGTGTTGGCTTTAGTTGAGACGCACGGCCGCATCGATACCGAAATTCTGATTGACGTCCTCGAGCGCGTGCCTTTGAAGCGAATCGAGTATCGTGGTGCGACCTTCGAAGAACTTGATGTGGACGCGGTAATTGCGCGCCGGCCCGCAGTAGCGATCGTCGACGAGTTGGCCCACACGAATGTGCCTGGCTCGAAACATCAAAAACGTTACGAAGATGTGCTTGATCTAGTGGAGGCAGGTATCACCGTCATTACCGCCGTCAACATTCAGCATATCGAGTCGCTCAACGATTCAATCGCGCGGATCACTGGGGTCAAAGTAAGAGAGACCATACCTGACACTTTCCTGAAACGGGCCGATGAAGTGATCGACATCGACGTATCGGTCGAGACGCTGCGTACGCGCTTGCGGCAAGGCAAGATCTACGGCGTCGAAAAGATTCAGCAGGCGCTGAATAACTTTTTCCGCAAAGGCAATCTCACGGCGCTGCGCGAATTGGCGCTCAGACAAGTCGCGGACGATCAGGCAGCTAAGGCCCACAACTATCGTGAACAAGAAGGACTAGAACCGGCTGCAATACCGGAAAAGGTTATGGTGGCGATGGCTTCGCGCGGCAGCGCCAAGCGCATCCTGCGGGCCGGATCGCGCATTGCCGGTCGTCTGGCTTCAGACTGGTTTGCAGTTTACGTTGAAACTCCTAGCGAGGAACCGGGCCGAATCGATCCTCACGATCACGCGGTGCTTCAGGAAAATATTCGTTTTGGTCGGGAACTGGGAGCGAAAGTCGTTAAGCTGAAGGGGCGGCGCGTTGCAGATGCTTTGATCGAGTTTGCGCGTCGCGAGGGAATCACCCATGTGGTCTTCGGACAATCAGCGCGGTCCCGATGGGATGTGCTGCTTCACGGTTCCGTCATCAACCGATTTCTCCGAGACGTTCGCGATGCCAGCGTACACGTGGTTCCGCTGGAACCAAAGACTTCAAACGGGAAGTCGAAGAGCAACTCGGAACGCAACTCGTAAGCTTCAGCGATATTGAGGCAAACGGCGAATGAGTAGCGGCTCATCCGGCGCGACGCCCCCAGAGCCCGTAGGCCGAGGCTGAAATAGTAGCCCCGTTTTAGAAAAGCCAGAAGTTATTAAAATGGAAAAGGCCGGACCCTCCCACAAGTCTGGCCATTTCCTCACAGCTTTTGGGGCTGTGTCATTGGGCGGAGACCTTCAGCCTCTTACTTGTGTCCTCACCCCACAAGGGACGCCCGGATTGCCTGGTATTCTAATCACAACCATCCGACTGTCAATGGGCGCTCGTCTGAATGTTCGAGTGCCATTCGACGATCTGCCAACTTCCGTTGGTTCTTTTATACAGGAGACTGTTGTGATAGTGGCGCTCCTTATTATTCATAAGGCTCTTGTAATGAACTAACACATCCGCTCGATAAAGCTCTGCGTAGTAGTCCATGGTTTGAATCTGAAGATCCTTGACTTCGAAGGATGCCACGTCTGGTTGCGGCCGCAATCGCGCGATGTATAGAGCCCGGCTTGTAAAGCTGGGGCCTAACAGTCGATCGAAGACAGCTTTGTCGCCGCGAACATAGGCTTCGATAATCTGGCGGGTAATGCTCAACAGCTCAGCGTGAAGTTTAGCGGTCTTAGCCTCTTGTTCTTTTTGATATATCTCGGGCTGATCAATTGGTTTACGTGCTTCAGTGGCGTGGCGCCCCTGGGGATGCCGGCCAAGATACCAGTTGTATAACTTTCCTGAGCCTTGGCGCGTTGCGTAGTACCAATCAAGGTCGTCGACGGCGATGGCAGCTTGTGCCGGCGTCAATGTTGGATTCGGTTCGGCTGGCGCACCGGGAATCAATGATGCAAGCCGATCGATATGTACGCGGCGCTTGGGCATCATTTCCTGGTAGACGGTGAATTTCGAGATCTCGTTTTCACGATAGGGAAGGCTGTACTTGTGAGCAATCGGATAGATGTCCGACACACGCACAACACGGAGGATGAAGTAGCTGCGGCTTTCAAACACGCGATGGAGAGTCTCAAGATCGTTGAAGACTCCTATCGCCGCTGTGATCTCACGGATTAGGATAGGATCTTTAAGCCAGGTCAGAGCTTCACTCACTGCAGTCTGTGCTTCAGCCAATCGTAATGAGTATTCATCGCCGCAGCGAAAGAAGAGCGAGGAGTTTTCATATTGAGGATCGTCGCCTACGAGTACCTGGTAAGCGTCGTTCCAACAGTCACGCATGCTTCGTAAACGAGCCAGCACTTCCAACGAAGCTTCAAGCTCAGACCTATTAGCCACGGCCGGCCGTTTCGTGGCGGAGATGGTACCGTGCCCAGACTTAGTGGCAGGTTGAGCTGAACAAAACGACGCAGCGGTTATGGGGGTAATATTGACGACACAGATTGCGAAGGCCAGGTGGCTAAAACGAGTCAGCATGGGGTACCGCCTTACTTATTCACCTGAGGAAAACAGAGTGTGGTAGTCAGGTCCTGGCTGCTGATCGGAATCTTGGTGACGAGGACAACTATTCTCTGATATGTTTTGTGTCGCTCGATCCTTGAAATCATCCGAAACGCTATGGGCCAAGAGGCTTCTCAACCCTAACTATGAGAGCCGCTGGGGAGCCACTAATCCGGTTACTCCCCGCGAGCGAATTGTTCGAGAGCATAGTAGGGACAAATAGCCCACATTGCAAGAGAATTTGTAGCGGCAAAGTCTCATCAGGAGGAGTATCCTGATGGGCAGAGGGTCGCGCGAGAAGCCAACCAAGCTGGGCAAGAAGCTGGCTCGGATTCGAACCTATCTTGGCGTTTCCCAAGATGGGTTAGTTAGGGCTCTAGGGTTGTCTGCGAAATTGACTCGAAACGACATTTGCAAATATGAGCGCGGAGTGCGAGAGCCGGCGCTTCCGGTTCTGCTTCAATATGCAAGGGCGGTGAAAATAAATGTCGAAGTGCTTATTGATGATGACCTCGAGCTTCCACGCATCTTCCATCCACCCGAGAGTGGGAATAAGCGGGCTACTAAAGGAATAAGAAAGAGAAAGGTTTGAACGCTAGTGACTCTCAACTCCCAGAGATTATGTTAGGCAAGTTATGTGTGAAACGGTGCTTGGAGCGATTGCGAACCTCGTAGAGGCGTTCACGCCAAATCCCATTCCTCTCGATAGCCGAGTGAAGCTTGACGACCCATTTATCGGGGCATTCGATCGGTTGCGCCCCCTTGGGGAAGAGAAGAGGGACGCGATTATTGAGCGAGCTTTTTATTTGTATACCGAAGAACGGCATTACTCACACAACATCTCGACCCTGCTTTATTACTTTCTCTACTACCTGAGCAACTACAGAGTCGACGAACGCGTTCAGTGGGACTTCTATAGCCGCTTGACTCTGGACATCGAGCAGCTTTTGACCAATGCCCGGTCGTTCTTGGACTCAACCTATCAGATGGCGTTGCTATTCTCGGATGAGGGTTCGCGGATTCCGGGTCGGAAAAAGAAGGGCTTTGGTAAATTTGCAGAGTGGGCGGCCCAGGGAAATAACAAGCCCTTCGACCCGCCGCTTAGTTTCATAACCGAGCTTGTTCCCTGGGGACTGACCATCAGGAGGGTGCGCGACGATTATATCCACCGAGGCCGCGAGGCGTTGCCTTTTTGGGGCTCCGACGACGTTTTCTTTTATCCGTATCTGTCTGCTCGAAAAGTGAGCCCTATGCCTGATCTCTTCTATAGATCGAAGTCTCCGTTACAAACAGGGGGCGATACCAACAAGCCGATCTACTTGAGGAAGTTTATCGTCTACGCAGTGGCGCCGATCTTTGCGGTAGAACAAGTGCTAGGTCGTTACCTGAATGATCTGTTTACTTCGAAATACGGTCCTTCGCCTCTTCACGAATTTGGCTGTCCCTTTAGCGCCAATCCGAGCATTCAGGCACTGTACGAGCTAGTGTGTCAAAACAGAGAGTGTTTGGAGCGCGAGATTTATCAGGATATGTATTTCATTTCAGGGTCTGCTTGAACAGTCCTGAGCCATCGAACGTTCCGATTACAATGACGTGCGGGCTGCTCTATCGTGATATTCGTTCTGCGGGTCCATCTTGGCGACTCTGTCAAACATATGGAGGATCGTCTCCGCGTGACGAACTGCTTCATCGGATTCCATGGACCTCACAGTGGCTACGATTGTGCCTTCATCACCTTTAGCTTCTTCTCTGGTTAGGGCCTTGTCTAGCGCTTCAAAATCGCTTCGTATTTCATCCGGAATCTCATTTATATCGGTACGGAGCCTAATTAAGGAATCTGCATAGGCGGAGCCAAGTCTTTCTTGAATTGTACCCTGTCCTGTTGCCAGAATATTGACGGCGGTGTAAAGCTTTTCCCAAACGTAATCGAGTGCCATTTTCTTTTACTCCTTGCAGGATGAGGCTATTGTTTCTGAGGCATTATAGAGATCCGAAGTGAGATAACCAAAGTGCCGAGGGCCGCACGTTGATGGAAAATCAGTTACGTAACTTCATTGGAGGCTACCGCCAAAGTCGCAGCAGAGAATATTTGCTGACGATTCGATTGGTTCATGATCTGGGCGTTGCGTCTGCTGCGTCTGGATACGATTTGCTGGTCTATTTGCCTACGGTAGATTCCGATGGCTTCGATGTTATTTTCGATGACAGAAATCGCTTGGTGGCAATGCAACTCAAGTCGCGGGTTGCACGCGGAGGAACAGCGGGCTGGAAAATACGAAGATCTCTTTTGAGGCCTCGGTCTGAAGACGCCGATCTCTTTGGGTTAGAGTTCTCGGGAAGCGCAGCTGGCCGAGGTGGCGGCGTGATTCTAACGACGGCAACGGCTGTCGGCGAAAGAGTTGACGTTGCCTATTCCTACACTGATATGGTTGTCTTATCAGCCATCTGGTCCAATATCGTCGAAAGACCGAAAGCCCAGCGGGTGCGTTTGTTACGCTTGCGTCGCGAAATCGTGTCGACAGATTCAGGGTCAGTAGAGATTCCGCGTTCAGCTTTTTTGAAGGCCGGATCACCATTACAACTTCTTGCGCTTGCGGGATTGCATAGCAACATGAAAAGTGAGTGGCGGACGCATATGATCGAGCTGTTACGCCACGAGAACCTGAAGGCAAGGCTGCGGGAACCTGCGAAAGTTTTGCGCCAGAAGATTTCGGTTGCGCTTGACGGTCTTGGGCGTCGGTCGGGCTAATGACCGGTTGCCATAACATCTGGGCGTAAACATTTCGCTGAAGGTTGTGCCTACCAGGCGCTTCGCGGCCAAGAAGAAATCTAGGTACCAGTAACCGATAATTACTTCCAACGGAGTGGGATGAAAGCTGAAGAGATTCTAGAGCGAATGCAGGTGACAGGTAACGCGCACACCTACGCACTCGGTTGTCGCGAGAGCCGCGTGACTATTTATGCTCAGCAAGTCCGGGCATTGAATCTCGTTTGGGCTTTAACCGAACTTCATCAAATCGATTCGGACACACGGGTCGTGATCGTCGGTGCCGGTGCTGCTGGCTTAACGGCAGCGCTAGGTTTCGGATGTAAGGGAGCTGGTGTGTATATTGTTGAGAGAAATGAAGTGATTCTTCCACGGTTTAGGGGAAACACACAAAGGTATCTTCATCCTCACGCTTATGACTGGCCGAACTCCGGGGCAACAGAACTTGCAGCGGGTCTGCCGTTGATGAACTGGACGGCGGGCCTCGCGTCCGGCGTTACGGCCCAACTGGCCCGGGCTTGGACGGTCGAGCGAACTCGTTGTGATTCGATTCAACTCTATTTAGGAACCACGGCAAAGAAAATCGATGTTGATAGGAAGGTGGTGATCTGTGACGGAGCCGCCCCTCTGTCATTGGCCTACGATATTCTCGTGTTTGCCGTGGGGGTTGGTACAGAACACAGCCAATTTGGCACTCCGACCTACTGGGACAACGATTCGCTCGCTCAGCTGTACAATTCCGCCCCGACCTCTGTCTTAGTTTCCGGCAATGGCGATGGGGCATTGGTTGACGTCATTCGGGCCGCTCTGATTGACTTTGACCATGCGCGCCTCATGACCCAAGTTCTTTCAAGTCCTGCGGCCTATGCGTTACAAGAACAGGTATCCCAAATTGAGAAGCACGCTTCTTCGGATAATGCGTTCAACTTAGATGACGCGTACGCAGGGTTGGACCTTTCCGAGGTGTTGCAATTCGTTCGCGGACGTATTCGTACGCAGCGCAAGGTTATCTTGAATGTAGCAGAGGAGCATTTGTTTAGGCGCGACACAATGGCGCTCAATCGGGTGCTTGTCGAGTGTTTAAGAAGGTCGGGACTTGAACTTTGGCCTGGTCGAGTAAAAAGCGCCGTTCGTAACGATCGCGGGATTGTCGTAACTTTGTCGGAGGGGGCTGAGCGACTCTTCGACTTAGCGGTATTTCGGCACGGTCCCGCTAATGATCTGAAGGCCGAGTTTCCAGCGTTCAGAGAAGGGAATCATAACCGCAAGTCCGATGACCCTGCGCGTGTGCCACACTGGCCAGAAAACTATTTCGCAGCACCTCAGTCCAGAAAGAGTCTCGAGATCGAACCCAATGGGTACGATGTTGTCGAGCTAGATGAAGGATTCGGCCTAACCTCGCGAGCTTGGTCGATGAATGAACTGGGAGCGGTGGTGGGCTGGACTGAACTTCCACGATCGACAGATCACGCGGCCTTTGTTTGGTCAGGTTCAGGACTACCTCCTGAACTGTTCAGTGTCCCTGGGGTTGAAAAGACCGCTGCCACCGACATTAACGTGCACGGGGATTACCTCGTATCGACTGGAGGTGGTGGCTCGCAGGCTTGGCTCGTATCACGCGGACAACTGACTGTGCTGAACGGAGTGGGTCCCAGAGCGATGCCTTATTCCATTAACGATACCGGGCAAGTGGTTGGGTGGTGCGACGCAGACGGTCAATGTCAACCCTGTATTTGGCACGACGGTCACCCAGAGCTATTGGAGAATCGAGGATATGGGGGCGTCGCTCTTCAAATCAATAATGCAGGGACGATTGTGGGCGAGATTCGAATTGTACCTAATGGAGCCAGCGCCGCCGCCCGGTGGTGTAATGGTCGACTTGAACTATTTTGTCCACCTCAACCCTACACTAGCGCTCGGGCGTTTCGCGTTAACAATGATGGTTTGGTCGTGGGTTACCTGATGAAGGCTGGATTCAGCGACTTTTTTATATGGCCACCAGATGCACAGCCAGCGATAATCGACCAAGGTGAGGCATATGGTGTTAATGACTCGGGATGGATAGCTGGCAGAGCTGGCGTTCAAGGTGCGTTCCTTTATAACAATGGGAAGATGTTTTGGTTGGACCAAATGGTAAATGACGGATGGCAGATTGTGTGGCCCTTTTGTCTGATTAACGATCTAAGGATGGTTGGAGTGGGCCGCAGATTCGGTGTTGAACGCGCGATTCTACTCGTTCCGCGACGCACGACACACCCAAATCCTCGTTAAGCCCTTCATACCATTTTTGGGGCAAAACCCTCGCATGCCTCATAAATCGTCGCATAATCCTATTTATGAGGCAAAGCCCGTTCTGACATAATATGTATTATCAGACGCGGCTTAGATAGCTGGGTCTTTAGTTGGAATGTCCTCATCAATGTTTGCGTACTTCTCTCTACGAAGTTGCGGGGTATGTATCATCTCTTAGTTGATCAGAGGTGTGCGGTGGGTTCGGGATATTCCTCTTAGGCATAGGGCCTCCGAAACGCTGGTCAGACGATCTCACCGTCTGCGAGTGCTTTATTTCCTGCCAGAGAAGGTTTACTTCAGGCCGCATGTTGAAGTTGTAATTCATCGCACGTGACTTCTACTCCCAACTGCCGAACCGGCTGATACTCGTCCTCTGGCAGGAAATAAAGCACTCGCAGAAGGTAAATGTTTATCGGTCGAGGGCCCTCGTATTCTACGTAGTTCGGGCGGCGCGGGAGCCCATTCGTGAATTACGCCCACGGATCTGCTCACCTCGAGCGCACAGAAACAGTCACCTCGTTTGTCCCAGGTTGACGAAGCATGCCGGCGTCTCCTAGAGTTCATTGCTTTGCTATTATGCGGTTGGTTAAAGAAGGTCTGAGCATCGATGGCTGTAAAGATTGAGAACCAGTACGCGGGTAAGCTGCCGAGGAATGCTCTGGCAGTTGTCGAGAGCGCGCTCGGGAGCGTGCCGCGCGAGCATCTACGCGGAATCGAGCGCTTGCGTATAGTTAGTGTGATTACCGAGCCGCGAGCTCGGATGGCTGCGAAAGGCACGGACCTCCCGGGCCTCTATCATCCCCGGCAAGGCAATCAGGGCGCGTGGTTCGAGGTGGCGTTGACTCCCCTCACCTCGGCCAATAAGCCATTTCACAAGCGGATAATTCCGCGTCTCTCATTCAAGGGTAATCTTTCCGCCGTAATCTTTTCGTTGATTGCGCAGCACTACCACTTAACCTTGCGGCATTCAGTGAAGCGCGGATCCGTCGAACCCGCCGTGCGCTCTTATGTCGAGAAACAGTTGAAAGCGTGGAACGAAGACCAGCACAAAATCCGCGCGAAGATATTCAAGCCTCTCCAGCCAACGCTGGAGCGTTGGAGTAAGTCCCTGGCTAAACGTGCGGCCGCGGAAAAGAAGAAGAAGGGTTAAGCAGCATCGCCTTTAGGCTGTGTATCCCCGCTAACTGAATCCCGCGAGTAGGAACGGTCGACGAGAGCAGACGATCCCATTTCGTTTGATTTCGTGATCGGTCTTGCAATTTGCGAGCAGCTCTAATTCCCTTCCCGCCTGCCCAAGCTAAGAGACCTTCACGCCATAACCAAGTCCATCACCAACCGGCAAGACTTCTGCGCGTAGTTGCGGATGATTGACGAAGTATTGGTTGAACTCGCGCAACGCTTCGGTCGACGGTTGCTGATCCGGCGAGCGAATTTCACCCGCGACCTGACCGCCCCACAAGAGATTGTCGCAGATCACTACGCCGCCAAGACGCAGCTTTGGTAAAGCGAGATCGAGATAACCGCGATACTCTTCCTTCACCGCATCGAGAAAAATAAGATCGAAGGTTTCGTTAAGCAGTGGAATGACTTCGAGGGCGTACCCCTTTTCGATCCGGGCTCGTTCACGTAAACCTGCTCGAGTCAGATAACCCTCCGCGGCCTTGATCATGTCGTCGCTGGGATCGATGGTGATGACGAACCCATCTTCGGTCATTCCCCGGGCGAGGTGAATAACGGAATAGCCGATCGCCATACCGCACTCCAGCGCCCGCCGTGCTTTTATCGCGCGGGCAGTGATTTCCAGAAACAGCGCGACCTCACGATCAGCGATGGGCACGCGATGCTCGGCTGCGTAAGCTTCCATCTCCGCGAGCAGTGGATCACCAGGAGGCAGAAGCTTGTCCAGGTACTCTGCCTGATCAAGTTGAAGGATGGCGTCGATGCGAGCTTTCATGGTTTGGATTCTCGCTGAACTCGTTCGATAAAGCTAGAGCGAGTGAATGGGGAGCCAGCCCGCGGAGCGGGTGAAAGCGTAAAGCCTGGGGTGAAGCGAAGCGAAACCCCAGGATCACAACGTTACAGAACCGCGTCTATGAAGCGGCTGTGTGAGTCAAGCAAAAAAGAGCAAGCTTTGCCCTGACCGCCAGGCCGGTGTGGTCGCAGGCGGCAGGGTAAGCGATCTCAAGTTTGGTTGGCGCACAATCTGAGTTAGCATTTTCAAGATGAACTAGCTTACCCCTGGTTAACTACCGGTTTTGGTTTTTCGCTTTTGCAAGCGTTGCAGTCCCTCACGTTACGAGTAGCGATGACGCGTTCAATCATCTCTGCGGGCACTTAGGCCACATGAGGATCGATGGGCACTTTCTCGGCTGGCCGAGAAAGGCTGGTCTCCCAATCAAGCGACAAGCATTTACCAGCTTACGCGGTTCATCGGGAAGACCGAGCTGCGACGCCACGTCGTTGGAACTCGGCGTAATCGATTTCATCTCGCAGCATGATGAAAGCACGGACTAAGAGCCGGCGGCCGACCGCCACCTTGGCTTTGGCATGACCACGACGCACCAGCACTCGCTGGTAGACTCGGGCTAAGTCCTGGTCCTGGCGAATCGCTATTTGGCCCGCCTCCACCAGATAAAAGCGCAGCAGCCGCGAACCCTGTTTACTAATCGAGCCCATCCGGCGCCGTTGACCGGAGCTGTCTTCGACCGGGTCAAAACCCACATAGGCCGTTACCTTGCGGGAATTAGCAAACCGCTCAGGGCACTCCAGCGTGTGGACTAAACAAAGACCGGTCAAAGGACCGATCCCATAATGGGTCCGCAGCCGTTTGACTCGCACGTCAGATGCAGCTTTGGCGGTCAGCCACTCTTCCACCTTGTCGACCCTGGTCTTTAGCTCCTGCAGTAGTTGGCACAACTCATCTCGTTGTTCGGTCAACGGCTGAGGCAATGCCAGTTGCTGTAATCGCTCCAGCCCACGACGACTCTTCAACTGAGTCCGTAAGCTAAGCCCTCGACTCGAGGCCATGAAGAGCAGGCTATTGACTATCATCGTCCGCATCTTCACCAGCCGCTGCCGATAGCGAAGTTGCTGTAACACTTCGCGACTGGCCGCCGAGTACCGATGAATCCGCGGAAAGTCTCCCCGCAGCAGTAAGTCCAGAATCAGATCTGCGTCTCGCCGATCATTCTTCTGCCGCCGCCGCGCAAACAATCGAATCGCCGTGGCATGTCCGATCCAGATCTCGCAACCCAGTTCCTCCAGTAATTCCTCGAACCAAGCCGCATACCCACTGCTCTCGAATCCCACTACCACTTGCTCACCCGCAAACTGCTGGTAGAACCGGCGAACTTCTTGCGGCTGCCCGTGCTCCAGTTGCACCCGTTTTATCTCCCCGTCTTCAGTTGTCAAATAACTGATCGTTTGTTGGCGCGCATGAAAGTCGACTCCGATATATACTGTCATTGGCGTCTCCTTCTGCTAACGCAGATTGTTTCCAACCGTTAGTTTAACAACTCACGGCAGGGGACGCCGCTTCATACCATCAAGCGGGATAAGGAATCACGCTTGGCTATTTCGCTCGATTGGTTCGGCAAGACTGAATTCTTGCTTGAAGTGGCGTCTTGATCCCGCTCGCTACCGCTCGCGGTTCTGTACCTGATACAGTTCGCGCTGCCTTCTTGTGCAAAGCAACTTTCTCGCAACCCTAAGGGTTGCACTTCGCCCAATCGTTATATCGCCGGCTGCGCCGACTCAGCCTCAGTATCTATTTGTTTGCGCGGTGTCCAGGCAGGTGCGCAGTTTGGATGCGAGTTCACCGACGTGTGGTTCTTTGATGATGTCGAGGTGGGTGCCGGGGATTTCGTGGACTTCCAGCCCGCCGCCGGCCAGGGCGCGCCAGCCTTCAACCAAATCCTTTGAAGTGCGCAGGTCTTCGCTGGCCCAGAACAGCGTGACTCTTCCGTCGTAGACCTTCGGGACATAGCTGCGCACGGCCAGGGAATTGAATTCCCTTATGTCGCGCAGCGTTTTCGGTAGGGGCTTTCCAAGATTCTCATACGCTCGATAGACACGCCGCCATAGCTGACTCTTAATCTTGCTCGGAACAAACCGCGCCTTCTTTGCGAGGTAAGCGAGTTTGTCTTTGACTTGCAGGCTGCGCAGGTTTGCGAGATGACTCTTCATCCGGCTCAGGCCGCGTCCGATGGCGGCCGCATAGGTTGCTTCATTCCGCAAAAGCTTCGCATAGCCGGACGGGTAAGTATCCAGCAGCGCCAGCAGTCCAATCTCTGCTCCCTGCGCGCGGAGTTGTTGGGCCATTTCGAACGCGACTACTCCACCCAAAGATCGACCGCCGATGAAGTACGGCCCAACGGGTTGCAGTTCGCGCATCTCTTTGATGTAGTGCGCCGCCATGTCTTCGACGCGTGTGTGCGCGGCGTGCTTGCCGTCGAGACCGGCGGACTGCAAGCCGTAGAAGGGCCGGGCGTTTCCCACATGCCGGGCCAAATCGCGATATTCGAGCACGTTGCCGCCGAGCGCGTGCACGCAAAAGAAAGGCGCCGTCGTGTCCGGTTGGACGGCGGGTTCGATCGCATTGATGGCAACCAGCGAAGACCATTCCGGAGTCCAGTCCCTTTGGATCACTGCGGCTAGCTGCGCCACGGTCGGCGCCTGGAAGAGAGTTGCGAGCGGGAGGCGCTTGTCCAGTTTCTTTTCAATCTGTGCGAACAGACGAACGGCCAGCAAAGAATGCCCGCCGAGATCGAAGAAGTTGTCCTGGACGCCAATCGCTTCGACTTCCAGAAGGTCGGCCCAGATTGCGGTCAAAGATTTTTCCAGAGGAGTTTGCGGCAGGACGATGGTCGCCTGATTAACGGATTCGACGGGGGCGGGCAGCGCGAGACGATTCAATTTGCCGCTGGCAGTCAGGGGCAGGGAATCGAGTATGACGAACGAGCTGGGGAGCATGTATTCGGGCAGTTTTTGTTTTAAGAAGTCGCGCAGGGCGGCGGCTTCCTCCCCTCTCTTCTTGGGAGAGGAGTTGGGGGTGACGGCTTGCTGTGTGCCGGCCCCTCCCAGAATGGGTGTCGGGTACGTGACGATGTACGCGACTAGGCGCTTATCTCCGGTGGCATTTTCGTTAGCGACGACGACGCACTCGCCCACGGCTGGGTGTTGGGAGAGAGCTGATTCGATCTCGCCCGGCTCGACGCGGTGGCCTCTGATCTTAACTTGGAAATCTTTGCGGCCCTCGAAGCGAATGCTGCCGTCGGGTAGGCGGCGACCCATGTCTCCCGTCTTGTAGATCACGCCCTTGAGATCTGATGAACTATCGAACGCGGTTGAGGTAGCGGCGGGGTTGCGCCAATAGCCTAAGGCGATGTGCTTCGACTTGATCGCGAGCTCGCCTGCAATCTCAGACGGCTTGCCGGCTTTGTTGAGCAAGAGGACTTCCGTGTCTTCGACTGGAAAGCCGACGGGGATGTTCTCTCCAGGGATGCGGCCTTGCTTATTGATAAAGTTTTGCAGAACGACGGTCGCTTCCGTCGGGCCGAAACCGTTGACGAAGATGCAATCGTCAGAAAAATGTTTCTGGTACAGCTCGACGTCCGCGCGGTTTACTTTTTCTCCGCCCAAAACAATCAGACGCAGATTGGGAAACTTAAGTGGCACAGACTTCAGTCTGTGGTTCTGTCGAGGGAAATCACAGACTGAAGGCTGTGCCGCCGTGTTGACGAAACAGCGGTAGACGGTGGGGGTCGAGTGATAGACGGTGATCGCTTCGTCGTTGAGCGTTTGCGACAGGCCGGCGAGTCCTTCCTGCTTGAGGTCTATGGGATAAAGCGTGGCCCCGTTGAGCAGGGCGCCGTAGATGTCCATCACCGACGCGTCGAAGCAGTATGAAGACAGTAAGGTCAGGCGATCGTCGGCGTTCAGGTGTAGGTTGTTGGTATAGGCCCGTATGTAATGCAGGACGTTGCGATGGTTCTGCATCACGCCCTTCGGCTGGCCGGTTGAGCCTGACGTGTAGAGAATGTAAGCGAGACGATCCGGGTTGATGACCGGCAGACTACTGGTATCCCCAAACGAATTCTCATCGTCGATATTGATCAAGCATTTTTGGAGTGCGCCAGCAGAGCGAAGCGGCGACGGCGCTTTGGATTCGCTTACGTGAATCTGATCCAAAGCGGTGTCGGCGCTTCGCTCTGCCACCGCACTCCAAACCTGGCGGGCCAGAGCAATATTTCTGCTGTTCGTTAGAACTGCAGTCGCTTCTGAATGTTCGATGATCTTGGCCAGACGTTCCGAGGGATGATTTGGATCCAACGGAACGTAGGTCTTACCTGCCTTGAGCGCGCCGAGCATCCCGGCGATCATGGGCGCGTCATGTTCAAACAGGAGAGCGACTCTTTCTTCGCCCTCTCCACTCAGATTGAAGATCGCCTGGGCCACCCGGTTAGCGCGCTGGTCCAGTTCCTCATAAGACCATTCGTGCCGGGCGCTCTTGATCGCGATGCGCTTCGGATGCTTGCTTACCTGACTCTCAAAGCGATCGGTGATTGACTGCTCGATCTCATCTTTCGCAAAGGTCGTAAAAGGATTCGTCGGACGCACGTCTTTACGAATCATCTCACGAGCTGTTTCCGTCGCAGTACGCAACGAATAGTCCGAGATGGCGCGTTCCGGATTGACCACCAAACCTTCCAGCAGGGTCGTCAGGTGTTCGAGCATGCGTGTGATGGTGTCAGCATCAAAGAGATCGCGGTTGTATCTGAAGCGGCCGACCAAGCCCTCCGGACGATCGTCCAGTTCGAGATACAAGTCGACGCGCGCGATGCCGGCATCGACATCCACCTGAGACAGCTCCCACCCCGGCCGCGGCGAGGGCAGCGGCGGCTCGAAGACAAACATCACCTGGAAGAGTGGATTGCGGCCGAGGTCTCGCTCGCGCTCGAGTTCCTTAACCAAACGATGAAACGGCACATTGTCGTGTGACAAGGCGTCGACGGTCACTGCCCTGACGCGTCCCAGCAACTCCCGGAAGGTTGGATCGCCTGAGAGGTCTGTGCGCAATACGAGCGTATTGAGAAAGAACCCGAGCATCTCGTCGAACTCTGAGCGCTTGCGGCTCGTCGTAACGGTGCCCACAACCAGGTCATCCTGATCGGTATAGCGATGCAGCATCGTCTGAAACGCTGCCAGCAAAGTCATGAAGAGAGTCGTTCCTTCACGGCGGCTCAGGGCTTTCAAGGACTCGCTCAAAGCCTGGGAAAATTTGAACGACAACTGCCGGCCACGAAATGTTTGGATCGCGGGCCGGGTGTGGTCGGTCGGTAACTCGAGGGCTGCGGGCGCACCGGCAAGCTTTTGTTTCCAGTATGCCAGCTCGTCTGAGACTGCTTCGTCCTGAGTTTGTTCGCGTTGCCAATGAGCGAAGTCGCCATACTGTATTGGCGGCTCGGGGAGAGGCGAGGGATCGCCGTTGATGAAGGCTTCGTAGAGACTTGCCAGCTCCGGCAAGAACACGCTGTAGAGGGAAACGCCGTCGAAGATTATCTGATGCAAAGTGAGATACAGGCGGTGATCGCTATCTGAGAGTCGTATCAGAAGGGCGCGGAGCAGCGGGCCCTGGCTTAGATCAAAGGGCCGCCTCGCGTCCCGTGTAGCGAGGCGCAGAGCTTCGCTTTCACGCTCCGATTCGTCCAGCCCTCGAAGATCCATAATGGGTACTTCGAGATCAAGAGACGGGTTGATGACCTGGACCAGACGGCCGTTTTGGATGGCGAAGTTAGTACGCCAGGCTTCGTGGCGCCGAATAATTTCGTTGAGGCTCTGCCTCATAGCCGACACGTCCAGCGGGCCGGTCCGGCGCACAGTGACCGGCTCGTTATAAAGAACCGAGTCGTCCACGAGCTGAGAATGGATCCAAATCTGTTCCTGGCCGAAAGACGGTGAAGCGGGCTCAGCGGACGGATGACGGGAAATGATTGAGGATTCGGGCGGCGCGAGCTCCAGCCCTCCGCGCAGGTACTTCTGCAGCAGCGCCCGCCTGGCGTCCGACATGTCGGGCAGGTTTGAGTCAGTCGTGGTGTTAGGAAGATGCTCGTGCATTAGATTCGAAAACCCGCGGAGTGGGTGGAAGCATAAAGCCTGGGGTGGAGCGAAGCGGAGCCCCAGGATCTAGAACCGTAAGAAAGCAGAGGACGCGAAGCGTGCGATAGCTCAAAACCCAGGTCTTCTCTCATGAACCTCTGTCGCCCGCTCCGCGGGCTCTTCCTCCTTACTCAAACGATCCTGGGGCCACCCCCAGGCTTTATGCTCTCGCCCGCTTCGCGGGCCTAAGACAGATATCAACAACGGTTCCTAACATTTCTCGGACACCCTTCTTACGCTGCGCGATGGAATGGACAACCGCTTGCCATCGTCTCGATTCCCGGCGCGACGCTTACCGGCGCGGGCGCCGCCGCGATGAACGAAACAGGCAGAGACGTTAATCCTCTCAGGCCCAAATTATCTCGCCAGACCAGTGGGCCGGGCACGAGCTTCAGATTGTTCATCCGGCGCACGATTGCCTCAAAAACCAGTTGGCCTTCAATTCGCGCCAGCGCCGCGCCAAAACAAAAGTGACTGGCCCAGCCAAAAGCCAAATGCCGGTTGTCCGTGCGTCCCAGATCGAGCCGATCAGGATCAGGAAATCTTTCCGGGTCGCGATTGGCGGCTCCCATGACCGCAATCACGGCCTGGCCTTTGCGAATCAGCTTGCCGCCGATTTCAGTATCGCGCGGTGCTATGCGCGCCGTGTGCTGGCTGGGGCTTTCATAACGCAGCAGCTCTTCTACGGCCGACGGTATGAGTGCGAGATCATCCTGCAGGCGCTGAAGCTGATCGGGATGCCGCAACAGGCTCAACACGCCGTTGCCTATTAAATTCGTTGTGGTCTCTTGGCCGCCGACCATGGTCACGATGCAGTTGGCGATGATCTCTTCTTCAGTCAGGCGATCGCCGTCGATCTCTGCCGTCATGAACGAATTGATCAAGCCCTCGCGCGGGTCGGTCTTCATGCGCTGAATTGCGTCACGAAAATACTTGGACATCTCTTCGACGCAGCGCAGAGTGCGCGCGGTCCGATCCGGATTGTGCTGAAAATTGCCGAGCACTTCAGCAAAGTCCGCGGACCATGCTTTCAGGCTCTCACAATCAGAAGTGGGAACGCCGAGCATCTCGGCAGTAACGATCGCGGGTAGTGGCGCAGCGAGATCGTTAATCGCGTCCATCCGCCCACCGGCTAGCCGCGGCTCGATCAAATCGTCGACGATGTCGCGGATGTGCGAACGCAGGACCTCGACCCTGGCGGGCGTGAAAGCCATCGACGCCAGACCGCGCAGACGTGTGTGGGCCGGCGCATCCATGAACAACATCTGGCGCATCATGACCTGTGCGATAGGGCCCAGCTCTGACAAACCCATCGCCGCAAATTGTTCAGGGGTCGGCGTGCGATCGGCGGAGAAGTCGTGCAAAACCGTAATCACATCGGCATACCGCGTAACCACCCAGGCGTGAAGATAGGGGTCCCAGTGCACCGGACTTTCGGTCCGCAGACGGCGATAGAGAGGATACGGATCAGCCAGTACCTCTGGATCGAGGAGATGATACAGACTGAGAATTGGAGATGGTTTGCGTGGTGTAGTAGTCATAGCTGGTATCTAAGAATATTTTCCATTTCTCATTTGGCATTAGTTGCTTGACTAAAGCCAGTGTTGGCGGGCCTCGCTGAGCGATAGCAAATGAAAAATGAAAGATGACAAATGGAAAATGGATTTAGGCTTTTAGGCCAACAGACACTTGACCTCATCATCGCTCATACTTTCCACTCTGGCGAAAATCAATCGCTCAATCTCGTTTGAAAGTTCAGCGATGGTGGGGGTGTCGAAGAGCGTGCGCAGCCGAAGCTCAACTCCGAAGGCTCCGCGAATCTTGCCAATCAGTTGAGTGCCCAGCAGAGAGTGCCCGCCGAGCAGGAAGAAATTATCGTTAACGCTTACTTCGTTTAGATTCAATAGTCCGATAAGGATCTTGGCCAGACGTTGTTCGATGGGGGTGCCGGGCGCGGTGAAGGGATCATCCCGCAGAGTGTTTTCAGGGTTCGGTTCGGGCAGACCGCCGCGATCTATTTTGCCGTTGGGCGTCAGAGGTAATGCATCCAGTTGAACAAAGATCGTCGGCACCATGTAATCGGGTAACGCGCTTTGCAGAAAGGTGCGCAGCTCGCTGGTCTCGGGTGTGTTGCCGTTACTTAACACTATGTACGCGGCGAGCTGTTTTTCGCAGCACTCCTGGCCACGAGCCACCACCACGCTCGACTGAATTGATGGATGCCGGTCCAACACGGCGACGATCTCGTTCGGTTCAATTCGATGTCCGAGGATTTTGATTTGCTCATCGGTGCGTCCGAGAAATGCCAACTCGCCGTTGGAAAGCCAGCACGCCAAGTCCCCGGTTTTATAGAGACGCGCGCCAGGCTCCGCGCTGAATGGATCGCGAATGAAGCGTTCCGATGTCAGGTCTGGACGATTGAGATAACCGCGAGCCACCCCGCGTCCGCCGATGTATATCTCGCCGCTGGCCCCTTCGGGCGCCGGCTGAAGATTTTCGTCGAGCAGGTAAACCTCGGTGTTTGCTATCGGACGGCCAATGGTCGGTAAGCCGTTGAACTGGGCTTTGGGGAGGACGCGCCCTGAAGTTGCAACCACCGCGCATTCGGTTGGTCCATAGTTGTTGACCAACTGAAACGGCAGTTCAGTGTCTGGATACTGATGCAGCGTATCAGCCCCAGTCAACAGGAAACGTAGCGCCGATTCCTTCGGCCAATCCAGGTTCATCACTCGTTCGGCCAAGGTGGTCGGCAGAAAACTGATCGAGATTTCCTGCTGCACCAACCAGTCACGAAGCAAAGCTGGGGCAACGCGCGTTTCATCATCGGGTAAGTGCAGACTGGCTCCGGCAACGAGATACGGCCAGACTTCCCAAACGGCTGCGTCAAATCCCACGCCCGCTAAGTGGCTCGCCCGGTCCCGCGGCATAACGTCGAACTCCCTTTGGTGCCAGAATACGAGGTTTAAAAGGCTGTCGTGGGGGACCTCGACGCCCTTCGGTTGTCCGGTCGAGCCGGACGTGTAAATCACATAAGCAAGTTGCGCCGGGCTCACATCGACAGTTGGTGGCCCTACGGGTTGAAGATCGATTTGAGTTGCATCGCCGGCGAGGTCGACGAGCTTCCACGAACCGTAAGAAAGCTTTTCAGTTAGTTCCTGCTCAGCGATGAGCACCCGCGGCTGCGCGTCGTTCAGCATGAAAGCCAGCCGCTCAATCGGATAAGCGGGGTCGAGTGGCAGGTAAGCTCCCCCTGCCTTAAGAACCGCCAAAGCGCAAATAATTGTTTGAGCTGATCGCTGCATGCACAGACCCACAATCGTTTCCCGTTCGACACCGAGGTCGATTAAATGATGGGCCAGTTGGTTGGATTGCTCGTCCAGTTCTCGATAAGTAAGCAATTCGCCGCCCGCCGATACTGCCTGAGCGTCTGGCGTGGCTGCCGCTTGCGCGGCGACCAATTGCGGGACACATCGATCGCGCGAATCGAGGGGCTGAGTTGCGCCGCACGAGGCAATCGGAGGCAATTCGAACGGTTGCCTGAGATACGTTTCCGGAAAGCTTGAAGGGATAATAGAAGCAGACATAGGCAATAAAGTCGTTTCGGGCGCCTTTCTGGCGGTCTCTCCTCATGAGTTAAATGATTAATAGCAAGCTGTTTCCGACCAGCCGGGTAACCGGTGGTCGCGAATGCCTCTACCTTTCGCTGCCCGCCGCAAAGCGTCAGCCCAAAGCTTGGGGAAGAAGCATAGACGACCCGTGCTCCCGCCGTACCTGAAAGTCGAACCGCCGCAAATTATCGAGGATTTTCTGGCAAATAGGCCCCTTTGCCATTTTCTTTAACCTGGAGTCTGAAGCTGTATAGGAGGCCACCGAGGTGCCCGCTGGAATTATTTTTCTTTCAATTTTGATGTCGCTCGCCGGCCGTCTGGCCGACCTGAACGAGCAGCTTATGCTACTCGTCAACAGCGTAGCGGGGCGTTCATGGCTATTCGACAATGTGGTTGCTTTCTTCCAGGACAATGACCTGGCCAAGGCCGGCGTTATCGGTTGTTGCTTCCTGGCCGCGTGGTATGGCGGAAAATCTACTGACAGCACCAACGCCCGACGCAGGATTCTGATCACCACCTTGATCGCGGCTGTCTTTGTCATCACCACGACCAAGGTTCTTTCGCACACTATTTTTTTGCCGCGGCCGGAGATCCAATCGCAGAAAATTTATCGGCTCGAGGGAGATCAACTGGTCGCGATGAAACGCATCCCGGTGCGGATTCCGCTGGACGAAACCAGTCAGAAGGACTATCGCGCGTTGCTAAGCGGCGATGTGGATACCAACGACCTTGGATCTTTTCCCAGCGATCACGCCGGATTTTTCATCGCAATTTCGCTCGGCATCTGGCTCGCATCCCGGCGTCTGGGATGGCTCGCACTCGCCTGGACGTTCCTGGTAATAATCTTCGCCGGAAAATTGATCGGCGCACACCATACGCCGCTGGACATTGTCGCCGGCGCCGCTGTCGCGGTCGGCGAGTTAGCAGTCATTCAATACGTCGTCAGAAAAAGATTCAGTGGCTGGCTCGACAAACTTTCCGGATTGACCGTGAGGTACGGCGCGCTCTCGAGCGCCCTGGTGTTCCTGGTGGCGTTCGAGGTTTCCAGCACGATGATTCACATTCGAGCTTTTCTCGGATTGCTCGCGGCGATGAGACGGCACGTACTTCTGGGAATGGGCTGAGCCGGTATTGAGGTCGTCTTTGATCGGACGAATTAATTTATGAAGCGACTAAGTATTGCACTAATAATTTTTGGCCTTGTCTTTCTGACGTCATGCAAGCTGCAGAAACAAGGGCTGGTGATCATGACGGACAGCTCGTACAAGGCGAGCATCTTTGCTACTAACAAGACCGGCATTGGATCTCCCGATGGTTTGGTTTGGCGCGGCAACACTCTTTATCTCGCAGATGAAGGCAGTGACGCGCTCGAGGTCTGGAGTCAGGCCGGCGGACTGAAGCGCCTGGCTGATGCGAAACTCGGCTGCCTGTCGCCGGAAGATCTGGTGATCGACAAAGACGGTAACATTTTCTTTACCGATGACGACGCAGGCGGTTTATGGGAAGTTGACGCGCACGGCGTGCCACGTCAAGTGGCTGGAAAAGAAAAAGGACTGATTTCGACCGAAGGTCTCGCGCTCGCTCCGGATGGCTCGCTCCTGGTCGGTGATGGAGAGCAACACGAAGTCTTCCGCGTCACGCGGGACGGCAAGGTCTCGGAGTTCTTGGGCAAAGAGTTTGGCATCACCAAGCCCGAGAGCATGGTCTTTGACGACAAGGGCAATCTTTACATCGCCGACAATGAGGACAACATTCTCTATTTGCTGGATGCGAACCACACACTGCACCGTTTGATCGAGCGTCGTGATTCATTTTCGCCGGAGACGATTTTCTATTCGAAGGGTTCGCTCTATATCACCGACAGCAAGGACGGCAAGCTTTACGTCTACAACCCGAGCGAAGAGTTAAAGACAATCGCGGCCTTCGGCGGGCAGCTCAAGAACGTGCAAGGCATCACCGTGGACGACGGAGGAAATATCTATCTCACTGTGCAGACCGACCTGAAGCACAACGCCGGTGACATCATTGAAATCAGCAAAGAGAGTTCTGCTATAGCTCAAAGATAAGCGTCGCTGTCTCTGGCGGCCACACATCAAAAAATGTCCCAAGCATTCGTCGAGAAACCAAATCTCGAATCCGGAGCCTTTGCTGAACTGCCAGATCGAGAGCGGTGGGCCCCGTTTCGCGGCGCCCAAATAAATCATTTCACAGAGCGGTCGTTCCCTGGGCTGTTTGAGGACCAGGTGGCGAAGACAGCGGACAAAATCGCAGTCACCTGTGAGAATGACCAGTTCACATTTCGAGAACTGAATGCGCGAGCCAATCAACTTGCGCGTCATCTGCGCGGGCTTGGTGTCGGCTGTGAGTCGCTGGTTGGGATTTGCGTCGATCGTTCCCTGGAGATGGCGGTCGGTATTCTTGGCATCCTCAAGTCCGGCGCAGCTTATCTGCCGCTCGATCCGGATTATCCGCAAGAGCGTTTGGCGTTCATGCTTGACGATGCACGGCCCGCGCTGGTGCTTGCGAAATCAAAACTCCTTGCTCAGCTTCCTCAGAACGATTGCCGCGTTGTGCTGCTCGATGGCGATTGGCCGGCGATTGCCGAAAACGCCGACGACAATCTGCCGGAAACGCCGCGCGCCAACGACCTCGCTTATGTGATCTACACCTCCGGTTCAACCGGCGCGCCCAAGGGCGTGATGATCGAGCACGGCAATCTGGCGAACTATCTGCGCGCGCTCGATCACGAACTTCGGATCACCGGCGATGATTTGTACCTCCACACCGCTTCGATAGCCTTCTCGTCATCGCGCAGGCAATTAATGCTACCGCTGTCACAAGGCGCCACCGTCGTGATCGCGACATCTGATCAGCGCAAAGATCCGCTGGCGCTGTTCAAAATGATCAAGGACCGCGGAGTGACTGTGATGGACGCGGTGCCGTCGTTCTGGCGCACTTGCACAGCAATGCTGGACGCAATGGATGAGGAACAACGACATAGCCTGCTGGATAATCGTCTGCGCCTGATGCTTTCAGCCAGCGAGCCCCTGTTTTCTGATATTCCGCACACCTGGATGTCGCGGTTCAACCATCCGGCGCGTCACGTTCACATGTTCGGCCAGACCGAAACGGCGGGCATCGTATCGCTCTATCCCGTCCCGACCGACAGCGATGGCGAGTTGAACGTCCTGCCGATTGGAACCCCGATCGCAAACAGCGAAATTTACATTCTCGATAAGAACCAGGAGCCCTGCCCTGTCGGTATAGCCGGCGAGCTTTACATCGGGGGCGCCGGCGTGGGCCGCGGTTACTTGAACCGCCCGGAACTGACGGCTGAGAAATTCATTCCGCATCCATTCGAGGGACAGGAGGGCGCGCGGCTTTATCGCACTGGCGACTGGGCCAGGTATCGAACTGACGGTCAGATCGAATTCACTGGCCGGCGGGATCAGCAAGTGAAGTTACGCGGCTTTCGGATCGAGTTGGGCGAGGTTGAAACGGCTTTGGCGAGACATTCTTCGATTAGTGAAAGTGTAGTGATTACCCGACCGCATGACCGCGCCGGCACAAGATTGATTGCTTATTTTGTCTCGAATGGTCCGGCTGATTCCGCACCGAAGGCCGGTGAGTTGCGCAGCTTTCTTAGTGACCGTTTGCCCGATTATGCGATTCCGTCGTTGTTCGTGCGGATGGATGCGCTGCCCTTGTCGGCAAATGGAAAAGTGAATCGTCTCGCGTTACCCGATCCGGAGACGGCACGACCGAACCTTTCGAGTGACTACGTTCCGCCGCACACCCCAGCAGAAGAGAGGCTGGCTGCGATTTGGAGTGAGGTGTTGCGGGTGGACAGCGTCGGGATGAACGACAACTTCTTCGAGTTGGGTGGCCACTCCTTGCTGGCTGCCCAGATCGTCGCGCGTGTTCGTGCTGAGTTCAAGTTCGAGATTGCGTTACGTGTGCTGTTCGAGTCGCCCACCATCGCGCAGATGGCCGGCCACTTTGCAGCCACGGTTTCGTCGAACGACGATTCGCAATTCCGCACCATTGATCCGTGTACGCGAAACGGCGCCGCGCCGCTCTCATTTACGCAGCAACAGTTTTGGTTGCTTGACCAGGCGGAGCCGGGATCGAG
This sequence comes from Blastocatellia bacterium, assembly GCA_033858155.1. Taxonomy (GTDB): domain Bacteria; phylum Acidobacteriota; class Blastocatellia; order Pyrinomonadales; family Pyrinomonadaceae; genus UBA11740. Next base: position 28,566 of record JAWVCT010000069.1, read on the forward strand.
TTACAACGTTTGCACGGCGGTCAGGATTACGGGAGCCCTCGAAGTCGTACGTTTAAAGCAGGCGCTGACCACGATTGTTGAGCGTCACGAAATCCTGCGGACGAACGTGGTGATGGTTGACGGCGCTCCGGTTCAGGTCATCGCGCCATCGATGCGGGTGCCGTTCGAAGTTTCAGATCTACAACAACTTTCAGAAGTAGGGCGTAACACGGAAATCCAGAATGTATTTGCCGCTGAGTCTGAAGCGCATTTCGATCTCGGCAGCGATCCGCTGTTGCGCGTCAAAGTGCTGAAGGTTTCCGCCGACGAGAATGTTTTGCTTTTGACGATGCACCACATCGTCTGCGATGGATGGTCTGTCGGCGTTCTACTGCGGGAACTGTCGACGCTTTACGGGAATTCGCTTTCCGGTCGGTCGGCGTCTTTGCCGGAATTGAGAATTCAGTACGCGGACTTTGCGTCGTGGCAGCGCCGTCGTCTTCAGGGTGTTTGGCTCGATCGACAGTTGGAGTACTGGAAGAATCAGCTTGCGGGCGCGGCTCCCACATTGGACCTTTCAACCGACTATCCACGGTCCGCACGACACCTTCTCAGAGGTGCACAGGATTCGATCCTGCTGCCGGCAGAGTTGAGCGACGCGATCAGGAGGCTCGCCCGGCAGGAAGGCGCCACCCTGTTCATGACCCTGCTCGCCGCCTTCCAGACGCTGCTGCTTCGTTACAGCGGCCAGGAAGACATCGTCGTCGGATCGCCGGTAGCCGGCCGTTCGATGCTGGAAACAGAAGACTTGATCGGGGCTTTCGTAAATACTCTGGTCTTTCGTGCAGACTTAGCGGGCAACCCATCCTTCCGTGAATTTCTCGGCCGCGTGCGTGAAGCCACGCTGGGTGCGTTCTCTAATCAGGACGTGCCCTTCGAAAAGTTGGTCGAAGAGCTGAATCCGGAACGCAAGACGAACCGCACGCCGTTGTTCCAGATTATGTTCTCGCTCCAGAACACTCCGGTTCCCGACATCGCGGTCGAGGGGCTAACGTTCACGCCGCTGAAATTGCCGGAAGCGAAGGCCAAGTTCGATCTGACGCTGGAAGCCGAAGAAGAGCTGCACGGAATCCGCCTTTGCTTTGAATATAACGCCGCCCTGTTCGCACCCGAGACAATCCGGCGCATGCTGGGCCATCTTCAGAATTTGCTGGAGGCGATCGTCACCGATCCCGCGCGCCGCGTTAGGGACCTGCCGCTGCTGACGGATTCAGAGCGCCATCAACTCCTGAACGAATGGAGCGGCACGCGGCAGGCGTTTCCGGAGCACAGTTGCATCCATACCTTATTTGAAGCGCAAGTGGAGCGATCGCCGGACGCGATTGCCGCGGAATTTCAGGGCGAGCACGTCACATATCGGGAACTCAACAGCCGCGCTAATCAACTGGCTCACTTTCTCAGAGACAGCGGAGTTGGCCCGGATGTTTTGGTTGGGATTTGTGTCCATCGCTCGCTCGAGATGTTGGTTGGCATGCTTGGCGTGCTGAAAGCCGGCGGCGCTTATGTGCCGCTTGATCCAGCGTATCCCGCCGCACGTCTTGCGTTCATGATTGAGGATGCAGGGTTGTCGCTGGTACTAACCCAGGAGCGTCTGGCAGGCGAGATTCCGGTTGGCCGGGACAAGCTCTTTTGCCTCGACAAAGATTGGCAGACGATTGCGCGACAAAGCGACGCGAACCCGGTTCTGAATGTCGCGTCCACGAATCTTGCTTATGTGATTTACACCTCAGGCTCAACCGGAAATCCCAAAGGGGTGATGATCGAACACCGTTCGCTGGTGAACTTCACCTTCACCGCGGCGGATGCTTACGAGATGAGTCCGGCCGATCGGGTCTTGCAGTTCGCCTCGCTTTCTTTCGACCTCAGCGTCGAGGAGATCTACCCAGCCCTTACGCGCGGCGCCACGGTTGTTCTACGAACAGATGAAATGATCAGCTCGGCGCGCGATTTTTTCTACTACTGCGACCAGTGGCGCGTGACGATTCTGGATCTACCCACCGCTTACTGGCACGAACTGACGGACGCCCTGACCACTGGGAACTTGAAGCTGCCGGAAACGGTGCGGCTGGTGATCATCGGTGGTGAGAAAGCTGCGCTTGATCGGGTCATTGCCTGGCACAAATTCGCCGGCGATCGTGTGAAGCTGGTTAATACCTATGGCCCAACCGAAACGACGGTAGCCGTTACGATGTGTGACTTGCGCCCACAAGATGACAGCACGTGCCTCAACACTGTGCCGATCGGTAGACCGCTGGCGAACGCGACTGCTTACGTCTTGGATGAATCACTGCGCCCGGTTCCTATCGGAGCGCCCGGCGAACTGCACATCGGCGGCCCCGGAGTGGCGCGCGGATACGTAAACCGTACTGAGCTCACCAGCCAAAAATTTATTCCAGATCCGTTCGGCGGCGATAAGCACGCCCGGCTGTATAAGACCGGAGACCTGGTTCGCTACCGCTCGGATGGAAACATTGAATTTCTCGGACGCATCGACAACCAGATTAAGATTCGCGGATTTCGCGTCGAACTGGAAGAGATCGAACAAGCCCTGCGAAGTCTCACCGGTGTGACCGATTGCCTGGTCGTGTTGCGCGAAGATAAGGACGGTGACAAGCGACTCATCGCTTATGTAGTCCTGGATTCCCACAACAAGCTAACGATCGCCGGGCTGCGCAATCATCTCAAGACGAAGCTGCCGTCTTACATGGTGCCGGCGTTGTTCCAAATAATCGACGCGCTGCCTCTACTGCCCAGTGGGAAGATCGATCGGCGAGCGCTGCCAGAACCGCGGCCCGCGGGCCTGGAGTTAACCGATAGTTTTGTGGCGCCCCGGACGCCGATCGAACAGCTCCTGGCCGTTGAGTGGTGCGAAGTTTTGAAGCTGGAGCGAATCGGAATACACGACAACTTTTTTGAGCTGGGAGGACATTCTTTGCTCGCGGCAAAGGTGGTCTCGAAGGTGCGAAACAATCTGGAGATCGAGCTAAGCATGGTCGATTTGTTTCAAGCGCCGACGATAGCCAGTCTGGCTGCCCTGCTATTTCCCCGCGGAGCGCAGACTGAACCCGAAGGCGATTTGGCCACCCTGCTGGGAGAATTGGCAAACCTAAGTGACGAGGAAGCGCAGCTTCGCTTTGATAGTGAAATCCTGGGCAACGAAGCCACGGTGGCATAAGGATCAAAGTTTGAGCATGGAAACCACAACGCCATACAGCGAGGCAATCGCGCAACAACTGGCCGGGCTTTCGCCGGCAAAGCGGGCGTTGCTCGAATTGCGTCTGATGAAGAAGCGCCCTGCCGGAGCCGCCAGGCAGGTGATCCCGCGACACTCCACCGATGAGCCGGCGCCGCTTTCATATAACCAGCAAGGCTTTTGGATTCTGAACCAATTAATGCCGGAAACGTCTCTGTACCACACCCCTGTAGCGGTGCGGTTAACAGGCCTACTCGACAGGACTGCGCTCAAGAACGCTCTGAACCTCATTGTCGCTCGACATGCTGCTCTGCGGACGACCTTTACTACGGTAGAGGGCACGCCGTCTCAGACTGTCGCCGGCGAAGTGGTGCTCGACTTGCCGATAATCGATCTAAGTCGCGAACCCAAGACCGAGCGGGATCTCTCAGTGCCGTCAATTCTCCAGGACGAAGTTCGCCGGCCTTTCGATCTTTCGCGCGGCCCTTTGATCCGATCTCTGCTGGTGCGGCTACGCGAGCAGGAACACATTCTGCTGGTCACGATGCATCACATCGTCACGGATGGGTGGTCCGTCGGTATTTTTCAGCGCGAGCTGTCCGAGCTTTACAAGTCTTTTACGGCCGGAGAGCGGCCGGCACTTCCTGAGTTACCGATCCAATACCCGGACTACTCGTACTGGCAGCGGCAATGGTTTGCGGGTGAGTTGTATGAATCGCAACTGTCTTACTGGAAGAAGGAATTCGCGACGCTGCCGTCCGTGCTCGAGTTGCCGACGGACCATCCGCGCCCGAACGTTCAGGCGTACCGAGCTTTCCGCGGCGCCCACCATACGATTCGCTTATCAAAGCAGCTTACGTCCGATCTGAAAATGCTGTCCCAGAAGCAGGGCGTGACGCTCTTTATGATGCTCCTGGCCGCATACGAAGTTCTTCTACATCGCCACACCGGCGAAGACGACATCGTGGTCGGAACTCCGATAGCCGGCCGCCAAATGCCTGAGACCGAAAACCTGATCGGCTTGTTCATCAACACGCTGCCGATGCGGACGAACCTCACCGGCGACCCGTCGTTCGGCGAAGTTCTGGGGCGAGTCAAAGCAACTGCGCTGGGGGCTTACGCGCACCAGGACCTGCCGTTTGAGCGTTTGGTGAAAGAGCTTCAGCCCCAAAGGACCCTTGCGCATAACCCGCTCTTTCAGGTGATGTTCGTGCTGCAGAGCGAAGAGATCGAGCCGTTGCAACTGCCGGGGTTGGTCAGCGAGCACTTTCGGGTTGGCCACATCATGGCGAATTTCGATCTCACCCTGGACATCGTTGAGAAAGAGGGACAACTAACTTGCCTGTTCGAATCGAATGCCGATCTATTCGCATCGGCGACGATCGAGCGGCTCATGGGTCACTTCCAAACTTTGCTGGAGGGGATCGTCGCGAATCCGGAGCAGAGAATCTCGGCGCTGCCGCTCTTGACCGAAGCTGAGCGCCTACAGTTGTTGGTTGAATGGAACGACACGAAGACAAACTATCCTGCTCAAGCATGCATTCAGGAATTGTTCGAGGAGCAGGTACGAAACACACCGGACGTTCCCGCGCTGCTCTGCGATGAAGGGCAGATGACTTACCGCGAGCTCAATCGGCAAGCCAACCAGCTTGGTCACTATCTAAACGAGCGCGGGGTTGGCCCGGATACCCGTGTGGGTGTGTGCTTGCAGCGCTCGCCCGAAATGATCGTTGTACTCCTTGGCATTTTGAAGGCGGGCGGCGCGTATGTGCCGCTTGACCCGGAGTATCCCCACTCGCGTCTGCAGTTCATGCTCGAAGACGCCCAGGTGCCTTTGCTGATCACGCAAGAGTCGCTGCTCGAAAACCTGCCACGAAATACTTCAGAGATAATTTGCCTCGATGAGTTGCTTGAGAAAATCACTAACGAAAGTGAGAGCGATCCGCGGATTACGACCACGCCCGACAACCTAGCTTATGTCATGTACACGTCCGGTTCGACAGGCAAGCCGAAGGGGGTCGCGGTCACGCATCGCAACGTGGTGCGGCTGGTACGGGATACAAACTACGCGTCGTTCTCAGCCGATGAAATCTTCTTGCAGTCGGCCACAATTTCATTTGACGCTTCCACTTTCGAGATTTGGGGCAGCTTGCTTAATGGCGCCCGCTTGGCGCTGATGCCGCCGGGAGCTTGTTCGTTGGGAGAGTTGGGCCAGGCCCTCAAACGATATCAGGTGACTACGCTCTGGCTGACGGCGGGGTTGTTTCATCTGATGGTGGATAATCATCTCGATGACATGAGAGGTGTACGGCAATTGCTCGCCGGCGGCGACGTTCTTTCGGTGCCGGACGTGCAGAAAGTTCTCGCAGAGCTAAAGGATACTCGTCTGATCAATGGTTATGGTCCGACTGAGAGTACAACCTTCGCCTGCTGCCATCCGATTACCGATCTTACTGACGTCAACGGCTCAGTGCCTATCGGACGTCCGATATCAAACACTTCGGTTTACATTCTCGACCGCTGCCGAAATCCCGTGCCCATCGGCGTGCAGGGCGAACTTTACATCGGCGGTGACGGAGTCGCGCGCGGTTACCTTGACCGGCCTGAATTGAATGCCGAGCGATTCGTACGCGATCCGTTTTCACAAGTACCCGGTGCCCGACTATATCGGACCGGCGATCTGGTTCGGTACCGGCCGAACGGCGAGATCGAGTTCATTGGACGGCTGGACAATCAGGTGAAGGTCCGCGGGTTTCGGATCGAGTTGGGCGAGATCGAATCCGCTTTGGCCGAGCATCCGTCGGTTGGCGAGGCAGTTGTCGTGGCTCGGAAAGACAACGGCGACAAGCATCTGGCCGCGTATCTCGTGCCGCAGTCCGGCCTGACCCCGTCGATCGACGCAGTCCGCGAATTCCTAAAAGATAAATTGCCGGATCACATGGTGCCTTCCGTTTTTGTAGTGCTCGAATCGTTACCGCTGTCGCCTAGCGGAAAAGTCGATCGCCGCGCTTTGCCGCCAGCGAACGGAATGGACACCACCAGATCCTTTGCGCCGCCCACGGATGAACTGGAACTGAAGCTGACAAAAATTTGGGAGCGGGTCCTCGGGATTCATTCCATAGGTGTCAACGACAATTTTTTTGAGCTCGGCGGACATTCATTACTGGCGGTGCGGCTATTCGCGCAGATTGAAAAAGCATTTGGCCGCAATCTTCCGCTGGCCACTTTGTTCCAGGCGCCGACCGTCAAGCGACTTGCGCGCATGCTCCGTGAAGAAGGTTGGCCGGCGTCGTGGTCTTCGCTCGTCATGATTCAGGGCGGCGGCAAGCGCACTCCGTTCTTCTGCATCCATGCGGCCGGCGGCAACGTGCTCGAGTATCACGATCTCGCGCGGCTGCTCGGCCCCGCTCAACCATTTTATGGATTGCAGGCAAAGGGGTTGAACGGAGAAGAAGAGCCGCACACCGGCATAAAAGAGATGGCCGCGCATTACCTGAAAGAGATGCGCGACGTGCAGCCCGAAGGCCCTTATCAATTAGGCGGCCGCTCGTCCGGGGGCACCATCGCGTTTGAAATGGCTTGCCAACTCGCGGCCGAAGGCCAGCAGGTCGCGTTGTTGGCGCTGCTTGATACGTACCCGGCCGGCTACTTCAAGCTGCTGCCGGATTCCGGAACGTTGCGCCAGCGTGCCGGTCGCTACGCGCGCAAGCTTCGATCGCATGCGGAGAACATGCGTCAGTTGAAGGTTGCGGAGAAGTTGGCGTACCTGTTGGGCAAACTCAGATACGCTCCCGAAAAAGCCAAACACAAACTCTACCGGCGTGCTTACAAACTCTACCAGCAGATCGGGAGGCCCTTGCCAGTCGCTCTAAGAAATATCGAGCAGATTAACTTTGCCGCTGTGAAAGACTATGTGCCGCAAACTTACGCCGGGAACGTGACGCTCTTTTTGGCCGCCGATCTGACAGCAGACTATGATCTGCACGACGGCTGGCGCGAACTAGTAGAGGGTCGCATCGAGTTGCATGAAATCACCGGCAACCACATCAACATTATTAGAGAACCGCACGTGCGCCTGCTGGCGGAAAAATTGAGAGGCTGCCTGGAAAGGGCAGCGGAAGATCACTCAACGGCGCGGCGCGCGGCTTAAGTCATCACGTTTTCTACAGCTCCCAAACTGGAATCCTTAGCCGTTTGGCCGTTTATCCTGTGTATAGCGGCCGACGTGTTTTTTGAGCTTGGTGAGTTCTGGTCACATGCATCTCAAATTGAAGAAAACAATGAAACGATTCCTTTGGTTGTCATCGCTCTGCATCGCATTGCTGGTTTTCCTGCCCGGCCGGACTTTTGCGCAGTGCAGCGGCGAGCGTTGGCCGGTCAAGATCGGAACCGACGCGGACGCGAGTCTCGTAAACCTCAGCTCGACGACTGCGACTACGATCGCCGCGCTCTCAGCTATTTCAACTCCGAGCCCCCTTCCCGACAACGGGCGAATCCAACCCACGGAAACCAGGGTTTGGGTCTTGAATGTCACCCTCGTGAAATACGCGCGCTCGTTTGATTCGGATTATCACATGGTGTTTAGCGATGGCGCCGGACACACGATGATCGCCGAAATTCCGTCTCCGGGCTGTGTTGACCCCAACAGTCCTTTTGCGGCCGGCATCGCGCATGCGCGCGCGCAGTTCGACGCGATGTTTACCGCGACCACAACTTTTCAAGACGCGAATGTGCCGGTGCAAATCACCGGCGTTGGATTTTTTGATTACTTTGAAGGGCAGGAGGGCATCGCGCCCAACGGCATTGAGCTACACCCGGTCATCGACATCATTTTTGGCCCAAACTTTTCGCTCTTGTCGTCAGCGTCGTCGCTAACGATTCCGCAGAGCGGCGCAGCATCGTCAACCATCACCTCGAATCTTTCAGGTAACTTCAATTCTTCTATTTCGCTGTCCGCTTCAGGCCTGCCGGCGGGAGCGACGGCGAGCTTCAGCCCTGCTGCAATCGCGGCACCCGGCTCAGGTTCATCAACTTTAACGATCGCGGTCGGCGCGACAACTCCGGTTGGCACCTACAACGTTGCCGTCAATGGATCAGGCGGTGGACAGTCCCATTCTGTTACGATCAATTTAACAGTAAGCACCGGCGGCGGCACGACGCAGCAGTTGTTGAGTAACCCCGGCTTTGAAAACGGGTCCGGAAATCCGGCGCCCTGGACAGTCTCGGCGGGAGTGATTGATAACAGCAGTTTCGAGGCGCCCCACACGGGCTCATGGAAAGCCTGGCTTAACGGATACGGCTCAGCTCATACAGACACACTTTTACAGACGGTCAGCATTCCGTCTACGGCCACCAGCGCCGCCCTCTCGTTTTGGCGGCACATCGATACGGCTGAAACTACGACCACCAAAACCAACGACACAATGAAGGTCCAAGTGCGAAACTCGTCGGGCCTGGTGCTGGCGACGTTGGCCACTTACTCGAATCTCAACGCCGCCGCCGGTTATACCCAAGTCTCTTTCGACCTCATCGCTTACAAGGGGCAGACGATTCAAATCTATCTCGTGGGAACAGAGAACTCGAACCTGAAAACTTCTTTCGTGGTGGATGACTTTGCCTTGAACGCCGCGACTTCTGGGGGGACCACAGCCGACTTCACCATAGCTTCCGCACTGTCGAGCCTCGCAGTCACGGCCGGTGGTTCCGGGGCCACCAACATCACAACGACGATATCAGGGAGTTTCAACTCGGTCGTGTCGCTTTCTGCTTCGGGACTACCGGCAGGTGCGGCCGCGAGCTTTAGTCCCGCATCGATTGCCGCGCCGGGTTCGGGCTCTGCTACTTTGACGATCGCAGCGGCCGCTTCCACTGCGCCGGGCACATACAGTGTTGTCGTTAACGGCGCAGGCGGCGGCAAGACCCATTCGGCGACGATTAACTTGACCGTGGGCGCCGCCGCCGCGGCCGACTTCACCATAGCTTCAGCGCCATCGAGCCTCGCAGTCACGGCTGGTAGTTCCGGTGCGACAACGATCACCACGACGGTCTCAGGGAGTTTCAACTCGGCCGTGTCGCTTTCTGCTTCGGGACTACCGGCAGGTGCGACCGCGAGCTTCAGTCTTACGTCGATTCCCGCTCCGGGTTCGGGTTCTGCTACTTTGACGATCGCAGCGGCCGCTTCCACTGCGGCAGGCGTGTACAGTGTTGTCGTCAACGGCGCAGGCGGCGGCAAGACCCATTCGGCGACGATCACTCTGACCGTTAGTGCGGCCGGCGGTGGCACGACGCTGCAGTTGTTAGGGAACGCCGGCTTTGAAAATGGCTCTTCCAATCCGTCGCCGTGGACCGTTTCGGCGGGCGTGATCGACAACAGCAGTTTCCAGGCCCCGCACGGCGGATCATGGAAAGCCTGGCTCAACGGGTATGGCTCAGTTCACACCGACACTCTCTTACAACAGGTCACCATTGCGGCAACGGCCACCGGCGCCAACGTCTCGTTCTGGCGGCACATCGACACGGCCGAGACCACGACCACTACGGCGTATGACACCTTGAAAGTGCAGGTTCGCAACTCTGCGGGCACGGTCCTGGCGACCCTGGCCACGTATTCGAACCTGAATGCCGGGGCCGGCTATACACAGATCTCGTTTGACCTGTCTGCTTACAAGGGCCAAACGATACAGATTTATTTAGTAGGCACGGAAGATTCGAGCCTGAAGACTTCTTTCGTCGTCGATGACTTCCTTCTGAACGTGACGACGCCCTAGACGGAAACGAGCTGGCTTCGCAAAAGGGAACTATGAAACTCAAATTAATTCTAGTGATGCTCGTCGCAGTTTCGGCCAGCGTACACGCGCAGGAAGCAAAACCTCGCGACAGTTCCAACAACCAGACGCAATCCGTCAGTAACGACGATCGCGGGCGGGCCTTCATTATCACCGCAGAGGCGCAACCTCTTTCAGCCAACTCGCCTCACGGCAGAATTATTTCGGAGCCCCAGCAGAACAGCATTTTTCTGGGAACGGGTTGGGAGGCATCATCGCAGAGAGCGCGCGAGCAGAAGCTGGCAAACCTTCTGGCCAACATTAATGACCAGGCGCAGCTCAGCATCCTGGATGAATTCGGCATGAAGAATTTCTTCGCCGCAACCTCGAGCCAGGAGAAGCTCGATGAAGTTGCCGGCGACCGCAGCACCTCTGACTTGGAGATCCAGAGTGTACTGGCGGGAATGCTCAAGGACGGCTCACTTCAACGACCGAACCCCAGCACGATTTACGTCGTGTTTCTGGATCAGGGAATGCGCTCAACGCTTGGGTCATCGATTGCGGGCAAGCACTATCTCGCTTATCACAATGTTTTCAACGCGTCGGGCATGAAGATCCATTACGTCGTAGCGCCGTTTGAGACGAATCAGAACACGGCTTACCAGATCGCCCTGCGCGCATTCTTGGCGGCGGCCCTCAATCCTAACGGCGCCGGTTCATAGAGAGGCCTTCTCCTCTGAGAAGTTGTGAAGCGATCGAATTCTCATGGTCTACTAATGATTCTGCCGCTGGTCTTTCTGCTCACTACCCTCGGCGGTTGCACCGCTGATTCCGATTGCAAGTTCGGCATTACTCCGGCTCAGGTCTCGGCCATCCCGCAAGGCCTCGGCGTCAACATTCACTTCACTAATCCGCAACCGGGCGAAGTCAAAATGATCGCCGATGCCGGCTTTCGCCTGGTAAGAATGGATTTCGTATGGGAAGTCACCGAGCGTGAGCGCGGCCGGTATGATTTTTCGGAATACGATCTGTTGATGAAGGCGCTCGATGAATACAAGATTCAGACGCTATTCATCCTCGACTATGGGAATCAGCTCTACGACCACGGCTCGCCCCCGCGCACGGCGGAGACGCGTGAGGCGTTTGCGCGCTGGGCAGTGGCGGCGGCTAAACACTTTTCCAATCGCGGTGTGATTTGGGAAGTCTATAACGAGCCGAACAACCCCATGTTCTGGCGCCCGCGGCCGAACGTAAACGAATACGTTCAGTTAGTCCTGGCCGTAAGCCGGGTGTTCCGTTCGGAAGTGCCCAATGAAAAGTTGGTCGGACCAGCGGTTTCAGAAAGCGACTTCTCGTTTCTTGAGGAATGCTTCAAAGCAGGCTTGCTGGATTATTGGTGGGCCGTGTCCGTTCATCCTTACCGTCAAACTGATCCGGAAACGGCGGCGCTTGATTATTGCCGGCTGCGAAAGCTGATTCAACGTTACCGGAGCGGCAGCGGGCAAAGTTCGACAAACTCGAGTTTACCGGAGAGGCCGATAGCGGTTATCTCCGGCGAATGGGGCTACTCGTCCACGTGGCGCAACATGACGGAAGAAAAACAAGGCGCGCTCCTCGCTCGCGAGCTGCTTACCAATGTCGCCAACGATATTCCTATTTCGATCTGGTATGACTGGCGTGATGACGGATCAGATCCAAACGAAGCCGAACATCACTTTGGACTGGTAAGGAATGCTTATCAGTCAGGTCGCGCACAGGTGTACGAGCCGAAGCCGGCTTACCTTGCCGCGAAGACCTTCAGCGAATTCGTCAACGGTTATGTTTTCCAGGAACGCCTCACCCTCGGCCGAGACGACGACTATGTTCTGGTCTTTACTAAGAACGGTGATCGTCGCTTTGCGGCCTGGACCACTTCCGCCTCTTCGCACCGCCTCGAAATTCAGACGAACGAGGGTGAGTTCAAAGTCATTCGCCACACAGGCGAAAGCGCCGGGTCAGTTTCAGCCGGCCAGACAGGCATTTCAATCGACGTCACAACCCAACCCATTTATCTCAGCCGCGCTAACTGATTTTGAATCCTAGAAGTTTGCGTCTTTTTACTAAAAACCGTGGCTTCAGCCCGGTGATTAGAAGTGCATTCGGAATGGAAACCGTTTCAAACGGTTTTCGCTTTGTGCGGGGCACTTGAGTTACCGCGCTAAAGAGTGTGTGTTAAGGCGGCGGATACGCGATTGTCGAGGAGGACTTTAACGCAGAGGACGCAGAGGTTTTCGCAAAGGAGCGCAGAGAAAGACAGCCTTTGCGTACGTTTGCGATTTCCTTAGCGCCTTGTGCGTTTATGCCTGCGACGACCAAGATTTCCTCCGTTGTGTCGTTTGGTTTTAGTACTCTTATGGACTCTCTCCTAAGACCTCAGTTCACCGGTGTTTCTCTCTGACGCTGAAGAATCCGGCAAAAGGGCGCATAATGCTCGCGCTTGCCACAAGTTTGACAGCCCGCATTAGCTGGCATATCACTTGCGAATCAGATCAAGCAGTCCAGTGACTTTTCGGAGGAGGGAAGTAGTGAGCAAAAAACTTTTAATCGGAATCGCGATTGCCGCACTATCGCTGATGGCGACCGCTTGCAGTCAATCATCTGAGTCGAACGTAAATGCTAACGCAAACACCGACACGGCGACGGCGCCGACAACCGCGCCGGACAATTCGGAAGTAACCACGACCACCGACAACAGTGGCGTTAAGACTGAGACGCGCACCTTCAGGAACAACCCGCGGGTGTCGAAGGTTGTGGTGACGACGCGCAACGGCGTTCGCACCGTGAAGGTCTATTCGCCGGCCGGCGAAGAGAAGGACGTCAGTAACAACGAGCCGTCCGACGTGCTTCACGCAACCGGTGACGCCATAGCCGACTCTGCCGGCTGGGTCAAAGACAAATCGATCACCGTTGCGGACAAGACCAAAGAAGGCGCCAAGACCGTAGCGGACAAGACTGTTGACACGAGCAAGAAAGTCGCCGACAAGACAGTCGACACGAGTAAGACGGTTGCCAATAAAACGGTCGACACTAGTAAGAAGGTAGCCAACAAGTCAGTCGATGTCGGGACGACGGTCGTCGACAAGACCAAGCAAGGCGCAAAGAAAACGGGGCGGGCAATCAAGAAGGTATTCACCCCATAAGTTCGACCAAAGGCGCGGTGACTCAGAGGGCGGCAGTTGGGCCGCTCTCTTTTTTTGTAACACCGTCTCCCTTTGGGAGTGGCTGGGGTGAGGCTACTAGCATTGAATCATTCCCGAGTACTGGCCATCGTACGCTGACGTGCTCCTACCTGAACCCAAACAGTTGCATCCTTTGGAAGGTGAGGTATATAAACCTCCTATTCTTTCTACATCGTTGGCAATCGCTGGTTGACTCGAACGTTGGGCCCCTGTCTGTTTCATAGATCGCAAGGAGGACGACATGAATAAATATTTCGCGGAGCTAGTCGGTACTTTTGTCCTGGTATTTGCTAGTTGCGGCAGTGCAATCCTGGCCGGAGACAAAATTGGTTACCTCGGAGTGTCACTTGCCTTTGGGCTTTCACTACTGGCGATGGTTTACGCCATCGGTCCCATTTCCGGTTGCCATATCAATCCAGCCGTCACGATCGGATTGCTAATCACCAGGAAGATGAAGGCGAAAGACGCGCCCGGCTATGTCGTGGCGCAAATAGTAGGCGCGATCCTGGCGTCAGCGGTCTTGTTGATTATCGTCAAGGGAGGACCCGGTGGTTACGATCCGGCCGTCGCGGGGTTTACCGCGAATGGTTATGGCCTGCACTCTCCGGGGCACTACAACTTACTATCCGCGCTCGTGGTGGAGATCGTGCTCACGTTTCTCCTCGTGTTCACCGTCCTCGGCGCAACAGACCTCCGAGCCCCGGTTGGCTTTGCCGGTATTGCGATCGGGTTGGTTCTCACGTTGATACATTTGGTTGGGATTCCTATCACCAACACTTCCGTCAATCCGGCGCGGAGCATTGGGCCGGCGGTCTTTGTAGGCGGATGGGCGCTGAGTCAGCTCTGGCTGTTTATTGTTGCGCCAATAATCGGCGCAACGATCGCCGCGGGGATATATTCTGCGACTCATCGCCCAGTTACATTGATAACCGCGAAAGAAGCTGAGCGGGCGCTGGAGAGCGAGCAGGCCGAGCGGCGCCATTGAGTTTGCCTTAGGGGTTGCGATCTTTTCCCGTTGACACTTACCTGAAGAACCAGGAGCGCCAAAGGCGCGAAAAGGTAATAGCCCAGGGCAGCGCCCTAGGTGGATCCCGTAGAATTTTGTAAGCGCTGAAGGCGCGAAATCGCAACGGTTGAGCAAAATATGGAAGCGATCGTGATCTCCAAGGTCTTGAACAAGATAATGAGTACGATTCATGAGGCGACCGAAGTTGACGGATGTTTAGAGTACCAGCTTTAGTCGGGTTCTTTCCTCGTGCTAAAAGCCCGACTGAAGTCGGTACTCTGTACGCCCGCTTCCCGGCTTAAGACATAACGAACCGAGACTCTGAAGCTGTTGGAAAGGAGAAACCCATGACTGAAGAGAAACTGATCGGCGCCGCCCATCACATGGCAGAGGCGCGAGAAAGAGTCATTAAGGAGATGCAGTCAATCGCCGAAATGTTCGCCAGCTATAGCGAACGCCTGAGGACGTTTCAAGAGTTCCTTGAATGGAGAGACGCGCTCGTTCTTGCTCGCGTGGAACTCTCTGACCACGTCAAGACATTGCTTGACCGGCTCGTCGACGTGTTAAGAGAGAATACAGTGATGCTAAATGAGAATAGCGAGCGTCTCGAACAGTTCATGGTAAAAATGGAAGACTATCTTGGAAGTGGCGCAGGACTAGAGCATGAAAACTGATCGAGCTATTGGGTTGCCCGCTCCGGTTAGCGGAGAGCAGGTCCAAGAGGTGATGAGCATGGCGACGGCAACAAAAAAGCGCAATGCCGCGAAGGTTAAGAAACGCGTAGAGAAGAAAAAGAAACTCTACGACGCTGCCGAACACATGGAGCATAGCCGGGAAAAATTCGTGGCGGAATTGTTAAGCGTCATTGGTGAAATGGATTCTTTTAGTGGGCGACTTAGAACGTTCGGGGCGGTCCTTGATAAGAGGGAAGACACGATGCGAGCTCGTTTCGAGGTCACACATACGGTTATGGATTCGCTTGAGCGGCTAGCAGATGTTTTGACGGCGAACACATTGGCATTGCATCAGAATACCGAGCGCCTTGATGGATTCATAGGGAAAGTCGAAAGCTACTTCGGCAGCGGTGATGGGCTGGACCATGAGAATTGATTTGATCCGGCCTGCCTGATGATCGCGTCAGCCCTGTTCGCGCTCAATGCGGACAAGGATGTCCGCCCTCCATCCTCGCCTGCGTTCCGCTGGCTTCGCTCCGCCCCTCGCTGCTATCATTCACCTCTTAAAACCAAAGCCGCGCCTTAGCGGTCGGGATTTGAAACTTATGAATGACTCAACCCGCTTTACCATCATCTGTCCTTGCTGTGAGGCAACCCTGAACATCGATGCCGATACCGGCGCTCTGCTTTCACATGAGGAGAAGCACAAGGCGCTGGGTTCGTTTGAAGATATGGTTAAGGATCTCGACAAGCAGAAGCAGACCCGCGAACAGATATTTGCGCAGGAGATGAGTTCGCATAAGGACCGTGGGCGGTTGCTGGAAGAGAAGTTTCAGGAAGCCAAAAAGAAAGCCGAAAAAGACACCAAAATTTATCGGAATCCTCTGGATCTGGATTGATGTAGCGCAAGTTGTTAACTTGCGTCTGACTTTAAAAAACACTTCAGTCGAGTTTCAACGATAAGGAAATCCCAACTGAAGTTGGTACTCTGAACACCTCTGAGCGGGAGAAGTCCCGTTCCCAAATAGGAGCCTGGAAATGCGAAGACGTTTTCTACTAACCCTGATTGGTTGCACGGTTATTTTGTCAGGCGCCTTTGCCATCAGCGCCCAGACGAAGATGCCGCAGATGAAGTTTCGTGAGCGGACGCTAAAGAACGGCCTGCGGGTCCTGAGCGCCGTGGACAAGTCGAGTCCGACAGTGGCGATCAATGTCTGGTACCACGTGGGCTCGAAAGACGATCCGGATCGCCGCAGCGGCTTTGCTCACCTGTTCGAGCACATCATGTTCAAGTCCACCAAAAACATGAAAGCCGAGATGATGGATCGCCTTACCGAAGACGTGGGCGGAAATAACAATGCCTTCACCGAAGACGACGTGACCGTCTACTGGGAAGTCGTGCCATCTAATTATCTCGAGACGCTGCTCTGGGCCGAGGCCGATCGCCTTGCGGGGTTGACTGTCGACGACGAGAACTTCAAATCGGAACGATCAGTCGTTGAAGAGGAGTACCGCCAGAGCGTTCTGGCCCCTCCCTACGGAAAATTCTTCTACATGATGACGCAGAAATCATTCGGTTCGCATCCTTACAAGCGACCGACAATCGGCAGTATAGAAGATCTGGACGCGGCCACTCTGGAAAACGTGCAGAAGTTTCACGCGACTTATTATCGACCGGACAATGCGACGCTGCTGGTTGTCGGCGATTTTGATCCAAAGCAGTTCGATGCCTGGGTCGACAAATATTTTGGCTCGATAGAAAAGCCGAATCTTCCTTTGCCGCGCGTCGATGTAAAAGAAACGGAACGCGCTGGCGAGAAACGGTTCACCGAGTACGGCGCGAATGTGCCGCTGCCCGGGGTCGGCATTACTTACCTGATTCCTTCAGAAAAGAGCGACGATGCGGCGGCGTTGACGATGATGGACATCATTCTTTCACAGGGACGATCGTCGCGGCTCTACCAATCGCTCATCTATCAACAGCAGGTGGCGCAAAGCGCGAACGCAAACGCGGATTTAAAGGAAGACGCGGGGCTATTCGAATTGACGGCGATTGTCGCCGCCGGCAAAAAGCCGGAGGACGCGGAAGCTGCGCTGCTGGCTGAGATAAAGAAACTGCAGGATACGCCAGTCACGGCAGCGGAACTCGAGAAGGCCAAGAACCAAGTCATCACCAGCGAGTTGCGGCAGCGGGAAACCAACAACGGAAAGGCGAACGCGCTGGGTCAGGCCGCGGTCCTGCTGGGCGATCCGAGTCGCGTGAATACTGATTTGGAAAAGCTCCAGGCTGTAACCGCGGCCGAAGTGCAGCGCGTTGCCAGGAAGTACTTCACTGAACAGAACCGTTACGTATTCATCTATCTGCCCGAGGCGCTGCGCCCGGCAGCGGGAGCAAACAAGGTGTCCCAGTCGATGAATAGCTCGAAAGGAGCGGACACGAAATGAAGAAGATTCTTAATATGGTCCGACAAACTCTGGGAATACCGGAAGCAGTTGGTAGAGACTTTCCCTTTGAGCCCGCGAAGCGAGGCGAAAGCGTAAAGCCTGGGGTGAAGCGTAGCGGAACCCCAGGAACGTCGGATTTCAAGGGGGCAGCCCGCGAAGCGAGGCGACAGCCCTTCGGTGCGCGCACAGGGCAGAGGGGGCACTATCGCACGCTTCGCGCGCTCTGTTTGTCTACTGATCGTCAACCTGGGGTTCCGCTTCGCATCACCCCAGGCTTTATGCTTCCACCCGCTGCGCGGGTTCCGGCAACTAAATTCATCACAACTTCTTCCGAGGTTTATTCTTGTGGTCGTCGGAACTTGAAGACACTTATCTTGATTCCCGTCGCCGTTCTATCATTCGCCGTTTGCGCGCTCGGACAAACGCCGCAGGCCACGCCGCCGCCGCCTGCCGCCCCGCGGACAGTTCAATTTCCCAAGCCGGTCGAGAAGACACTTTCAAACGGTTTACGCGTGGTCGTAGTCCAGAGATCGGAAATGCCTCTGGTTAATGCCCAGCTCTTGATCAAGAGCGGCGGCGAAGTTGATCCGGCTGATCTCTCAGGCGCCGCCGATATGACCGGCGCGTTGCTCACCAGGGGTACGACGACGCGCACTGCGACGCAGATAGCCGAAGCCATCGAAGCACTGGGAGGTTCTATTAATTCAGGCGCGCGCTGGGATTCCTCCGCGGTCGGTGTGGATGTAATGTCTGCGCGGATTGGCCCGGCGATGGAGATACTCGCCGATGTGGTTCGCAATCCGGCTTTCAAAGACGAAGAGATCGACCGGCTGCGTCGTCAGTACCTTAACAACTTGAAAGTGTCTTTGGGTCAGCCGGGAGCCATCGCTCGTTTTGCGGCGGCGCGCGTCGTCTATCGCGATGCCCCGTATGGACATCCACTTTCAGGCACACCCGAATCGTTGCCACGGATCAAGCGCGATGACATCACCGCGCTGCACGCGATGTTCTATCGGCCCGACAATGCCATCCTCGTAATCGGCGGTGACATCAGTCCGGAAAACGGGTTCTCCATGGCCCAGAAATACTTTGGTGACTGGCAAAAGCCAGCTAGCGAATTGCGCGGCAAGGCGCAAACGACCCCGCCCAGCGCCCCGGGCAATCGGCGCGTTTTGGTTATCGACATGCCCGACGCCGGACAGGCAGCAGTCCTGGCCGTGCGCGGCTCGATCAATCGCGGCAGTCCTGATTATTTTCGCGGCATCGTTTCCAACTCCATCCTGAGTGGCTACTCTGGGCGGCTGAATTGGGAGATTCGCGTCAAGCGCGGCTTGAGTTATGGCGCGGGTAGTTTGCTGGACACTCGGCGCTGGGCCGGGTCGTTTGTTGCTTCTGCCCAAACTAAGAACGAATCCGGCGCGCAAGTGGCGTCGCTCACGTTGGCCGAGATTTCGAAATTGGCGACCGGCGATTTGCCGGACACCGAGTTGACTACGCGCAAAGCAAGCTTGAATGGAGGTTTTGCCCGTGGGCTGGAAACGACCGGGGGCCTGGTTGGCCAGGTTAGCTCGCTGGCAATCTATGGGATCAACTTTGACCAAATCAACCAGTTCGTCGGCAGCGTGCAAGCGGTCAAGGCCGAGGATGTTAAGAGCTTTGCCGCGACCCATCTCAACGCCGACAGCACCAGCGTGATCGTAGTCGGCGATGCAAAGAAGTTTCTGCCGGAGCTGCAGAAACAGTTTCCGCAGGTTGAAGTGATCAAGGTGAGCGAGCTCGATTTGAATAGCGCGAGCCTGCGACGCCCCAAAACCTAGAACTAGTATTTCTCTGTCACCTCTGTGCTCCTCTGTGTCTGTGGTTAAAATCGATACTCACCACAGAGACATAGAGAACCATGAGGCCCACAGAGAATTGAACCGTTGCAATGCACACAAATCTTCGCTCCTTCCTCGACCTCCTGCGCCGCGAAAAAGATCTCGTCAGCATCGACACTGAAGTAGATCCATATCTGGAGCTTGCCGAAGTTCACCGCCGGGTGATCGAACGCGGCGGGCCTGCTCTGCTTTTCAACAGAGTGAAGGGAAGCCGTTATCCCGTCGTCACCAATCTGTTCGGCACCGCTAAACGAATTGATCTCGCCTTTGGACCAAAGCCGGAGCAGTTCGTCAAAGAACTAGTGAGCGTTGCTGAAGCACTGCTGCCCCCCCAGCGCTCCGAGCTTTGGAAGCATCGATCGTTGGTGCGTGACTTTCTCAAGCTCGGCACTAGAACAGTTTCGCGCGGGCCCGTGACAGAGGTCATCGATCGACCGGGACGCCTTGACGAATTGCCGGTGCTGACTACCTGGCAGGAAGACGGTGGGCCGTTCATTACTCTGCCCCTCGTCTACACCGAAAATCCGATCTCAAAGAAGCACAACCTCGGCATTTACCGCATGCAGGTCTACGACGCAGACAGCGCTGGGCTGCATTGGCAAATTCAAAAAGGCGGCGGGTTTCACTACCGGGCGGCGGAAGACTTGAATCAGCCGCTGCCGGTAACTGTCTTTCTCGGTGGGCCGCCGGCGCTGATGATCTCGGCAATCGCGCCGCTGCCTGAAGACGTGCCAGAGCTCGTATTGGCGTCGCTTCTCCAGGGACAAAAGTTGAAGTTGGCGAAGAATCCCGCAGGTCCGCACCGCTTGGTGGCTGAAGCTGAATTCGCACTGGTCGGACATGCGCAACCGCATGAACGCAGGCCGGAAGGACCGTTCGGCGATCATTATGGCTATTACTCGCTCAAACATGACTATCCGGTTTTTCATTGCGAGGCGATCGCTCACCGTCGCGATGCGATTTACCCGGCGACAGTAGTCGGCAAGCCTCGGCAGGAAGATTTTTTCATTGGGGATTATTTACAGTCGCTTTTGTCGCCGCTGTTTCCGTTAGTTATGCCGAGTGTCCGGGATTTGTGGAGCTACGGTGAGACGGGTTTCCATTCGCTGGCCGCCGCGGTAGTGCGAGAGCGTTACGCGCGCGAGGCCCTGGTGGCAGGCTTCCGTATTCTCGGTGAAGGCCAACTCGCGCTCACGAAGTTCTTGTTACTCACTGACTCTCCGATCGACCTGCATGATTTCGCCCGCGTGCTGGAACACGTGTTAGCACGCGTGCGCTGGGAGAGCGACTTCTTCATCTTCGCTAATACGTCGATGGACACTTTGGATTACACGAGTGGCGAAGTGAACGAAGGCAGCAAAGCGATCCTGATGGGTCTGGGCGATCCGGTTCGTGATTTGCCGCGCGACTTTCGCGGTGATTTGCCAAACGGAATTACCCGCGCGGAAGTTTTCTGTGGCGGCTGTCTGGTTATCGAAGGCGCGCCGTACTTAGACGAGCCCGATCAGGCTGCGCGCCTGGCGAATGACAAGGCGTTCGCTGAATGGCCGCTGGTGATTTTGCACGACGACGCCGGCGTCGCGCGTTCATCCACTGACTTCTTGTGGTCCACGTGGACGCGGTTTGAACCGGCGGGTGACGTCTATGCCGCCGAAACCAAAGTCGTGCGTCATCATCTAGCTTATCGCGCGCCTGTCGTAATCGACGCGCGCAAGAAACCAAGTCTGCCGGATGAGTTAATCGTGCGCGATGACATTGCGGCTCTGGTCGATCGTCGATGGCGTGAATATTTTCCGGAAGGGAAGTCGCGGGAGAATCTTTAGAGGCGGCCGCTAATTGTCTGCGGCTCGAACGTAGTCGTCTGAGGAGGTGTAGGCTTCGGTAACCACCTGCGGGCAGCGGAAGCAGGCTGACCGTCCCTCCTGGTACCACCAACGGCACTCAGAGCGGATGGAGCAGGTTGGCAAATCGCTGGTCACCCGCGGAAGGATTTGCACAATGCGCTCGACCAGGCTGCAGTCCTGGCCGTCGAAATGCTTACAGGCGTCGCCGGCGCATGGGGCGGCGAAGCGGAACACCTCGGTAGGCTTCACCGGTCCCGAGAGTGCCAGCAACTCGTCAGTTACCGGCAATGGTCGCTCGAGATGCACCATGCGCGGCTCTTCCGGGCTTCCGAGGATCACACCGAGAGCGACCGGATCATCCATCTCCGGTTGCGCGCTCGGACAGAGAAGGCGGCAGTCATTACGGTCCTTCATTGTCGATTCCCCGGTAATGTTTCGAAACCACTGCGACGCTTATTCCGGCGCGGTGCTTATCTCTCTTCGAAAAACGGAGTGAAGGTCCCAGTGTTAGGGCGATAGATAATCCCGCAAAGAATGGGCCCACGGATTTTCGAAAGGTCCTGCGTGGCCAGGGCGCGATTGACGGCCGCGCCAACTGTCTTGCTCAACTGTTCGATGTTTACGCGCTTCTTTGCGTCGATGATGGTCAGCGGGCGAGTTGCGGCCTTCTTAGCTGCTTTCTTCTTTGCAGTTTTCTTGGTTGCCATAATCGTTTACTCCTTCGTATCGGTGAAAACCGATTAATGATGGATTTGATGCAGTTAGGTCAAACGAGTGGCTGGATCTTGACGAGTGTGCGAGGACGCAGGCTCGGGAGCGCCAGCCTCTCTATCTAAGCGCGCACAAGGTAATACCACTCCCAGCAAAAGTCAATACTTCTTTTGCGGAAAGTCCAACCACTGTTTTACGTAAACTACTAGAACGACCCAGCGTGGACGAAAAGAGATCTACTCGTGATCGTTGGGAGGCCTTAAGTTGCGATTATACTGCCGGCGTTCGCGACGGGTGCGGATGGGATTTGGTATGTTCTGAATCTGACTAATGCGTCAATCCTGGAAAAAGAAAATTCGAATTTCGCTCTTAGGTGTTTTTCTGTTCGTCGCCAGCCTGGCGATCTGGTCCTTCCTCATCGAACCCAATCGCCTGATCGTTCACTCGGAAACAATCCAGATCGACAATTGGCCGAAAGAGCTGAGCGGATTACGCATTGCAGTTATCGCAGACATTCACACCGGAGGCCCGTTCATCGACGATGAAAAGCTGCAAAAGATTGTCGCCACCACGAACGGACTCAATGCCGATTTAATCGTGCTGCTCGGTGATTACATGTCGCCCAACAGTTGGCACAGTCATCGGGTCGAGCCCGAAGTAACCGTAGCGAGTTTGAAAGATCTGAAAGCGCCTTTAGGCGTCTACTCGATTCTGGGCAATCACGATTGGTGGTACGACGGCGAGAAGGTGCGGCGCGCTTTTGAACAGAACGGCATCCGCGTCCTGGAAGATGAAGTGGCGGAGATCAAGTGGCGCGAGAGATCCTTTTGGTTGGTGGGCTTAGCTGATCTGTGGACACGCAGTCAACACATCGATGAGACAATCGCGAAGACGCCGCCAGGCTCAACCATCATCGCTTTGACGCACAATCCCGATATCTTTCCGCGGCTGCCGCCGAGCGTGCCGCTATTGCTGGCGGGGCACACGCACGGTGGGCAGGTTAATCTTCCGCTGATCGGTAGACCGGTGGTCTCTTCCCGGTTTGGTCCAAGGTATAGCGCCGGTCACGTGTTTGAGAATGGTCATCATCTTTTTGTAACGACCGGAATCGGCACGAGCATTCTCCCGGTTCGCTTTCGCGTGCCGCCCGAGATTGTAATTCTGACGATAAACTAACGAACCTTTTCCTCGAGCCTGCGCGAGTAGGGAGTCAGAACCGCCTGCGGTAGCGGACGGTCCCGCTTGCCAATAGATGTCGGTGAAACTAAGAGCGCCCGCCTTTCAGCAACTGACCGCTCGCAAGGTAAGCCGGAAGTTCTGCGGCCGCGACAAAAACTTCCATTGCGATTTGCTTCCCGAATACGTCCAAAGTGTAAACCTCAAGCTGAGTCGGCTGGCCCGCGACCGGATCGTAGGCCAACCCGTCACAACAACATACATAGTGCGTCGTCCAAGCGAGAGAGACGCCGAGCCCTCGGGGGATGAGCGGATGGTGGAATGTCTCTCCGTCTAACGTCTCTGTCTCTCTCAGCCGAGCGATCCATGGGGTTTTGCCCTCCGCGAAGAGCAGTGCCGAGAGTTCTCGCGCGGCGGCGAGACAGTTCCAATAGCAGCCCGATCTAACGAGTGCGCTTTGCTCCTCCAGGTAGGCGGCGGAACGAGAAGGGGCTGTGTTGAATGTTTGTTGGTTCACTTTGATTTGATTGAGTGGGCCTTCTGGTCAGCATTGAGAGGGAAAGCGACCGGATCTAAAGCCAGAGGATCATTCGGCTTGCGCTCCCGTCCGACCTTCGCGTTGCCACCGCAGTGTATCAGTCAATACAGTTTTGGTATCAGCCGCTTTGTTAGGCAGCGCTCATCGCGTTGCCGGTGGCGACACCTTTGATGAGTAGCCACAGCGCGAGCACGATTTGGAATACGAGCGCCGGCAACCACTGGTAGTATCCGGTCAGCGGCCCCGTGGGGAAATCGGCGAGCTGCAGGGGCAGTAACACTACGAGCAGGCCCGACGCGAGCACGCCCAGCCAGGCGATTGAGACGGGCACCATCCGTCCGCGCAGGAGCAGCCAGGAAAAGATCAAAGTCCCCACGGCAAAGAAGATCGTACCGATGGGAACGCTCGGGACCGGCATCAGCAGAAACGTACCCAGCGCGTTCGTTGTAGGGATGTCCGGGGCGCCCGTCCCGCCGCCCGCCTTCGCCAGCCACAGCAGTCCCAGGTAGTTCGGGATTCTGAGCATACCGAGCACGCCTTCAGCAACGCGACAGACCAGAGCCAGCATTGCCAGCTCATGGTCCTGGACGCGCGTGATCCCGTACAGCGTCACGGCCAGCACCAGTGCCGAGAAGCATTCGAGCAGCGTAATCAGGATCGCCACGCGCACGTTCGTCGCGTACTCACCGATGCGCGCGAGTTTGGCGGCGGAATCACCGTCGACGCTTCTCGCCTGGTGCATCAGCAGCTCGAGGCAGAGGCCAATCACTGCGTAGAAGATGTAGGTGAATCCCGCGATCTTTGCGTTCGTGGTGCGTGTCATGTAGGTTGCCCAAAAACTATTACTTGATGCGATCTATGATGTAAGGCCCGAAGGGCCGTCAGGAAATAGCCACGACCGTTAGGTCGTGGATCGAAACCAATCAAGACAAATTCAGCGCCGAAGGTGCGGCAGGAAACATTGACACGCAATAGGATATGCCGGCCCTTCGGGCCTCACCCCGTGCCCGCGAGTCCAGGAATATCCGTGAGCTGACGCTCGAACGCCCGCCCGAGGCATCGACTGGACGACATGGTTAGACGGCGCCCGCTTGTGCTGACCCGCTGACTCGATCGGGCGCAGCTCCGGAAGGTTTTAATCCCCTTAACAGGAGCCAAAAGCCCATTGTCAGTTCGAAGAAGAAGATCGGAGCTCCATAAATCCCAACGCCGACGACCTTCTGAAGCTCGGGAAAAATGATGAACGAGAATGCGCTTGCTCCCATCAGAATGGACGCAAAAATTCCCCATGCCGCTAATATTTTTGGGATATAACTCGACTTGAACCACAAATAACAAAACACCGTGCTGCGAAGTCCAGCAAACACCAAGCCCACGCCATATCCGGCGCCATGTGCGCTCATCGAGAGCCTCGCCAATGCTTGCAATCGATCTGGCTCAAAGACTCGCAGGTAATCGGCCCCGCTTAATAAGCGCAGAGCCTCGAGGTCATTGAGCAGGGTGACAACAAAAATCGCGGTCTCGATCAGCCCCCAGAACGCCGCGAGCAAGGCCAGGTTCCGATTGACTGACTTGAGTACCACGTAAAGAGCTGTGATTAGTACTATATCGATCGCGAAGACGGTGAGGTTGCTGGCGGTGCCCAGACGAAAGAGTCTCTCGTGCGCCATGATATTACGCGCGGTGTCCACAGCGTTGTTGGAGACAAGTAGTCGGCCGAGTACATAGAACTCGGCGAAGATCGCCGGCGGCAGCGCAAACAGATAAGAGAACCCCACGACTGTCGCTGCTTTGCGTTGTGATTCGTCGATGGTGCCGATTGTCATTTCGCTTCCCCCACGTTCTCGGTGCCGCCCAACATTTGAGTTGACGCGGCAGCGCGAATCAAAGGACCGAGAGTTGAATTCTTGACCCGGTCGCTACCGCTCCCGGATGACGCCACTTCCATTCATCTAACAGCAACGCAGCAGCACTAATATTATTCGCCACTGCATTAGCAGAGTTGTCATCGTTCATGATTCCCGTTTCCTTACTCGGCGAGGCGCATAACCCCTAGTTGAACCGGGCGCGGCGTTTATATTCAACCTTCGATTCAATCAATCAAGTTGCGAAGCACGCTCCCCGCGCTCATCTGCAACGAATTGTTAGGCTTCGCCGATTCATTGTACCCACTGCTTTATATTTACGATTTCATCAATTCGGTTCTCTAACGCCATGAGCTTTTTCAGCGTTTCTGTGCCCTGACAGCCATGATAATGCGCGACGTGTTTTGTTTTCCCGTTAATGGTTAGAGACGTATAAGCCCCCGGGTAATCGGTCCACATTTCGGGACACCCTTCAGCGGGCGCTGGGGCATAGACCCCGTTCGCTCCGTAGTCATCCCGTAATGAGAAATAGTCGATTCGTTCAAAGGCTGCCACCAGCTGTTTCATTTGCTTGGGGTTAATGCGACTTTGGGCGTTTCCGACCGTCTTGACATTCTTCTTTCCCGTGAAGGAGACGGCACCGTCTGCGGAGACAGTTAGCTTATAGCTGGGACAAGAACCAAAGCACTCAGTCCGCTCAAGCGTGATCGTCGTATCCTTCGGAATCGCTTGTGGATTGAGAAAGAAAAGCAGAAACAGTAATTCAGCAACTAACATATGTCCTATGCCTCCTAACAACGAAGAAGCCCAACGGTTGAGTTGACGCGGTGGCGCGAATTCAATCGGGCACAGCCGGACAAATCAAGTTAACAAAACACGCTCCCGCCGCTCCCGCCCAACGATTTGTTGGGCAGGCCCCCGGTCGCCCGGAATCTGATTGAGCAAATACTTCATTGATTGTTGGGCGAGCACTGCTCTAACAACACTCGCCACTCAGTGCCAAGCCGGACACATAACATCGTGCACTTATGATCATCTGTGAAGGGCTTCCCTTCGAACGTACCCGCTGCCTGCGAGTGAAACACCATAACGGCGGCGTCCGCCCCGACAGGTTTGATCATGACTGGGGTGCGTGCACTGTTGTCCAGTCGATAGCCGGGCGACTTAATTATGTTGAGGATGGCTTTGCGATCCAGCAGCTTACCGTTAGGGGCGATATAGAGGTAATCGTCCGCCATCAGCTTTTCGACGAGAGTTACATTCCTTTCCAGCCAGGCTCGATTCCATATCTCGTTCAGATGCTCCAAGTCAGCGGTCACATTTGAACCCGAAGAAAATGATCGATTAGAACTGGTAAGACCGATTAGCATTAATAACAACGATGCGAAGAACAGGCGAGACATTGGGTACCTCCGTTTTTCGGTTTCAAATCCAGGAACTAATCGAGTGGGCTGCCCTATGATTTGTTGGACGGTGGCAGCATGATGAGCGGCTTTAACCGCAACAGTCAACTCACAATATCTGATAGTCTCGTATGAATTTCTTATCGAAAAAGCATATACCCACGGTCAACGATAGGATGACCGCAATACCAGCGATGCCTGCCACAAAACCATAGAGCGGGTTTGCGCCTATCACAAAGAACGCTGTCAACATTCCCAGCGGGTTGAACATTCCATGAAGTGCACTTGGTCCCAGAATAGTCTTTGACTTAAACCGGCAATAGGCCATCGGGAAAGACAGAGACGTGGTAAATAACGTCATCATAAATATTCCCGCTACCGGATGGCCAGGATAGTTGTGTCCCTGCAAAATGATCGGTGCGTGCCATAATCCCCACACCACGCCAATAAACAAGTTGCTCTTGAGAAGGCCTGACTTTTGGGTTTCTCTCAACAACAATCCGCGCCAACCTAACTCCTCCCCAAGAGCGAATGGGAGATTAATGGTAAACCCGGCGATGACACCTTGGAGCAGGCTCAGCAGAAAGATGGCAACCGGCGGAATGGGAGAGTGTTGGGGCAGGTCGCCAAAAGCCCCGTGCGTAAAGATCGTGACCTGGTGCAAGACCGCAGCTTCGCTGAAATCAATTCTGCCAAAGAGAGCTACTCCGAATACGTTTCCCAATATTCCAATTACCACAAATGTTCCCAGGACGATAAACCATGCAAAGCCGACGGTAGTTACCAAGAGCCAACGCAGCGACAAGTTTTTGAGCGTGAACCCGTATGGCTTCAACGAACCGCGATATACCAGCTTCTGTAAGATCAGAGTGGCATAAGCGGGCGCGGGCATATAACAAACTGCAATGATGAGTAAGCTCGGGATTGAGCCGTAGGTTATGTGGAGCAGGTAAGTGGCCCCAGCCACTGACCAACTAATCAGGAATGTTAAGAGAATAAATTGTAGGACCTTTTTGCTCAGCATGTTCTGGCAGAGTGCTCAGCAGGAAGCCGCCCAACGGTTGGTTGACGCGGCGGCGCGAATTCAATCAAGCATCGCCGGACGAATCAAGTTACGAAACACGCTTCCGCCGCTCGCGTCCAACGATTTGTTAGGCCGATGCCGCCACTCGTAATGATCTGCTTTCACTCCCTCATTCTCTGATGCTGCCCCTGGTTATTTGCGTGAGCCGTTCATTCACATCGAATTTCCTGGCCCGAACACCTTCGATCCCGGACGCCTTCATCCGCTCGATTTTCCCCGCAAGGTAAGAATCCAGTGAAGCTTCATCCTCAAACAGATAAATCCCACCCGCTTCTCGCGTCCCTGGATTCTCCGTCCACACTTTGCAAATAAGGCCGGGGACATCTGCTATCCTGCGCGCAAGATAGGAATATTCTTCTGCCATCTCAGAACCCCAGGGGCCGGAAAAGGGATAGTCCATTTGTAAGAGTTTAAGAGCCAAGAGAATCTCCTTCTATCACCCAGAGTTCAGAGAAGTAGCACATCATCGGCCTAACGGTTGAGTTGACGCGGCGGCGTGAATTACAGCACCCTGCGCCGGATCATTCTAGTTGAGAAACACGCTCCCGCCGCTCGCGTCCAACGATTGTTCGACGTTCTCACATATCAGGCGGCCTAGAAATTATTTTGCTTCGTACGTTTGTTTGCCTTTGGCGTCCCACAACGTCAATGCAGAGTAATTTCCTTCGCCCGGCACCGGCCCGGTGGGCCTGAAAACCCCTAGTCCGATTCGATGGGCGCCGGAACTATCGTAGAAGTACAGAGATTGATTAGTGAGCCTTGAGCGAGCCTTGGATTCAGAATAGAAACTAAGCGCTGCACTTCCGTTGTCATTTCCCAACTCGGCAAGACGGTTTCCTTTGGCGTCAACCACGACAAAGTGCTGCGCAGTCGTGACAGCAGAATTCGGTTGTGCTTCAGCATGCTGTAAGCCCAAGAATCCAAGGTTTGATACTGCCCCGCCTATCAATCCAAACAGTGCGCAGAATAACAAGCACAAGATGCGATCGTTCCTCGACATGCGGTCACCTCCGTTTATGGTTTTAAGATTCGCACAATTGCATGGCCTTCGAACACTACTATGAACGTCGAACGATTGAGTTGACGCGGCGGCGCGAATCAAAGCACCTCCGCCGCACTAGGTTAGTTGCGAAACACGCTACCGCCGCTCGCGACGATTTGTTGGGTGTCGTCGAGGTTACGCGCCACTGCGAATTGAGTAACGGTATTTTTCGATAGCCTCGTCGTACGCGACCTCCGAGAACCCAGGATATTTTACTCCATCGGGCGGTTCGGTCGAGCGTGATGCGAGCATTCGTTGCACGTCTCTCAACTCCTTGAGCATGGCGCGACGATGACGAGAGGAACTCGAATAAGCGAGCGCCTTGTTTGTTGGGCCAAAGGCTCCCTCGTGTTCCGTAATGTAACCGCCGGCAGTTAAGCGAGCCAGGCCGCCTTCAAGTTCGTTCGGTAGAAAGATCGCGACATTGATTGCGTCACCCGCGGCAATGATCTTGTCGAGAGTGGCTGGCCCGGATCGACTGGCATAAATGATCGCGAGCAACACCCAAGCGTCAGAATTATGAAAGGTGGTGCTGTGGTTCACAGGAAAAGACACCCAACGTTTGAGTTGACGCGGCGGCGCGAATTCATTCAAGCATAGCCGGACCAGTCATGATGCGAAACACGCTCCCGCCGCTCGCGTCCAACGATTTGTTATGCGGCCTTGAGAACGAACCATCAATACACCTTTGGGATCAGGCGCTTTGTGCCTTGAGCGTAGGCAAAATACTCGTCACCGAAATTCTCTAACAGCGCCTGCTCCTCAATCCTGATGCGGTACAACGTTGCCGCTAGAATAGGGGCAAAGATAATAACCATGCTGAGCCAATTTGATAATGCTAGCCCTAAGCCCAGATCGCCAAGCAAAAAGCCGGTGTAAGACGGATGCCGCAGATGTTTATACAATCCGTCCCGAACGATCCGATGCCCCGGCAAGATGGTGACCGTGCGGGTGAAGTATTGGCCTAAAGTGTAGATGGCCACCCAGCGAATCAATATGCCCGTCAGCATCTGGCCGATGCCGACAACTCCCAAAACATTACCTTCGGTCTGAATATGCCCGACTCTAGTAAACCCGACGATAACCCCCGCAGGCACCGCTAACGTTGCAGCCATAAAGATTTTCAATGATCCTCTATCCCGATTTTTGAGAGGCGTGAACTTATGACGAGCAGCATGAGTCTTTTCGGCCATTTCAGCCATGAACCACAGGGCGCGGAGGGTGGTGGCAATGATTGGTATAGTCATAAGTCTACCCACCAACGGCGAAGCAGCATAACGGTTGAGTTGACGCGGCGGCGCGAGTTAGTTTGTTCGGCTTTGGTCTCCAAAGAAGAGATGTTCACTCCATCCAGGGCAAATGTTTTCTTCTCTGTCTGAAACCCTATACCTACAATCCGTACTGGTGTTTCCACAGCCTAAGCTGGGCTGCACGATCTTTGAAGCCGATGACCTGGTTCGGGTCGTTGACGAGGTGGCCAACATTAATTAGAGAGGAAACAGCCAACAGATCGTCCGCCTCACAGTGAGCAAGCATCTGCGGGTAATGGACGAATTCTGCCACGCCGCACTCGAGTGCTTGAGTTGGATCAGTGACTAGCTGCGGAGAGCTAACCAGATTCAGACCGGTGAACGTCGCGAGTTCCGCATAGCTTTTCTTGCCGGTAGTTTGAATAAGGCCTCGGCCCCGGTAGTTGAATCCGTCCTCTGATGGGGCCGGATCGTTGCCCATACGTCCGCCGTAGGCGAGTTCTCCAATCATCTTTTGGTTGGCAGCATGAACCGCTGTACGGCCGCAAGCCATCGCTTGAGCCGATGTAAAGTGCTTGGGCCACTGGGCCAGGAGAGCTGCTGGTTTGTAATTGAGGGACTCAGTCATTTCGTTCCCCTCGCCGGTTTCGTGGCTGAATTGAGCCATCATGTGGACGATGTGAATGTCCTTCGTGATTCCGTGCTTGGCGAAAACATCCTGCTGTGTCGTTAGGATGCCGTTGACGAGGGCCAGGATGTTGGGGTCATTAACATGCCAGCCGGTGGATTGGAAATCGGACAGTGTGAGAAGTCTCATGTTTGCTCCTTTTCGTTTTTGGTTAATTGACGACATAAATAAGAGGATTAGGTTTTGCGCCCCCCTCCTTCCTATGAGTGAAACTGTTCAATCCTAAGCAGTGATCGTGGTCGCCCGTTTAGGCCATTACCCGTGCCGTTCCCTGTGTGCGCATGTGGCGCCCCACGGTTGAGTTGACGCGGCGGCGCGATTTCATTCAACCTTCGATTCAATCAATCAAGTTGAGAAACACGCGACCCGCGCTCCGGTCCAAGGATTTGTTATGTTGCGACTCCTGCGAATAGAGCGTTTGGTACAGAACCCGGAGCGGTAGCGACGGGATCCACCCACTTACTGAGTGGGTCGAATGATTCCTCGCATGAACCTTCTGCGCCCGGATGCTTGCGCGTCGTGACGAAGTTGAGTGGTTTGACCCGGTCGCTACCGCTCCCGGTTCTGTACCACAAGCAACATAACGGTTGAGTTGACGCGGCGGCGCGAATCAAGGCACCCTCCGCCGCACCAAGCTAGTTGAGAAACACGCTCCCGCCGCTCGCGTCCAACGATTTGTTATGTTGCGACCACCGGCGAACACAGCCGGCGCGACTATTTAGCTCCGCCGGATTTCACTCGCCTCCACAATAGAAAAACCCTAATCATCACGATGAGCAAAAGGGATTCTACAAGTAACCCATAAGGCCTAATCCGGCCACTTTCCAACATCTCCATCGTCGTCAATGAAAATACTATGAGAAGGAGAATGAACTGATTCAACAGCAAACCGCGAGGCGCTTTTGACCAGTCCGGAAGGTCGATGTTATAGGTGAGAACGGCCATCAATTTCGATTGAAAATCTTTGATGAGAGACATTACGACTCCTTTCGCAATCAGGCACGATTAGAACATAGATAAGCAACATAACGTTTGAGTTAACCGGGCGGGAAGCATTGTATCAAGCATTCAAGTCCCGCGAATGAGAGACAAGCTGATTCCGCTCCGGTTCAACGATGTGTTAGGCATCGTCGTGCCAGGAGAAGAAACATTTCCGGCACTGCTTCGCTGTTGGCGTTTTTGCCAATGCTCCACAGCGCGGACAATGGTTTAGGAACACCTCGTTTGGATGGTCATGCAACACTCTGTCACGTACACCCGCAAAGAATGCTTCCGCGCCGTCAGCCAGGAGAGCGCGAACATTTGGATCGGTAGACACGTAAGTCTGCAGGCTCTCCTTCGTGCTCGGACTGTCGGCATGTTCAATCTTGTATTGAACCATAATGGATTGATGCGCCGCGTTCTCCTCAGCCGTCATGAGGTTGGGATAGTAATTGATAATATATACCGCTAGCTCGTTCATAGGCTGACCGGGCAGAGATGTCTAACGTTTGAGTTGACGCGGCGGCGCGAATCAAAGCACCCTTCGCCGCACCAAGCTAGTTGAGAAACACGCTCCCGCCGCTCGCGTCCAACGATTTGTTATAGCTTAGCAAGTTCGAGAATCCGCTGCTCAGCATGACAGCAAGAAGAAGGCGGCTTAGGCTGAGGAGCGGCAGGAACATGCACGCGGGTGTGACGAATATCCAACGATTA
>JAWVCT010000070.1:0-72234 GCA_033858155.1 Blastocatellia bacterium
CGGCAGTGCCTCAGCCAAAGACTCTGGCCTTTGCGCCTTCAGTTGCCCCGCCGTCGACGCAGAAGTTGGACGTGGCCGGAGCAGTGAAGAGCATCGTGTCGCCCACAACGGCCGTGTCCGGAACTGCTGCTGCCGCTAAGCAGGATGTCACCTTGAGCCCGGTCGTCGAAGATCTGGCGCCCAAGAGCGAGAAGACCGACACCAGCTCTAACGAACCCGCGGCAGGCCTTGTCGAGCTCAGTCTCTCTCCTGAGCAAGGTGTGATGCGAGTGGGCGAGAAGCATCAACTGGCGCTCGCGGTAAAAACCGGCGCGTCTTTGGGGCTCGCGGTGGTGACTCTGCGTTTCGATCCGCACGTACTCAAGATCAACTCGGTTACCGCGGGCGGGATGTTTACGAATGCGAAGACCGCGCCGTCTTTGACGCAGTCCATTGATCCGAGTGGCATGCTGCTGGTTTCGTTGGCGCCGGCCGCCGGCTCGCCGATTACCGGCGAAGGCGTCTTGCTCAACCTGGAAGTAGAAGCCATCGCCGGCGGTGATAGCCTGCTGGCCTTTGACCTGGCAAACGTACACCTGGTAACGAGCGATGGCCGAGGCATTCTCCTTCAGGTCGAGCCGGTTAAGTTGACGGTGAAATAGTGAACCACAAGGCAGAAAGCAGAAGGCAGAAGGCAGAAGGCAGAACACGAAGGGCTTCACCTTTCCTGCCTACTGCCTACTGCCAACTGCCTTCTGACTCCCGTGGTTTCTCGCTGATCGAATTGGTGATCACGATCACCGTGTTGGCTATTTTGACTCTGGGAACCATCCCTCTCGCTCAGGTCGCGGTCAAGCGGCAGAAAGAGCAGGAGCTGCGCGAGTCCTTGCGCGCTATGCGCGAGGCGATCGATCAGTTTCATCGAGAAGCCATCGCCGGCGCGCAACTGCAGATCAACCAACAACAGGGCCAAGGTCAAGGTCAGGGGCAAGGCCTGGGACAAGGACAACAACAGGGGCAGGGTCAGGGTCAGGTTCAGCGGCCGGCAAACATATTCGCGGATCCGCGGGTGCGTGTCGGCATCACCGACCAGACGATCTTTACCACCGACAATCCCGATCGTTACCCGCCGGATCTCGAAACGCTGGTTAAGGGAGTGAATGTTTTACCGCTGGCCTCGACCGTGCAGCCATTGGGCGGTGGCGGGTTGAATGGCACTAAGAGTGCGCTCGAGCAGAACGACTCGCTGATTCCCAAGACCAAGATTTATCTGCGCTCGATTCCGGTAGATCCGATCACCGGAAAAAAGGAATGGGATTTTCGCTCTTGTTACGACACTGCGGGTTCGAACTCCTGGGGCGGCGAAAACATTTTCGACGTCCACTCAAAATCGAAGGGCACAGCGCTGAATGGAGAGAAGTATAGTGACTGGTAGTAGGAGTAAGCAGCAGGCAGTAAGCAGTAAGCAGTTTAGCGCGTGCGTAGTTAAGAAGCCCGGACTGTTCACTGCCTGGAGGTTTCTTGCGGCTTTGCCGGCTGATGTTCGGAAAGGCTTTGCCTTTCCGCTTGCGTCTCTTACTGGTTTGCTGCGAGGCTACGGCTCGCGCTGGAGGCTTAGCCTCCACTCCTTGACTGAAGCTTGTCGGAAAGCCGGAGGCTTTCCGCACATCAAGCGGCGGAGCCGCGAACATAACTTAGCCTTTCTGCCGCGACCAGCTTCGCGAATCGCTGCCGGTTTCACTCTGCTCGAGCTGATGATCGTAATTTCGATCATCATCATTCTGGCGTCCGTGGCCTTGCCTCAATATCAAAAGACAATCATGCACGCGCGCGAGACCGTCTTGCGCGACGACCTTTTTAAGATGCGCTCGCTGCTCGACCAGTACGCGGCTGACAAAGGCAAGCTGCCGCAATCGCTCGACGATCTCGTCACCGAACACTACATGCGCGAAGTCCCGAAAGATCCGATCACCGACAAACCGGACTGGGCGACGACTACGGGCGAAGATCCTAACTCGAATGAAGGCGGCAGCGGGGTCACCGACGTGCACAGCTCGTCGGGAGATACCTCGACTGAGGGCACGCCATACAGTGAATGGTGAGGGTATTTTTGGATTTTTGATTTGCGATTTTTGATCTGGTCCCGCGACAGAGCCGATCGCAAATCCAAAATCTAAAATCGAAAATTATTATTGATGCCTGCAAACCCTCTCGACAGACTTCTCAAACCTCGTTTTCCTTCCTCCGCCGTCGGTATCGACAGCGGTTGCGCTTCGGTGGTGCAACTTGATCGGATGCGAGGCGCATTCACCGTCAAGCGCGCGGCCTCGATCAATCTGCCTCAGGGTTTGGTGCGCGCCAGCTTCGATGAAAGTAACATCGAAGATCCAAACGAATTAAGCAGAGTTCTTTCGGATTTACTTGCCGGGGCCGGCCTGCTGCGCCAGCGGAAGTGGTCGGTGACTTTACCAGAGACGTCAACGCGCGCCGCGGTAATCGCATTGGAAAGCTCGCCCGGTTCCCGCCGTGAGTTGGAAGAAGTGCTGGAGTGGAAAACCGAGCGCAGCTTTGGCTTGCCCGTATCTGAACTGCGTGTGTCCCGTGAGCAGTTGGCGCCCGACTCGCAACGTCAATCGCGCTATCTAGTCACGGCCGTTCGGAGCAGTGTGCTGGCTGAGTACGAAGCGGTTTTCGCGGCGCTGGGATGGCAAGCCGGCTTGATCCTGCCGAGACATGCAGGGGAAGAACAATGGCTGCGCACCGATCAGGAAGGCGATGGCTTGTTGTTGACTGCGCATGCGGAAGGCTTCACGGCAGTGCTCGTGCGCAACAACCGGCCCATTACTTTGCGCGCAGTTTTCTGTCAGGCTGACGAGTGTGACGATGAACTTCATCGCGTGCTTTTGTTTTACCGCGAACGATCCGGATCTAATGGACAGGGCGATCAGGCCTCAGTCAACCGGTTATTGATAGTCGGCGATTGGCTGGACAAACAACGCGTGGTCGCGATTGCCCGCGAGACGCTGGGAGTAAATCTGACGCCACTGAGGGCGACAGATGTCGGACTGATTATCCCCGAAGGCGATTTGACGTTCGATGCGATTGCCGCGCCCGCCGGGTTGGCGAGACTGGCCTGGTGAACAAAAAATAAGGACCTACAGGCCCTACTCTTCGATTGAAACTTTCCCTGCTCGGGCAACGTAAAACCGGAGCAATTGCACGATGAGCGCAGTGATTTCAATAGCAAAGTCCGGCGTTCTGGCTGATAGCGAGTTGGTTCAGAGCGCACTCGCTGGGCGCGAAACGTCGTTTGAAGAACTGGTGCGCCGGTACCAACGGCCTATCGCTGCCTACGTGTATCGCATGGTCGGCGACTATGATGCGGCGCTCGATTTGACGCAGGAAGTCTTTATCAAAGTTTATAACTCGCTGACGCGTTATCGCGCTGAGTTCAAGTTCTCGACCTGGATCTACAAGATTGCGCACAATGCCGCGATCGATCATCTGCGCCGCCACGCCGTGCGCGAGCAGTCGCTAACTATTGGGATTGACGGCGAGCGCAGGGAGATCTCAATTGAGAGTGGCCGGCTTACGCCGGAGCAGGAAAGCGAACGGAAGGAACAGCGATTCGAAATCGAATCAGTAGTGCAATTGCTGCCTGCTGCTTACCGTGAGCTGATCGTGCTGAGACATTCACAGGACTTGAGCTACGACGAAATTGCCGAGGTCACGGGCCTACCGCTCGGTACGGTAAAGAATCGTTTGTTTCGCGCGCGGGAAGCGATGCGCGATCATCTTCTCCAGCGCGGAATCAACCGTTCGTAGCGCGGGCTACACAACTTTATGAAAGCTTCGACCATTGAAGAGCAGGAGTGCCAGCTCGAAGAGGTGGCCGCTTATCTCGACGGCGAGTTAGCGGGCGTCGCGCTGACGTCCTTTGAAGCGCATTTAGAGACGTGCGCGGATTGCGCTACCGAACTGAGGGGGCAGCGTCAACTGCTTTGCACGCTCGACTTCGCCTTTAATGATTCGCGTTCTTTCGAGTTGCCCCATGATTTCACGCGGGTGGTCGCGGCGTATGCCGAAAATGATGTCAGTGGGATGCGCACGAAAAGCGAGCGCCGGCGCGCAATCCAGTTGTGTGCAATTCTGGCGTTGGTTTCCTTTGCCCTGCTGGGCGCAGCTTCGCGAACGGTGGTTCTTGATCCGCTTAGATCTTTTCTGCGCGTGGCGGGCAGCCTGCTGAATCTCTTGTGGCAGACGATCTTTGATGCCGGTACCGGCATCGCGGTCATCGTTCGTGTTGTCGGGCGCGCGGCCATCCTGGGTCCGCGTGGCTTATGGCTATTCGTGGCCCTGGCTTTAATTATTTCGCTCTCGCTCCTGCCTTTTCTGATCGCCAAATATCATCGCGCGCAAATCATTGAATAGGAGATCCGGAATTTCTATTCAAATTACGGCGAACGGGCTCTCTCAAGAGAATCAAATTAGCGTTTGCGCCGCGCAGGCCTTCTGCAAAACGATTGCGTTACTAGCAGCGTTGCTCCTCTTGATGATCGTCGTCCAGGCGCAAGTCGCGTCTGACGAGCATCCGGGAGACCCGCAGGCAAGAGTGATCGATGGGGTAAGCAACACCACCGTGTTCGGCCTCGGCCAGTCCCTGAGAATCACGGGTTCGGTCAAGGAAGGGGCGATAGCTTTTGGCGGTGACGTGATTGTCGAAGGCACGGTTGACGGTGACGTGGCCGCGATTGGCGGCTCGGTGATCCAACGCGAAGGCTCACGAATTGGCGGCGATGTAATTGTGCTCGGCGGCATCTATCATCATGGCAAGGCGGCGCCCGGACGCGACCCGCAGAGCGTCACAATCATGTACGCCGGTTACGAAGACCAATTGCGCCACGTGATGCGCGAACCTTTCAGCGTGTTGCGGCCGCAATTGTCGGCGGTGTTTTTTGGCACGCGCCTGCTGGCAATGTTGGTATGGTTCATCATAGCGCTGGCGCTGACCTCGGCAATGCCAAATACCGTCAGCCGGGCCGTCGCCCGTTTGCAACTAACCAGCCTGCGCGTAGCCCTGATCGGTTTACTTGGTACGGTAGTCGTTACCCTGGGCGTGTTCTTAAGCCTGTTGGTGCTGCCGCCGATCATTGGCGCCGTGATATCCATCATGGCGCTGCTTTTGGTGATCGTCGCCACGTTGTTTGGCCGCGTGGTAATTTTTGTGGCCACCGGAAGATGGCTGCAGCGCCGCTTCCTGCCGCGCCTGAAATCTGAGTCGGTGACGTTGCTGATCGGAATTTTTTTCTGGGTGGTGATGGCTTCACTGCCTTATGTTTGGCCGATAATTATCGCCGGCTTGCTGGTGACTAGTTTGGGCCTGGCCCTGACGGCCCGCTACCGCATCAGTTGGAAAAAACCGCAGCCTTCCAACGCTTGATGGCCGCGGTGTGAAATGCATGTGCTCGTCGTATGCAAGATTGGTAGAGGCCTGTGCCTTCATTCGCAGAGTGGACAGATGATGCGCTGGTCGCGGCTGCCGGCGCCGGCGATGAAACGGCCTTCGAGCAGTTGTTCGAACGTCATCGCCGCCAGGTAGCTCGCATCGCGGGCCGCTTCTTCCCTCAACGCGAACAGATCGAAGAAATCATCCAGGACAGTTTTACCAAGGCTTACTTTGCGCTCAACACTTATCACGGTACGCACGAGGCATCGTTCAGAGCCTGGCTGACACAGATCGCCGTTAACACTTGTTACGATCAACTGCGGCGCGCGCGGCGCCGGCCGGAACATACCGTCGAAGAATTCGACGACCAGGAAGCGCATGAATTTGCGGGACAGTTTCGCGCCGTCGCCAGCGATGTTGAAAGCGCCCTCGTCTCACGCGATCTGGCCCTGAAGCTTCTGGCGCGCCTCAGCGCCGACGATCGTTTGGTGCTTATGCTGCTGGATGTCGAAGGTTTCTCGGTCGCGGAGATCGCGGAAATGACCAAATGGTCAGTATCAAAAGTTAAGGTGCGCGCGCATCGGGCTCGCGCTCACTTGCGGCGGGTGATGCAGCGGTACTTGTAGGCCCCTTCCCGCTGACGGTTTCCCAGGTGACACGGGAAAAGAATTCTTGTAACTTTCAGGGGCTCGATGTCGTCTTTGTTGAGGAAGGCGTCGATCGGCTCAGACGCAGGTGAATTTCAAAATGTTCAAAGCGAATCAGCAAGATCAGGAAGAATTCGACCGCGTAGGCCGGGTCGTACTGCTCGCTGCGTCCCGAAATGAGGACGAGGTCGAGGCTGCTGCGTCTTCGCCATTTCTATACACGCGCGTGCGCGCCAGGATCGCAGAAGAACAGCGGCGGCGGGCGGAAGCGAGCGGTTGGGTGTCTTTACTCCTGGTGGCGCGCCGGGCGATCCCGGCGATGGCTTTGGTTGCCGTACTGGCCGCGATCCTGACGGTGTGGTCGTTGCAGCCTAGCGCTCCATCGCCAGGCTACGGGTTAGAGGATGAGGCATTGACAGACACGCGCGACCCCGGAGTCGAACAGGCGGTACTGACCAAAAACGGTCTGTCGCGTGATGAAGTATTCACCATCGTTGTCGATCGGAACGCACGTTAAGCACGACGATCGAGAGAGGCCATAGATGACTTTAACGGGCCGCACAACTTTAAAAATCTGGGCCGTGTTGCTGGTCGTATTCGTGCTGGGCAGCGTGACCGGCGCGGCGCTGACCGGCCTCTATCGATCACGCGCAGGCGGCGGCGCGGAAGCGCGTGAACGCGCCATGCATGAACGCTTTGAAAAGATGCGCACTGAGTTAAGCCTCACCGATCAGCAGACCACCTCCGTCCGTACCATCCTCGATGAGACGCGCAATGAGTATCGCGCGCTACGAACAGAATTGAGACCACGCTTTGAAGAACCTCGCTTGAAGGCGCGGACACGAATTCGCGCCTTGCTGACTCCGGAACAGCAGCAGAAGTTTGACGCGCTGATGGCGCAGCAGGACGCGCAACACGACGAAGAGCAGAAAACGCGTCGGTAAGAAAAGCAGTTTTCCCGGCTTCCTGGTTTCGGTATCCAATCTTTTGCTCCCGAATATATAAATCTGGACCGAAACTGCTAAAGTTTTGCAACTATCACTCTTACTGAGGCGTAGATAATGGTTAACTTCAAATCAAGTGAGACAACCGGTGTGAACAGACTAACGATATTCATTTTGGCCGTAATTTCCGTGCTGACCTTGAGCTTTGTCGCAGCCGGACAAACGCCCGGCGCTTCTCCGTCCACGCCCGCCGTAGCCAGTGTGATCGGCGAGGTTAAAGCCATCGATGCCACGGCAAATCAAATGGTCGTCAGGGCCGATAACGGGACCCTCGTCACCGTCACTTTCAGCGATAAGACGCAGTACATGCGGGTGGCGCCGGGCGAGACTTCGCTTGCGAAGGCCACCAAAATCACCGTGGCCGATGTGGGCGCCGGCGATCGAGTACTGGCCCGCGGCCGAGGTTCAGCAGAACAGAAAACGTTGCCCGCGCTGCAAGTCGTAGTGATGAGCAAAGCAGACCTGGCGAAAAAGCAGGAGCAGGATCGAGCCGAGTGGCGCCGGCGCGGAGTCAGTGGCATTGTTGGTTCGCTCAATCCTTCGACCCGGGAAATAACCGTTTCGAGCCGCACGCTTGCGGGTCTACCCCAGTCCGTAGTAATTCCCGTGACTGACAAAGTGCTAATGCGACGTTACCCGCCGGACACAATTCCGAAGTACAGCGAAGCCCGGGCCAGCAAGTTTGAAGAAGTCAAAGTTGGCGACCAGTTGCGCGCTCTGGGTGACAAGAGCGCCGACGGTACTCATTTGACCGCCGAGGAAGTTCTGTTCGGCACGTTTAGAATTGCCGGAGGCACTGTGACCGCGATCGATCCGGCGACGAACCAAATCAAGATTAGCGATCTACAGACCAAAAAACCTTTGACGATTATCCTTAAACCTGAGTCGGTGCTGCGGCGCTACCCTCAGGGCGGTATGTTCGGCGGAGGCATGGGTCCAGGAGGACCGGGCGGGCCGGGCGCACCAGGCGGACGGGGCGCCGGCAATGAAGCGGCAGGACAAGGTCAGCCGCGGCCAACAGGCGCCGGACCCGGTGGACCACAAGGCGGAGGACCGGGCAGGGGCGGCGGTAACATGGCGGACTTGCTCGAGAGATTGCCGATCATTTCGATCAATGATTTGAAAGTCGGTGACACGATCATCATGTCGAGTCTGCAGGGCTCAGATCCATCTCAATTGACAGCGATCTCACTGGTCACCGGTGTTGAGCCCCTCTTAACCATGATGGCGGCGAGGCCGCAGACCGGTGGCCAGCCCGGGCGCGCCCAAGGCGTTGATCTCAATGGCAGCTTTGGCGGTATGTTCGGTGGCGCTGGCGTGCCTTAATCTAACCCTCTGATCTCGCAGTTTTGATGTCAGAGACAACCTGCGAACGGTTTTTCTAAAATCGCTCGCGGTTGCTTTTTCTTTTAAGAAGAGTTCAAAGATGAATATTCGAAGAGTACTAACTTCTCTGGCGTCTATTGTTCTGGTCGTCGCCTTTTCAACGTCG
This sequence comes from Blastocatellia bacterium, assembly GCA_033858155.1. Classification (GTDB taxonomy): domain Bacteria; phylum Acidobacteriota; class Blastocatellia; order Pyrinomonadales; family Pyrinomonadaceae; genus UBA11740. The sequence continues at coordinate 8,569 of JAWVCT010000070.1, forward strand.
GCCCTGGCTCAGGGGAGAGCAAACTTGCGCGGTCAAATCACCGACGAGTTCGGCGCGGTCATTGTCGGCGCCAGCGTAACCTTGAGCGATGCGGCGGGCACGCAGAAAACGGCCACCACGAATGCGGACGGTACCTACAGCTTCAGCGGACTGGCGCTGGGCAAATATACGGTTCACGCGACGGCGCCGGGATTCGCGACCTCTGAAGACGCCGCGGTCGATGTAACCGCTGGCCGCCGGGATCCCTTCAACATTAGCTTGAAGATCGCCGCCATCGAGTCGCAGGTCAAAATTAATTCCGACGCCGCGCTTAGTACGGACTCGACGAACAATGCCAACCAGACGGTAATCTCAGGTCGTGATCTTGATGCATTACCTGACGACCCCGCGGAGCTGGCGGCGGCGTTACAGGCTTTGGCTGGACCATCAATTGGACCGAACGGCGGCCAGATATTTATCGACGGATTTTCCGGCGGCAACATGCCGCCCAAGGAATCGATTCGCGAGATTCGCATCAATCAAAACCCGTTTGCAGCGGAAAACGATCAGCCATCTGCTCGTATTGAAATTCTGACTAGACCCGGTTCTGACAAGCTACGCGGCAGTGCCACGTTTAATTTCAATGACGAAAGTTTGAATTCGCGCAATCCTTTCCAGATTAACTCGAGCAAACGCACGCCTTTTCAGATTCGCCAACTAGGCGGCAATCTTAGCGGACCAATTAAGAAAGGGAAGGCTTCATTTTTCCTCGAGGTTAATCGCAACGAAGTCGATGACAACGGGATCGTCAGGGCGACGATTCTTGATCCGTCTTTCAATATCGTGCAGATCGGACAGGGCGTTGTATTGCCGACGCGCTTCACCGGTTTCAGCCCGCGTATTGATTACGCGATCAATCCTAAAAACACTCTGGTGGCCAGGTACAATTTCAATCACAGCGTTTCCCAGAACCAGGGCGTTAATGGCTTTTCACTGCCCGAGCGCGCTTTCGACACGAATTTCACCTCGCATGTTTTTCAGGTTACTGAGACGGCCGTGATCAACCCGACCACCATCAACGAGACGCGCTTTCAATTTTCTCATAATCGTTTAGAGCAATTGGGCGACAGCACTATTCCCGTGCTGAGCGTTAGCGGTTCGTTCGTTGGCGGCGGCTCGCAGATTGGACACACAATCAATACTACGAACCGCTGGGAATTACAGAACTTCACGCAAATCCAGAAGGGCATGCACACCATTAAGTTTGGTGGGCGTATCCGCAACGTTAGTATTACCGACATCAGCCCAGCTAACTTTGGCGGTCAATGGATCTTCACGGGCGGCATCACGGGGCTGACAAGTATTCAGCGCTACCAGCGAACGCTGCAGTTGATGCAGCAGAACCAGACTCCCGCTCAGATCCGGGCGGCCGGTGGCGGCGCGGCTCAGTTCAGCATCAATACCGGCAATCCCCTGGCAACCGTCAGCCAGTTTGATATTGAACCATATGTACAGGACGACTGGCGCTATAAACCGAATCTCACTTTCAGCTTCGGCCTCCGTTATGAAGTTCAGAACAACGCGGGCAGCAAGCTCGATTTTGCGCCGCGGTTTGCCGTCGCCTGGTCGCCGGGCCCTGCCGACAGCACCCATCCGCCGAAAACAGTCATCCGCGCCGGCGCGGGAATGTTCTACAACCGTTTCAGCGAAAGCTCGACCCTGTTCGCGACCCACAACAATGGAGTCAACATTCAGCAGTTCACTTTTGCAGAATCGGCTAATCCGTTGGTGGCAACCGATCCAGCGACGCTGACTTTGCTTAACTCCTATCGTTGTGCCGACGGATCTGTTAAGCCCGATTGCATTGGCGTAGTGCCTTCTGTCGCGGGTGCGTCTCCAGTGCAACAAAGCATCTGGCGAGTCGAGCCTAATCTAAAGATTCCCACGGTCTATGTGGCCGGGGCTCAGGTGGAACGGCAACTCCCGCACAACTTTACCGTTAGCGTGGGCGCTTATGCGATTCGCATTCTGCACGTGATTCGCGCACGCGACATCAACGCCCCGATTCCGGGGACGATTACCAACGCAAATCCCGGAGGCATTCGCCCGAATCCAGCCATGGGGGAATTGGATCAATTCGAAGCGACCGGCCGCTTTCATCAGGAACAAGTGTTCGTGGGATTCAATAGCCGGCTCAATCCGCAGTTTTCAGTCAGCGGCAGTTACGTTCTTAGCAAGAGCATGAATGACACCGATGGCCAGGGAGCAAGCTCCTTATTTCCCGCTAATTCTTATGACGCGAGTGGCGAGTGGGGCCGCGGCGGCGGCGATGTGCGGCACCGGTTCTCAGTATTCGGGACCTACAACAATCCAAAATTGTGGAAGCTGACCTTCAGTCCTTTCATCGTCGCGAGTTCAGCGCCGCCTTTCAATATTACAACCGGCATCGACTCGAACCTCGATCGGAATTTTGCTGATCGTCCCAGCTTTGCGGGCGCCAATGCTAATTGCGCATCGCCGCTGATCAGGTGCACGAGCTTTGGCAATTTCAACTTAGTGCCGTTGCCGGGTGAAACGATTATCCCGCGCAATCTTGGTAAAGCGTCCGGCTCTTTCACCGCGAACTTGCGCATTACGCGCAGCTTCGGCTTCGTCAGTCTGCACAAAGCGGCGGCCTCTAATCAGAAACCCGGCTCCACCACAGCGAGCACAGGTGGAGACAAGCGTGGACCCGGTGGGCCAGGCCCGCGCGGTCCGATGATTATGGGCGGTGGTGGTGGTGGGGGTGGCGGCGAAGTACGCGGCGGCGGCGGCGGAATGATGGGTGGCGGCGGCGGACCTTCGTCCGAGAAGAAATACAATCTGACTGTGTCCCTTTATTTCCAGAACATTTTGAATACCGTCAATGTGGGAAATTACGTCGGCAATCTCTCCTCACCACTGTTTGGCCAGCCGCAGGGCGTCGCGGGCAGCTTCGGCGGCTTTGGCGGCGGCGGCGGTGGGAGCGCCAACGCCGGCAACCGGCGCATCTATCTCAATCTTAGGTTTAATTTCTGAACCTTAACAGCGTCGGGGCGTATAAGAGAGGGATCCCAATCTCGATCCTGGAAGGAAGCCCGCCATGAAGAGATATGCACCGACCCTCGTTCTATTGCTGATCAGCTCTGCCGCGATGGCCCAGGCGCCTGAGGCGGCCAAGGCCAACGGCGCCGTCACGGTTAGCGCCGGCACAATTCCGCCGGCCCCAACCATCACAACGAGTAGCACCCCAATTGACCTGGCGCGCGCGGCGCTGATGGCGCAGGGCGGCGACAAATTCAAGAACCTGAAGAGCATGATGCTAATAGGCTCGGCCGATCTCTATGCGCCGAATAGCGCTTCATCGATTCCCGGCAAGTTCGTAATCGTGTCGGTGGGCGACAAGGTCCGCATTGAAATCGACGCCCGCCCGATATTCAATTTCAAGCAGGTCTATGACGGCCGGCAGTCTTACAGTTCAATGCCAGGCGTGGAGTTGCCGCCACCGAGCAAGTTCGGCCTGCCGGTGCTGGCGAAATTTGATCAACCCGGCTATACCGTGTCCGCTTTGCCGGACAAGAAGAAGCTGCGCGGCTTTCGGATTGTAGATTCCGAAGGCAACACCACGGACTTTTTTATCGATCCGGCCACCGCGAGAGTCATGCAGTATCTGACTCCCTACAACGGCTACGTTTTTGGGACAGAGAATTCAAAGTTCAAGGAAGTCGAAGGCGTGCTGATACCCTTCAATTTCTCGCAACGGCTGGAAATGCAGCAGGGGGCTTTTTTTGCCGAATACAAAGTCAAAGAGGTTAGGCTTAACCAGCCCATTGGGGACGATGTGTTCGTGATTCAATAAAACGTTTGCTTATACGATCTGGGAAATTAAGAAGGCCGCCTCCACGAACGAGGCGGCCTTTTTTCTTTAGCGAAAATAATTGTCGCAGCGTTCAAGCTGAAATACTTCGGACCTAATCGTGGGCCTGTGCCTTGGCGGGTTTCAAGTCGATCTTGAGTAGCCGAGCAATCGTGGACGGCAACTCATTCACTTGATCCGGCTTTTGAAGGAAAGCGTCGACGCCGGCGCGCCAGGCTTCAGTCTCACAGTCAGTGCCTGAGAGCATGATGATGGGCATGCGGCGGCGATGAGTCATCTTGCGGGTTCGCTTGACCAGATCCAAGCCGCTCACTCCGGGAAGTTCGTTATCAACCAGGAGCAGATCGAATCGCTCGTCGCTGGTTAGCTTTCTTAGGGCACTGTCACCCTCCATACAAAGCTCGACGCGCCATCCTTCCGCGGAAAATATGTCACCGATTAAGTTGGCGATCGGCTGGCTGTCCTCGGCGTGCAGAATGGAGATCTGATCTGAGCCCGGCTCTGGACCGACCGGTCGGTACTTAATCTTCCTCGGCGTGGAGAAAATATGGCGCCGCCGTTTTCGCACAGCCGTGCGGGTTTTGAGCAATTCTTTGTGCCGGCTGTTGATTAAAGAGATGAGACTTTGATGGTGTCGAAAGCCCAGCAGGCGCGCGGCCCGAGTAACCGAACCATTTGAATCTCTTAAAGCACGTTCGATCAGGGCCCGCTCGCAGTCCAGGATTTTTTCTTTGAAAGAGAAGCCTTCCCATGAATGGTCCGGCGTTTCGCGATTCTCGGCCTCCGATTCTCCCAGGACTTCGATTACCTTGCGGGCGCACGCGATTAATCGCTTACCGACCGAAGGGTCCTGAGAGCGCTGCAACAGATCCGCGGCCGACTGGTATATCGAAACCAATTCACTCCCGGAGGTGTGCTCGCCCATCTCTTCAATCAGGCTTAGGTGCGCTCGACCCGCGCCTTCCAGGTCGCCCGCGCGCTCGGCAACTTCGATCGCCCTTTGGAGCAGTAACCTCGAACGCGGATCATTACCCAGACGCGCCAAACAAATTCCGTGCGTCGTTAACGCTTCGGCGAGGAGCGCCTGCTCGTCGCCCTTCTCGAGGGTGGTGACCGCTGAGCGCGCAAACCGCTCCGCCTCGCGAGTCCGCCCCTCGGCCAGAAATGTTCGAGCACGGGTATCATCCGCCTGGGCTGCGGTTTCTAAGTCTCCTACTTCAATAAACAGCCTCCGTGCCCGATCTAAATGAAGGTGAGCCTCGTTAAACCTGCCGACGGTAAAGAACAAATAGCCGAGATTATTTTCAACGCGCGCCCGAAACTTTTGGTGTCCCGCTTGCTCAAAGTGAAAGCTTGCCGCTGCAAACTCCACAAGCGCCCGATCAATCAACTCTTCACTCTGGTCGCCTAGTGCAAGGCAATTCAAGACTGTACCCAACCCATTATGAAGTGAGCCCTTGAGGGCGTCGCTGTTCGTCCTTTCAACAATGGGGGCCGCTTCGTTATAGATACTCAACGCGCTGTCATATCTCCCAGCCGTTTTTTCCACAAGTGCCCCACGAATAAGGGCGACCGCCCCCGTCTCTTCGTCGCATTCAGAAAAACGGGCTTTTATGTCGAGCAGTATAAGGCGAGCCTCATCGAACGCCCCTTGGCGCCAATAACAGAGGGCGAGGTCGCTTCGCGCAGAGATCGCTCTGTTTGTTTCTCCGAGTTTTTCAAAGATTTGAATGCTCTGGCTGATTAGATTCTTGGCTCCCTCCTGCCCTTCAACAGCTGGTTTGGTACTTCCCCGCCATCCGACTAGCGCGCCGACCCTAAGAAGAATCTCAGCCTGGTCCAGGGGGGCGAGTGCATCCAGCACTGGCTTCTCGTTATGATCTGGCCAGAACTCGATAAGTGCTTCTCGCGCGGCCTCATACTCACCGGCTTCCTCAAGTTGTTTGGCTAAACGGCAGCAGAGCGCAGCGCGCTCCGCTAAGGTGAGATCGCGACTTTGTGCTTGAAGTGCAGCTAACTGAGACTGTAAGTTCATGTGAGGCATTCCTTTCTGTATACTTGATAAAAAGATTGCGTCTCGACGAGTGGATTGCTCCGTAAAGTAAATCCCGACTTCACTGAAACAAGCTTTGTCTTGTCCGTTTCAAGAAAGAGCGTGTCACGAACTCAAACAAAGTTAAGGAGAAAACATGAAAAAGCTACCAAAACTCAGCGCGACCGTTATTTTGACGTTCGTGTTGACCACTTTCGCGTTTGCGGGCCAAACGGAGACACCCCCCTGTCCAACGCCTGAACCTGGGCAAACTGAAACCCCACCCTGTGCCGCGGCTCTAGCAGATATGGGTACGGCCACAGGCTTTTCAACCACCTCGGGCGATCTGCGTGCTTTGAAGGTCGCGCATGAAACTTCGTTTAGCAAAATCGCGGCTGACGTACTTTTGAATCTTCTGCCGCTGTTTTAGTAACTGCTTAGTTAGTACTGCACAATCAAATAAGAGCTCGCCCCGCCAATTGAGCCCATCTTACTGGCAGGACGCTATTCGTGTGCGAGGTTGCCAATTCTATAACCATCAAAGGGTGCTCGATGGAGGAGCCCCAGCCGCTGCGTAGCTTAACCCCGACTTTAGCGGAATGCAAGCATCTTCTTGGGTTTGTTCTAACGGGCTGATTAGTCCTTGGTTGCCTTCTGTTGCAAGTCCCGCCGCAAGCAAATCGCTAGCTGCCATTGCCAATGCGCAGCTCATTAAGTTGCGGTCGGGAACAATAGTTTGTCGCGCGACTGCGTGAGCGAGCGAACTCGCGTCTGCGAATTTGCGAAGAAATCCACGTTCGGGAGAGAGAGCGCGCGCGGAACTCCATCGGCGCGCCGCCGCAAAAAGAAAAAATTTCCCTTACTCACCACAACCGCTCTTGCCGATTCGCCGTGCGTTGTAGTACGACTTAGATCTTGCGCGTCAACATTGCGAGCGGGGATTGAAGAGAGAAAATCCGTCGGCGTTGACGAGCCAAACTTAATGCTTCAATTCCTTCCGATGCGCAGATCCATTCTCGCTTTGATCCTTATCATCATTCTCAGTAGCTTGACGGCTTTTATCATCTTCCGTCTGGTGCGCAACACTCGCCGTCCGCCCACACATTTTGGGTGGCGAGCCCGCGTGACAACTTTGGCCGGGGACGGATCGCCTTCGTTTCGGGACGCAATCCTGCCGATGCAAGCCGCTTTTGCCGATCCCTTCGGTATCGCCGTCAGTGACGACGGCCTGATCTACGTTGCGGACGGCGGTGAGAGCAATCGTATTCGCAAGATTGCACCGGATGGAGCAGTTACCACTTTCGCCGGTAGTGTCGAAGGGTACGCCGACGGCCCTGGACAGCAGGCAGCTTTCAGTACACCCTCGGGCCTCGCGCTCGATGTCAGGGGCAATCTCTTCGTAGCTGACACTGGCAACAACCGAATACGCAAAGTCACACCACAAGGCCTGGTCTCAACGTTGGCCGGTGATGGAACAGCCGGATATGTCGACGGTCCGGCAGCTCAAGCGCGGTTTGATGGTCCCATAGGAATCGCTGTCGACGCGCTCGGCAATATCTATGTCGCCGACGCCTACAACGATCGCATTCGAAAGATAGCCGCTGATCTGAGTGTCACCACTGTTGCGGGCGCCGGCCTGGGATACGCCGACGGGCCCGTGAGCAGCGCCCTCTTCGATACGCCCTGCGGCATAGTGGCGGCGGCTGACGGAACTTTGATCGTGGCCGATACCGGCAATCATCGTTTGCGCAAAATTGAAAACGGCCAGGTGACAACTTTGCCGTTTGTCTTTCCTGATGAAGTTAGCCCGGCGGACTTGAGAAAGCCCGTCGCGTTGGCGCTGACGCACGACGGTTTTCTCTATGTTACAGAGCTCGACCGAGCGAGTGTCGTTCAGATCGCACCCGATGGTCGAGCCCGCGTGATTGCCGGCGGCACGCCTGGGTACGCCGATGGTTCGGAGAATGCTCGCTTCAATCAGCTCACCGGAGTGGCGATCGATAAGCGAGGCGATCTTTACGTAGCCGACAGCGGAAATTACCTGGTGAGAAAGTTGAGCGCGATTACGAACGCCGCCGCTTCCGGCCCGGCGGCGCAATCTTTAAGCGGGCCGCTACCGCGTCTCACTTCACAGACGCTCGGCGAGCAGGTGCTGCTCTGGCCGCTCGATCCGCAGTACAGCCCACACGAAGTAGTCGCAACCGTCGGTGAAGTGCGCGGCAGTTTCGACTCGAAAGATAGTCGCGACCACCTCCACAGCGGCCTTGATGTCGCCGGAGCCTACGGCGATGTTGTCCGCGCGGTCCGCTCAGAGAAGGTTGTGAGTCCCGTCTCCAATTGGGGGTTTGACGATCTTAACGAGGGACTACGTGTGGGCGTCATGTCGTACATTCACATGCACGTCGGGCGCGACAAAGATGGGAAAGTCTTCAACGACGCGCGGTTCATGCAAGTGAAAAATTCCGACGGCAAACTCGTACGCGTGCGCGTCCGGCGCGGTACGCGCTTTCGTCCAGGCGACGCGCTGGGCATGGTCAACCGCATGTACCACGTACACATGAACGTTGGCCCACCCGGATCGGAAATCAATCCGCTGACGCTCTCGCCGATCGGATTTACCGACCGCGTCGATCCGGTAATTGCAAAGGACGGCATTCAACTTTTCGAAGAAGCGGGCGCGCGACTGGCTGAGAAACAAGCGGAGCGCCTGCTCGTGCACGGGCGCGTGAGCATCGTAGTTGACGCCTTCGATCGCAATGACATGAACGCGAGCCGGAGACGACTCGGCCTATATAGTCTCGGTTATCAGGTCCTTAAACCGGATGGCGCGCCGGCTCCTGGTTTTGATCAGCCGCGCATCAATCTCGTGTTCAATCGTCTTCCGGCAGATTGGGACGCACCCAAGATCGCTTATGCGGAACAGAGCGGGATCACAGTCTATGGTAGTGCGACCACGAGATTTCTCTACCGCGTCACCAACACCATTCGAGACGGCCGAACAGCCACGAATGTTTGGGACGTATCCGAACTGCCCAAAGGCGATTACATCCTGCGCGTCATCGCAGCCGACTATTCAGGGAACGAAGCGCATGACAACCGCGATGTTTTGGTGACGGTAAGGTAGGTGATGGTGATGTACTCTTCTCGTTGGCCGCCGAGGAAACGGTTTCCGATGGCTGGAGGTCCGAACGGCCGTCAGGAAATAGCCACGTCCGTAAGGGCGTGGTAGGGATCGTATCCAAAAAGTCTCACAGGCCCGATGGGCCGACACATTCCTACGCTGGTTTAACTTGTCCTGTTGTCCTGCCGCACCTTCGGCGCTCAATTAATCATGATTGGTTCTCGATCCACGACCTGGCGGTCGTGGCTATTTCCTGACGGACCTTCGGGCCTTTCATGCCTACGTTTTGGGCAAAGGTGCCATCTTTAGCGTTCCGGGTGGAAGATTTCGCTTGCCGGGTGGCATCTTTCGCGCTCAGGGTCGAGAATTTCACGTGCCGGGTCACATGTTTCGCACTCCGGGTGGATGATTTCACGGGCCGGGTGGCATCTTTCGCACTCAGGGTCGAGTGTTTCACCCTCCGGAGGGGGAATTTCACGGGCCGGGTGACATCTTTCACACTCCGGCTCGAGAATTCCCGGTTCGGGTGGACGGTTTTCGTCGGCTCTGCGGACTGACAAACCTACTCTTTGGGCAAAGCCGCCCGTGTCAGATGCCCGCGCGTAAGCACCGGCTACGCTCGTGATAGTGTTCCATCGGCCTCACAACAAAGGGTTCGTCGTCCGTTTGCTTGAATAAAGAATGGCGGCTAGGGCGGCCCTCCCTGACGGTCGGGCTTCTGGCGGATATAGATTCCTATTGAATGCGTGAGGTAAAGCTGACGCTGCCGCTGGCGCCCACGGCTACGTTGCCGGTGAGGTTCCAGCGAATGTTCGTGACGGCCCGGTCATAGCCAGATGGCGCGCTGCCGCCGGCGCTGACGGGCGTGTAGCTCCAGGTCGCGCCGCCGTCATTCGAGAACTCAATGGTCGCGGTCCAGGGAGACGAAATCGCGGCCGAGCCGAGCTTGTAGTCAAGATTGACGAAAACCCTCTTGGCGGGATTTACGTCATTCGGGTTCGGATCAGTGATCACCAGGTTTTGCGCAACGATACTGCCCGAGTTATTGAACGTGACTGTGTAAGTCAGATCCGTGCCAGGTTGCTGATCGCCTGAAGGTGTCACATCCTTTACGAGATCAACATTCGGCATCCCGCCTTCGCCGAGCTGAAAATCGCTAAACGCCGAAAGGCCAGTCGCCTGCGTGCTGGTCGAGGTCCTCGCCCCGACTGCGGGATAAGTCCACACTCCGGATGCGAACTTGCCCACGACAAGTGCGTTGGTATTTGCTCCTGCATCGACATCGCCGGAGACAAACTCGAAGGTCGCACTGTAAGTCGTGAAGATAATCCCGCTGTTGGTCAACGTCCAGTAACGGTTCACGCTCTTCGAAGAAATGATCGTAGAGCTGCCGATGTTAGGATGATCACCCACATTCGTTTTGATCGCCAAATCTCCGGCCGAGGTGACACTCGCAAATGAAACAGTCACCGGCGTGTAGTTACTCGCGTCGCCTACCTCAAATGTTCGCGAGGTCGCGCCGGTGGCTACATTCTTCTGCAAGTTTCCAAACACGTGTCCGCTGGTGCGCGACACTGTGCCGGTGGAACTGACGATGACCTGGTTCGAGCCGGTATTGATGTTTCCGCTGATGAGTGTGAGAGTTCCATCGACGGTCACGTTGCCGCTCAGTGTGACGCCGCTAGCGTTGTTGATCTTGAGTCCGCCGAAGGCTCCGGCATCTGTCCCCTGGGCCGCTGTCCCGGCAAACTCGACGGTGAGATTAGTTAGCGCCTTATTGCTTATCGTGTACTGGTTAGCAAAATCCGTAGAGCCTGTGGCGCGCGTGACCTGAACCATCCCGCTTCCGGTGAGCGTGCCGCTGCCGCTGATTACGACGGCGGCCCCGGGAGAAAAGATAGCGTTGGCGTTTGCAGTGAAGGTTCCCCCGACGCTGAAACTCGTACTTGCTGACACGGGCGAGGCAGTGTTGGAAATTGTCAGATGGTTATAGGTACTGTTTCCAGTAACCAGAGGAGAAAGTGCCGTGACTGATTGTGGGCCGGTCCCTTTATAGTTGACGGTGCTTCCCGTCGTAATAAATCCACTGCCGGAATTAAAGGTGGCAGTATCCAACAGGCTTCCCGCTACACCAATAATCCCACTGTTTGCGAGCGTGATATTACCAGCCGCTCTCGATCCGCTAATCGTCAGGTTGTTGTAGTTGAAAGCCGTAATGGTTTGGGCACTGCTGCCGTTGAAATCGATGGTGCTGCCGGTGATCGTGTATGAGTTGCCACCAGCGGTGAACACTCCGGCGACGCCGATAGTGCCACTGCCGGCAAGTGTACGCGCGCCGGCAGAACTGCTGGTCAGATTGTTGTAGTTGAAAGCCGGAATCGTCTGGGCACCCGCGCCATTGAAATCGATTGTGCTGCCGGTGATCGTGTAAGAGTTAGCGCCCGGAGTAAAGGTTCCCGCAATCCCGATGACGCCGCTGTTTGCCAGCGTACGCGCGCCGGCGGAACTGCTGGTCAGGTTATTGTAGTTGAACGCGGAAATGGTCTGGGCGCCCGCGCCGTTGAAATCGATTGTGCTACCGGTGATCGTGTAAGAGTTAAGGCCGGGAGTGAATGCGCCCGCAATACCGATCGTGCCACTGTTTGCCAGTGTGCGCGCACCGGCGGAACTGCTGGTGAGGTTGTTGTAGTTGAACGCCGGAATGGTCTGGGCACTGCTGCCATTGAAATCGATTGTGCTGCCGGTGATCGTGTAAGAGTTAGCGCCCGGAGTAAAGGTTCCCGCAATACCGATCGTGCCGCTATTGGCGAGGGTGCGTGTTCCGTTGGAGCTGCTGGTTAGGTTGTTGTAGTTGAAAGCGGGAATGGTCTGCGGCCCCGCGCCGTTGAAATCAATTGTGCTGCCGGTAATCGTGAAGGTGTTAGTGCCGGGAGTGAAGGCTCCTGCAATGCCGATCGTGCCGCTGTTTGCCAACGTGCGCGGGCCGGAGGAACTGCTCGTCAGATTGTTGTAGTTAAAGTTGACAATGGTTTCGGCTACCGTCCCGTTATAGTCGACGGTGTTGCCTGTTGTTGTGTAGCTCACGTTCGTCGCATTCGGAGCAAACGTGCCCGAAATTCCAACTGTTCCCGCCGCGAGCGTCACTGTCGTTCCTCCACGATTGGCGCTAATCGTCAGGTTGAAATAGTTCAAAGCGTTCACCGTCTGCGCCGCGGTAGCATCGTAGTCGACCGTCAAATTCGTGAGCGTCTTTGCACTGATCGAATACTGCGAGTTGAAATCGGGCGTCGCTGCCGTCCTGGTCACTTTCACCGTGCCGTTGCCGGTCAGGGTTCCAGTTCCGCTCACCACGACCGCAGCCGACGGCGTGAAAGTCACGTTCGCAGCAACCGTCAAGGTGCCTGAGATACTAAAGTTTTCGCTGGATGAGAAGCCGCTCGTGTTGTTCAGATTCACGGTGTTGAAGCCGAGCGTAGCTGCTGTGGTGCCGCTGAACGATGTGGCGGCAGGTGTTGCCGGCGTGTTGAAGTTGAGCGTGCTTGTCGTTGTGAATGAAAACGGGGTGGCAGCCGTCGTGTTCACGATCCAGTTTCCGAGGAAGGTGTGCGTCAGCGATGTTCCACCTGCAAACGTAGCTGTCCCGGAAATAGTGAAATCACCATTCACCGTCAGCGCGCCACCCGCAGTTTTCGCGCTGGCGCCCGAGAGAATGAGATGATGATAGGTCGTAGCCTTGATTGTTTGGGCGCCGGCAAAATTATAGTTGACCGTGTTGCCGACAGCCGTCGCAGTAAGATTCGCGAGACCGACCGCCCCAGTAAAATTAATGTTGAGCGTGCCGGCAGCGCCGTTGGTCAATGTGCCTGCTCCGGCGAGCGCCGTCGTAACGCTAAGGGTTCCGTTGTTCTGATAGGTTCCGGTGACGGTGACACTAGGAATTGAGAATGTCCCGCTGATTGTCTTACCGCTGCCACTGAGGGTATGGACACCCGTGCCAGCGTTAAATGTCCCTGAGTTGGAAATACTTCCGGGTAAGGTTAAGGCGACGTTTGCCGCAGTGTTATTCCAAGTTCCGCCGAGGTTCACCGTCACATCACCGTTAAAGGCTTTGGTCCCGGTAGCGGAAGATATGGTCAGGATTCCGGTGACGCTCGTGGCGCCGCTTACGGTGAGTGCGAAGCCCGCGGCAGTGAAAGTTGTCCCTGTTCCAACGTTGAGATTTCCACTAATGGTGAGGCCGACAACGGTGGTCGTGGTGGCAGTACCACTCATCGTGAAGTTTCCATTTATTGCCGTGGTGGTGGCAGTGAGAGTCTTGATGCCACTACCGCTCAGTGTCAGGTGGTGATACGTGGCGGTTGCTTTAACCGTCTGGGCCGCGCCGTTGTAGTTCACCGTGTTCCCGCTCGCCGACGCCGTCAGCGTGCCTGTCGCCAGCAGCAGTGATCCGGCAATGTTCAGTACTCCGGTGGTTCCCTGGGTCCACGTTGATCCAACAGCGGAACCGGTAATGCCGGTTGCCGCGGTTGACGTTACCGTGCCGTTGTTCGTCACGATGATGGCGCCGCTGATGGCGATCGTGCCTGCGAACGAAAGGTTCGCCGTCGAGAGAATCGTGTGGGCGGCATTGATCGTGAGCGTCGTAGTGTTCGTAATAGATCCGGTGCCATCGATGCTGGCACCGGCGCCGCTCAGAGTGATTGCCCCGGTCCCGCTGAGCGTTCCATTCACGACCAGGTTTCCGGAAACTCCCAGCGTAAACGTGGATGTCGCCAACACACCGGACGCGTTGATTGTGACACCAGTGATGGTCTTGGCAGCAGGCAAAGTCACCGTATGTCCCGCCGCAATGACCACGCTATCAGTTGTCGCCGGGACCACGCCGCCGACCCATGTCGTTGTCGCGGTCCAGCTTCCTGTTTGCGCTGAAGTTATCGTGGCAGCGCTGGCGGTGCTGCTCAAGACAACACAAAGAACTGCAAGCGTCGTGCACGCCAACAGAACTGAACGCAAGATTTTGGACAGTTCCTTCACGTTGTCCTATCAATCTTTTTTCTAGCCAGGCGTTTATTTGAGACCCTGGACGACAAACCTACATATTGGTTCTTAAGGACCGTGATCACGGTGTTTTCTCTTTGCTCTTGTCCCGATCGCTGGTGCTCGGAGCAAGTCCCGCTTTCGCAGTCCCAAACAGATCGAACAAGTTCGACAGTTTCGAAGAGATCGTGAAGTAAAACCCGCGACGCGTGGGCAGGACTTGCGATCCGGCTGGTTCTTTCGCCGAAGTAAAATTGTATCCCATGCCAAGCCGCATATCGGGAAGCACCCAGAATCCGGCTTCCGTAGCATACACCGAACGCATGGTGCTCGATGAGGGTTGAAATAGCAGCCTTGTCTCGAACGCCCAATCCAAACGCCGCGTTACCAGATACTGAGCGCGGGCTTGCGTTAAGAATGAGAGCGTCGAAACAAAAGGAAGCTGGGGCTGTCCGTTAGCACTAAAGCGCAGCGCAAATCGTCCGTAGAGTTCCAGGCGCTTGGTAATCTGGTTATAACCGTCAACCGAAAGAGAGTCGAGGCGATCTTTGGTCGGGGTCGCGGCGGTCGCATCCTGAATCACAGAATGATGCGTGTAACTGAAGAGCACGCCGACGCGATCGGACTTTAGTGGACGAATCGCGAAGGCGACCGACCCTTCGAGCGACGAGTTGGACTTGCCGCCGAACGCGCCGCGCGACCATTGAATCCGTGCCAACGCGGTAATGCCTTCGCGCAGTTTACCGGCCGCGCCGGCGGCGATGACTTGCCCGACGCCCCCGCGATCGCGGTACTCGTAATGCGCCGACGCGCGAAAGTCCGAGTTGGGCTGCCAGCCGAAACCAAACGCCGCGCTGTTAAAGCTTTTATTGGGACCAGTCAGATGAAAGCCGCGCTCGAAACCCAACTCTAGTGAAAGCTCCTTTGTCAGCGGCAGACGATCCTGCAAACCAAGCACCGCAAAGCTGTCCGTGCCGTTGATTCCGTTTTCGAGTTGATAGCGGCCCGTCATTGAAGTGTATTTGCCGAAACGCGTCTCGACGCCGAAAGCGGTTTCGCGGCGCGATGAAACCGCGGCAAAGCCGGTGCCGGAGTAATCTCCAATCGGCGTAATCGGCGCCGCGGCAAGTCTCTGGGAAAAGAATAGCTTGGTCAGCGCGTTAATTTGATAAGTAGCGCCCAGCGTCGTTTGAGTCGGATAGGTCGGATCCGCGTCGTTCAGGTTTTGTTCGCGCTTGACCGACAATTGGAGTTTGTCGGTGACTTGCACGTCTGCGCCCGCGGTGATCAAATTCGAATCCGTCCGCTTGTCGTTGAGGTCGTCGGTGAAAGAGCGATGATCGAAGCCGAGATGAAATTTAATGCGCTCGTTCAGAATCTGGTCCCACGCCGCAGAGTAAGTAAGGCGGCCGTTATCAACATTCGCAGTCTGATTGCGTTCGCTGGTAACACCGAAATGTAAGGTTGAGTTTGCTCGCGGCTTCATCTCCAAACTTACTTCGCCGCGACGCGAACCCGGCGTCACCGTGCCGCCGAACGGATTGAAAAAACCGGCCGATGCATTAATCAGCCGTGCTCGAACCGTGGCGCCATAAAAGGGCAGCGGTTGTGCCAGCGTGAGCTGATACGCCATGCCGTCATGCGTCGTATTGTCAGTGCCGATAGCGTTGCCGCCGCCAACTACTGCGCCCTGGCTACCCGCCCAGGCAACTTGCAGCGAACCACCTCGCGGCAAAGTTTTCTCGGCGTCAAAGCCTCCTAACAGGAAGTTACCTTCATCCGGTTGCCGTTGCAGCACGGCCGACAGACCAAGCTTGAGGCCGATTCCCTTGAAGTTCTTGTGAGCGCGCGCAGTGTAAACCGCGGAGCTTAAGCTGGCGGCTCGATGTTCGTAAGTCACGATTACCTGGGTCAGATTAAGCGCGCTGTCGAACGTCGAGATGTAACGCATGAAGAACATCCGGCCGGTCGCCGCGTCGAGGTTGTAGTCGACCGACCGCGCCAGCGTTTCATGAGAAATGATGACCTCGGGGTTTCGCCGATCGCGTACTTCCAGCACCACAGTTTCCGAGCCCGTCAAAATTTCTCCACTGGAAAGCTGCAGAATTCCGAGTGCGCCCGCGGGAAAGACGTCGCGCGCAAACGCAGTGTCCGGCCGCGCGCCAGTCACCGTGATGAAGTCACCCTGCGAATTTTCCAGATGCGCTTTGACACCCGTCAGCTTGCGCGCATACCCGGCCAGCGGAGCTTCCATGTCCGCCTCAAAGTCTCCGAACATCGCATATGATCGTTTGTGATCGAGACGAGCATAGAGTTTTGAGTTCGACTGCGCCGCTTCGTATCGCGTTGAAGAATCGCCAAACAGCGGATACACGCGATCGAGGGGATCGAGCTGAAAGATTCGATCACGGCCGGCCGTGCGATTGATGGGACGCTGCGTGTCGTAGGAAAGCGTCAGCATGTTGTTTCCCGGGATTTGGCCGCTGTAGAAGAAGCTCAGACGGCGGCGGAACTGGCCCTGCTCATCTCGCAAACCAACTTCGGGAATGCTCTTGCCAAAACTCATTTCGGCGAACCCAACCAGTATTGTTGGCCGCATTTCAGAGATGATGCGCACTTGCTCGTTGGCTTCAATCTCGCCGGTCTGGGCGTGCAGACGCGCCTGGCCAGGTGTGCCGGAACCCGTTAGTTTGAGCACTGCCTCGCCGCCCTCGAGCTGAACCACGACTTGCCCGCCGACCTGGCTTGGCTGCTGCTGATCCAATTGATTGCTCAACGGCTTGGCCGCGTCTGACTGTAGTGTCGAAATTGTGGGAAGCAACGCCGGCTGCGCCTCGGGCTTGTCCGACTTGTCTGTGGCTCGCCTTAACTGACCGAGCGATGTCTCCACGCCGACTTGCCCGTCAAGCGCGGGGTTGCCCCATTGATCGAAAGCCTTGACGCGCACGATGGTCGAGTCACCACCGCCGGATTGAATTTCCGACTTTTCGGAGACAATCTGAAGCCGGCGCGCCGGGCCGCGACCAACGACGGTAATTTCTTCGGCGCGGCCGGGTGCGCCGTTGGGACTGACGGCCGTGCAACGAATTCGATTCGGACCTGGCTTTAAGTTAAGCCCGACGAAGGTAAACGTCGACACCTGGTTCTTATGATCCAAACTACGCACGCCGATATTATTGTCTGAGACCGGCGCCCCATTGATTTCCAGTTTGACCGTCCAGTTCAAAGCGACGCGCACTTGGGCTTGGAGGCCCACCGACATCGAAACTGAGTTCGACGCGGGCGAGAGAATGCGAACTTCACCAGGGTCCACTGCGGCGACAGTTTCAGTCGAAGCGATCTCGTAGGTGCCGGGCGTTGCCATTCCAGGTTCCGGTGCTTTGGCGCTAACGGTGGAGTTCGGCGTTGGGGTGACCTGCGGGTCCGCCGTTTCGTCTCGTTTGATCAAGCTCTCCGGCAGAGGAGCGCTTTCCGCGGTCGCTAAAGTTTGGGATGTAACGTCGCCCTCTTGATTGCGCTGGCTCGCGGATTGGGGCTTGTGAGTATCAATCAAGATAAAATTTTGGCGCAGCAACGCGCCGCCACCGATGGGCGTACGCAGCAGACGGGCCCAACTCTTACCCGATACTCGACCGCCGTCGGTCAACGCATAGTGTTTCGGCACGCTCACCGGATCGAGCGAGATGGCCTGCGAACCGTCGCCGAGAGAAGGGAAATTGTAGAGTCCGGCCGAATCCGTGATCACTGATTGACCGTTGCTTAAATACAGCCGCGCTCCGGGAACGGGGCGATCGCTCTCGTCAAACTGTCCGTTGCCGTTGGTATCGACAAAGACGCGACCGACCAGGACTTGGCGGGTTGAAAAGACACCAGCCGACACATAGACGACGGCCCGCGCCGGCGCGCTTTGAACATGTTCTCCTGAGGGGAATACGGCGAAGGCGGTCGCCAGATTCTCTTGATCGCCCTCGCGCGCATTTGCACCCACACGCACGCGATACAAGAGCTGCGCGGTCGCGCCGTGAGGTATCTCGCTAATGCGGAACGTCAACTCGTTGGCATGGATTTCCGGTTCGATAGATTTCCCGGATCCGGCGCCGAGAGTGAGCAGGGCCGATCCGTTGGCATAATGAAAAGACGGAGGCAAGAGATCCTTGACCACAACATCGTTTACGTTAGCGGCGGTTGGGTTGTGAACCTCGACACGGTAGGTGATCGTGTCGCCAATTTCGGCGCGTGCGCGATCGGCTGACTTAACAATCTGCAAGCCTGCCGGCTCGAACATCGGGATGTTCAGCACGAGCGCCGCCAGATCGTTAATCCGCACGTCTTCGCGAACCAGATCGAATCCACCGGCGCTGGCCAACGGCTGGCTGTCAATTGCATGAACATTAAGCGCGAAAAGTCCCGTCTGGGTCGGACGCAAGCTGAGCTGCACCATGCGTGTGATGTAGCCCTGCGCCGTGACCTTCATGAAGTAATTAGCCGTGGTGTTCGCGCTGCCGATTTCGTCCGGGCTGAGCGCGAAACTGAAGCGGCCCTGCCCATCGCTGGCGAATGGGTTTTCATTCTTCTCGTTCGGAGTGAAACCAGCGTCGGCTGGTAAATGCACAAGGCTTTCGCCCTTTTGATCGGTGATGACTTCGACGCGCGCGCCCGCTATTGGCGTGGAGCTGCCGGCTCGGCCGGCAAACACAAGCCCGAAGGGGTTGGCCACAACCGTGGCGGTTCCGGTTTTGACCGGGAGAATGTTATCGCCCGTGAACGAAGCGCTATTCACGAACCCCGTGCCGCCGATGGCAGTTGCGGTAAGCCGCGCCCTAAAGGTGATGCGAAAGACTTCACCCGGATTTACGCGAGCAAAGACAAACTTAATGTTGGCGCCCTGGACTGAGCCTTCGTCACCGTCAAGAGCGTCCGACACGGCCCGATCGTTCACTTGTAGAGACGCTGGCACGTACTCGATTCCCGGAGTCAACTGATCGTCGAGGACGA
Source organism: Blastocatellia bacterium (assembly GCA_033858155.1). Taxonomy (GTDB): domain Bacteria; phylum Acidobacteriota; class Blastocatellia; order Pyrinomonadales; family Pyrinomonadaceae; genus UBA11740. The sequence goes on from JAWVCT010000070.1 coordinate 27,628, forward strand.
TGTTGCGAGCTATCGTGTCGCCGCTATTGCGAAAAGCAATCGTATAAGTGAACTGGCTTCCGGTACTGACCACAGCCTGACCCACGCCGTTCACTAACTTGCCTGGGCCACGGTTTGAATCGGCCGGATCGGTCAGGCGCGCACCCTGGCCCACCGCGTTGATGATTGTGCCGGCGTCGTCGCCGCGGCCATTGACGGCATTCAACGCATTCGATCGCGCGACGAGATTGATGGCGAGCGTGCTTTGCGGCGGCGCGTCGTTCGTGTCAATTACCGCGAGCACGCCGATGCACTTAAGTGGCGCGAGCTGCGGCGAAACCGATTCGTTGACCCGAGCAGGGGCATCGCCATCGCTCAGCGTGCCACTGCCGTCGTTGTCAAAGTAAAGCGAATGGAGAACGGCGGGCGCGGTCACGTCGACCCGTGTCAGAGTGAAGGTGTCGGTGTTGTTGCCGGTGTTGCAAACACGAAAGACCCGCGTGACACTGTCGCGCGGCGCGATCGTGTCCGACGGGGCGGTTTCGTCCGGCGTGACTGCGATGGTCGCCACCGCCAGCACCGTGATGGTTACGGTTGGCGAGACTGTGGTGAAGCGTTCGCCCGCTTCATCCTCGTAAATAGCCTCGGCGCGATTGGAAATGATAATGCCGGCGCCGGTGGGATCTTCGAAGACGCGTGCGTTAGCGGACGCGCTCAACACGATCGCTATCAAGCTGGCAATCAATACAAGATTTTTGAATTGAGGTTTCACCGTTGTGAGTTGGGGAAGGGCTGCTGCTAAAAGTGGTAAGACTCCAGTCTGTGAAAGGCGCGAACACCGACAGTGTCTGTGTCACGATCCACTCACAGACTGAAGTCTGTGCCACTTGGCAGTCCGACCTAGTTGATTGAACGTTTGAAGGTGAAGACCGCCGACGCGCCGGGCGCGACTGAGGCCATCGTGTCGGTGTACTTGGTGGCGCTGACGATTGCCGGCGTGCCCGAACCCGAATCGCTGGGCGAGCCGCTGTTGGCCGTGTACGTTCCCCAATTATTCGGCGCGGCCAGTCCGTCTTCGGTGATGACCAGACTGCTGGCCGTCAACTTGACGCAGTTGGCGTCGCCATTCGAGCTGGAGACGTTGGTGTAAGTAATGTTGTAAGTGATTACAGCACCTGGCACCGGGTCAGTGGCGGCCCCGACCCCGGTCGCGTTGGCAACCGTGAACGCCTTGTCCAACCGAACGAATCCGGTGTAGACGCGATCGATGGTCCTATTGAAGGCTGCTGGAGTGACAGTCGATGTTGCGCGAATTTGCGTGTCGTAACCGGTCAGAACTGTCTGACCCGCGGGGGCGGTTACTCGCACGTTGATGTTCGCTGAAGTAGCGAAAGCAATAGCCAGCGAGACCGAGCCGCCACCCGACACGGTGGTGTAACTGCCGCCACCGTTAGTCGACACCTCGACGGTGAATCCGGCCGGTACAGCCGGCGCGTCAATCGTGTAGGTGTCGCTGGTGTTGCCGGTGTTCTGAATCGTGTTGATATAGACGAGCTGACCCGAGGCGGTGGTTACTCCGCCCGGCGCCACGCCGGCGATGCCGGTGTTGACGCTCTTGTTGCTGTAGTCGTCGTTCGAATCGGTTGGCCCTATCGCGCCCGGGGCACCGCTTGGGCCCACGAGGACGGCACTAACTTGCGTCAATGTGGTTCGTTGTTCGATACCGTGGCCGACACCGGCAACGTACCCTTCGTTAAAGTCGGCATTGCCGTCGTAATTGTTCGGCACTTCCTGTCCCGGCTTATCCGATTGATCGGAAATTACCGTCGAGGCCAGGCTGTTCTTGCCAAACGTGTCGCCAATTTCGTCGATAGTCAGCGAAGCGTCGATGCCAGTGTTTACAGTTACCACCATATTGATAGGCGCGGTCGCTGGACCCGGGGCGAACGGCGCGGCCACGGGGAAAGCGATGCGCTTTGTCAGCGAGAGCGGCGCCGGAGGCGTAGTAGTCCAGGCTGCCGACAGGGGCGCAGTCCCAAGACCCGTGGTCGAATAGAGCGTATTGGCCGGGAAGGTCTGGCCCGCTTTCAACACGGTGTTGAGTGGAATGGGCGCGATGATATAGACGGCCGGCAGTCCGGCGAGGGTCACGGCTGTCGCGTTGCGCAAACCGACGTTTTGCAGAGTCCAGCCATATGTAATGTCCGCACCGAGATTTACTGGTCCGGCGGGCACGGACACCGTCACTTGGAGCAAAGCGTCGTTGACGATCGAAGTCGAGATGTCGCCGCGAGCCTCGCGCTGTCCGTTGACTGAGGTCGCGGAAACGGTCCGCACTTCATGCGAAGGGACGACCGCCGCTAGCGGCTGATTGTCGTAGCCTGGGCCACCGGTGGCTGCGTCTCCCAGGAAGACCTGAATGGTTTGGCCGGAAGTCGCACCGACGTTGACGCTGACCTCCACCAAAACGTGAATTGAGGCGTTCTGCGCAATGAACGCGGAATCAACCGCGGCTCCACCGGTGAGCAGAGTATCTCCCCCGTCGATGGCGCCGTCGTTGTTAATGTCAATGACGACGTTAGTGATTGTGGCCGGACTGGCACCACTGAGAGAGGCGCTGGCGCCACCCGCCAGAAAATGCACCTGGTCACTAAAGTTCCCGGTGTTGGTTACCGTAAAGTTGTAGATCACCCCGGTTTGTCCGGCTACTACGCTGGGGTTACTGCCGACGTCCGGCGTAATCGCCAGGCCGGAGACGTTCGACACGGTTACCGTCACCGTATTCGAGACGGTGTTGTAGGTGTTCGTGCCGTCTGAGTATGACGCGCTGGCCTGATTCGAAATCGTCGTGCCGCCGGGCGTCTGTGCTGTGGCTGTGGTGGAAAGCGCGAAGGCGATCGCTATAGCAATCAGCAGGCGAAGGGTCGCGCTGGGGCTCACAAATGTTCTTCGGTTCTTCATATCAGTCCTCATCGATTTGGGTCGGGGCAGGGGTGAGTGTTAAGAGTTCAACCTTCAGGTTGGGGCCTTGCGAAGAGGCAAGCTGAAGCTTGTACTCTGAACTCGGGCAGAGTTATTTCACTCGCACTTTGTACGAAGCAGAGCGTTTGCCGCCTTGCGCGAGCGGATCGGCCCACTCATAGCGAATCTCTGTGTACATTGAGACGGGGGCAGGGACTTGCTTGACGGATCCATCGGCCTGCTTCACTTCGATCATGGGCTGGGCCGAATAGGACTTGCCGTTGTCGATACTGTAGACGAGCTTGGCGCCGTCGGCCTTCGCACTCTCAGTCACGAAAATGGTACCGCGCGGAATGTGGCCGATGGTTTTGTAATCCATCGCCGCGCCATTGCCGCTGTTCTCAGACACGATGGTCCAGTCCAGGATCTCACCCGGCTTAACCAGGGCAGCTTTGTCGAGAGGTATGAGCGCAGAGTCACGCTCGACCGCGGCGGAAAGCTCGATCTTAACTTCGGGGCGCGCGGCGTTGGCCAGCATCAGATGTCGCTGCGCAAAACCTGCTGCCCCGGCTACCATCAAGGTGAGCACGGCCATTAGCAGCGCACTAAATTTTTTCTTTGACTTCATCATTTGTTTTTCGTCTCCTGACGTTTCGTTTGGAGGATCGCGAGTGCGCAGGCTCCTGACGGAACACTGCGCCAACTTCTACCCCTGCCTTGTTCTTAAATTCATTCCCGGCTTGTTCTGGATATCCTGATGTGTGTCGAGGCAATCAGGCGAACTCGTCTTTACAATCACCGTGCCGCAGTGGCTTACGGCGCGACGATCCAGTTAAAGCGAAGGCGGCTTACGACTTGCTTAGGTTAGTTAAGTTATTGCGCAAGAACCCGGGACTAAGGGTGAGGCTGACAAGGCCGCTGACGTTTTGTCAGTGGGCTGACAGAATGTCAGGGACGACCCGGCGGAAGGTGCTAACTGGCTTTGATCCTGTAAGGAGTTTGCGGCTCGCCGCCGCACAGTGCGGTTAGGCTCTGACTCGTTGTGAAGGTTGAGCAGCATCGGGGCGTTCATTCTGGACAATCGCCGCGCCGCGTTCGATAGCTTTCCGTTCGTCAGTCGAATACTCGCGTTCGATGATCTTGCCTCTTGGCATAGCGTTGAAGAGGTTCGCAAGAGTTCCGTGGTAGGAAGTCTCTTTCACTCCCGAGCCGGAACTATGAATGTCGTATAAATCCTGGAGGTAGGTTTCGAGCGGATTCATCAAATGAGGTCAGCTCCGGATCGCGACTAGTAGCAAATGCATGATACACGCTTACGAAAAATATGGGCAGGCCGAAAACCTGCCATACCTGATCATACAGATCAGAAGAGCCTCCACCCGTTCAGCCTTCGGTGGCGAGGCCGAGGGACGTTGCTTGAGTTTCGTATTCGCGCAGTTTGCGATACAGGGTGCGTGAAGAGATGCCGAGAATCGCCGCGGCCCGTTCACGATTTCCGTCGCTGTCGTGGAGCACGCGCAGGATGTGTTCGCGTTCGAGTTCTTCCAGAGTCACCGCGGAATGTGGGGCCGCGGCCGCAGCCTGGGTCGAACTACTGGCGGCGACTCCGCCGGCTTCCAGGTTGAGGAAGGGGATTTGGCTCGCTTCGATGGTATCGCTCAGAGAAATTGCGGCGGCCCGTTCGAGGCAATTGCGCAATTCGCGCACGTTGCCGGGCCAGGCGTAGGTGTATAAACGCTGACGAGCGTCGGCGGACAGATCGAGGTTGGGACGAACGAAGCGGTTCCGGTAGATATCCAGAAAATAATCGATGAGGGCGGGAATGTCTTCGGGTCGCTCGCGCAGTGGCGGCACGTGCAGGGACACGACGTTGAGCCGATAAAAAAGATCTGCGCGAAAACGTTGGCGCTCGACTTCTTGCGGTAGCTCGCGGTTGGTCGCAGCGATGACCCGCACGTCAGCGTTTTGATCACGAGTCGATCCCACGCGACGAAAACGACCCTGCTCGAGAAAGTGCAGCAGCTTCACCTGCATGATGAGCGGCATGTCGCCTATCTCGTCGAGAAAAAGCGTCGAGCCATCGGAGGCCTCGAGCAAACCGCGACGCAATTGGCTGGCGCCGGTAAAGGCGCCGCGTTCGTGGCCAAAGAATTCCGACTCGAAAAGAGTCTCAGGCAGGGCGCCGCAATTAACGGTGATCACGGGCATGCTCTGTCGCGAGCTCTTTGAATGAATGAAGCGCGCCAGCACGTCTTTGCCGGTCCCCGATTCACCGGTAAGCAGCACCGTGGAATCGGTGCGCGCCGCGGTTTCGGCCTGGGCCACCAGCCCCGCCATGACGGAATTCTCGTGTACGATGGGCAACACTTCGTCGCCGCTGGCCGTGGGCCGCCCCACCGCACGCAGCGATGCGTTCTGCTTGAGCAGACGCCGTTTTTCATCAGCCTTGCGAATGACCACTTCCATTTCGTCGAGGGTCGCGGGCTTGGTCAGATAATCATAAGCGCCGTGACGCATCGCTTCGACGCCGGTGGCCAGAGAGGTGTCGGCGGTCAACATTACGACTTCAGGAGGGTCTTCGAACTGGCGAATTTTGCGCAAGGCGTCGAGGCCGGAAAGATCCGGCATCATGATATCGAGCAAGACGACGTCATAGTCCGCCTCACGCAGCACGTCCAGAGCTTCGCGCGCGCTGCCCGCGGGGACGGCGTCGAACTCAGCCCGCGCCAACTGATCGGCAATCAGCTTGCGCAAGAGACTGTCGTCATCGACCACCAGAACGCGAATTTTTCGATTCATGTTTTAAGTGCTACGGACCCTTAGTATGCGATTGGTTGCCAACCGCCGGTGCAATCTGCCCGGATCATCTCTCATTAGCACCGTCGCTTTAGCGCGGCGAATGTCGTTATCCGAACAACCCCGAAACCGTTTAAACGGTTTCCAGCTCGAACATAACCGTCGATCACCGGGCTAAAGCCACGGTGCTAATGAGAAAAGGCGCCGAGGGTCAAACATCACCCCTAACACTTTTCACACTTCAGGACCGCGCCGCGGTATCCAGAGTCGAAAGCGACTCCCGTGACCTTCCTTCGATCCTACGGTTAGGGCGCCGCCCAGAGACTCCGCCAGCGACAGGCAAATCGCCAGACCCAACCCGTAACCTTTTCCAGGGCCTTTCGTGCTAAAGAAAGGATCAAAGATCCTGGACATCAATTCCGATGAGATACCCGATCCCGAATCGGTAACTTCAATCGCAACCCGATCGGCATCGCTGCTGGTTGAGAGGCCGACTTTCCCTCTGCCGTCACCCAGGGCATCGATGGCGTTACTAAAAAGATTGTCCAGGATTTGCCGCACCATGGCCGCGTCGGTGGCCACTTCTCCGATGTTCTCGTCGATGTTGATTTCAAATTCGGTGTTTGAGCCGGCCCGCTGTACCGCCACCTTGGCGCATTGCTTGGCAATCGCATTGACGTCGCACAGCACTCTCCGGGCCTTTCGCTGCCGGGTCAGATCCAAAAGACCACGCGTGATCTCTTTGCAGCGCAGAGACTGGCGCACAATTTCTTCCAGATAGTAATTCCATTGCCGGGACTCAGCCAACTCCTGAATTTCGCTGGTCTGGCGCATGTCGCGCATCGTTGCCTCGGCGCAGGTAGTGATTGCCGCCAGCGGGTTATTAATCTCATGGGCCACACCCGCGGCCAATTGCCCGACGCTGGCCAGTCGGCGCGTGCGGGACAGTTGCTCCTGCATTTCGGACATGCGCGTCACATCGCTCCAGGTGACGACGCTGACCGGTTCGCCATCAGGTTTGTGAATGGGGAAGATTGAAACCAGGAAGCGTTGTTCGTATTCCGTCTGCACTTCAAAGGCAGAGGATGGACTGCGGTCCTCAACCAGGTAGTAATCTGCCGCGCGTTTGCCAAACAGGAGGCCGAAGGCCTCTTTAAACGAGAGCCCGATTACTTCCGCGGGCTGGAGCGACATCATTTCGGCGGCCATCGCATTGCAGCGCTCGATGCGCAGGTCGGCGTCGTGCACAATTATTCCTTCGCGGATGGCATCGAAGGTTTGCTCCCAAATCTTTTCGGCCGCGCCCACAGTTTCCAGCAAGCGCACATTGTCCAGCGCGAGTGCCGCCATTGCGGCCAGATCTTCCAACTGCTGTCTTTCTTCCTGGCTGAAATGATGACGTGAACGATAACCCGCGACCAGGGCGCCCAGTATTTCGCCGCGGGACTTGAGCGGAGTCAGCATCAGATCGCGAACGCCTTCGGCGGCATGGACGGGAAAATGACTAGCCGGAAGTTCGTCGCTCTCACCAATGCCTTCGACAACCAGCGTTGCGTTGGCAGCTAGGGCCTGACGCGCGGATTCGTCGGTGATAGCGCCCACCAGCGGATGCTCGTCGTCAACCACATGCGACCGCAGACCGCTGGCCACTCTCCACGTTATGGTTTGTTCAGCGAGTGAGAAGTGGACCACGCTGACTACATCAGCGCGCATAATGCGGCGGACCAATTCGACGATGGTACGAAGCGTGGTGGCGCTTTCAGGTTGGGTCGGGGCGTGGGTTACTTCAGCAGAGGAGGCCATCAAGCTCGGATGTTGGACGCAGCGTTCGCGCTAAAACTCCGGAGTTATCGGGCGCTCCGCAATTTTCACGCGCAAACGGCCTGTGGTCAAGTCGGAAACGCGCTATTTGGAGTGCGCCGGCAGCGACGGCGCTTTGGATGTCGGCAAACATCTGGAACTCTAAACAGTCAGTGAGGCTTTGCGCGAGCGCAGTGATACCGCCTTGCTGTAACGCAGTTCAAGTCAGACTTGCGCGCCAGCCGTAGCACTCCAAAGGTGCTCGGCTCTGAGCCTATGTGTTAAGTTCTCCGGGCAATGTCTCAAGTGAAAATTTCAACGCGCGGCGCGAAGCGCATTCGCCAGGGCCATCTTTGGGTCTATCGCAGCGACATACGTGACGCGGGTGATGCCGAGGGCGGAGCCGTCGTGCGCGTCGTCGATGATGCCGGCAACCTTGTCGGCCAATCGTTCTACAGCGATCAGTCTGAAATCGCCCTGCGCTTTCTCAGTACCAATGAAGAAGCTATCGATCGTGAATGGTGGCGGCGACGTCTGCAACGCTGTCTTGAAGCGCGCGCCGCAATTGCAAGGGAAACAAATGCCTACCGGCTGGTTTTCTCGGAAGGTGATCTGTTGCCGTCATTGATTGTCGATGTGTATGACAAGGTGCTGGTGCTCCAGACGCTCTCGCAGGGGACTGAAAAATTAAAGAGCATGTTGACGGAGTTGTTGACGGAGCAATTCAATCCGCGGGCAGTGGTTGAGCGCAACGATGCGAGGGTGAGACAGTTCGAAGGACTCGCTTTACAGTCCGGCCTGCTCTATGGCGAGGCAGCGGATGAAATCGAGATCAATCAACATGGCGTTCGTCTGATAGTGTCACCGCTCAGCGGGCAAAAGACCGGCGCGTTTCTGGATCAGCGCGAGAACTATCTGGCCGCGCGCAGCGTGGCCCGTGGCCGGGCGCTGGATTGCTTTACCTTCAACGGCGGCTTTGCGCTGCACATTGCACGTGGATGCGACAGCGTCCTTGGGATCGACATCTCGGAAGAGGCCATCGCAGCGGCGCAACGCAATGCTGAGTTGAACGAAGCGAGCAATATTGAATTTCGCGTCGCCAATGTTTTTGACGCGCTGCGGGAAATGGAAGCCGGCGGGGAACGCTTTGACACGATCATTCTCGATCCTCCCGCCTTCGCGAAAAACCGGGCGACTGTGAAATCAGCAGCGCGCGGGTACAAAGAAATCAACCTACGCGCCCTGAAGCTGCTGAACCCGGGCGGCGTCCTGGTTACCTGCTCCTGTTCATATCACATGAGCGAAGATCTCTTTTTCGATCTGATCGCCGAGGCCGCAGTAGACGCTCGCCGCCGAGTCCAGATTATTGAGAGGCGCAGCCAGTCAAGCGACCATCCCATCCTGTTGGGAGTGCCGGAGACACATTACCTGAAGTGTGTGATTGCGCGGGTGATTGAATAAAGAAGGCCCGCAGACGAACAGCCTGCGAGCCTTCTAGTGATGACGCATTCGCTTTAGAACTGTATGCCCGGATCGGTTTCGATCACGACCTTCGTCGTGTAGTCCTTGCCGTTGACGGACAACTTCAAAAAGTAGGTGCCCGGTTCAAGGGCGGGGCCGATGTTGAAAAAACCGCCGAAGCCGCCGCCACCGCCACCGCCTCCTCCGCCACCACCGAATCCAGGAGGAAGGTTAGCGGGCCGAGGCGGAGGATCTCCGCGCAAGTTCCATTGAATGCGATTGATCCCGATTTCTTTCGTGCCGACGATGTTGCGAATTACCTTGCCGGTGTAGTCAGAGATCGTGATCTTCACATCGGTTTCAGGCACGGCCTTTAGGTAGTAACTGATCGCCGTGCCGGGCTGCGGGTTGTTGCCTCGATAAAGTTTCGCGCCGCCGGTATAGCGTCCCAGGCGCACGTCGTTGAGCCACTGTGTTCCGGGCCGCACATCAAACAGAAACGCATCCTTCTCCAGTACCTTCCCCGAAGTCAGTTGTTGCAACGCACTGATGTCATCGAGGATGTAAATGCCGCGCCCATGCGTGCCGAGGATTAGATCGTTGTCACGAGGATGAACCAAAATGTCATCCACGCGCACAGTGGGTAGTCCCGACATGAAAGGCTTCCACTCTTTACCGCCATCGAGTGAAATGTAGAGACCAAACTCCGTGCCCGCGTAAAGCAGATCTTTGTTCTTCGGATCTTCGCGCACGACGTTGACAGTGCCCCATGGCGGCAGGTTGCCGACGAGTGAGCTCCAGGTCGCGCCATAGTCCCTGGTCACAAACAGGTACGGCTTTAGATCGTCAAACCGGTGACCGTCAACCGCGAGGTAGCAGGTGCCGGCGTCATAGTGCGAAGGCTCGACGCGATTGATGTGGTACATCTCGCCGATGCCCGGCACGTTCTTCGCGACGTTCGCCCAGTTTGCGCCGCCATCTTTGCTCACCTGAATATTTCCATCGTCAGTGCCGACCCATAGGACACCGGGCAGCATTGGCGATTCGGCTATAGTCACGATGTAACTGAAGCTGGTATAGCCATCGTTCTTTGAAGCCATCGGTTCGGTGCCTTTGACACGCATGATCGAAAGCTTATTGCGGTCGACGTGCTTGGTTAGATCGGCTGACGCTGTCCAGGTATCGCCGCGATCGAGCGACTTAAAGAACCTGTCGCCGCCGACGTAAAGAATCCGCGAGTTGTGCGGCGACATCACGATGGGCGTGTTCCAATAGAAGCGAAACTGTTCGCCCGGTGAGGGAGCCGGAACTATGTTCGACGTTGCCTGGCCTCCAAACCCGCCAAATCCCTGCTGTGCCGCGAACGCGGCCAGCGCCGCCTGCGGATCCTCGGGCGTTGGGGAAGGTGACGCGCCCGGTTGGCCAGCGCCGCGTCGACCGCCGCCGCCAGTTCCACCGCCACCGCCGCCGCGACGTGCCGCGGCGCGCGGACGAATGCTGACGCTGCGGCCCGTCCGCAAGTCAGTTCGACTCATCGAGCCGTTTTGCGATTCGGAATAGACGATGTTGTAGTCATTCGGATCGGCCTGTGAGTAGAAGCCGTCGCCTCCACCCGTGCGAAACCAATCGGCGTTGGTGATCCCTGCCTGGCTGCGTGTCTGGCTCGGGCCGCCCCACGATCCGTTGTCCTGCAAACCGCCATAGACGTAATACGGCTTACGCATGTCGGCAGCGATCGCATAAAACTGTGCGGCGGGAATGGTGTTGATGAATTCCCAGGTCGAGCCTTGATCGTAACTGACGTCAAGGCCGCCGTCGTTTCCAATCAGCAAGTGATTGCCGTTCTTTGGATCGACCCAAATCGCGTGATGGTCGCTGTGCGCGATCCCCTGTTGCAGCGATGTAAACTTCTTGCCGCCGTCGGTTGACTTACTAAAGTTCAAGCCGCCAACGAAAACGTTTTCCGGATTGCTGGGATCGACACGAAGCTGGCTGTAATACATCGAACGATTATTTTCGGGGCAGTTGTTCGCGTTGAAGCAGGTAGCGACGACGCGCCAGGTCTTGCCTTTATCATCCGAGCGCCAGACGCCGGACTTTTTCGGATCGGGCGGAGTTGGTGTCGGCGAAGCGGCGGGGCTCGCCGTCGAGACGGGAGTTGCCGACGGCGTCGGTGTCGGACTAGGGCTCGCGCCTCCCGGGGGAGCCTGCTCTTCACCGCCGGTTCCCACGCTGGCGCCGACTTCGATCTGCGCATAGAGGACGTTCGGATTCGATCGCGAAACGTCGATTCCGATTCTTCCTAATAGGCCTTCCGGAAAACCATTGCCCTGTAGCTTCGTCCAATTCTTTCCCGCATCCGTGGTTTTCCAAACTCCCGATCCCGGTCCGCCTCCATTGAAACCCCAAGACGTTCTGCGCCGCTGATAGGACGCCGCGTAGAGCGTCCTGCTGTCGGACGCGTCCATAACCAGATCGGTAAAGCCCGTGTCTTCATCGACGAATTTAACGTTGTTCCAGGTCCTGCCGCCGTCAGTGGTTTTGTAGACTCCACGTTCTTTGTTCGGTCCAAACAGGTGTCCCAGCACCGCGACGTAAACGATGTTGGGGTCCCTTGGATCGATCACGATGCGGGCAATGGTTTGCGAATTCTGGAGACCCATTTTCGCAAAGGTCTTGCCGCCATCTGTCGATTTATAGATGCCGTCGCCAAAGCTCGAGCTCTGGCGGTTGTTGGCCTCGCCGGTCCCTACCCAGACGATGTCCGAGTTGGACGGCGCAATAGCGATGTCCCCAATAGAAGCAGTCGAATAGGTATCGAAAATTGGTTGAAAGGTCGTGCCGTTGTTGACGGTTTTCCAAACCCCACCCGTCGCAAAGCCCACATAAAAAGTATATGGGTTGCCGTCCACCACAGCGATATCATCGATGCGCCCGCCCATGCTCGCCGGACCGATGCCGCGCCACACAAAACGCTTCAGCATGGGATCGTTCGACCAGTTAATCGGCGTCGGTGTGGGACTCGGAATCGGCGTAGCGGTCGCGCTACTTGTCGCGGTGGGACTTTGAACAGCGGCCGGCGAAGGGGCCGGAGCCGGGTTTTGTGCGTGCGCGCCGAAGGCTCCCAACGCCATGGCTCCGAACAGCAGGGCGCAGATTGCGACCATCAGCCCGCCAAAGTCGCGAGCAGAACGACACTTCTCTTTCATTTGGGGAAACGTCCTTTCAAACGAGTTGTGATAAAGAAACTGCAGGTAGTAAAACTGTCGTCGCAGACAACGGTAACAACTACGAAAACGCTTGCCCGCCGGAATTGGTTACACGCTCTCTCTCGAACCCACTAACAGGGCGAGAACATTTATCCGATCGGCGGAGCTTAGTCAAATGAATTTCGACCGCGGAGTAGCCCGTCACCAGAAATCCCTTTTCGTTAAGTGCAACCGGGAATTTATTCGTGGACCTCTGAACAAAAATCAGTTTCCATTTCTGGAGACATTCTCATTAGCACCGTGGCTTTAGCCCGAAGATCTCGTGGTTGGCTTTATAAGTGAAACCGTTTTAAACGGTTTCAGATTATTTCGAGCACTAGTTTCACCGGGCTGAAGCCGCGGTGCTAATAAATAAACGCTGACAAGTTACTTCACTGCTTACAACACAGAATGCTTGACCATTTAGATTTGCGCGATTAGAATTCGAATCGTCCTCAGGTTAAATTCACATGCTGCCACGTACCCAACGCCAGAAAGAAGTTCTCGATTACATTACCCGCTTTCTCGCGAAGCACGGGCACGAACCATCGTATGCACAGATCGCGCGCAACTTCGGAGTCAGCTCGAAGGGAACGATCGCGAAACATATCTCGGCTCTGGAAAAGCGTGGTCTGATCAAACGCGACCATCAGCCGGGACGTTTTACGCTCGCGGTCAAAGTTGAAGAAGTGCCGGCGGACGCAGTTTGCGAAGTGGCCTTGCTCGGTCGCATCGCCGCTGGGGTTCCGATCGATGCGATTGAAGACATCGAAATGATTTGCGTGCCGCGTTTCCTGTTTGGTCGCGTGCGTCCTGAGCGTATCTACGCTCTGCGCGTCAAAGGCGATTCAATGATCGACGAACACATCTGTGACGGCGACATTGCGTTGATCGAAAACCGGACCGAAGCCCGCGACGGCGAAATCGTGGTGGCCCTCATCGATCGCGCGCGCGCGACTTTGAAGCGGTTGTTCCGCTTCGGTGATGAAGTGGAATTAAGACCTTCGAATGCGCAGTTAGAACCCATTCGCGTGCACGCCTCGCGGGTCGAGATACAGGGCATCTTCCGCGGCCTGATGCGGCCTAACGCCTAAGCTCTAAACCCTAAAATCCTTTACATTTCCCGGCGGTTTTCCCTTTGCGCCTTCGGATCCCCTTTTGCGCCTTTGCGCGAAACGGGTTATCAATTTCGCGCAAAGGCGCAACGCCAAAACAGAAGGCGCAAAGGAGAACTCAACGCTTGCGACCACCTCTGCGAACTACCTGGTCTGTATCGCGTTTGAACTCGAACCGACAATCCTCGGGCTCTTTGTCCTCACGCAGGCCGACGAAGATCGGATGTCGCAGGCGTTGGTCGGCGGTCCATTCTGAAAACTTTACTTCGGCGACCAGCTTTGGCTTTAACCATTGCACCGGCTCGTTGGTCTTCGGAGCATCCACAAACGGACTCACTTTCGTTTTCAAAGGCTGCATCAATTTGAAAAGCTCAGCCAGACTGCGTTGGTTGAAACCGCCGCCGACGTGCGCGACATAGCGCAGTTGTTTATCGCGATAGAGCCCGACGACCAGCGCGCCAAAATGCGAACGCGATCCGCGCGGCTGGGTGTAGCCGCCAATTACCACTTCCGAACGCTGAATCGTTTTGACCTTCAACCAGTCCTTGCTTCTTTTCTCAACGTAAGGGCTGGCGGCGCGCTTGGCGATCATGCCTTCCAGGTGAAACTTCTCGATCTGTTTGAAGAACGCCTCGCCATCGCCATCGATGTGTTCTGAAAGTTTGATGAAGCTCGCCGGCTTTAAAATTCGGTCGAGGACCTCTTTCCGTTCGACCAATGGGCACGGCATCAGGCTGTTACCGTCGACGTAAAGAAGATCGAAGACGTAATAGACGATGTGCCCGTGACCTCGTAATGCTTCAATACCGCTCTTGCGTCCGACGCGCGGCTGCAAAAGTTGAAACCGCGGCATGCCGTCTTTATCCAGCGCGACGATCTCACCGTCGAGGATCGCTTCTTTCGCGTCGATCTGTTTAGCCACACCCGCCAGCTCGGGATACTGCGGCGTCATCTCGATCTGATTGCGGGAGACCAAGCGCGCTTTGCCGTTCTTGACAAAGCATACCGAGCGAAAGCCATCCCACTTGGTTTCAAATATCCATTCAGGATTAGAAAACGGATCATCGACGAGGGTAGCCAGCATGGGATGAATGATCGTGGGCATCCGGGCCGGGCGGGCAGATGAACAAAGGCTCGCTCGCTCGTTAGCCGGCGGCTGTTTCTGCGTTCTGGGTGCCTTCGAGTGCGTCGCTGCGGATTTTTTCCTGGTCATATCGACTTGACCTCATCAATGCGATCCCCTGGTTGCGTTCGATCGCCCGGCCCTCTTAGTCTAGGAGTGATTCATCATGGTCAGCAAGCGAACAGAAGCCATAGCGGAACAGCCGTTCAAGCCAACCAGGCAACAGCTAATCGAGGCCGAGGGCAAAACAGTTCCCGATGTGATCGGTCCTGCTCTGCGCGTGCTCTTCTGCGGAATTAATCCCGGACTATACACGGCTGCGGTGGGTCACCATTTTGCCCGGCCCGGTAATCGCTTCTGGCCCGCGCTGTATCAATCAGGATTTACGGATCGCTTGTTGTCGCCGTTTGCAGAGCAGGAGCTTTTGAAACTTCAGATCGGCGTCACGAATGTCGTGGCGCGAGCCACGGTGGCCGCGGCAGAGTTAACCAAGGACGACTTCATCAAAGGCGGCCGGCGACTGCGCAGCAAAGTGCGGCGTTATCAACCGCGCATCGTCGCTATACTCGGCGTCGGCGCCTATCGCCAGGCGTTCGCGCAACCCAAGGCTGTCATCGGCGAGCAGCCGGAACGAATTGGTGCCGCGCGCGTCTGGGTGCTACCGAATCCTAGCGGGCTGAACGCGAATTATCAGTTACCGGATCTGGTACGGTTACTTCGCAAGTTACGAGCGGCAGCGGAAGCATGAGCCTGCAGTTAACGCGATTAATCTTCACGACAACCCTCATGGGCGTGGCCGTTCGTACGCTTGGAAACTTCACTGTAAATCTAAGTCAGCTACGCAAACCGGATATACCACGTCTTACGACCCGCTACCGGTATGTCAAGTTGTCTTTCGGGATTTACGCCGTCAAAAAAAAAGACCTGCGTGGGCGAGCCAGTAACTCTTGACGCACTATAGTCGCCTCTGGTTTTGGGTGTCGGAGAGCCGGGGTTAATACCTGTGCTCGGATTGTTTGATGAAGGGTTCACCGGCCGCTGTCCTTGACTTAGATTGACCCAAAGGTAAGCTGAACCGCCTCCGCCGACCAGGATAGGTGGATCGGTTTCGAGTAAGGGATTGGGTTTCTTCTTGCTCGAAGTTTTCTTGGTTGCCATTTCTATGTTCTCCTTTGTCTTGACTGAATGTTGAGTACAGGTTGAATTAACGAAGGGACGCAGAACTTTGCTCGAGCTGTCTGCGGTAGAGTTGAATGTCTGGACGCGTTTGATAACTCTTGAATACTTCCGAGCCCCATTTCTGTTGTAGTGATGCAAGCCCTTCGGCGGCATTCTTTAGATAGAGTTGTGCGTTGTCGCGGTCGCTTGCCTTTTGGCTTGCCAATCCCGCAATGAGCCAGGCGCGCCAGTTTGATTCCGATAGTCCGGCGTTGGCAAAGAAGGCGTGTGCCTTCAGTGCGCTCTCGATTGCGCGCTTGGTATCACTGGCGTTGAGTGCTGCTTCGGCCAGCGCAAGTTGAGATTCCGCCAGAATCAACGGGTCGCCTAACGCCGCCGCTGCATCGCTGGCTTCCTGGCACAGTGCTGTCCCTACGGCCGCGCGACCCGAAAGGGCCTGAGATAGTCCCAGGAGATACTTCCCCTCGACTGAGACAGCTTTATCCTGGGCGCCGGCGAGGTCAAGAGCCTGCTGGCTTTTCGCGCCGGCCTCCGCGAATTTTTGCTCGTTCAAAGAAATCTGCGCCCCGGCCAGATCGATCGCCGCTTGCAGTCCCGTGAACGAGCCGCCTTTTTGTTTAGCGATCACCGACGCTTGTTCGAGCATCTTGCGGGCGTCGTCTCGGCTGCCCAGCCTCCAGAGAACAGAGCCCAGGTTCATCAAGGCGTAACCTTCGTACAACTGGTTACCCATTGAGTTGTATCTCACGCGGCCTTCTTCGAAATGCTGACGGGCGTCAGCGTACTGTTCCTCGACCAACAGCAGACCGCCGATGCTCCCATGTGAGTAAGCTATCTGTGCTTGATCGCCGGTTTGCTCGGCGAGTTTGAGCTGCTCCTGAAAAGATTGAAGTGCCGCCTTGTAGTCACCCTTCTGTTTGTAAGCACGACCACGCAGAAGCAGCGCCTGCGATGTCTCTGTGCGGTAGCCTCCCGGCTGATAGAAAGCCAGTGCCTGCTCGTCGAATCCCAGGCCGCGATCCGTTTCGCCGCGCTGAATGTACAAGCTCGCCAGAGACAAACGCGCCCGCGCCTCATTCTGGCGGCCACCGTATCTCTGCGCGGCTTCGAGCCCTTGCTGGAAATACTTCTCGGCATCGGTGTAGTCGCCGCGTCCCAAATGGACGTTGCCCAGCTCTAAGGAGCCGCGCGCAATCATGCTTTCCATCTGATTGGCCTGAGCTAGTTCGACCGCGTCGTGAGCATATTGCTGCGCCTGATCGGCCTTACCTTCTTTGACTGACACACTGCTCAGTTGGAAGAGAATTTTGATTTGCTGGTACTGATTATCAACTATTTTGGCCATGTCGCGCGCCTGATCCAATTGGGCGCGGGCCTCCGAAACTTTGCCGGCTATATCATTCAGGAGCACGCCGCGCTGGAGGGCCACTTCGGCCCGGCCCTCGACATTCCCCAGGGCCTGATAGATTGTCTCGGCCTTGTCGAAAGCCAAGTTGGCTTCAGTCACCTTGTGCTGGCGGCCGTAAAGCACGCCTAACCGCAGAAAAGGCGTCGCGTTTTGTAAATCCCGGTTCACTGCGCCGACATAACTCTCGACAGCCTTGTCCAGTTGGTTATTCTTCTCGTAGGACCGTCCCAGATCAACATAAACGTGAGACTGATCCGGCTGGACCCGGACGATTTCCGAATAAGCGGCAATAGCCCGAGGAAAATCCCGGCGCACGATGGAGGTGATCGCATCCAGATAAAGCCCCTCTACCGGCGTGTACAACGAACGGTCAGGGGTCAATTCGCCAACGCGCAATAGTTCATCTTTCGCTCTATCGCTGTAGTCCAGTTCCATCCAGGCTTCGGCCAGCCGTGCATGGGCCAACGCAAACTGATCATCGCTTCGAATAGCAAGCCCAAGCGCTTTGCTGGCCTGAAAAAACGAACCAGCGCGCAATGCGTTGGCGCCCGTGTCATAGAGACGTTGCGCCTCCGCAGTTGGCTTATGCGGTTTCGGACGTGTCAGATACCAGATGCCGAACATTAAGGCGGCGACGGCGACCAGCGCGGCAGCAACGTAGCCAACCGAAAGTCTCGGCCGTCTCCAGATGTCTGAGAAAGTCGCCAGCGCACCGGTGGGCTGCGTTGCGATGGCTCGAGAAATCAAGCGCGTGACCGTGCGGTCGCCTTGCGTCTCGATGTTCGCACGCGCAGAGTCGAGAGCCTCGATCATTTCATCGGCGGTTTGGAATCGCGCGTCAGGCTTCTTGGCCAACGCCTTTAGGGTAATGCGATCCAGTTCCCGGGAAACATCCGGGTTCAGTTGTGAAGGCGGCGGAGGGTCGTCGCGCATGACCTTCGCGCAAATCTCAATCGGGTTTTTGCCAAAGAACGCTGGCTTGCCGGCAATGCATTCATAGAGCAGCCCGCCGAGTGAGAAGAGATCGCTGCGCGCGTCGACATCGACGCCTAGCGCCTGCTCGGGGGAAAGATACATAGGCGTGCCGAGGATTACGCCTTCGCGCGTTTGCGCATTCAACAGCGTCTGCCGTTCGGGATCGTCATCGCTGACGGGACCGATGGTTAGCTGTTTTGCCAGGCCAAAATCCAGGACTTTGACGCTGCCCCGCTCGTTGATGGCGACATTTGAAGGCTTGATGTCGCGATGAATTATGCCGTTATGGTGAGCCTCGGCAAGAGCTTCCGCGACTTGTTTGATGATCTCGATCGCTCGCGGAATCGTCAGCTTCTCCAGGAGAATCAGATCGCCGAGGGTCAGGCCTTTCACCAGTTCCATTACAATGTAGGGCTCACCGTCTTCAGTCTCGCCATAGTCATAAATGGTGGCGATGTGTGGATGCGAAAGGGCCGAGACGGCGCGGGCTTCGCGCAGAAAGCGACTGTGGAAGTGCTCAGAATCCTGGCCGCGTTTCGCAGTTAGAGTTTTGATCGCTACGCGGCGGCCGAGGAGAGTATCTTCGGCAATGTACACCACGCCCATTCCGCCTTCACCAAGCTTCTCGATAATGCGGTAATGAGAGAGGGTCCGTCCGATCATATTTCGGTTCCTGATTGTCGGAAGAAAACGACCGCGAGCTTATGACGATTAGGCGCGGGGCGGCCGGGGCCAAGTAGTTACGCGCGGAGTGGCCGGGCCAAGGTAAACAGGACAGCGCGCATTGTCGCTCCAAATCGTGGCGGATTCAAGACGTTTGTGCGGGCAGGGAGGCCCTGTCTCTCAATTGCGGACTTGAATGCAGACTTGAAAAATTTGTTGGATGAGGCTTCCTTTCGTGCGATTGGAGTCGGTTATCATTATTGAGCCACGTGCGTTTGATGTAAGCTGTCGATTGATTTCTTCGAAAAGAAAGCTGCACGACAATGATTAGGAAGTTGAAGTCAGGACAGTACCGTCTCTATTCACGCAAGAAAAACCCAAAAACCGGCAAGCGCAGAAACCTCGGCACCTTCGACACACTTGAGGCCGCAAAGAAACATGAGCGCGCCGTGCAATACTTTAAACGCAAAGGATAAGTCTTGGATTTTCTTTCTCAACTTAACGAACAACAACGCGAAGCAGTTGCTTCGAGCGACGGGCCGCTGCTGATCCTGGCCGGCGCGGGCTCCGGCAAGACGCGCGTCATTGCGCATCGCATCGCGTACATCATCGCGGAGCGCGGCGTGTGGCCGCGCAATATTCTCGCGGTGACTTTCACGAACAAGGCCGCTGAAGAAATGCGCAATCGCGTCCACAAACTTCTGGAAGGACTCGAGCTCGGCAGCGCGCCGCTAATCTCGACCTTTCATAGTCTGTGTGTGCGAATTCTGCGGCGCGACATCGAAGCTTTGCAGGCGGGTTACACGCGCTCCTTCACCATCTACGATCAGGACGACGCGGTCCGGCTCACCAGAAACTGCATTCGCGATCTTGGTTTCGACGATAAGCAACTCGCGCCGCGTTCAGTGCAGTCGGCGATCAGCGCGGCCAAGAATCGCGGCGAGGATGCCGAGGCCTTCACCGCGCGCGCCCAGTTTGCGGACGAACGTCGGGCTTCGATCGCGGCTGTCTTTCAGCAATACGAACAGCGCCTGCAGAAGAACAATGCGCTCGACTTTGATGACTTGCTGATCAAAGCCGTGCGTTTGCTTCGCGACGTTAAAGAGGTGCGCGACAGGTACAACAATCAGTTTCGTTATCTGCTGGTCGATGAATATCAGGACACTAACTCGCTGCAATTCGGGCTGATTCGTTTGCTCACTGAAAAGCAGCAGAACATTTGCGTGGTAGGCGATCCGGATCAATCGATCTATCGCTGGCGCGGCGCCGACATCACTAATATTTTGAAGTTCGAAGAGCACTTTCCTTCCGCAAAGGTCATTCGTCTGGAAGAGAATTATCGTTCGACGCAAAACATTCTGGATGTCGCCAGTGGCGTGATTCGCCATAACGTGCAGCGGAAAGAAAAAGCGCTGTGGACCCAGAACCCGGCGGGCGAAAAGATTCGCTACTATCAGGCGCTCGACGCGGAAGCTGAGGCGCGTTTTGTCAGCGGAAAGATCCAGGAACATTTGCGGGGCGACCGAAACATTCGCGCCGCCGTGCTCTATCGCACCAACTCGCAATCGCGCGTGTTTGAAGAAGCGATGCGCAGGGCGGGTCTTTCATACAACATCGTCGGCGGGTTTTCCTTTTACGAGCGGATGGAAGTGCGCGACATTATCGCGTATTTGAAACTGGCGATGAATCAACACGATTCAATCGCTTTGCAGCGAGTAATCAATACGCCGACGCGTGGCATCGGCAAGATGACGCTGGACGAGATCGACTTGCGCGCGCGCGAACTTGGCGTCTCGTACTGGGAAGCCATTGCCGATCTGCTGGCCGACGAACGTCGCCTATCACCGCGCGCCGGCGCCGCCCTCGCGAATTTTCAAAAGATAATCAAAGGCTTAGCCGCCAGAGTTGAAAGCGTAATGGCTGACGCTGCCCACAGTAATGGAGATGACGACCAGCGGGGCAGTAGCCCGATCGTAAGAGAGGTCGCCAATACTCAAACCGTCGAATCCTCGTCGCCCGTTTCAGATCTGGTCAAGGCAGCCATCCTGGAAACCGGTTACGAAAATGCTCTCAAAGCCGAGAACAACGAAGAGGCTGAAGCCCGCCTGGAAAATTTACAGGAACTGGTTAACGCTGCCGTCGATTATGACGAGCAGGGTCCGGAGGGCTTGCGAGACTTTATCGATCACTCGGCCCTGGTTGCGGACACCGATCAGTATAAGAGCGACGTGCCGGTGACTTTGATGACTGCGCACTCGGCCAAAGGCCTTGAGTTTCCGCTCGTGTTCATCGTGGGGCTGGAAGACGGTCTGTTCCCGCATTCGCGTTCGCTCAGCGATGCGTCCGACATCGAAGAGGAACGCCGCCTGGCTTATGTGGCAATGACCCGCGCTGAGAAGTACCTGTACGTTACCCACGCCGTGAAACGCCGGGTCTATGGCGAGGAATTGGCTTCAGAGCCTTCACAGTTCCTGAATGAAATGCCCCTGGATCTAATTGAGGATATTTCGCGAGGGCGGTCGTGGCTGTCCTTCGCCCGCAACTCCAAAACTCTGGAGCAAGCCGCCGGCGCCCTGCAATACGAGTACGACGAATCCGCGCCGGACGGACCCGGCAAGATTTCCGGAGGAGGCGGTTCTGATCGTTTGAGTGCGCGGCGGCCGGGCACAAAATTTCCCGTTAAGACCTACGACAGCGTCGAGTCTATTGAGGAGTTCTTTCGCAAACGGGCAGCGAAAATGGGAGGTCACGGTGGGGCCAAGGCTTCTGAGCCGGTGAACCGACCGAACAATCCGGCAGCAGGTGCGGGCGAGCGGGCGGGCGCGGTCGAAGGCCCAAACTTCGCGAACGCGAGTTCGCGCTCCGCGCTCAATGCGGACAGGGATGTCCGCGCTCCTGTCACCACAGACATCCTTCCCGGCTCTTATGTTCGCCATGCGAAGTACGGCCGCGGCCTCGTGCTGCGCCGGGAAGGGACCGGCGACCAGACCAAATTCACGGTGAGCTTCCCCGGATACGGGCAGAAGAAGCTCATCGAGAAGTATGCAAATCTGGAAAAAGGCTAAGGAAAAGAAGGTCAATGTGACCTTTGCTGGTTAATTTGGTTGGATGGATTTTGTAGCTGCTCGAAAGTTCCGCGACCGCTTGTTCTAAGTAGCTCGGCTTACAGAGAGACCTGAAATCATGCGTTGGCATGACCTCCAAAGCCCGCATTAATGTAGCGGAATACGTACACTTACGCGGCTATTCACGCCTAGACACCTCAAAGACCCCTGTGCTAGCCTGCCCGAGCGTTAACCAAGCGGACCCCCTAAGGTTCGCTTTTTCTTTGGGTCTTTTCAGCGATGCGCACTCAGGATGTACGCCCTCCAACTTCGGCTGACTACCTTCAGTCTCCTAGAGCCGAGGGTCGAGTCACGAGCAACGAATGACTCGCGCGCAACGCTTCTGAAAAGCTGGCATTAAACCATCGGATAGGAGAAACCCGATTGATGAAATCCACTGCCATTGGAAGTGCAGTAAGTGTGCTTCTCGCTTTTTCCGCAATTTCCTACGCAAAAAGCTACCAGGATCGAAAATCAGCTCAGCCAACCCCGGCTCAGACTTCAAACCAACAGCCGGTAAACCCGGAATCTAAAGACGAACCAGCCATCGCAGAATCAGCGACAGCCCTATCCAGTTCTGTGGTGGAGAAATCAGCGCCTTCCAAAAGCAATGCCGATTTTGAAGTTGCACCGCAGACCTATACGGCCACGGCGTACAGCCTGCGCGGCCGGACTTCCAGCGGCAAGCCAGTCAGCCGCGGATTGATCGCCGCCGATCCATCAGTCTTGCCGCTCGGTACTCGTGTCAGAGTGGACGCCGGGTCTTTCAGCGGAGAATATTTGGTTGCGGACACCGGCGGATCAGTTAAAGGACGGCGCATAGACATCTGGACGCCTACTTCAAGGGAAGCTCTTCAATTTGGCCGACGGGCCGTGAAACTCACAGTTCTTTCTTTTGGCGGCAAGCGAGCAAAATCTGCCCTGATTCGTCCGAGGCTAGTGCATCCGCTCGCGCTTCCGCCGGCAACTCAACAAACACTAAAGTAGCAATGCCTGATCGCCGGAGCACTGGCCCGACCATAAGGGAGGGCTCACTTAGTCGTCTCTAACAGGATGAGCCCTCCCTTACGGTCGGGCTAGCGCCCTGTTAGCCCAGACACCCCTGCACACCACTCCTACTTCCCGCTTTTCTTTTTCTTCCGCGAAGCAGTTAAGATGCTCCAGCATGTCCAACCAGACTGATGCCCGTGTGCCTGCTTCGTTGGTAGAAGTTTGGCGCGGCCCGATTGTCGAATCCCGCCATCGCGGACATCTCACTGCCGTTGATGGAGGCGGCGAAACGGTTGCCGCGCTGGGCTTGCCCGAGACGGTCACCTATATACGTTCTTCGGGAAAGCCATTTCAGGCCATGCCGTTGATTGTTTCGGGCGCAGCGGATCGGTTTGGTTTTACCGAACAGGAGATCGCGATCGCATGTGGCTCGCACAGTGGCGAGCCCATTCACGTCGAGACAGTTCGGTCGATGCTCAAAAAGATCGGACTGGATGAAAGCGCGTTGAAGTGCGGAGTGCACGAACCGTTCAGCGCGGAAGTCGCGCGCGAGTTGACGCGGAAGCAAGAATCGCCGAACGTGCTGCAAAATAATTGTTCCGGCAAGCACGCGGGCATGCTGGCGTTAGCGCTGCATCTCGGCGCGCCGACGGAAAGCTATGATGACACGAGCAATCCCGTACAGCAGGCAATCGCTAAAACGATCGCCGAGTTTTCCGACACTCCGCTGGATCAGATCGCGCTGGGCGTCGATGGTTGCGGCGTTCCGGTTTTCGGCGTCTCCGTGCGCGCCATGGCGTTGATGTATGCCCGACTGGTTGCTCCGGCGGAGAGTCTTGCCGTCGCCACACGAAGCGCGTGCAAACGCATCGTCAAAGCAATGGTGGATTTTCCTGAGATGGTAGGCGGCACCAAAAATCGTCTGGACACCGAACTCATTAAGGCGGGCCGCGGCCGGTTGATTTCGAAAATAGGCGCGGAAGGCGTCTACACTGTAGGAGTTCTGCCATGCGCCGAATGGCCGAACGGACTTGGACTGGCGCTCAAGATCGAAGACGGCGACGATCATCGGGCGCGGCCGCCGGCGGTCATTGAGGCCCTCAGACAACTGAACGTTTTGGCGGCGAACGAACTGGTGGCCCTGGCTTCATACGCCCCCACCGTAATTAGAAATCGGCGCGGTGAACGTGTGGGCGAGGCCCGGGCCGCGTTCACCCTGGAAATTAATAGAGGCCTTTAATTAAGGTACTGACTCCCTCATGTCAACTGCGGTCTGACTCTAAACACAGGCATCCAGTGAACCATAACGCAGAAACAGACATAATTGCAGAGTCTGCCGTCTCATCAGAGCCTGTCCTGCTCCGCGATCAACATGGAGCTCCTGACTATGACTCTCTGCCGGACGTCATCCAGTGGTTCCTAGACTTTGACCAACGGGTGGGAATCGTCAAACACGCAAAGGTCGAAGAGCTGTTTCAATGGAAACAGGAACAAAGCCGTCTGGCTGGTGAAGACGTGTTCAACTTCAATCGCGCCGAAGACCGTCTGGCGATTGGCATCCTCCAGTCCGTGGCGCACAACCCCAGTGAACGCGAACTGCACGCTTGGATAGCCCAGTTATTGAACGCGCTGGAAAGGGCTTCAAAGGCGACTGAGGACGTTTCGGCGGCCTATGATCTGGACACGAGTGCCGCCAGCTCAGTGGTCGTTGAATCAGAAAAGATCCCTGCCGCTAAGACGCGAGCCGACTTTCTGTTTAATTGCTGGCTGGAAACACTGTGCACGGCCGAGATTCGTGTCCTTGGCTGGTTGTACCGCGAATTCTACGCCCGTCCATTTCACCCCGAAAACTTCTGAGCTGATACAGAACCGCTTGCGGTAGCGAGCGGGTAACGTCGCTGTAATACCCGCTTACTACCTCAAGCGGTTCCGTACCTGCGAGCGATTTTAGTTCATAATTGCAATCTCTCTGTATTGAACAACTACAAGTCTTCCGGGCTTCAACCCTCTCTTCATTGCTTCAATGTGAGTCCCTCGGAGTTCCCGATCCCCGGTTTATTCGAAAAATGAAAGAAGTTTGCCTGGTATGTAATCGCGTCAGTGCGCTGGCACGGTCATTGCTGAAGCTTCGAACGACAAAAGCAAAAGGGTAAAAAAAGCAATTCGGGTCAGGCTCGGAGACAACGGTTGCGAGGCGCTTTGGGGGAGGCGCTTAACATCTGAGCGATGGCGGCTCTTTCGGGGGAACGGAGTTGCCAGGACAGTCAAAGAGCACAAAAGGCAGGGTTGCTGATAGACGGCCTGAAGAGGCTAGGGGGAGCCTCGCAGGATCTATCAGCAACCCAAAAGCCTATAAAGGGCGCCCGACGGAAATATAGTTAGCATCAAGGGGGAAGAAAGCGCGGCCGATTCAATTGAATCGGTCGCGCTTTTATTTTCCCTCCGCTTCAGTTTCCGTTTAGAAGCGGGCTACTGCCCGCCTCTAAACGACGAGCACGCAAGACCCATTTTCTTTTACCAGCATCCACTCTACTGACTTTTGAACTCTCACGCCTGACTGGTACACTCCTAACCCGCTCTTCTTATTCCAATTCACGGTTTCGGATTCACAAATAAAGTGTCTGCACCAAGCATTGAAACGATTGTATCGCTGGCCAAACGGCGCGGCTTTGTCTTTCCCTCCTCCGAAATCTATGGGGGTCTCGGCAGCGCCTGGGATTACGGCCCCCTGGGTGTGGAACTCGCCAACAATGTGCGCCAGGCATGGTGGCGCTGGATGGTTTACGAACGCGACGATATCGAAGGGCTGGACTCTTCGATAATCTTAAACCGCCTGGTTTGGAAATATTCCGGACATGAAGAGACGTTTACCGACCCGTTGGTGGATTGTCGTGAATGCAAGACCCGCCTGCGCGCCGACAAGCTCGAGGAAGGCAAGTGTCCCAATTGTGGTTCAAAGAATCTCACCGAGCCGCGCCCCTTTAACTTGATGTTTCAAACCCATGTCGGGGCCACGGCCGAAGACGATCCCGAAGCGCTCGTTTATCTCCGTCCGGAAACAGCGCAGGGCATCTTCATAAACTTTCATAACGTCCTCAACACCAGCCGCCGGAAGCTGCCTTTCGGCGTGGCGCAGATTGGGAAGTCGTTTCGCAATGAAGTCACGCCGGGTAACTTCATTTTTCGCACGCGCGAGTTCGAACAAATGGAGATGGAATACTTCGTCCGGCCCGGCGAGGACGAACAGGCCCATCAGGAATGGATCGACGCCTGCCATCAATGGTTTCTCAACATTGGCATTTCGCCCGACAATCTTCGGCTCTATGAGCAGCCGAAGGAAGAGCTGGCCCACTATGCCAAGCGCACCGTCGATATTCAGTATCGATTTTTTCCGGAGCGCGAAGATCAGGAACGCAATTGGGACGAGCTGATGGGTATCGCTAACCGGACTGACTTCGATCTGCGGACGCACTCGAAGAAGCCGGAGGATGCTGAAGGGAAGCGCCTGAATCCCGATTCCACGGAAGACCTGTCCTATTTTGACGAGCAAACCAAGCAACGGTTTTATCCATATGTGATCGAACCCGCCGCCGGCGTCAATCGCACCGTGCTCGCGGTCCTCATGGACGCTTACTCGGAAAAGACAAATGACAAAGGCGAGACCCGCGTGATCTTAAAGCTTCATCATTCAATAGCGCCGATCAAGGTTGCCGTTCTGCCGCTGGCCAAGAACAAACCCGAAATCGTCGGCATGGCGAGGGCAATCAAGCGCTCGCTGCAACCGATGGTGCGAGCGGTTTACGATGACACCGGCGGAATTGGAAAGCTGTATGCGCGGCAGGACGAGATTGGGACGCCGTTCTGCGTCACCATCGATCATCAGTCGCTGGAAGACGAAGCCGTCACCGTGCGCGATCGCGATACCTGGGAACAGGAGCGCGTGAAGGTGGCCGACTTACCGGCGTACATTCGCGAACGACTTAGTCCGTAGGCATCTGTATGAGAAAGAGGACTCTGGCAAGCGTCTGCTCAGGATTAGGGCTGCTCGTCGTTCTGGCCATGGGCGTCTTTCACGTCAAAACCCCTCACAACATTCCCTTCTTCGTGATTTACCTCGTGGCAACCCCGCTGTTGTCGGTGGCGTTGGCGCCCTTCAATAAACGTTTGTTGGCGTGGCGGAAAAAACGAGGTCGTGATGTTGATGAAGAAGAGAAGTATGAAATTGAAGAGGCCGGCATCATCAGCCTGCGACCGCGGCCAGAATCTGCTTCACGAAAAAATTGAAACGCAAAGAACGCAAAGGTAGTCGCGAAGGAACGCAAAGGAATTCTTTGCGTCACTTTGCGGGAACCTTTGGCCCTTTGCGTTGATATCTGTCGCTGGCAGAAGTGATGGTTAACTGCCTACGACTTTAATGACGTGATAGTTCTTCGCTCCCTTTCGCAAAACCAGAAGCTGGCCGTCGATCAAATCTGCCTCAGAGATGGTTCGCCGCGCATCGCTGACGCGGCGATTGTTCACGCACACGCCGCCACCCTGCACCAGACGTTTGGCCTCGCCCTTTGAAGGCGCCAAACCAGAGACCACCAATGCATCGGTAATCGTGAAGCCGTCGCCATCCAACTTTGATTTTTCCAGTTCGCTCGAAGGAACGTCGGCAAAGATATCCAGGATCTCCTGCGCACCCAAGCCGCTGATCTCTTTCCCAAAAAGGACTTCCGATGCCCGCAAAGCTTTCTCAAGTTCAGTCTCGCCATGAACCAGTGCGGTTACGCGACGAGCCAATTCTCTTTGGGCCCGGCGTTTTTCCGGCTCAGTACGAACGCTCTCTTCCAATTGATCTATCGCTTCTTTGGTTAGCCAGGTAAAGAACTTCAGATAGATGATCGTGTCGCGGTCGTCGGTGTTTAGCCAGAACTGGTAGAACCGGTAAGGCGAGGTCAATTTCGGATCCAGCCACACCGCGCCGGCTTCGGTTTTGCCGAACTTCACTCCGGCCGCGGTAGTGACGAGCGGAAACACCAGGCCGTGCGCCCGCGCACTGCGTAAGCGGCGAATCAGATCGACTCCAGCCAGAATGTTGCCCCATTGATCGCTGCCACCCATCTGTAGAGTGCACCGATGCCGGTCGTGCAGGATGAGGTAGTCATAAGCTTGCAACAATGGATAGCTGAACTCAGTAAAGGAAATGCCTTCTTCGGAATCCAGCCGCCGTTTTATGGCTTCTTTGGCCAGGAGATTATTCACCGTGAAGTATTTTCCGACATCGCGGAGAAACTCCATCATCGAGATCGGGGCGAGCCAGTCGGCGTTGTTGATGATGCGCGCCGGATTCGGCGTTGCGTCAAAATCAAGAAAGCGGCTGAGTTGCTCTTTAATACCCGACAGATTTTCCTCGACTTGTTCGGGCGTTAGCAGTTGACGTTCCTTTGTCTTCCCGCTTGGGTCGCCAATCAGTCCGGTGCCACCGCCGGCGATCGCAATTGGCGTATGGCCGAATCTTTGTAAGCGCGCCAGACCCATCACCGGCAAGAGTGACCCGACGTGCAGGCTTGCCGCCGAAGGATCAAAGCCAATGTAAGCCGTCAACTTTTCCTCAGCTAGGATCTTTTGCAGGTCCGGCGTGGCTTCATGGAGCATTCCGCGCCATTGGAATTCGTCGTATAGGTTCATGATCGAAGTTTTGTCGAAACAGCCCACGATAATAACACGGGGCAGTAGCCCCACCGTGGGGAAGGGCGCCTCTTCACGCTGAAAGCGTGAAATATAATAGCCCAGGGTAAGCGTGAAGCGCGCCACCCTGGGATTAAGTCAGAAATAATCATTCAAGCCCTGAAGGGGCGACATAAAGGTCTACCTTGTTATGATCTTGCGCAAAGCATGATGTCGTAGAGAACCGATGGAAGCTACAGAGAACAGACTAAGAGTTGAATGTCTCGTGCTAGCCCAAACACTTGAGACGTTTTGGGCATATTGTAACGCGAATCCGGCACTAATTATCTGGAATGTTTTCTTGAGTTCTTACACGATCTCCTCGAATTCTCAAGCGCGCATTTTGCCGATTGGACTAGAGAGGTTAAGAAGCTTCCAAAGCGGCCACTTGGGTTGGCAATCGGAGCAGATTTGGGAATCGTATCGTTCCAAAACCTCAACCATCACCTTGTTGCGGTCGGCGATGCAATGGTTTGGGCATCGCGCATGGCGTCGTGCGCCAACGCAAATGAGACTGTAGTGAACAACTTTTTCTTTGAGGCGCTGCGCAACACTGCTGGAGTTCAGTTACAGGAACGGGAGGGTAAGACGAAATCAGGGGAAGGGTTCTTGGCTCGCGTACTCTTACTCCCAGAGGCTAAGTCCATTCAGTAAAGGCGCGGCGCTAGCAAAGTTTCGGAGGGTAGAGTAGATTATGTCGCCCCTTCAGGGCTGAATCCATCTCTCATTCGTAACCCAGGGTGGCGCGCTGCGCGCTTACCCTGGGCTATTGTATCGAGCGCTTTCAGCGCTCAAGAATGAAGCTCTCGCCCACAGTCGGGCTTCTGATAGTTACCTCCAATCACACCAATCTCGATCCGCGACTCCCCACCAGTCCGTGCCAATCGGCTGTCCGTCCGGAGGCTCGTTCGGTTTGGTGAGGTTTATCTTCTTCGGATCTTCCTGGAAGCGTTTGATTTGGTTCGCGGCATAGGACAGAAATGCCTGCTGGTTCTCGTCGCGGGTAAGATTGCGTTGGGCGGTTAGCCAGTCCTTCAACAATGCCAGCCTCGATTCGGCAATTGCCCGCACCTGGTTCGAGGCGCGTTCCCCCGATGCCAGCGACATTAGATCCAGCAGGACGACCATGTTCACAGTGCGTTGGATCTCGGCGTTATAACCGTTGCCCGAAGGCGTCTTCCACGTTGCCGCGATGATTTTATCCAGCACTTCATCAAAACCGGGATAGCGGGGATCGCGAGCGTGATATTCAACCAGGCGCGCGGCGCGTTCCTGATTCAAGAGAAAATCGCAGACGTGATTCGCAAAGGCCTCGGCGGGAGCGAGCGCGTCAAAGTTGGGAGCCGTCCTGATGCGAAAATCCTCGCGCGTGCGTGGGTAGCCGGGTGGACGAGGCGGAATCAGCCGCAGCAGAGATTCAGGCAGTGCGAGCGATTCAGGCTTGAGAGTATTGAGCACGGTGGTTAGCGCTCGTCGCTGTTCCTCAGGCGCAATGATTTGCGGGTTGCGATCACCTTGGCCGCGCAGGCTGAACGTATAGTCCTCGCCGCCAACCAATTTCGCCGCTGCTTCAACCTGATAACGGTGATACATGTAGAGCGGCGCCAAAACGTCTTCGAGCGTGGCCATCGGCGCGCCTTCACGAATATTGTTTTCGCCAAAACGATTCAATGCGGCGGCGCGCACTTTCATCACGTTGGCGAGTCCGTCGATGACGTTACTGCCGTTGTCCCAAAGATGAGCGGCTGAACTCGATGCGCTGGCCGGACGCGCATCCTGATCAGTTAGATATACCAAGCCGCGTTTGAAAGCTTCGCGCAGCAGCTTATCCAGCGCTTCCTGCTCATTAATACCGGCGGGGAAATCCTGATAGCCGTAAGCGATCGTCACCTTATCCCACTCGCCTATGCCGCGCGCATAAGCGTCGGAGAGATCGGGAATACCGTCAGCGCCGAGCTTTACCAAAGGCGCCGGATAATCCATTACTGAAGCGCGATTAGTTATGCTCGCGGCGAAATTGTGTTGCAGTCCCAGCGTGTGGCCGACCTCATGCGCGGCGAGCTGTCGCAGACGCGCGAGCACGATTTGCTCCATGATCTTCGCAGTTTCGGATTTGCCTTTCTCATAAGGAGCGAGCAGACCTTCGGCGATTAGAAAATCCTGCCGGTCACGCAGCGAGCCAAGCGAAACACGGCCTTGAATGATCTCTCCAGTCCGTGGATCGGTGACCGCGTTTCCATAGGACCAGCCGCGCGTCGAGCGATGCACCCACTGAATCACGTTGTAGCGCACGTCCATCGGGTCGGCGCCGGCGGGCATCAACTCAACACGAAAAGCGTTTCGATAACCGGCGGCCTCGAATGCCTGGTTCCACCAGCTCGCGCCTTCGATTAACGCCGAGCGCACTGGCTCCGGCGCGCCGCGATCGACGTAATAGACGATTGGCTTGACAGGATCGCTCATCGCCGCCGAGGGATCTTTCTTTTGCAGTCGATGATGACTGAGGTAGCGCTTGTTGATGGGTTCGCTGATCGGCGTCGCAAAATCCATGTAACTGATTCCAGAGTACCCGGCACGTGGATCGTTGACGCGAGTCTTGAAACCAGGCGGCGGCAACTCGACAAACGAGACGTGTTCGCGAACTGTAATCGCTTGCGGGATCGGCGTGACCTGTCGCACCAGCGGGCCGGCCTCGCCTTCACTTGTGAAAGTAAGAGTTGTTTCGACTTCAGTGTTCTTCGGAAAATTCCTGGTGTTCGCGAGATAGAAAGCGCAGCGCGTCGGATCTAGACGAAAGCTTCCCTGTTGATTGCGCAGCAGCGTGCCCGGGACTTGATGAGCATCGCGCAGGTAAAACGCCGTTGCGTCGACCAGCGCGCGGCCCCCTTCTTCAGCCGCGACTTCAAATCCCCACAGCGTCGATTCGGCAAACGCGTCTTTGACCGCGCGCCGTTCATCAACATCGTCGCTGTTGGCGCGAAACCCATAGTTCGAGGCGATCAGCAGGACCTTTGGCCCAGTGCGTTCAAACCGGACGATGTGACTTTGACCAAGCTGCCCTCGATCCAAGCCAATATCGTTTGACCCCAGGCCCGCAGGCAAAGACTCGACATAAAGAAACTCGGAATTCAACTTGTCTATCTCAAGCCAAAGCTTTCCTGCCTTCGCGTCCCAGTAAAACGGAAAGTAGCCGGAGAACTTTTCCATGCCGGCGACTTTTTCGCTGATAGTGGGCGGGTTCCGGGCGGCTTCGTTTGAGCGCACCTGCGCCAGGAGTGTGGAAGAGATGAGCAGGACAATCGACAGCAACAAGCTGGGACGCTTCATTTTTTTCGGTTCCTCAAACGGTGAATTCTCTAAACATGATTTTGTTGACCGCGGGCGAGGCTTCTACTATCATCCGCCCACCTCGCAAGTCAAAGGATTAATTTCGCTCTCAGAACTGCGATTCAGCTATCGGAATCCGAGAGCCGGCCTGGTTACATAGGAATCATACAGAGTTAAACGACGGGCTGTTCAGGTGGAGAAGAAGTTCTACATCTGGCCCGCCACCGAATAATTGCTTTGCTGGCACTAAGGGGACAGGTCGCAAAGGCATGACTAATGATACGCATTCCGGCGGGTTGATCTTAGCGGCAGGCGGCATCGTCGAGAGGTGGACCGACGGCGGTCCGCAGATCGCCGTGATTCACCGCCCTCGATATCAGGGAGAGTGGAACCTTCCGAAGGGGAAACTAAAGGAAGACGAGTCGCTCTCGGACGCTGCCATTCGCGAAGTAAAAGAAGAGACCGGCTGTGCCGTGAAGATTACGGGCTTTGCCGGCGTCAACCACTATCAACATGCCGGCAAACCCAAGATTGTTCTGTTTTGGAAGATGAAGCCTGAAGGAGAATGCAAATTTGAACCTTCAGAAGAAGTAGATGCGCTGGAATGGCTGACTCCGAAAAAAGCGCGGGAAAGACTTACCCATCTGGAAGAAAAAGATCTTATTTCCGAGATCTATAGCGGCAGCAAATTGGCGGGGAGGGATGTCATGACAGGAAGCTTTGCGGCGCAATGGTCCAGGCTGATGTATGGACTGTTTGGTTCACTGCAACGAAACAGACTTGCCAATGCGTTGGACGAGTTCGATGCCCGACTCAAACACCGAATGAAATCTCTGGGCGCCAACTCCGAACCCGCGTGGTTGATGGCGACCCGTCAGTGTCAGACGCGAGCAAAGGTTGCGCTCGAGGAACTCGACTACGATAGCGGATGGCAAAGTCTGCATACGGCTCAAAGCCTGGAGATTTGGGGTTACGATGAGGAAGAAATTCTTATTGCCAGGCAGGTTCTCTGTAAAGAGGCCTCGAAACTTGGCGGATGGAGGCAAGAGGTCGTAGTTAAGCTGGTGTGCTCCGATTCCGCGCAGTGTCCGAAGGACCGTAGGGCCGAACAGAGAGAACTGTATCAAGCCACCCTCGTTAAGAACGAACAGTTCAATAACCTCTACCACAAAATTCGGGTCCGTGGCCGGAGTCTGAAGATTGTCTTCTTCACGTTGTTAGCGATTGTGATCGGTTTGCCTCTCCTGGCGAAATTCGATCTCCTGCAAAGACATGAACCCACTGACTGGAGAATGATCGTGGCGATCGAGGTGATTGGAATTTTCGGAGCAGCACTTAGTGTAGCCAGTTCACTCACCAAGAGTACGGTCGATGTGAGCATTCCGCAGCAGACGCTGGGTTCGGTGGTTACGTGGATGCGTCCGGTGATGGGTGCGGCCGCGGCCGTCGCCGCCTATCTATTGTTTCAAGCGGGCGCGTTGCCAGTGATAATAAGGTCAGGCTCTCAGTCCCTGCTGGCAAGTTTCGTAATCGCGTTTCTCGCGGGTTTTAGCGAGAGGTTCATTATCGGCGCCGTCGGAAAGATCCTGCCGGGCGAAAAATAATTATCGATCAGACACGCGAGGGTTTCCTACCGCCGGTACGCAACCGGTCGCGGTAGAGTCCACATAAGCTCGGTAGCGACCGGGTTATCTGCACGAGTTGCCCGCTTGCTACCGTGAGCGGGTATTCAACCGACACGACTGAATCTATTTCCCGTCCCACTTCCTTCCCGCATTCAAACTATCGAAATTAAGAATCGTGTTGAAGACCAGGAAGTAGCTGCCCGAAGTCTGCCCGCGCCAGAACGGATTGTTTGAGAAAAGCACGACGTGACCGCGCTCGAGCGGCGAGTCGATCACCGCCGCGTGTTGCGCGATTTCATCGCCGCCATCCAGCAATCCCGAAACCAGAAGCTCGCGCGCGTCGGCATAGCGCAGCACAACCCGCGGGCGCTGGTCCGTTGGAATTAGACCGATCAGGTTGCGTCGTTGCTCTTCCGTAATCGGCGAAGGTTCCCAGACTTCGGAACTCGGCAGCGGCTCGAGCGCGTCCGCGGGAGGCCGCCCCTGCACTATGTCGGGATCGTCGACCGTGCCGCGACCGGTCGCTCGCTGTTGGCTTTCTCCGCGCGCCCGGCGTCCGCCGCCGCCGCCCGCGACGTTGCTGACATTCAAGATTGGCCCGTTGAAGCAATAGATCGAAAGTGATTCGCCGTAGCCGTAGGCAATCGGGCTGGTCGAATCGACGAACTTCGTTTTTAGAACATCGCCGATGGCGCGTAAGCGCGTTGAACGCTGGATAGAAACTCCCGGAGTGAACCCGGTCGAAATCGCGAGGTCGGCAGTGTCCATCGTGCCGATGTAAACTCCGCCGCGCTTCACAAAGTTTTGCAGGTTCGTTAGTCCGGCATAGCCCAAACCCGGCCGCATGTCTTCAGTCGCAGCAAAGCCGCCCATGTTCGGCGTCAGGTCAGTCTTCTTCCAGGGGATTGGATTGCCGTACATCGGCAAGCCCTGAATGATCGAGTTGACGCCGCGACCCACGGGCCCAAAGACGATCACGTCGTACTTGCGATTCAGATCCGCCTCCTTTGCGACATCCTGAGTGCTGATGTAGTCATAGGGAATTTGCATCTGGTCGAACGCGATGCGCCACCAGCCTTCGTCCTGAGTGCTGAGCCAGGTATGCAAGATTGCGACGCGGGGCAGCTTGACCGCGTGCATCTTCACCGGCGGTGGTTGCGCGACTGGTAGGGCGGTCAAGCCAAGCTCAGACGTTACGCGCTGCACATCGTTGAGAGAAGTATTACGAATAATGAATGAGCCGCGGTTGAATTTCATTCCTCCCGCTTCAAAAGGTTCTTCGGCAGCTTCGAATGACGCTTTGTTCAGACGGTAACGCAGAGTGATCAAGCTATTGTCAGCGTTGTGATTGACGATGAACACAGGGCCATTGACGATCGGGACAGCGGGAGTAATGCCGCCATTCGCTTTCACGTCGCCATTGACGCGATCCATCGCGGCGCTCAGGACTCGGACGTCCGTGATGCGCTCTACGTGCACGTTGCTCAGCTCGCCGAACGTCCAGCCCGTATCGTCATAGACGTCCTGTTGCGGATCCTTCGGGCTCCAATATTGATAATCGAGTAGAGCATCCGCGATGCGGCTGTAAGGCTGATCCATGCGCACAATGTAACTGCCCGCGGGAAATGTGCGCGTCTCAGTTTCTGAAGTCTTGGCCATGGCTGTCGGCGATGACGATGGCGATGCAGTGGACGGCGCTCGTGGAACCGCGTCGGAAGGAGTTGCCGTTGCTGCCGCCGGCGAAGCAGCGGGCTGCGTGCTGGCGGACCTTGAGGCTGAATCACGTCGCGTTGCTTTCTTTTTGACGGTCACTGTAAAAGGCGAGGTGGCGCGATGAACTTCACATCCCTGCGCTTGCAGCAGACGCAACAACGTCGCTTGATTGCCGGGCCGCGGATCGTCGGCGGGGAAAACATACGCCGCCGGGCCTTCGTTCTTTGGCTTTTCAATTGACCGCTTGGCTTTCAAATAAAAGTTTTTCAGGAAGAGCTTGCTCTCGTGATTGAAGTAGTCGAGCGAGATCAGCAGCGCTGTTTGTTCATAGTTATTGTTATTCCGCTGTGACCATCTGGCCCGCGGCAGGGGCGGGTTCTGGCGATACCACGTGCGCGAGGTTTCGTCGGGTGAAAGCGTGCGCACCAGAGTGTCGGCGCCACCGTTGCCGAAAGTTTCGTAAAGGCGGCTGATGCCGTTGTGCGTCGCCGCGATAAACATCAAATAGCCCGGCGACCAGGTGTCGAAGGTTCCATGCGCAAAGACTCCGGGCATGCCGAACTTGGTCATCTCGGAAACATTCTTCCAGCCGATCATCTGCCATTCGTCGGTCAGGATTGGATCGACCCAGGCGTTGTAAGGTCCGTCGCCGACAGTGTTGTCGTAAAGATAGGCGACTGACTCGTGCAGATCGTGTAGCACCTGCGGTTTCCAATTCAGATAGACGTTCATGATGTTGCGCGTGAGCTTGAGTGACAATCCCATCGCGTCGCGATTGTTGTCGTGTGCGACATAGTGCCCCCAATACAACAACGAAGGCCAATTTTCTTTCGGATGCGCGAGGTGCCAGTTGTAGACGTCAACCATGCGATTGCGTCCGTCGACTTCGACGACGGGAGTGATCAGGGTGACCATGCCGTCGCGGATCGACTTGATGTAAGGGCTTTCATCGACGGCCAGACGGTAAGCAAGTTCCATCAAGGCAGTCGGCGCTCCAGTCTCAGTCGAATGAATCGTGCCCGTGATGTAGTAGATCGGAAACGATTGAGCGACCAGGCGGTCTGCTTCGGCATCGTCGAAGTTGATCGTGCGCGGGTCGGCCAGCTTGGTGAGGCGGGCGCGATTTTCATCCAGTTTGGCCAGCAAGCTTTCGGAAGCAATGGCCACGGCGATCATTTCGCGGCCCTCTTCGGTCGTGCCGATGGAAAATACTTTCACGCGCGGGCTGGCCTTCTCCAGCAGACGCATGTAGCGATAGACGTCCTCAGCGTAAGGCAGTTTGCCCGGCGCGCCCGCGACATCGCCGAGCACGGCTTTCGGCGTCGGCACGTTGGGCGAAGCCGGCAGATAGTCAGTCAGCGGCGAATTGAAGAAAGGTTCGGTGGTGTACTCGCGAATCTTCTTTGTGTATTCGTCGTCGACGGGCTGATTCGGATCGCGGCGCGGCGTGTTCTGCGCCTGAATGGTGAAGGATGCCGTGCCCACAAACAAAACGCTCGCGACCAGCAAGCGCGCCAATTTTTTGAAGGTCATTTTTGGGTTCCTCGAGGCTGATGGCTTGATGCCCTTGTTCTTAATGACAGCTTGATAGAAGAGAAGAAGATGCTTGTAAGCTAAATGAGGGTGTTAAGTCAATTATTAAGTGGCAGCCGGCGAGCAACTCAATATCATGAACAGGTCGCTACAGAACCCGGAGCGGTAGCGACGGGGTCCAGCCATGCAATTCCGTGGGTCCAATAAACTGTCCGCGTGTCCACCAGCATTGATCGTTTAAGATTGACGCGTAACATCGCCTGTTGCGTCCTCGACCCGGTCGCTACCGCTCCCGGTTCTGTACCGAGCGGTCCTTGTAGATCGGATCGAACGCGCGCGTTGTGTGCTCGGTCACGCTGGGCATGTGTTCGGGCAGCCCTCGCGCCTGGGCCACGTCAAGCTCCTTCGTTGCGTGCCCCTTCAATTGCACAGCATCGCCTGATTCTTCAGGGCCACGCTTGCGACGAAACAACAGCCGCACCAGGACGCCTTCGATTGAAAGCATTATTAGAAAGCCCAGTAGGACGAATCCGAGGATTAGCCCGACGTTTAAGTTGAGCATGGTTTTCATCACACCCATCAGCATAGTGATAACGACCATCCCGAGGACGAAGACTGCTACCATCGCCGCTACGAGGGACTCAGCTTTAACTTCTGATGATCTGATAGGCGGGTCGCCTTTGACCTCATTCAACTTTGCGCCACAATAATTACAGAAGCTCAAACCCTGCGCCACCGCGACACCGCAAGCTGAACAATACATCCTCCGTCACCTCCTAAAGACTACTACGATATCGATGCTGCTAAGTTCGACCGGCGGCTGGTACAGAACCCGGAGCGGCAGCGACGGGATCCAGCCATTCAATTTTGTGGGTCAGCAAATTGACTCGAGCCTGAATGATGCCACGAGCGGATCTTTGGGATTGTCCTTCTCAGGATATTGAATCTTTGACCGAGAGGGCGCCACCGCCCCCGGTTCCGTATCAGGATTCTCCTGGCACAAGCTCAAACTGGATAGCGACCGCTTGGGCATTCTCTTCTACCGTTCGATTGCCATCAACCTTTAATAACGGGAGCTGAAGAGCGCGCGCTTCCTCCTCGATCCATTGCGCGAATCGAATATCACGTTCCATCCAGTTATGGAACGCCTCTGCTGGGTGATTACACAGCGCTACGATATTCAGGGCCCAAACACGTCTGGGGTAATGCATTCTCTGGAAATCAGCGCTAGGAATCACCCATATCGCGCGACTCTGACGCGATAAGACTCCCGCCACTTCTTTCGGTAACAAAGCCGAGCCTTCAACTAATAAGGGACGCTTCGCGAGACAGCATAGATCTTCAAGAATCAGCGTGAAGTGTTCTTGATAACAGGCGATCACGTCCTGCACCAGGGCGTCAACTGGTTGCATCCAACGTTGATTCCACGAAGCCGCCAACCATTTCGTTAAAGTTGGGTGACGAAAAGGATCGAAGCTTTGCGCATGAACTTCAAAAGCTTCGTCGACGTGGTAAACCTCGAGACCAAAGCGATCCGCGATGAGTTCGCTAATTGAACTCTTGCCCGCGCATGGAGAACCTCCAAGCCAAAACACATTTTCCAGAGTTTCTGCTGAGTCAGGCATGACCTACGGCGCGAGCCCTCTAACGAATTGGCCGCTGCTTTCGCTTCCCACTTCGAGAGGTCGATGCCTCTCCGGTCGCTACCGCTCCTGGTTCTGTAGCGCAAGCTGTGGGTGAGGTCCCCCCATTTGAAGCACAGCCCCAAAGGGGGCGACATACAATTTAGAGTCGCGGCCACCACGTCGCTCATATGTCGCTGGCCTTCGCGAGCTTGGTTCCAATTAACGACTGAACCCACAGCTTGCGCAGCGGGCTACTAATAGGCCGCCCGCAAATGCGGGCTCCGGATGATTGACGCGGATCTACAAAGAATCGCAAAAATCGCGGGCCTGACCCTGATTCATCTTGTGTCCTTCGTCGTGAGTGTTCGTCCCGGTCGCTACCCCCGACCAGTCGGGTTTTCTCTACCAGTGGCCCGGCTCACTGCGGGGGCGTGAAGCCGTTGAGCGGATTGCCGTAAAAGGCGTCAGTCTTCCAGGCGTTCTTATCCCACGGCCCGTCCTGGTCGCCGATGATCGTGATGGGCACGATCGTGCGCCGGCCGCCCACCTTGTTGGCCGCGTTAATGCCGTTCTCGAAACTACCGTCTGCGCCGACCGTGAATTTGATTGACCTCGCCAGTTTGTTATTCCTCAGCAGCTTGAACTCGTACTCGCCGGCATTCTCGTTGAGGTAATGTGGTTTGCCAAACCCAAACGCTTCGCCCTTGTTCTGCCCCAGAACAGTTCTAAACTCACATAGCATACGCCGCCATTTCCCCCTCTGCGGTACGGATTCGGCCGTGGATATGGTGGGGTCAATTTCAATCTCTGCCGAACAACCGGGCGCGCCGACCTGGATGTCCTCATGAAAGATTACGCCCACTTCCTTACCCTGATAGAACAGGTGGGGATCCGTCCTCCCGCTTTCACCGCGGACCCAGAACGCGACATTGACGTAGTTGTTATCCGTATTAACGACGAGATAGCCAATGGGCATGTTCCAGTCCTGGTTCACGAAGTAGACGAAGTTGTTGGCCGACTTCGGACCGTAGTTGTCAGACAAAACCTTCTCGGCTTTCGCCTTCCCAGTGAAGAGTGTCGCGTCGGTCCCAGCGAGTTCGTTCCGCATCTTGATGGAGAAAGTTACTTGCCCGACAGCGGTGATCGCGTTCTCTTTGGCATCGTTCGGCCCCCCGCACTCGTAACCGGTACCATTTTGATTTGTGTCGCAATCGAGCTTGACCCACGGCGCGCCTCCGGGTTGGGTGAACTCGACATAGAGGTGAGCGCCACTCGGGAGTCGGCCGTTGGCGCGGAACGTGACGAGGGGCAGCCAGCTCCAGACGTCGAAGTTCCCCTTATACGAGTTGATCGTATTGGCCTTCACCACCACCCAGTTTTTATAGACGGCCGGCTGATCCTGAGCAGCGGCCGCAGTGCCGGCCGAGACGACGATGAGAACTGCCACCAACGCAAAAAGCATCAAAGCCAAAGCGAACCTAATATTATTTTTCAAGATGTTATCCTCACTGATTTACATAGTCTTCCCAGGTGGAATCACGACGCGCGTGGGCCTAAAAACCCGGCTGGGCCTCGGCCGGCGCGGCTGCGCACTGTACACCGAAAAAAAGGAACGGGCAAGCGTAATTCCCGTCTAAATCCTCGTAAGTAAATCGATGCTTCCAAAATCACACGGAGAGATCCATCCTTCAAACTAATTTGATACGCGACCCTTTACTGCGTTAGCTCGGGCACTATAGGTGATACGGCCAGTGGCATCCGCCGGCAGGCGCGCGCGCATCCGCGCTTTGAGAAGCGCGATGTCCTCGGGCGGCATCGCTGCCAGCTTTGGACCGACGCTCGGCCCGCCGAGGATGGTCGTCCAGTAGTCTTCGAAATCGGCGAAAGTCCGTTGCATGGTGATCTCCCGCGTTTCTACTGTCTCCAGACCAGCGCCAGTCCATAAGTCCCGCATTGCTTCTATTCGAGACGCATCAGGACTCGGCGGTACCGGAACCGACGCGCCCATCCCACGCATTTCGTCGTGCAATGACTCGTAAGGAAAACCACCGCCCTCCATGTCTCACGCGTAGGCTGTGACGGCGCCGCCCGGGCAGACGACTCGCGCCATTTCGGCCACGCCCTTAGACGGATCGGGAACAAAGAAAATCACTAGCGGCATGACAGCCACGTCGAACGCGTCGTCAGGGCAAGGTAGTGCCATTGCATCGCCCTGACGAAACTGTGCGACACGCGACGCGGATCGTGTGCGAGCAAAGGCGAGCTGCGCCTCAGATGGATCAATACCCTCTGCCGAGACTGGTGCACACCGCTCGACGATCATTTCGGTAAAGGCTCCGTTGCCGCAGCCAACGTCGAGCCATCGCAAACCTGATTTTGGAGCAAGCCAGTCGAGGAAGGTTTCACCTACAAGCTGACTCCACTTCCCCATGTATCGTTCGTAAGCGGCCCCGTCGTCGAAACGGATTTGTTGGTCAGCCATAAGTGTTTTTACCAAGCCCAGAACATCCGGGGAATATTGTTCCCGCATTGATATTCACTTAGAACGCGATGCCGATAAGGAAGTAATTCATCATGCGGTAGTCAGGCCGCGTAAAGGAATCGCAAAGTCGCAAGCCTCCCGATTTAAAACAGAGGCTACTCGCGCTCCGTTGCAACGCCGTCTTGGGCGGCGGCGCCTGGAGGAAACCTTCTTTCTCCCTCCAACTTCAACTCGCGGTTATAGAAGAATAGAACCCCAAACCCGACGATAAAGACGAACGTCGCGCCACATCCGGCTGGAACTCGAGACGGCGAGAGCGCCAAAGCTATAAAGGTCCAGGCAGCTAAAACTGCCGGGTAGATTACGCCGGCAGCGAGCGGCTCATTAATAAAACCAGCGACTCCGCCAGGACGGTTCGTAAATTGCCCGGCCTTGACCTTCATTTCTGTTTCAAGCTTTCTTCCGGCCCAGATGAGATGGGTACATTTCTTAATTCCGTACCACTCATAAAAGAACAGTCCGAGCGTTATCACAAACCCAAACGCCCCCATAGACCGAAAGTACGGCTGAACAGAATCTATCTTCGCCTTATCCACCAGAAAGAAGATTCCGGTTCCGGTCGCTAAGGGAAGAAATCCCAACAGCTTCGTCCGAAAGTCATCGATTGCCCGATAGCTGGTACAGAGTTCTCTGTAGACAGTGAAAAGATTCTCTGGTTTCTGAGACTCCGAATTTCCACTCGACATAGAATTACCTCCGTCAATACAGACGCGGTTGAGTTGACGCGGCGGCGCGATTTCATTCAAGCATCGCCGGACCAGGCATGATGCGAAACACGCTCCCGCCGCTCGCGTCCAACGATTTGTTGGGCGTCGGTGGGGACGTTTTTCAAATCTTCGATTCGCTTTCAACCATCTGGCACTGCTGGCCGAGCAACGGCAAAGTTAATTTTACGACGGCTTGATTGTTATGAGGCCTTTATTACTAGTCACGCCACGCAAGATGAAACTTACCATAAAGTCGCCAGTCCCAAGGTCATCGGGAAGCTTAACCACCAACTGCGACAATCCGCCGAAGTTGGGAACTTGACCGACGAACTCAAGTGGGAGTTGATGGACTACGTGTTGCGCGTCCTCAGCCTGAACCGTTATCACATCACCCTGAGCCAAATTCAAGTCTACCGCGAAGAGAATGATCCGACTGCGTTGATCGGAACTGAAGTTGAGTGAATTGACCACGCCAAAAGGATCACGGAGAAAAGTCACCGAGTCGACTGTGATCGCTCGTTGCGAGCTATCATCGACAACTAGAGCTGCGGCATCGTCATCGACGATAGTTCCAATTCCCTGCGCTCGCGCTATCGTCGCATTAGTGGGGCTGGTCAAATTCACAAAGAAAAACTCGTTTGGCTCACTCTTCGTATCGCCGTTAATGATCACATTGAACGTAGTTCCGACCTGAGAAGGACTAAAGCTCAAACTACTCGACTTGGCAACATAGTCGCTGCCAGCAGCGGCGGTGCCGTCTGAAGTTGCCAGCGTCACGGAGATCGATTGGAAAGATGGATTTGATAAAGTGACATTGAATATCATACTCCGCGTTCCGGTGTTTCCTTCCGTGACTGAGGCGTCGTTGACGCTAATAGCAGGAATCGGATCGTCGTTGACAATCGTGCCCTGAGCCTGACCGTTGCGTATGAATGCATTTAGCGACGTATTGAGATTGACGGTGAAGGTTTCGTCCAACTCAAACATCTGGTCGCCGATGACCGAAACCGCGATGTTACCGGTCAGACCGCCAGCGGGAATGGTTACCGGCGAGGTCGAACTATTGAAATCCGAACCCGCAGATGCGGTACCACTCAAGATCGAATAAGACAGAGTCACCGGTTGATTAATCGGGCCAGAGAGCGTCAGCGGAAAACTTGCCGGGGTCGTTCCGGTATTACCCTCGATTACTGAAACTGTGACAATTGAAACGGTGGGTAAAGGACCACTCAGGACTGAGGCATTATTTGAACTGGCATTCGCCACGGCGAGATCGCTCTCGCCATCGCCATTCAAGTCGCCGGCCGTGAGATCATATGGTCCCGATCCGGCGCTGAATGAAGCTGGAGCCATAAACTGGCCGGTATCGTCTCCGCGCAAGATCGAGATGCGATCGCCGGTGCTGTTAGCGCCCACAGCCAGATCGAGTTTTCCATCCCCATCGAAATCTCCACTCGTGATCGAAAGCGGAAACGAATTCGCGGGGAAGTTTGCTGCCGCGCCGAAGCCGCCCTGGCCATCACCTTTCAAAATGGAAACGTTATTAGAGTCGGTGTTAGCCACGGCGATGTCGAGAAAGCCGTCTCTATTAAAATCCCGAACCACCAGTCCGATCGGACTGGATCCGACTGCAATGTCTGTGGGAGCACTGAAGCCCCCAACACCATTTCCGATGAGAATTGAAATCTTGTTGAAGCCGAAACCTACATTGGCCACTGCGAGGTCGATTTTGTTGTCCCGATTAAAGTCTCCTACCGCGACGTAGCGCGGCCTTAAACCGGCAGTAAACTTTGTCGGAGATCCGAAACTACCCGTTCCCGTGCCTAGCATCACGTAAACTCCACCATTGTTAAAGCCAGAATCTGCGATTGCAATATCACTGTTGCCATCTCCATTGAAATCACCGACTGCGAACGTGCCCGGACTTTCTCCGACGGAAAAGTCTATCGGTGTTCCCAGGAGCCCGTTCCCGTTACCCAATAAGAGCGAAATAACATGAACATTTCCCTTTGATACAACGACATCGTTCTTCCCATCATTGTTAAAGTCACCCACCGCCAGCGCAAAAGGTTCTGAAAATGTATCTCCGGTCGAGAAATTCGTGGCCGCGCCAAAATTCCCGGCGCCGTCGCCGAGCAAAATTGATACGGTGTGCGAGCCACGATTTACGACGGCCAGGTCTTTCTTACCATCGTTGGTAAAATCAGCGATTGCGAGTGCTTTTGG
Source organism: Blastocatellia bacterium (assembly GCA_033858155.1). Classification (GTDB taxonomy): domain Bacteria; phylum Acidobacteriota; class Blastocatellia; order Pyrinomonadales; family Pyrinomonadaceae; genus UBA11740. The sequence goes on from JAWVCT010000070.1 coordinate 71,440, forward strand.
CTCCGCACCGACTGGGTACGTTGCGATCGTCGCAGCGAAAATGCTGTTAACCGCCGGACTCGCTGCGAAATAGAGAATGCTGAATAATATTATGGCGACAGGCTTAACGATCGAATAAAGCATATGGACTGTTCTCCGTTCAGTCATACCCTGACCTTGGCTTTCGCGTGTAACTCGGAGTCAGTAGCGATTTGCCGAAATTTGATGTGCACGTGAAGCGACGCACAACTGTGGAGTTGACGCGGCGGCGCGATTTCATTCAAGCATCGCCGGACGAATCAAGTTACGAAACACGCCCCCGCCGCTCGCGTCCAACGATTTGTTCGGCGCGTTTCGATTAGTGCGGAGTAATTTCATGCACAGGAATATTGCCATCGCCAGAATCGTCTGCGCACCACAAGGTCGTTTGTTTACCATCGACATCAATGAGAGTAACGATCCACTGTTTTGTTTTTTCCGCCTTCGCTAATTTTATGCTGACTATGTTCTTGGTTTCGACCAAATGAGGAATTCGTGTGAGCCAAGCTCGCCATCGTTGTTCGCGCAGATTCGTCGAATTCCGCTCGCCGGGCAGTGGCCCTAGCCACGCGGGACGCGGAGCGCGGCCCTCATTCTCGCGCATATCAAACGCGCGTCGAACGGTCGATTGTTGGGTTGCTGCGGTCTTGCGACGCTGCGCCCATAACGTTCCTGCAATGCACAGCACGCAAAGTACGACAATGAGTTTCTTCACGACAGTGCTCCTTTAACACGAGAGGAAATGTAGCGCCGAACGGTTGAGTTGACGCGGCGGCG